>NZ_JBBAYI010000007.1:0-303871 GCF_037153985.1 Emticicia sp. 17c
CAACGTCGTCCTCCTTGCAAGACCGTTTTTATGTAAACGATGGCAAAGGTCATTTCAGCCTAGAGGCTTCGGCCTTACCGACGTTTCTGAAGAGTGGTTCCTGTGTAAAAGCGTCAGACTATGACCATGACGGCGATCTGGATTTGTTTATAGGAGGTCGTGTAGAGCCAGGGGCGTATCCGAAGCCAGTTTCGAGTTACATTCTGAGGAATGACAGCAGTGGCGGAGTAGTCCGATTCACAGATGTGACCAGCGAAGTAGCAGGCATATTGAAAAACATTGGTCTGGTGTGTGACGGGGTTTGGAGCGACTATGACAACGACGGTTGGGACGACCTGATAATAGTAGGCGAGTGGATGCCTATCACGGTGTTGCACAACAATTCGGGGAAGTTGGAGCCATTATCACAGAATGGCGGTTTGTCAGGGAAAGTAGGCTGGTGGACGAGCATCAGCAGTGGAGACTTTGACAACGATGGAGACATGGATTACATAGTTGGGAATCAGGGCTTGAACACGTTGATGCGTGCGAGTGAACAGGAGCCAGTGAGTATTTACTCGAAGGATTTCAACAACGATGGTTTTTATGATGCAATTCCGACGGTGTATTTTCCTGATGCTTCAGGGAAGCGTCAGGAGTACCCCTACAACACGCGAGACGATTTGGCGAAGCAGTTCATCCAGACCCGTCAGCGATTCCAGAACTATGCGAAGTTTTCGGAGGCGAGCATCAAAGAGATATTGAAGCCGGAGGAGATGAAGGATGCTTTGGTGTTACGTTCGAGTTGGATGCAGAGCAGTTATGTAGAAAACAAGGGTGGGGGTATTTTTGAGGTACGAGTTTTACCGATAGAGGCACAGTTTGCACCGGTATATGGTTTATTGATAGATGATTATGATGGAGATGGGTATCTGGATGTGTTGGTAAACGGGAATGATTATGGGACTGAGGTATCAGTTGGTCGACATGATGGGTTGAATGGGTTGTTGTTAAGAGGTAATGGGAAGGGAGGCTTTGTGTCGGTGTTACCCGAGTGGAGTGGCTATTGTGTGAGAGGAGATGGGAAGGCATTGGTACGGCTGAGCGGGAGTAGAGGGGATGAGTTGATATTGGCATCTCAGAACCGCGGGGATTTACGTTTTTTCCGTTACAATGGGGGGAGTAGTTCATTAGTTTTGGGGAGTGGTGATAGAGTAGGTTTGTTACATTTGTCGGGGGGTCGGGTACGTCGTGTAGAGGTAGGATATGTGAGTTCGTTTTTATCGTCGAGTTCACGGCGTTTGTACATTCCGAAGGGAGTGGAGCAAGTAGAAATCATAGATAACAAGGGGAATAAGCGGCAAATAAAACGCTAGAAATCACCTCAGAAAATACCAAATGCTGGCACTATGGACTACGGCAGTGCCAGCATTTTATTTTATATCAAAGCTATATAGGTAAGGAGCTTTATGCGCCCCTCCGGTAATTTTTTTATCCAGCCTTTTCAGAATATTTAAACTTAGCATTTTCCGTTGGAAATTCGACCTAGCCAGTTTTTCACCTAAAATAGTTTCATATAAATTCTGAAATTCATTCATAGTAAACTTTTCGGGCAAAAGATTTAGCCCTGCTAATTTTTCATCAATGCTGTGGCGTAGTGTGTAAAGTGCCTTTTGCAAAATCTCGTTATGGTCAAATATAAGCGCAGGAACCGAGTGTAAATCGTACCATTCGCATGAGTCGGCATACTGGTCAGGGGTAGGCGTAGCTTTTGAGAAATCAATCAAAGCATAATAGCCAATCGAAACAAATCTGTTTAGTAAATAATGGTCGGGTTTAAGTTCTATGCCATTTCCAGCCATGAGCTTATGATGAGTAGCATCGTTGCGTCGGTCTTTGTCGCCAAAGGCATAAAACTGTTCAAGATAAATATTTTTCAACCCTGTTCTTTCTGTTAGAATTCTTTCGGCAGCTTCTCCCAGATTTTCATCTTCATTAATAAATCCACCCGGCAAGGCAAAACAATCGGTATTTTTATACTTAAGCAGCAGTATTTTTAACTGGCTATCATTAAAGCCAAAAATAGCACAGTCAATAGAAATACCAGGTAGCAGTTTAATATTACTATCCCAGTATCCCTTTGAGTCATGGGTACGGTTCATAAAATTAGGTTTTGTACAAAAATATAGAAAAATTTGTAATATTCAAAGAATGTGTTTGTATTGTAACTAATTGATACAATGACTATGATAATTTTTATATAATATTAAAAAAGTTATAAAAATGCTATTTCACATCTAGGAAATCGCCAGAAAAAAAGAATTTATAGGCTTATTTATCCCATAAGTCGATTCTTAAAATAGTATCTGCTCAAGCTATATTAGTTTTAAGATATAATACTACTTTCCGTTAGAAAATGGACCACAGTTCAACAGACTTTATTCTTATAAAATTACCGGACCCATTCATTCAGGTTGCTTACTAAAGCCTTATTATTGAAAGGGTTATAGTTCCAGCTTATTTAACATTATACAACCTAACTTATTTGTTACTATGAAATCTAATAGAAGGAATTTTATACAAAAACTTGGCTTAAGTACCGCAGGTTTAGGTATTGGCAGTGCTTTGCCTTTAACTGCTAATGCCAAAGCATTCGGAAATAAAGAGAAAGACGACGAACAGATTTTATTTGTAGGTGATAACATAGCAGTTGCAAACACAAACTATGGTAAAATCAGAGGCTATATTCTGAGAGGTATTCATACATTTCTGGGTGTTCCGTACGGTGCAGATACCTCAGGCGAAAATCGGTTTATGCCACCTCAAAAGCCCAAATCCTGGGCGGGTGTAAAACCCACAGTGTGGTGGGGAAACAGCGCGCCGCAAATCATGGAAAAACGTTATGCCGACCAATATGCTTCATTTGTTGACCACTGGAATTATGACGACGTAAGCGAAGATTGTCTAAAACTTAATATCTGGACTCCGGCACTAGATAACAAAAAAAGACCTGTAATTGTGTGGTTGCACGGAGGTGGGTTCGTCAATGGTAATGGTATTGAACAAGATGGGTACAATGGCGAGAACATCAGTCGTTTGGGCGATGTAGTTTATTGTTCATTAAATCATCGGCTGGGTACTTTAGGTTTTACGAATCTGGCAGGTGTAGGTGGCGAAAAATTTGCAGCTTCGGGTAACGTAGGAATGCTCGATATTGTAGCTGCCTTAGAGTGGGTAAGAGATAACATTGCCAGTTTTGGTGGCGATGCCAGCAATGTAACCATCATAGGGCAGTCGGGTGGTGGAGCTAAAGTAACAACCTTAATGGCCATGCCATCTGCTAAAGGCTTGTTCCATAAAGCGGTAGCCTTGAGTGGCTCTTCGTTGGGTGGTGTGCCAAAAGAGTATGCTGAAAAACTAGGGGCAGCCGTCTTAAAAGAAGCCGGATTAAACCCTAATGAAATTGACAAACTACAACAAATTCCGTGGCGGCAATACATCGACATTGCCAATAAAGCAGTAGCATCAATGGCCGAAGAAGCTAAAAAAATGAACCTGCAAAGAGGTGGCTTCGCTCCGGTAGCTGACGGACGTTTTCTGTCAGATAAACCATTTTTCTCTGAAACTGGGCATTTCTCGGCCGATATTCCTTTAATTATCAGCACTACTTTTAATGAATTTTCTCCTAGCCGCACGGATGCTTCCATCGAGACGGTTTCTTTGAATGAAGTGAAGGAAAAACTTAAACCACGCTTTGGCGATAAATCGGCCGAAATTACCGATGCCTACGCTAAGGTTTTCCCTAATAAAAAACCAATCGAAATCTGGTCAATGATTATCAGTAACCGTAAAAATGCCATTGCTGCTGCCGATGCCAAAGCAAAACAAAAAGCACCTGTTTATCTGGCGTGGTTTGGGTGGCAACCACCTTTGTTTGATGGCAGAATGAGAGCCTTCCATTGCGATGATATATGTTTCTGGTTTTACAATACCGACCTCATGCTAACACACACAGGTGGTGGGGCAAGACCACGCAGGCTATCAGAAAAAATGGCAAAATCGTTTCTTAATTTTGCACGCACAGGTAACCCTAATGGAGGTGGGCTTCCTGACTGGGCACCTTACACCACTGCTAATGGCGAAACCATGATTCTGGACGATGTTTGTATAATGAAAAATGACCCTGACCGCGAAGCGCGCAAATCAATCGTTTAGTTTCATTAAGACCAATTCAAGAGCTATCAAATATAGGTTCACAGAGTAGCTAAACGCCTTTACGAAAAACCAGTTTTCCTACCGAAAAATGGATTGAACGTTTTGCCGAATGGCTTGAAACTAAGGGATTATTGGAAAAATAAACAAATCCCTATAAAAATCAGGTAAAAACTAAAACCTGTTTTGTGGTTGTTAAAACGGCAGTTATCAAGTGATTTTTATAAAGCAAGCTAGCGTAACATTGGCTTTTGATAACCTGAGTAGCAATCTGCAAATCGGAAACAAATAGTAGTTGAATAACTTTTTTGATTGATAAATAACACTCCTGACCCTGAACAAGCGACAGTCGTCTTTCCTCGTAAGAGGAAAGCGGCTGGAGCTATTTTTGTATGTGCATATTTGTAGGCGTTTAAAATTTGGATTTAAAAGTATTATCATACTATATTTACTACTTATTCACCTTTAACCTATTGCCAACCCATGAAACGCATCTTTCATGCGCTATTTTTATTTGTAACTGTTGGTGCATTCGCACAGCAGGGTGTTGTAAAAGAAAGCCTAACCATCAAGAGTTCGCTCTTAGGCAAAGACGTAAAGTACAATATCTACCTTCCTGCCGACTACGAAACATCTAATCGTTCTTATCCTATTCTTTATCTGTTGCATGGTTTCGGCGATGACGAAACGGGCTGGGTGCAGTTCGGCGAAGCCAATGGCATTACTGATAAACTGATTCAGAACGGTGAAATTGCCCCCATGATTATTGCCATGCCCGACGGCGGTGTAAGTGGCTATGTAAATAGCTATGACGGAAAAGTACCCTATGAAGATTTCTTCATTAAAGAGTTTATTCCCTACATTGAGTCAAGTTATCGGGTGCGTAAGCAGAAACGTTACAGAGCCATAGCTGGCCTTTCGATGGGTGGATACGGCACATTGGTGATGTCGACCAAACACCCCGATTTATTTGCGGCTTCGGCACCTCTGAGTGCGGGCGTTCGTACAGACGAAGAAGTATTGGCCATGCCTGAGGCACAATGGGCTAGCTCGTATGCCCAACGTTACGGAAAAGATTTAAAAGGTAAAGACCGCCTCAATGAGCATTACTATAAAAATTCTATTCTGAAAATTATTGAAACGGCCAACCCCGACGAAATCAAAAAGGTAAGGTATTACATTGATTGTGGTGATGACGATTTCCTGATAAAAGGAAATATGGCCCTACACGCCCTGATGATTGATAAGAAAATTCCGCACGAATTTCGTGTGCGGGATGGGGGCCATACTTGGACCTACTGGCGAACAGCCTTGCCAGATGTATTAAAATTTGTAAGTGAAAGTTTCCATCAAAAATAATTCCTTATTAAACAAATGAAAAAAGTTCTGTTTTTATTACTGATTTCGTACTGTGGTTTTGCTCAGCAAGGCATCGTAAAAGAAAGTTTGAGCCTCAAAAGTAGTACACTAGGCCGGGAAGTAAAGTATAGTATTTATCTGCCTGCCGATTACGAAAAAAACAACCGTCAGTATCCGGTTTTATACCTCTTGCACGGCTACACAGATAACGAAACAGGCTGGACACAGTTCGGGCAGGCACCCGAAATTGCCGATAAGGTAATTAATAGCGGAGAAGCACCGCCAATGATTATCGTAATGCCAGACGCAGGCGTAACATGGTACATGAATAGCTATGATGGCAAGACAAAATTTGAAGATTTTTTCATAAAAGAGTTTATTCCATATATCGAAACAACCTACCGGATTCGTTCTAAGAAGGAGTTCAGGGCGGTAGCTGGGCTTTCGATGGGTGGCTTAGGTACGTTGTTATATGCCACTAAACACCCTGATATGTTTACCGCAGCGGCTCCGTTGAGCGCAGCAGTCTGGACAGATGAAGAAATAGTAACAGGAAATACAGAGCAAGACCGCTGGAACTATGTCTTTGGAGATTTATATGGCAAAAACCTGAAAGGTAAAGACCGCCTGACAGACCACTACTATAAAAACGCTCCGATTAAAATTGTGGAAACTGCCAATGCAGAAGATTTAAAAAAAGTAAGATTTTATATTGATTGTGGCGATGACGATTTCCTGATAAAAGGAAATATGGCATTACACGCAATGATGATTGATAAAAAAATCCCGCATGAGTTTCGTGTCCGTGAAGGAGGCCACACTTGGACCTACTGGCGTACAGCCTTACCGGAGGTGCTCAAGTTTGTAGGGGATAGTTTCCATCGTTAAAAGATTTTTCTAACATTATCCAATTTATTTAACCTTATCAAGAATGAATCGTAGAGAAGCTGTTCAGAGACTTTCCCTGCTAGTAGGAGGGGTGTTATCTCCACCGGTAATTGCTGGTGTAATGGGACAAGTACTTAATACCGGCGAAAGTGTAGCTACTACCGCCGATCAGGCAGCACTAATAGCAGAAGTTGCCGACATTATTATTCCAACAACCGATACCCCGGGTGCAAAAGCCGCAGGTGCAGAGAAGTTTATTATCAGGGTAATGCGCGATTGCTACGTAAAAGACGACCAAGATAAATTCTATGCAGGTCTGGCAAAATTAGATGCCGATAGCAAAGCCAAATTTGGCAAAGGCTTTATGGATTTGAGCGTAGCCGATAAAAACGAAATGGTAAAACAAACCATGACTACCGATAAGGCTTTCTTCCTGAGAATGAAAGAGTTAACAACCGTAGGGTACTTTACTTCTGAAATAGGTGCTACACAAGCATTGGAGTACTTGCCAATACCGGGTAGATTCGATGGTTCTGCTCCTTACAAACCCGGTCAGAAGGCTTGGGCTATTTAATTTTAACCTATCATAGATAAAACGTACAGACAAAAATGAACTTAAATATAGATGCTATTAAAGCCCAAACCTATGACGCTATCGTGATTGGCTCTGGTGTAACCGGAGGATGGGCCGCAAAAGAATTAACAGAAAAAGGCCTGCGTGTAATAATGCTTGAAAAAGGCAAACAGTTAGAACACGTAACAGGTTATGAAAACGCCATGAAAGACCCATGGCAAATGCAATATAATGGCCGGTTAACTATTGCTCAGAAGGAATCACACCCGAAATTATCGCGTGATTACCCCTACAATGAAATGACAGAGAAATACTGGATGAACGATTCAGATTCGATGTATAAAGAAGATAAAAGATTCGACTGGTTCCGTCCGGGTATTGTGGGTGGTAAATCAATTATGTGGGGGCGTCAGTCATATCGTTGGAGTGACCTTGATTTTGAAGCAAACTTAAAAGATAATATCGCTGTTGATTGGCCCATCCGTTATAAAGATGTAGCTCCGTGGTATTCTTATGTTGAGAAATTCGTAGGTATCTCAGGCGAAAAACTGAACCTGCCTCAATTGCCAGACTCAGAGTTTTTGCCACCAATGGAAATGTACTTTGTAGAAAAAGAAGTTCGTAAACGTATTGAGAAAAACTTCCCGGGGCGTGTCATGACTATTGGTCGTGTAGCAAACCTTTCAGAGGCTGCAAAGGCACAACTAGGTATTGGCCGTGCTTCGTGTCAGTATCGTAACAAATGCTCGTTAGGTTGCCCATTTGGAGCTTATTTCAGTACACAATCATGTACATTACCTCCGGCAGCCAAAACAGGCCGTTTAACTCTACGCCCTGACTCGGTAGTAACCGAAATCATGTACGACGAAAACAAAAAACGTGCAACAGGTGTAAGAGTAATTGATGCCGTAACTTTACAACCTACCGAATATTACGCTAAAATTGTTTTTGTGTGTGGTAGTGCCTTAGGTTCAACGGCTATTCTGCTTAACTCAAAATCGAACCGTTTCCCTAATGGCTTCGGAAATGACTCTGGTCAGTTAGGGCATAACCTCATGGACCACCACTTCCGTACGGGAGCGTCAGGTGTATGGGAAGGCGATTTGGATAAATATTCTTATGGCCGCCGTGCCAATGGTATTTATGTACCTCGTTATCGTAATATCGGTAACGACAAACGCGATTACCTACGTGGTTTTGGTTATCAGGGTGGTGCAGGTTCGGGCCGTCAGGGCTGGCAACGTAATGTGGCTGAGTTGAGCTTCGGGGCTGACTACAAAAATGAAGTAACCAAGCCGGGTCTATGGACAATGGGCTTGGGCGGCTTTGGCGAAACCCTGCCTTACTACGAAAACAGAATGTACTTACACCCAACCGAAAAAGACAAATGGGGAATGCCATTAGTGGTTTTTGATGCAGAGTTGAAAGAAAACGAGAAAAAAATGCGTGTAGATATGATGAACGATGCCAAAGAAATGTTGGAAACCGCAGGCGTGAAAAACGTACGTGCTTATGACAACGGCTCTTATTTAGGTATGGCTATTCATGAAATGGGTACTGCACGTATGGGCCGTGACCCTAAAACTTCGGTCTTGAATGGTCATAATCAGGTATGGGGTGTGCCGAACGTATTTGTAACCGATGGTGCTTGTATGACCTCGGCTTCATGCGTGAATCCATCGCTAACCTATATGGCACTTACAGCTCGTGCGGCCGATTTCGCAGTTAGCGAACTGAAAAAGAAAAATATATAATCGTCTCAGATTATCCTATAATTTTTAACCTCTCTGGCCCCTTGCCGGAGAGGTTACTTTTAAACCAACCAGATACGATGAAATTCCTTCGGATAATAAGCTCTTTTGCCTTTCCCGGTTTATTATTCATCAATAGCTGCCAACAAAAAGATACTTCCCAACAAAGCGGCGAAGAACTAGCCAAAGTATATTGTGCTTCCTGCCACCTTTTTCCTGAACCCGAACTGCTAGACAAAACTACTTGGACACAGAGCGTATTGCCGGTCATGGCTGAGCAGTTAGGTTTTATGGTAAACGGAGGCATGGTTTACCCCGATATTCGGCAGGAGAAAAATAAAGACTCAAGCTACTTTGTGAACAAATCGGCCATCTCTATTGAAGATTGGGAAAAAATAGTGGCCTATTATACTGAAAAAGCTCCCGAAAAGATGCTTCCGCAGAACAGACCTCCCATTGAGACCCCCACAACATTATTCGACATTGAAGCCGCAAAGGTAGAAAAAGAGGGTTTTCCGGCTACAACCTATCTGAAAATTGATGAGGGTAACCAGCAAGTATATCAAGCCAGTAATTATAGCAATAGTTTGCTTGTTTTTGATAAATATCTGAAACCTGTTTCGGGCAGAAAAGTAAACGGTACTATTGTAGATATTGATTTTGAAGAAGATTTAAAGAAAGCAGGTGCTCGCAAGGGTTTCATGACAAGTATCGGAATCATGAATCCTAATGATTTAAGAACAGGCAAATTACTCAGGTTTGAGTCTGGTACAACAAGTAATTCATTAATTGATAGCCTTCAACGCCCTGTTCAGACCATTGCAGTAGACCTCGACAATGATACCTATAAAGACCAGTTAATTTGTAGTTTTGGTAATAAAAAAGGCGCATTGTTGTGGTATAAAAATCTGCAAAACCATGGCTATGAAAAAAGAATTATACGCGAGTTGCCCGGTGCTATCAAGGCTTACATCGCCGACGAAAATAAAGATGGTCTGCCCGATATATGGGTGTTGTTTGCACAGGCGCAGGAAGGTGTTTTTCTGTTTACCAACAAAGGCAATGGTAACTTTGATACGCGTGAGGTTATCAGGTTCCCGTCCATTTATGGGTCGTGTTATTTTGAAATGGTCGATTTAAATAAAGATGGGTATAAGGATATTCTGTATGTAAGTGGTGATAACGCCGACTATTCAAACAAAGTCCTGAAAAATTATCATGGCGTTTACGTGTATCTGAACAATGGAAAGAACGAGTTTAAACAACAAACTTTTTTTCCGATTAATGGCGCTTATAAAGCTATTGCCCGCGATTTTGATAAAGATGGTGACATAGACATTGCGGCAATTGCTTATTTTCCAGACCGGAAAAACCAGCCGCAAGAGGGTTTCGTTTACCTTGAAAATCAAGGAAATTTAACCTTTAAGCCGTTTACTATAAAAGCTGTAAAAGCAGGTAAATGGCTGGTAATGGATGCCGGAGATTTAGATGGCGATGGTGATGAAGATATAGTTATAGGTAGCCTTGATTTAACCAAACAAGGCATAAAAGATGTAGCCAGAAAAGATACTTCCTTTTTATTGCTGAGAAACCGTACAATCAAACCATAAGTTTGATAAGTTCCTGCATATAAAAACAATGGTGGTGTTTTATATAGTTTTATTAAAACACCACCTTTAGTTTACTTAATTACACTGTTTGGTGTATGTCCATAAATGTTCGCCAAACTTCGACCAACGGTGGTCATCTTTCAGATTGTTCACTAACACAGGGCAATCTTTATACAAGGCTGTATACGCTTCATCATAATCTTTTTTCCGTAGCTTGACAGCCGTAGCCTCACCAACTTTTACAAAGTAAGCCTTGTTTTCATTAAGCTCTATCCCGATGCCCCCTATTTCTGTACTCGTGGTTTGTTTAGATAATGGAATATCATAAACCTTTATTTTGTCGCTGAAAGAAGGATTCACCAACTGTAAGAGCAATTCTTCTATTTCGTTTTTCTTTACCACTTTTGTTTTTTCGAAATAAGCATAACCGTGGTCGGTTATTTCTATGTTAATCCCTTTAATATGTTTATTAAAGGCTCTATTAACAGCATTATCGAATTTATTGAAACTACTAATGGGCAAATACATATTCAGGATTTCTTCTGAATTGATTTTGAGTTTTTTGTTTGTTCCGGTAGGAGTAAGAACAACAGAGGTAATAAGTCCGTTTTTGCGGTTAACCGCTTTCATTATGCCTTCTATCAACGTTCCATTTTCTAGGTTGATATAAGCTACTTCTTTCACTGAAAAAAGGTCAAAAGCAGGGGTAAATACCTGCGCCGTAAGAGTTGTGCAGCCGAATAAGCACAAAAGCAATGCTATTTTTTTCATAATTGTATAGAAATTTATATGACTAAATAAGAGGTGATTGTTTGATGAAACGAAAGAATAGCCACTGAATTGCCCATGAATCTTTTTTACGGTTATTATTTTTCTTAAAATTTGTTAAATCCGGCAATCTCTATACGCAAACGAGCCACAGAAATTAACTGTGGCTCGTTTAAATAGTGTTTTAAATCCTTCTCTGAAAGGCTTATTTACATTCGGTGGTATAAGCCCATAAATGTTCATCGAATTTACTCCAACGATGGTCATCTTTAAGTTTCTTCAATAATTCAGGGCAGTCTTTGTATAAAGCCAGATATGCTTCTTCGTAATCTTTTCTTTTGATTTTTACGGCTGCGGCATCGCCAACTTTTACGTAGTATGATTTATCGTCACCTCCGGCCATTGTAATACCTGCTACACCAAAACGCATACTTTCCTGTGCGCGTGGGTCATGATACACTTTAATTTTCTGGCTGAACGATGGGTTAACCATTTGCATAAGCAATACCTCAACATCTTTTTTTATGCCTACTGTTGACTTCTCGAAATAGGCATATCCTTTGTTGATGATGTCCATGTTTACGTTATTATCTTTCCATTTCTGCGCATTGAATGTTTGCTCAGAGGCGTTCACAAGTTTATTGTAACCACTTGCTGGTAGATACATTGTTTTAATTTCTTCAGCTTGAATTTTACGTTTTTTCTTTTGCCCGGTTGGTAAAATTACAATTTCTTCGATAAGCCCTTTTTTACGGTCAATATCATCAATAGTGCCTTCAATTTTGGTACCATCTTCTAAATTAATGTAAGCAATTTCTTTACCCGAGAAACGGTCAAAAGCCGGAATAAAAGATTGAGCAAAAGCAGTAGAACAGCCAAGTAAACAGCCTATCAGAACGAGTTTTTTCATAAAAAATTTAGGTTTTAATTTAATTAAATAAAAGGTAGTTTTTTGTTTGAATGAAAGGAACGGTATAAGATAAACACAGCATATTCAGCTTAGACCATTCCTTTTATGTATATAGGTTTGTACTTTGATTTATCTTGAAACAATGGTTATTTCTAAAGATTCCCTTTCTTCATTTCACTTACGGCGTAGTCGGCAGCACGAGCAGAAAGAGCCATATAGGTAAGCGACGGGTTCTGGCAAGGCGAGGAGGTCATGCAGGCTCCATCGGTACAGAAAACGTTCTTTACTACATGGTGTTGGTTATATTTATTAAATACCGAATTTTTAGCATCAGTGCCCATGCGGGCTGTACCCATTTCATGGATGCTCAAACCCGGGTGTGCTTGCCTATCATAGGCTTCAATATTTGAAAATCCGGCCTTTTCCATCATAGCCACAGCTTGTTCTTTAGCATCTTTTCGCATCAGGGCTTCGTTTTCACGGTAATGTACATCCATTTTTAAAACTGGCTGCCCCCATTTATCTTTTATTTCGTCGGTAAGGCTTACTTTGTTGTCATAATAAGGCAGGCATTCACCAAAAGCGTCCAGAATCATTTTCCAGTCACCATAAGAGGCAACTTGCTCTTTAAATGCAGCACCCATGCCATCCATCCCGATTGAATGTTGCCATCCATCGCGCCAAGTATATACTTCAAAGCCGTAGCCTCGGTTAAATGGCTGTTTTGGGTTACCCGGTAAATTACGAAACCGAGGTACATACAAACCTGCCGGATGGCGGCCATAATATATCTTGTCTAAATCTTTGGTATAATCGGCTGTGGCTCCAACATGAAAATGGTGGTCCATCAGGTTATGGCCTAACTGCCCGCTGTCATCCATTCCATTCGGAAAACGATTCGATTTTGAATTCATCAGAATAAAAGTCGAACCTAAAGCCGACGCATTCAGAAAGATAATTTTTGCCGAAAACTCTAACCATTCGTTCGTTTGTTCGTCAATCACTCTAACACCCGTTGCTTTTCCTGATTTTTCATCATAAATAATAGAGTTAACAATTGAATGTGGCCTTAAAGTTAAGTTTCCTGTACGGCGAGCGGCTGGTAAAGTTGCCGACTGCGTACTGAAATAAGCTCCATAAGGGCAACCACGCATACAAAGGTTCCGATACTGGCACTTGGCACGCCCTAAGGCTGTTTGTTCTTCTGTGGGTTGTGTAAGGTGCGCGGCACGAGCCGATATAACTTTTCTATCATTAAAACCTGTGTTTACGCTGTTTCTGAAATGGCTTTCTATACAGTTATCGGGCATAGCAGGCTGAAAATGCCCATCTGGCAAATGCGGAAGCCCATCCCGATTTCCGGCAATTCCGGCAAATTTTTCAACGTAATCGTACCACGGTGCTAAATCTTTATAACGTATAGGCCAATCGGTGGCAATACCCTCTTTGGCGTTTGCTTCAAAATCAAGGTCAGAAAAACGAAACGAGTAGCGGCCCCACATTAAAGAACGCCCGCCTACATGATACCCCCGTATCCAGTCGAAAGGTTTTTCTTCTACGTAAGGATTTTCCAAATCATTTACAAAATGGTGGTGGGTCGATTCCATAATGGCAAAACCCGTCCGGTTTTGAACCGGATAATTCTTCAGTAAATCGTTAGGCATTTGTAAATCGTGGTGCGGAAACTCCCACGGGGCTTTTGTGGCTGTATGATAGTCGGTCACATGCTCAATCATTCGTCCACGCTCCAGCAATAATACTTTTAAACCTTTTTCACAAAGTTCTTTGGCAGACCACCCGCCCGAAATACCAGAACCCACTACAATAGCATCATATTGAATAGCTTCTTTTGTTTTTCCTTGAAAATTCATTAGTATAGGTTAAAATATAATGGACTTTAAAGGTATATAAAATAAGTAAGTCAGCCAATTGTTGACTAATTATTTAATCTGCACTAATGGTTTTTATGTTCTTCTTTGGCAGGCTAAGCTACATAATTTTATTTCAGCTTATTATATTTTTTGCTGATTTCTAATACTTTATCAACAGGTAGTGCCTGAATAACCCCATTGGCTCCTTTGGTGGTTTGTGCAGCAAACATTGAGTTAATGATGGCTTCTTCGGTGGCTTCAATAGCTGCCAGAAACAGCGGAGAAACATCATCGTTCCGAAGTTCGGTTGCTTCATAAAATTTGGTAGGTGCGCTATGCGGTACCCGTAATTGTTTGGCCGTAGAGAAAGCAATCACGTAATCACCGCTGCCATTTGAGGCTATTCCTCCGGTTTTGGCAAGTCCAAAAATAGCTCTTTTAGCCAATCTTTCCAGATTACGCGACGTTAGCGGAGCATCAGTAGCAACTACTATCATACACGAGCCGTCGGCGGGGTCGTTGAGTTGGTCATTCATAAAATACTGTTTTAGTTCTTCGCCCACAGGTACGCCATTTACCTGCAATACTCCGCCAAAATTGGTTTGTACAATTACGCCAACAGTATACCCGCCCGATTTCGCCGGTAATACCCTTGAGGCCGTTCCGATGCCGCCTTTCCATGCAAAACAAATGGTGCCTGTGCCTGCACCCACACAGCCTTCTTCTACTTTGCCGGCCGAGGCTATTTCAATAGCCCTTAATACATCTTCTTTTTTTACGTGCCGGCCTGTAATATCATTCAGGAAACTATCATTGGTTTCGCCTACAACCGGATTCACCGACCGTACCTTTTCGTTGCCTTTCTGAGCCAGTGTATAATCAATTACAGCATCGGCCGCTGTTGGTACCGACAGCGTATTGGTCAGAATAATAGGTGTTTCGATATTGCCCAGTTCCTGAACCTGACTGATACCTGCCAGTTTGCCAAAGCCATTGGCAATAAAAATAGCCGCCGGTACTTTCTCCTGAAACAGATTGCCTTCGTGCGGAATAATTGCTGTTACACCCGTGCGTATTTTATCTCCTTCAATTAAACTTACCTGCCCAATTTTAACGCCTCCAACATCAGTAATGGCATTATTTGCTCCTGTTTTTAAGATACCTATTTTAATGCCTAATTCACGCGGGCGTTTTGGCTGGGCTTGTGCCATTATGCTTACTAAAAAAAGAAATAATAAACGGAGTTTCATAGAGAATGAGGTGTGTAGGGGTAATAATTGATTTACTGCATAAAAGTGTCTTCGTATATCGGTTTTTTATCGCCTTGTAATAATTTTACGTCATCAACCAAACCACCTCCCTGAAAACGGTAGGTAATGCCTACAATTTTGCTGGCAGGGCCAGTGTAAGCAAACTGATAGGCTAACTGATTATTGACATATATTTTTACCTGCCCGTTTACAGACTCACATCTGAGTTTGACAAAATTGCTGAAGTCGACACCTAACCCCGATAAATCATGTTCTTTGCCTGAAATATATTTATCTACAAAAAACAGGTTATTTTCAGACACACATCCTTTGGCCGATAAATGCAGCGTAATAGCGGAGCCTTCGCATAATAAACCTATTTCTGTGTATTGGCAGATGGAAGCTCCTTCACGATAGGTGTTTTTGAGCGAAGTCTCAAAAATAAAATTATTGGTTCTTACATCGCCGAAGTCACGCAGGTTAGCATAGTATACTGTCGGAGCTGTCGGCTGTAAACTGATATTATGTGCCAGAATTTGGTTTAATGATAAACCCAATTTGCCGTTACTAATTGCCTCTGCCTGTTTAAAGTATACAGGAACAGGGCTTTGCTCAACCATAGGCAGCCATCCATCGGTCTTGATAAACAGGGTCTGTTCTTGCACAATCTGGTTATTTACAACCAGTTTAGCCTGAAATAAACCCGGATAATAGTAAATAGACGTATGCTGATGCTGATTTCTGGAAACCTTTGTTCGTTTGGAGGAATCCCAACTTTGCTGAATATAAACCGAGTCGTTAGGAGCTTTAGTAGCATCGTAGTCAAAAATGACAGAATTAGGTACGCCCACGGCCACTACTTTTTTGCTGCTAAAGGTATAGTCGTCGGCGTTTACTCTGAGCGGGTGCTTGTCTGCTTTTGAAATAAAATACCAACTTATGGCTCCTAAAGCCAGTATAACAGGTAAAATAAACGAAAAAACATAGGGCTGTCTTTTACTTTGCTGAATGGCCGCCTCAGGCTGAGTAAGTATTGGTTCAGGAATATCAATTTTATTGGAATGGCTTTGGCGAAAGGCTCGCCAATGTTCAAAACCAACAAATTGTGCCAATGTATTTAAAGTTGTAATAGTAGGAGCAGAGTCATACTTTACTTTTCCCCAGATTCTTTTCAGCGTAGTTGGGCTTAAAGTAACGGTTGTTACTTCGAAAATCCGTTGAGATAATTCTTCAAAGTCCTGATTCGCCCAGTTCTCACTTTTTCCCCAATTGAGTTTCTCTTCTATCAGATTTTTGCAATGCGCAAGCAATATGTCGTCCGATTCAACAAGCACTTAATAATCAGTTATTTATGTATTTGAATAAACTTGAACAAACTTGGAAAAGTCTTGAATAACCAGCCTGCCAGAAGATGCCTAATTTTGATGTGTCAATTGGCAGACAATACTTTTTTAATTTCAAAACATCTTAACAAAACTATGCAAAAGAACACAAAAAAATGGGCTATGCTTACTATTTTTTTCGCCGCGTCTGTATTCTCATTAACTGCGTCGGCACAAGAAGACAAAACCAAACGCCCTTCTCCGCCAGCTACTGCCAGCGGCGAAATTAATGGTAAAACTATAACCATCAATTATGGGCAACCCTCTATAAAAGGCAGAGAAGTATGGGGTAAACTGGTACCCTACGGCCAAGTATGGCGTGCAGGCGCAAACGAGGCAACTACAATTGAATTTGCAAAAGACGTAACTATTGAGGGCAAAAAACTGCCAGCAGGTAAATATGGCTTTTTTACAATTCCGAATGCCAATGAGTGGACCATAATTTTTAATAAAGTACCTAATCAATGGGGTGCTTTTAAGTACGATGCTGCTCAAGATGCCTTACGGGTAACGGTAAAACCAAAAAAATCGAAGGTATTTAACGAAAAACTCATCTATGCAGTAAACAAAAGCACAGTGAGCCTTGCATGGGAAAACACCGAAGTGGCTTTTGCTATAAAATAATGTATTCGGGAAAAGGCTATTAACAATCGTTTTACTTCTGAGCTATGCCAAAAGTATAGCTCAGGATAGTATTACGCTTGATTGGCCTCGTTGCACAACCCTTGCGAAAAGTTTAGCAACAGCCCCCGAAAATAAAAAATACTTAAGGAAATGTTAATGTTTTTGAGTAAGTGAGTTTTCTTCTTTATTTTGCCTTTTTATTAAATTACTTTATGAAGAAAATATACTTGCTACTGCTATTAGCAATAAGCGCGCAATTAACTTTTGCACAGGGGATTATCTGGGAAACAGACATCGAAACGGCTTTTAAAAAAGCAAAAGCTGCTAACAAACTGGTGTTTGTAGAGTGCTATTTGCCTACTTGCCCTGTTTGCCAGAGTTTCGAGCCTATTCTGAAAAGTGCTTCTGTCGGAAGTTTCTACAACAAAAACTTTATTAATTTCAAGCTTAATGGCGAAAAAGCTGAACAGGTAAAATTCCTGAATGCAAAAAATATCTATTTGCCTAATTTTCCGATGTTTCTGTTTTTTGATGCTAATGGTAATCTGGTGCATCAGGCAGAGTCTGGCGAGGCCAAAGAAGAAAGCGTTATTAATGTAGGCAAAACTGTAACAGACCCCGAAAAAAGAGCTGTCAATTATAAAAAACGCTACGAAGCAGGTGAGCGTGACTTGAATTTTTTAATTGCCTATGGCTTTTATAGCCGTGTTATCAGAGATACTACTACTAACCTGACAATTGCCAATGCGGTGTATGATTCTTTCCCGAAAAATGAATTAAACAGTCCTACCAGTTGGGCAATTACTAAAAAAATTGTGCAGGACCTCGACAACGGTTTTGCGCAATACTGGTTTGAACACATAAGTACTGCCGGACAATACGAAGCTAGTGGAGGCCACCCCGACGGAGAAAAAAATGCGCTTGGTGTTATTCTTCAAACCTCTTTGTATAGTCCTCGTGGGCAGAATTACTCGTCGGCTAAGCTGAATACCATTAAAGGCTATATGAACAAACTGGGCTTTGGACAATATGCCGAAGGGGCTACTTGGCAGTTAGAATCAAAGGCACTGATAAAAGAAGGGCAATCCGAAAAGGCTTTTGTAATAGTAAATAACTTTGCCAATAAGCTACTCAACAATGGCGCAGCGTTGGTGTATCTGGGTTCGTTTGTACTCGATAACACTACCGACAAAACGTATCTTAGCTATGCCGATAAATACCTTGCTCAGGCAAAACCACTTCTGAAAGATAACGGACAACTAGCCGAATATTATTACCAGTCGGCTAAACTCCAACAACGTAAAGGTGATGCCACCCTTGCACGAAAAGAATTAACAGAGGCCAAAAAATATGCTACGCTGAGTAAAACTGACCTGAAAAAGTTCAATGAACTGGAGGCACAGCTAAAATAACTCAGAATTTCCGTAGACCACTCAAATAAGCAGGCCCGCCTAATGCACGCATCTGGCGGGTAATTTGCGCTGTTCGGCGTACTACATAAGGGCCCGGTTTGGCAATTGACCATTTACGGGGGCTGGGTAAAACAGCCGCAATGCGGGCTGCTTGCTCACGCGTAAGGCTGGCGGCAGATTTACCGAAGTATCTTTTTGAGGCTTCTTCCACACCAAAGGTCATGTCGCCCATTTCGGCTACGTTTAGATACACCTCCAGAATGCGCTCTTTTCCCCAGATTAATTCGATAAGCACAGTGAAGTAAACTTCAAATGCTTTTCTGATATAGCTTCGTGTTTGCCAGAGAAACACATTTTTAGCTACCTGCTGCGAAATAGTACTGGCTCCTCTTATTTTTTTGCCTTTCAGGTTTCGGTTAAAGGCATTACCCATCGATTTAAAGTCAAAGCCCCAATGTTCAGGAAAAAGCTGGTCTTCGGCAGCTACAACCGACAAAGGAGCTTCTTTTGAAATTTCATCGTACGACACCCAGTCATAATGTATTTCGCTATCCTTTCCGGCTGCCATAGCTTCCATTTTTCTCGACAACATCGTCATTGTAAAAGGGATAGGCACAAACTTGAAAAAAATGGTGGCACTAATAGTTGAAGCAAAGAAAAACACCAACAACTTAACTACTATTCTCTTTACCCTGCTCCAGATTGAAGTCAGTTTTCGAGGAGTATCCTGCGGAGGGGGCGTTACTGTTTTGGCACCAGCGTTTTTGCTTCGGAAAGTGTTTTTAGCCATTAGGAAAAATAATTATGAGGGCGTTTTAGGTTCTTATGTTTGTGCAAAATTCTATAAAAAAATACTCTTACACAAACCATTTTCCTTGCGATACTAATTGTACTTTGCCACCCACCTGCAATTTAAAAACCTGTTCGGCACTCATTTCTCCTCTGATATGAATCAACGACGGGCGGTTCATTTCGTAGCCTTGCTCAACCTGTTTCTGAATTACAGGTAATTCATATTTTAACAAGTAGGCTAATAAACAGGAGTTTGCACTTCCTGTGGCGGCATCTTCCACAATTCTATCATTTTCCAGACAGAACATACGCGCATGCAAGTGATTACTTTCGGCGTGGGTTTCGGTAGTATACAGAAAAAATGCGGCCGTCAGGCCATCAGGTGCGTTTGTTTTATAAAGTTGTTGTTCGGTCAGCCATGTTTTTATAGCGGTGTTGTCGAGCTTGGTAAGCTGAATAGCCTTCAGGCTTTTCAGAGGAACTATTATATATGGTAGCCCTGTTGAGACTAACTGAATCGGCATCGTATCGT
Organism: Emticicia sp. 17c; assembly: GCF_037153985.1. Lineage (NCBI taxonomy): Bacteria > Pseudomonadati > Bacteroidota > Cytophagia > Cytophagales > Leadbetterellaceae > Emticicia > Emticicia sp. 17c. Next base: position 19,915 of record NZ_JBBAYI010000007.1, read on the forward strand.
CTATGTCTTCTGGGGTTAAGCCTAATAAAGAAGCTAAATCTGCCTGAAATATTGGTCCGAAGGTGGGGTTGCCTATTTCTAGCCAGAAGGTATCCTGCTCCAGTTTTACAGGAATAGTACCCACCTTTAAATGAAGATTTACCTCTGTTGCTGGCTCTTTCATTAATATAAACGCGGTGCCGAGTGTAGGATGCCCCGCAAACGGAACTTCATATTCAGGTGTAAATATTTTTACGGCGTAGCCATCGTCAGTGGCTTCATCCGATAGTATAAATGTCGATTCCTGAAAGTTAATTTCACGGGCAATTCTCAGCATCTGCTCGTGGGTCAGGCCATTGGCGTTCTGAAAAACAGCTAGCTGATTTCCATAATATTTTTGCTCTGCAAATACATCGACTATCGAAAAATCTAATATCATGGCTATAATTATCAGGTTAGTAAAATAAAAAGAAGATTCAGCCGTGAGCATTTTTGCTTACTCATACGGTTTCTGCTCCGACAGAAGTAACAAGATAACGAAATATCCCCAAAATTGGGTGATAGTACCAGTAGTTTTTTTTGCTTATTTGCCGTGCTTCTCAAAGCCTCATACGATAATCTATTATTTAACATTCTGTAAAATTTATGAAAAAGACACTTTTACTCGCTATTACGCTTCTGCTAGCGGGTTGCATCAACATTGCTCAGGGACAATTAACCACCGTGCCCGACGGAGGCAACAAAAAAGCATCGGTTTCAGAACAAATCGGTTTGGTAAACGTAACTATTGAATATCATCGTCCGGCTGTTAAAGGTCGTGAAGGTAAAATCTGGAATACTCCCATTGCCCACTATGGACTGGCCGATTTAGGCTTTGGTACATCAACGGCTGCGCCGTGGCGTGCAGGTGCAAACGAAAATACTACCATTAGCTTTTCTGATAACGTAAAGATAGAAGGCAAGGATTTATCCGCTGGAACGTACGGCTTCCATATTATTTTAGGAGAAACAGATAACACGCTTATTTTTTCTAAGGTGAGTAATTCGTGGGGTAGCTTTTATTATGACCCAGCCGAAGATACTCTTCGGGTAACTGTAAAAAGCCAGCCTCTGGAAAAAAGTGTTGAATGGCTGAAATATGAATTTATCAACCAGACCGACAATTCGGCAACAATAGCCTTGATGTGGGAGAAACGCATGATTCCTTTTAAGATAGAGGTTGATGTGCATAAAATTCAGATGGCTTCTTTCAGAAACGAACTGCGCACTAAACCAGGGTTTAAGTGGGAGTCTTTCGTACAAGCAGCTAACTATTGCTTACAGAACAATATTGAGACAGAACAGGCTCTTATCTGGGCCGACCAAGCCATTACTGCCCGCTTTGTAGGGCAGAAAAACTTTCAGACGTTAAGCACAAAAGCCGCTGTTTTGTCGAAACTGAACAGGCAGGCCGAAGCAAAAGCCCTGATGGATGAGGCCATTCCGATGGGCAATATGATAGAACTACATCAGTACGGGCGTCGACTTATAGCCATGAAACAACCTCAGGACGCCCTGAAGGTTTTTAAAACCAATTATGATAAAAACCCGAATCAGTTTACAACCAATGTTGGCTTGGGCAGGGCGTATTCGGCTGTGGCCGATTACAAAAAGGCTTTAACCTATATGCAGGCTGCTTTGGCTCAAGCACCCGACGAACTCAACAAAAACAGCGTTGAAACAATGATAAAAAAACTCGAAGAGGGCAAAGACGTAAACTAGTGTTTTTCTTTTCAAACGCATAAATTAGCAATTCGTCGGTAGGGTTGTTGGGTAGTACGATACGAATTGGTAACTTTATGCGTTTTATTTACCTAATGACCCCCATTATTAGGTTTTATTTCTAACAAACATTAATCAGATAACTTATGAAAAAAATAGCGTATATGCTGTTGACTGTGGCCGTTATGGCGGCCTGTACAAGAAAAGCCTCTGTAAGTAATTCTTCTACACAAAAAGATAACCTTTATCAATACTCTGTTGACCTCACAAAGGCAGAAAATGATAAACTTGAGGTTTCGTTAATTGCACCAAAAATAAGTGTCGACCAGATTAATTTCTATCTGCCTAAAATTGTGCCGGGTACGTATGCCAACTATGACTTTGGCCGTTTTGTATCGAACTTTAAAGCCTTTAACAGTAAAGGAGAAGCACTGCCTGTTGAAAAAGCAGATGTAAATAGCTGGACTATCAAGAACGCACAAAGCCTTTATAAAGTTACCTATAAAGTAGACGATACTTGGGATTCGCCCGAAATTAAAGGCGAAAAAATATTTGAACCTGCCGGAAGTGACATTGACCTTAATAAAAAATATGCCATTAATACTTTCTGCTTTTTTGGTTACTTCGATGGCATGAAACAAGTGCCTTATCAGGTGTCTTTTACAAAACCAGAAGGCTTTTATGGAGCCACTTCAATGAACTTTGCTTCTACTACGGCTACCAGAGATGTATTTCAGGCAGACAATTACATGGATTTGTCAGATGCCCCTATTCTTTATACCCGCCCCGATACCACAGTTCTGAAAATTGGCGGAGCCGATATTCTGGTTTCGGTGTTTTCGCCTAATCAGATGGCAAACTCAAAAGAAATAGCCGCCAACATTAATGCAACGCTAAATGCACAAAAAGAATACCTCGGTGGTAAACTTCCTATTCAGAAATATGCCTTCCTGATTGTGCTTTCAGATAACCCTAATCTGATGAGCTACGGAGCTTTGGAGCATTCTTACTCATCGTTCTATTACTTGCCTGAAGGCACTTCAAAAGAACTTTCTCAGACCGTGAAAGACGTGGCCTCACATGAGTTTTTTCATATCATTACGCCTTTGAGCATACACTCAGAAGAAATAGGCGATTTTGACTATAATCTGCCTAAAATGTCGAAACATTTATGGATGTATGAAGGTGCAACCGAGTATGCCGCAGGACACATGCAAATTAAATATGGGTTGGTTGATATGCCTCAGTATCTGGAAATGTTACGTCAGAAAATGATGACCATGAAAATGATGAACGATAAACTGCCTTTCACAGAAATGAGTAAAGGGGTACTGGATAAATACAAAAATCAGTACATGAATGTATATAACAAAGGAGCCTTGATTGCTTTGTGTCTGGATATTAAGTTACGTCAGTTGTCGGACGGGAAATATGGTACACAAAACCTGATGCGTGACCTCGCAAAAACCTACGGTAAAACACATTCGTTCAAAGATGATGAACTGTTTGATAAAATCACCTCGCTTACTTATCCTGAAATCCGTGAGTTTTTTGCTAAATACGTTGAAGGCCCCGAGCCCCTTCCATTAACCGAGGTACTAAATAGCGTAGGAATTGAGTACTTGCCAGAGGCAACCATGAAAAAAGTAAGTCTGGGTGGTATCAATCTGGGCTTTAATGCACAAACCAAACGTATTAAAGTAGCCAATGTTAGCAAAATGAACGATTTTGGTAAACAGTTGGGCTATCAGTTAAATGATGAAATTGTCTCAATCAATGGGCAGGAATTTACTATGATGAAAGCACAACAGATTCTGGACGATTACAGCAATCATACCAAAGTAGGCGACAACGTGGTAATTGAAGTAGCGCGTAAAAACGATGCTGGTAAAGAAGAAGTAGTTAAACTTTCGGCACCTGCGGTGCTGGTTGACGTAACCGAGAAAAATGTATTAAGAACTGTTGATAACCCATCGGCTGCTCAGTTAAAACTGAGAAAAGACTGGTTAAGCACAGCTAAATAATTCCTGAGGGGATTCCAACCTTTTCATAAAAGTGTCAGTCAAGGCTAATAGATACATTCTTAATGCCTTTGGCTGACATTTTTTGTTGCTGTATGCGCAAAATAGCCAGAGAGAAATTAAAATGTAATAAAAACGTTAGTCACCTTTGGAATACACCTTCCGTTACACCCCTGAAAAGATTGTGAGTTTAATTAGTAAAAAAAGCATTATTTATTTCCTGTCAGGAATAACTGCTGTCTCCTGCACCTCTGTAAATCCGGTGCCATTTGAAGAACAAGTAACACAACAGGCCATGAGGTCTGCACAGAAACCATCTGTGGGAAAACACGTCAATACTCCCGATATTATACATATTTTGAAAGATACCCTCAGAGCCATGCCTGTTAAAGCTCCTGCTGATACTGTTATTGAAAAACATACAGATGAACACAACAACGTAAATACGGGCGAGCATACAGGAGAGCATATTTTTCAGTTTTATGAAATTACACCACCAGACATCACCTTCAGTTTCCCGTCGCACAGCATCGTCATGATTCCGGTCAGCAATGTAGGGGTAGATAAAGGCGTAGCCAATAGTTTTTGTGAGTACTGGCTTTATACCAAAGATGGTCGTCTGGTTTGTTATTGTAAAGATACTATCAGTGGTTTGCATCCTGTGTATGGCAATAGTTTCAATACCAATAATCATTTGCCGGAGTTCAGTAAAAAAATTGGTTATGGTGAGTACCGTCTGGTATATAAAAATATTTCTACGGCACCTGTTAAGCAGGATTTAATTTTTGGCTTGATTATTAATCAGGGGAAAGACCAGATTGATACAAAAGTATATAGCGGAGAAACGAAAGAATTCTGGATAAAAATCTATCCTTCTGACAGTGCCTTTAAACTTAACAATAACAATAAAGAACCAATGTAAAGCCATTGACTTGCTTCAATGGCTTTACAAAACATGGTTTAGTAGGCTTTGAGAGCTTCTACCAAACTAGCGTTTTCGGTATCTGTGCCAATTGAAATACGAATACACCCTTCACAAAGCTGCACATTTGAGCGGTCGCGGGTAATGATTTTCTTATCAATCAGGTATTTAAAAACGCCTTTGGCATCATCGAATTTCACAAGTAGCTGATTCGAGTCAGACGGATATATTTTTTTCACCAGAGCCACCTCTTGAAGCATAGCTTCCAATGTGGCACGTGCTTGCAGAATATGCGCTACATAGGCGTTTTTCTTATCTTCATTACCTAGTGCTTCAAGAATCAAAGATTGGGTAGCCGAATTGAGGTTATAAGGATATTTGATTTTATTCAATATTTTAATGAGGTCTTCCGAAGCAAAAGCCATTCCGAAGCGCAATGCCGCCAGCCCCCACGCTTTTGAGAAAGTCTGTAAAACTACCAGATTCGGGTAGGTATCCAGCAATTGTGTGAACGATTCCGCTTCTGTAAAATCAATATAGGCTTCGTCAACTACCACAAAACCTGTTTTGAAATTATCTAAAACCTGAATAATAGCTTCCCTTTTGATGAGGTTGCCCGATGGATTATTGGGTGAGCATACCCATATTAATTTTGTATGAGAATTGATAGCCGCTAATACAGCATCAACATTCATCTGAAAATCGGGTGTAAGTGGTACTTGCTGCACAGGGGTATTCTGAATATCGGCACACACCTTATACATTCCGTAAGTAGGGGGCATAATAATGATATTGTCCTCTTTAGGCTCACACGTAGCCCGAATGAGTAAATCAATGGCTTCGTCAGAGCCATTTCCTAAGAATATCTGCCCCAGACGCACCCCTTTAATAACGGCCAGTTTTTCTTTAATAGCCCACTGATAAGGGTCAGGATAACGATTATAATTGCCTTCTATTACCGCACCGAAGGGGTTTTCATTAGCATCTAAAAAAATGCCTTCTTTTCCGGTGTATTCGTCACGGGCAGAGGCATAAGGGGTTAACGTAAGAATATGATGACGAATAATATTACTAAGTGAAAACATAGAGAGATTAAAATTTACTTGAATTTAGATACTATTTTGCTCGTAGGTTAATTATTTAGGGGCCATTCTGATGGCACCGTCCAGCCGGATTACTTCACCGTTAAGCATGGTGTTTTCTACAATTTGCTGCGCCAGTTGTGCATATTCATCAGGCCGGCCTAAACGCGGCGGAAAAGGCACTTGTTGCCCCAGCGATTGTTGGGCTTCTTCGGGCAAACCAGCCATTAAAGGCGTGCGGAAAATACCCGGAGCAATGGTCATGACCCTGATACCGTTTCTTGATAAGTCGCGGGCAATGGGTAAGGTCATGGCAACAATTCCTCCTTTCGATGCCGAATAAGCTGCTTGTCCAATTTGCCCGTCATAAGCAGCTACGGAAGCAGTATTTATAATTACCCCTCTTTCTCCTTCTTCATTTGGCACATTGTTCGACATCTCGAACGCTGCCAATCGAATCATATTAAACGAACCTACCAGATTGATATTAATAATTTTCTGGAACTGGGCTAACGAATGCGGGCCTTCTTTGCCCAACGTGCGGGCAGGCGGTGCAATACCTGCGCAATTAACCAATATATGAATGGCCTTGAAACGGGCTATGGCCTGACTCATTACTTTTTGTGCATCTTTCTCTGACGATACATCGCATTTCACAAACTTGGCTTTACGACCCAGTTCGGTGGCTAAGGCTTTGCCTTTTTCTTCGTTAAGGTCTACAATAATGGCATTAGCTCCGGCTTTTACAAACCTTCTTACCACTGCCTCGCCAAGTCCTGAGGCTCCGCCAGTTACTACGGCTGTCAATCCCTTTAGTTGCATATAATTTATTTAACAATATAAATACTACAATAAAATTAACGTAGGTGTGCAAACCTGTTCATCTGTAAAATTGGTCAATATACTGCTTTGAGCTATTTTGTTTTTTCAATTAACTTTATCCAAATGCCTGATAGTCAGAAGAGTATTTTTCTGTTTATTCACTATTCAGGATACATTTAACGCCTGTCTTTTGTACCTTTGTAGCCAAAACTGATTATTCTGTTACTAATATTAGCCTTTTTTCAGGGCTAATATTAGTAAATTGCCACAAAATTTGAAAAGAATCTTATGTTATCCAAAGAAAATATTGCGGAATACTTCAAGACATTACAAAATAATATTTGCCAAGCCATAGAATCTACTGACGGAAAAGGAAAATTCAGAGAAGACCTCTGGCAACACCATAGCGGTGGCGGTGGACGAACCCGTGTAATAACCGACGGGAATATCATTGAAAAAGGTGGTGTAAACTTTTCGGCAGTTTCAGGAGAAGCCTCCGAAGCTCTCCAGAAACAATTAAATCTGAGCGAGAAAGCCAGTTATTTTGCCACAGGGGTTTCAATTGTGCAGCACCCGGTTAGTCCTATGGTGCCAATTATTCACATGAATGTGAGGTACTTTGAGTTATCGACTGGTGCTTGCTGGTTTGGTGGTGGTATCGACCTCACGCCTCATTACGTGGTAGAAGAAGATGCCCGCTGGTTTCATGAACAACTAAAAAGTGCCTGTGATGTACATTCGCCCGATTATTACCCCAAGTACAAAGAGTGGGCCGATAATTATTTTTTTATTCCGCATCGTGGTGAAACCCGCGGAGTAGGGGGGATATTCTTTGATTATCTGAAACCTGACGAAAACCTCCCCAAAGAAAAATTGTTTGAATTTGTGAAGTCGGTAGGTGAGCGTTTCGCTCCTATATATACCCGTTTGATGGCTAAAAATAGTCAGTTGCCTTACAATGAGCAACATAAAAACTGGCAAATGTTACGTCGGGGCCGATACGTTGAGTTTAATCTGGTTTGGGACCGAGGCACCAAGTTCGGACTGGAAACTAATGGGCGCACAGAGTCGATTCTGATGAGTTTGCCACCGGTAGCTAACTGGGTTTATGATTTTAAACCCGAAGCAGCAAGTGAAGAAGAAAAAACCCTGAGCTTGCTCAGGAAAGGAGTTAATTGGTTGGCTTAAGCTAATCATGAATATTATTTGTACTTAATTTGAAGGCTTTTCAGGCTTTTATACGAAGTATTTTCTCACTAAATCACACCGATAGGAAAGATGAACTACCGATTTAAAAAAAATAATCTGGCACTTATCCGATTCGTGCTTAAAGTTATGAATAGCATCAGAGCTTATCTGAAAAACAGGTTCGATGCCATCAATAACAATAAACTGAAACAAAATCTGCTTAATGCCATTCCTTTTTGGGTAGGAGCTTTGCTAACAGGCGTAGTGGCAGTTATTTATGCCAAATTATTTGTACTAGCCGAAGAAGGAACAGCCTACCTTTTTCATCTGGACAAACGACTGTTTTTTATTCTTACACCCATTTGTTTTGTAGCCGCATGGGCTTTAGTAAATAAATACGCACCTTATGCCAGAGGTAGCGGAATACCACAAGTAAGTGCGAGTATCGAACTGGCGAATCCCAAAAAATATGCTATTGTTAGCAAATTCCTGAGTTTCAGGGTAATTCTGGTAAAAATTGTTTCTAGCCTTATAATGGTTTTTGGCGGTGGGGCTGTGGGCCGTGAAGGCCCTACAATTCAGATTGCAGGCTCTATTTTTAAAAAAATAAACGACTTGCTACCAGAGTGGTACCCTAAAATATCAAAGAAAAATATGCTCATTACGGGTGCGGCATCGGGGCTTGCGGCAGCCTTTAATACACCCTTGGGCGGAATTGTATTTGCTATTGAGGAGCTAACCAAAACTCATTTTAGTTACTTTAAATCGGCCCTGATTACGGGCGTAATTATTGCAGGCTTAACAGCCTTGAATATTCTGGGGCCTTACTTGTATCTGGGGTATCCGAAAGTTAACAACCTTTCATGGTGGATTATCTTCCCTGTTATTCTGGTTGCTATCCTTTCAGGGTATCTGGGGTGCCTCATGACACGCTTTATTTTGTATGTGCTAAGAAAAAAAAGTTTTCTTAAAACCAATGTCAGCAAAATTGGGTATTGCCTTGCAGGAGGTTTACTGATTGCCCTGATGGGAGTATTTATCAGTATGGAAACCTTTGGTACAGGCAAAGAAATTATGCAGCAAATATTGCTGACCGACCAGAAATACACCGAGTGGTATACGCCTGTGCTAAGGTTTCTGGGGCCTGTTATTTCGTTTACTAATGGCGGAGCAGGCGGAGTTTTTGCGCCGGCCCTGAGTGCAGGTGCAAGCATTGGCTCGGTAGTATCGGCTTTTTTTGAGTTACATCATTCTAATGCGAATCTTATTATCCTTTGCGGAATGGTGGCTTTCCTGACAGGTGTAACCCGAAGCCCGTTCACATCGGCAATTCTGGTTTTAGAGATGACCACCGCCGAGAGCATTATCTTCTATCTTATGATGGCAGGGCTTACGGCCAATCTTATTGCAACATTGGCTAGTAAACATTCATTCTACGACCAGCTTAAAGAACAATACCTGAAAGAAGTGGATGCTTAATTGTCAGGCGTGAGATGATTATCGTCTGAAAATCATCTCACGCCTGATTGCATTTGTTTGCTTTACTCTCTGGCTTTTTTCTCCAATTCTTCTGCAATATACTTGTCGACTATTTTTTCCAGAATCGACATCGTAACAGTTCCCTGAGATAGTACTAAATCATGGAAAGCCCTTACATCAAATTTATCTTTCAGGGTATTTTCGGCTTTCTTGCGCAAATTCTTGATAGTTATTTCGCCTATTTTATAGGCCAGTGCCTGCCCTGGCCATGAAATATAACGGTTAATTTCAGTATTTACCTCGTGCATCGATAAAGCTGTGTTATCAGCCAGAAAACTTACTGCTTGTTCTCTTGTCCAGTCTTTGTCATGAATTCCTACGTCAATCACTAATCGGCAGGCGCGCCACATTTCATAGGTTAATCGCCCGAAAAGGCTGTAAGGGTCTTTATATAAACCTAACTCATAGCCCAGATACTCGCTGTAAAGCCCCCAGCCTTCGCCATAGGCATTTACGTAAAGGTTCCGTCTGAACTCAGGCAGGTTGTCCAGTTCTTGTGTAAGCGATATTTGTAAATGATGCCCCGGCACGGCCTCATGAAGCGTAAGGGCTTCTAGTGTATAAAGCGTTCGGCTGGGTAAGTTATAAGTATTTACCCAGTAATTACCTGCATTTTTCGATTTAATCGAAGCACCGCTATACCGGCCTGCTGTGTAAGAAGGTGCCAGATAATCGGGTACAGGAACCACCCCATAAGGTTGGCGTGGTAGTTTATTAAAAAGCAAAGGCAGTTTGCCATCTATTTTCTTCGCAATAAACGAGGCTTCTTTCAATAGTTGGTCGGCGGTGGTTGGGTAAAACTTAGGGTCTGTTCGTAAGTAATTAATAAAATCTTTGATAGAACCTTTAAACTTCACTTCGTTTAAAACCTGCTGCATTTCCTGCCGGATACGTGCTACCTCTAGCATACCCAGATTAAATATTTCGTCAGGGGTTTTATTAGTAGTAGTGTAGTGTTTTACTTTCTCGGCATAGAATTGTTTCCCGTCGGGCATACGCGATGCCCCCAGCGTAGTACGGGTTTTAGGATGATACTCTTTTTCAAAAAAGGTCTTTATTTTCCGATAACTCGGAATTACGCTATCAGTTATCAGTTTTTTGCCTTCGGCGGTTATTTGTGCCCACTCTGTTTCTGAAATCCCATAAGGTTTTTCTTTAAAAGGCTTCCAGAAAACCGATTTCTCAACTTCATCTACAATATGTGTCTGGTAAGTTGCTTCGTATCCTTTCAGGGCAACACTTGGCTGAGATATACCCAAAGCCAGCCCTTTTCTGATAAGGTTCAGGTTTTCGTCAACATATAACGGTATGCCTCTAAGCATGGTCAGGTACTTTTCCAGTTGTTTTTTGGTGGTATAGCTGCGCGAAGCAATAGCGGCCAGACTTGTATGAAAACCTTCGTCCGACAAAATTGGGTTCAGGTATTCTTTGTATTCGTAGGATACGATTTCGTCGTTGAGTTTATATTTTAAGAGAGAAACGTTTATCTGGTCGTCGAACGATAAAGAAGCAACGTCAAGAGCATTGAGTTTATCGTATTCTTGTTTGTAGAATTGGTATCGGCGCAGGAAATCTTCTTCGCGGTTTCTGCCAAAGGGGTAAAGCGCATTAACCGAGTCGGCTGGCGATTCTTTTTCGTCAAATGTTTTCCATTCCTGCAATACTTGTGTTATTACAGGGTTTTGTTTGGGTGTTTGGGCATAAGCAAAGGAAATAGTCAGGTACAGAAGCCCAAGTAAACTTTTTTTCATTGGCGGTTTGTTGAGGTTAATGGTCAGATGTTTCAGAATCCGAATATATAAAAAATCAGCGAAAGAGAATAGACTCTGGCAATAGATGGGCATAAAATAAGGGAGATGCACGAATACACTCCCTTACTGGCAGACAGTTATTTATTTTAATGAGATGTTTTACCCCCAAGATACGGGCTATTGAGTAATTTCTGAAAGCCCTCGAATTTAACCGGAGTTTTCTGATACTGATACGTTGTTCGTAACGATTGTGTACGGTTGTTGTCTCCCATAGCAACGTCAACATCATCCATCATGAACTGAGACGGGTGTTCGTATCCGCAGGCATGGCAAATTTCGAGTATTTCTTTGGTAATGGTTTTTACATAATTATAAAAACGCTCGCTTTTCAGCGTCGGGTCAATGCCTGCCTGTAACCATTTGTTTTGTGTAGCCACACCACTGGGGCAGCGGTTATTATGGCAAACCTGTGCTTGTATGCAGCCAATCGAAATCATCGACTCCCGTGCTACATTAATAATATCTACGCCCATTGCAAAAGCCATAATGGCGGTATCTGGCAGCCCAAGTTTTCCGGCTCCTATGAAAGTAAGTTTATCTGTGAGGTCTCTCTTCTGGAAAATCCGGTAAACCGACGAGAAAGCGTATACAAACGGCAACGATACGTGGTCGGCAAAACTCGGAGGAGCAGCTCCTGTGCCACCTTCGCCGCCATCAATATTAATAAAGTCGGGGCCTTTGCCTGTTTTCTTCATGAGGTCGGCTAATTCTTCCCATAACTCTAACTTCCCGACTGCCGATTTTAACCCCACGGGTAAACCCGTTGCGGCTGCCATTTTTTCAATGAAATCAACCATTTCAGGTACATTTGAAAACGCACTATGGCTGGCTGGCGAAATAACATCTTTACCCATAGGTACGTGTCTAATCTCGGCAAGTTCTTTTGTGAGTTTTGAAGCAGGTAATACTCCTCCCTTGCCTGGTTTAGCCCCCTGCGATAGTTTCAGTTCTATCATCTTAATAGCGGGGTTGTCTTTGCAGAGCTTTACCAGTTTTTCCATTACAAAATTTCCGTCGTCGTCTCTCACCCCAAAATACGCCGTTCCGATATTAAGCACTATGTCGGCTCCGTTTTTGTGGTATGCCGACACCCCGCCCTCGCCCGTGTTATGATAACAGCCGAATTTCATTGCACCTTTATTGAGCGACTCAATAGCTGCGGCTGATAAAGACCCGAAACTCATGCCCGATACATTAATGACCGACTTGGGTAAGTATGGTTGTTTGCGTTTGTGGTATTCGCCTATAACCTTTGCTGAGGGGCAAACATAGGGGTTAGTAAGGTTCGGATGCCCCGCGGGTAGTTTAAGAGGCAGCAAGGCCGGTTTTATGAACGTATACCCTGCGCTGTACATATCTTGGTCGGTACCAAACCCCTGAAAGTTGTTTTCCTTTTTAGAAGAGGCGTAAATCCATGAACGTTGCCTGCGGTTAAAAGGAAGCTCTTCGCGGTTATTGGCTACAATGTATTGTCTGAATTCGGGCCCTATGCTTTCAATAAAATAACGTAAATGCCCTATAATCGGGAAATTATGCTGTACCGTATGTTTTTTCTGTGAGATGTCTCTGGCGGCAATTAAAGCGAGTATAAACAAAAGGTATCCCCACCACGGAATACTTCCTAAAAATTGCAGAATGTCGTTCATAAAGCAAAGTTTGAATAGATGAATATAAAGTATGTTTAGCTATTAGTAATACAATGTCTGATTGAATATAGAATTTCTCGTGCAAAGAGTAGTAATATATTGCATTAAATTCGTATTAATCTATGATATTTGAGCAAAATTTATTAAACCTATAACACAACTGTAAGTCGTTTTATTTCATTCAAAACTATCATTCCTATGAGAATTCAACACCTAATTTTTCTGTTTTGTTTTTTTGCTTTAAAAAATAGTTTTTCACAAAGCCCAATTATTAAAAAAGAAAATATATTTGAGAACCCTCCGTTTGCCGAATGTCACGCTTCTACTATTGTAGAACTGGCCAATAATAAAATGATGGCGGCATGGTTTGGAGGCACGCGGGAATCGAACCCCGATGTATGTATCTGGATTGCCAGATATGACGGAAAACAATGGTCGAAGCCTGAAAAAGTAGCCGATGGTATTATTAACGATAACCTTAGGTATCCTACGTGGAATCCGGTTTTGTTTAAAACAAAAGAAGGAAAACTTTTCTTGTTTTATAAAGTGGGGAAATCGCCGCGTGAATGGTGGGGCGAGGTGAAAACATCTACCGATGACGGCGCAACATGGTCAAAGGCTGAAAAACTGCCTCAGGATATGCTAGGACCTATTAAAAACAAGCCCGTTCAGCTAGCGAATGGAGATATTCTGTACCCGACAAGTACCGAAAGCAAAGTAGGTAACAAATGGCATATACATCTGGAGAAATCGGACAAAGACGCTAAAAACTGGCACATGATTCCTATCGAGTGTGATACCTTCGGCGTTATTCAGCCAAGTATTCTCCGTTATTCTGATACTAAATTACAATTACTTTGCCGCAGTAAACAGAATTATGTGGTACAGACTTGGTCGAACGACAACGGCCAGACATGGGGCCCCTTGCAGTTAACTAACCTGCCTAACCCTAATTCGGGAACCGATGCCGTAACTTTAAAGAATGGCTTGCAAGTACTGGTGTATAATCCTTTAAGAAAAGGTAAGGAGTGGTCGAACGGAAGGCAGAAATTGAATGTAGCTGTTTCGTCGGATGGCTCTAACTGGAAGGATATATGCGTGTTGGAAGATGAAAAGAAAGGAGAGTTTAGTTATCCTGCCATTATTCAGTCGTCAGATGGCCGCGTGCATATTACTTATACCAACGACCGTAAAAATGTTCGTTATGTAGTTTTAGATATAAAATAAAGCATCCAAGCACTGATTTTAAAAAGCAGATATAGCAATGTATCTGCTTTTTTATTTGTTTCGATAGTAGCCAGTTGTCTGTATAAATAGCCACTTATCGAAAATATCATGCCAGTTAGCCCGAATTAATAACCAATTATCCGAAAAATAACTCCAAAAATACTTCATTTCCTGCAATTCATCGAAAAAGCCCTGTTAGTCAGTATAAACAAGTATAAATTTGTATCAACAAAGCAAAAGAACAAAGAGTGAATTAGCTATTAGCACGGCAAAAGAGATTAAGTAAAACAATTGCTATTGAGTAAGTAACCCAAAAAGTATTACAGAGCCATTACTGAAAAGTAAAGCTACAAAGATAAACTGCTAAATTTAAAAGGAAAGTTGAATAGGACAATTGCTATTGAAGGACAATTAAAAAGAGAGTTGAACTGCTGTTTTTTTATTTATTAAGAAAAAAAGTTGATTTTGACAATTGCTATTGAATAAAGATTTAACACCAGAGCATAGAGGAGTTTGGATAAATTGATGGCTCAAATAAATTAAATTGAGGAATTGTTTGCAGCACACTTAACCACTATAAGGTTTACTTCCAAAAAGTAAGAGGTAATAAGTGTCTTAAAAAAGAAAAGTGGAGTTGAAAGTCGACTCCACTTTTACTGACAATTGCTATTGAGTGAATATTTTTTTATTACATAAATAGATGTTTAAGAGATATATTCTATTGTGTAAAAACGAAATCTGAACAAGAAAATTGTATTTTTTCAATATAGGCCATTACGCACAAAACGTCCCCCCACGGAATACACCTTAAAGTAGATTAACAATAAACCGTATCCCAAATTCCCATAATCACTTCCAACACCTCCCTACAATGAGCATCTTTACACATTACTAGGAGAGCAAAAATGCTCATTCATCGGGAGGGTTGGAGTGACCATTACGATGTCCCATAAATTACATAAGAAATAATCATACCAAAACCTTGTAAATAAGGTATTTAGTATTTATTTTTGTTTAGATGCCCAATAAAATGAGTGGAAAAATAGTGTGTTTTTTGCTGATTTTATGCCGCTTAATCATAAAGACAAACTTTTGCTACCTTTTAATAATTTTTTCAGAAAAGAAATTTTTTTCTGAGTTTAGGATACCCGAAACTTAATAATAAATAAAAAAATTATCGAGCGGTATCAAAAGAAAAAACTCGAAAAAATGGTATGAAATTTGATTGGCTGTGAGGCTGTTTTTTCTGAATAAGTTTGTATTTTTTTTATGTGACATAAACTCAAAAACCCAATACATAAATGAAAACTTTTACTAAGTCAACTTTGAATACTATTGAGGAAGTTCTGACAGAAATTAATAACCTAATCGCGCAAAAAGAGAAAGAAGACTACGCTAAAATTTTTGTTAAGCGCAGCAATCTCACCTCCACTTATCAGTCGAATGAATATCTGACAATCATGGACATAAGCTCAACACTCGCTTCTGGAAGTGTTACCTGGCAGGCAGACTTTAGTTTATAAGCAAAACCTTATTAAACTAATAATTATTTATCAAAGACTATACCAAAAATAGGACAAAACACAGTTTTATTTTTTAATCCTATTTTACCAGTTTACGATATAGCTCCGTTTTAGAAGGGTCAACTGAAGAAAGCACCTGAAAAGCCTTTTGTTTTTCATCTTTTGAGGCCTCCGAGAAAACATTCACTAATTCTTGCCCCTTAGCATCCATAAAACTATTCATCAATACCGAATTAGTTCGGCTTTGTTGTATGGTTTTAATTGAGTTCAAAAACTCAAGTATCTGTCTGCGGCCTGTGGCTGGGTCGTTAGCAAAATTATCTAAGGCTAATCTATGGTAAGTATAAAAACCCTCGCGGAAGGGTAGTAACTGCTGATTCTGTAAATTCTCAATTAACCAGTAACGATTCCTCACATCGCCGGTTTGTTCCCAGCCCGACTGCCCAGCACTAGCAGCCATGTTAGCAATGTTATAGGCTCGCGCCAGAAACTGGTCACCACCCGTTTTAGAAAAACTATCGTAGTCGAGCGTGAGGGCAACCATGGCATAAAAACCCAGAATCGAAGTAAGATTATTAGAAAAATTCTGTTCATTAAAAATCATCTGGCGGTCTTCCGGCGAAAAAGATACATTGAAATTCCGGTCTACGTACGTTAGCAGCAGCGTCTGATACGTAGTATTATACACGGGCCTTATTACCTGAAACTGCGCATTTCCCAGAAAAACATTTTGCTGTGGCGACTTCGTAAATGTAATAATCAGGTTACATTTAATACGTTCTTCCTGAGAGAAAATATCGTTTGTCCAGCGTCTGTTATTCATAAAATCGCTAATAGCTATTTTCATGTCAACAAATATCTGTTTCTCTGCGGCTTGCTGCGCATTAATCTGGTCCGACACAATCGTTACATTACAATTAAGCTCCTGTGCATAACTACCAGCCGAAAAGCCAATAAACGTTAATAAAATAATTAATTTCTTCATTTGTATCTTTATCATAAAGCAAAAGGCCACTCTTTAGAGTTCGGCTACTTTTTGAACTACTATATTTAATATATCTGCGGCTACTTCCTGTTTGGTTTTCAAATCAAAGTCATAGGTATTACCCTCTCTATCGAGAATCTTGATTTTGTTGGTATCATAACGAAAACCCGCCCCTTTATCTTGTAGAGAATTCAGTACTATTAAATCAAAATTTTTCCGTTCCAGTTTTCCTTTGGCATTTTCCAGTTCGTTGTCTGTTTCTAAGGCAAAGCCTACAAGCAATTGAGATGCTTTCTTGTTTTTACCTAAAGTAGCTGCAATATCAACTGTTTTGGTAAGCTCAATATTAAAAACATCTTCTTTCTTTTTTATTTTTTTGTCGGCTACGTGTTTGGGCGTGTAGTCTGCTACGGCCGCGGCCAGTATGACAACATCACTTTCAGAAAAATGTTTTTCTGCAGCCTCATACATTTGCTGTGCCGAAACTACCTTTTCAACTTGTATGCCAATAGGAGCAGTAACCGATACCGGCCCACTTATAAGTGTAACCTGCGCTCCTGCCAGCCTAAAGGCTTCGGCAATGGCAAACCCCATTTTTCCCGACGAATGGTTGCTAATAAAACGCACGGGGTCTAGAGGCTCCTGCGTTGGTCCGGCTGTGATTAGTACCTTTTTGCCTTCAAGAATAGTATTTTTAAGGAAATGACGACGTAGCTCATTGACAATATGCTCAGGTTCTGCAAGGCGGCCTTCGCCCACTAAACCGCTGGCTAATTCGCCGTTTTCGGCATCAATAATGGTATTGCCATACGAAACCAGTTTGGTAAGGTTGGTAACCGTACTAGGGTGTTTATACATATCGAGGTCCATGGCAGGTGCAAAAAAAACGGGGCATCGTGCCGACAGATATGTAGCCACAAGCAGGTTTTCGGCCAACCCATTAGCACATCTGGCAATGGTAGTGGCCGAAGCAGGTGCAATAAGCATTACATCGGCCCAAAGCCCTAGTTCTACATGGTTGTTCCACTCGCCTGTTCCTCCTTTAGTAAAAGAAGATAAAACCGGATTTTTTGATAGAGTAGATAACGTTAGCGGAGTAATAAAGTCTTTCGCCGATTCGGTCAATACTATTTTTACCTGTGCGCCTTCTTTTACCAACAGGCGCGTAATTAAGGCCGATTTATAAGCGGCAATACTTCCAGATACTCCCAGAAGTATTTTTTTATTTTTTAAACTCAAGGCTGAAACAGTTGGTATGATTTTTTTATTATATATGATATTTCACAACAAAAATAGAAAACATCAGATTAACTCTTTGATATTTTCGTTAAAAGTATATACTTTACACACCGGAAGCCCATATAATTTTTGATGAAACGACTCACGCGCATTTTAATATGGTTGATAGTTGGAATTTTTGCACTGATAGGATTAGTCTTTGTCTTTATACAATCACCTACTGGGCAAGATTTCCTGACCAAAAAAGCTGTTGCGTATCTGCGTGAAAAATTAGGTACCCCCGTTACGGTAGAAAAAGTTCGTTTTCGTATTCCTGACTGGATTACGCTGGAAGGTGTTTATATTCAGGACCAGAAAAAAGATACCCTGCTTGCTGGAAAACGAATGCATGTTGACCTTGATATGCTGGGTTTACTAAGCAGCAATTTAAAGCTAAATCAGATAGAACTAGAGCAGATTCGGGTCAAAATTAACCGTACATTGCCCGATACTACCTTCAATTTTAATTATATTCTTAAAGCATTTATTTCGGACGAACCCGTCGATACCACCTCCTCTTCTGACCCTTTCGATATCAGTTTAAAGCACGTAAAGCTAAATAATGTGCGTATAACATACAAAGATGCTGTACTAGGGACCGACGCCGACGTATACCTGAAAAATATGGAAACCGAATTCAGCGAGTTTAATATCGTTAAGTCGCAATATCATCTGGCAAATATGGTAGGCGATGGCGGTTTGGCCAAGTTAAGACTATATAAACCACTGAAAGTCAGCACACAAGAAACAACTCAAAGTGCATCCAAGCCCATCACTCCAACCGACACACTCGACCTGAATTTAGGCAAAATAAATCTGGCTAATTTCAGTTGGTCGCTCGAAAGTGAAGAAGACGGCCTCAAAAATGGCGTAAATCTTGGCCGTTTAATAGGCGAAGGAGACAAAATTTACCTCAATAGCCAGAAAGTAATTTTAAAGAAAGTTTCTCTCGAAAATACGAATGCTTATGTAGAACTGGCCAAGCAACCCCAAAAAGCACCCGCTGCCAAAGCACCTGCCGATACAGCTAGCAACGGTGCTGGGTGGTCGGCAATGGTTGGCGATATTCAGATAAATAATGTAGGCTTACGTTACGACGATAACAATACAGCTGCACAACCCAAAGGGCTTGATTATGCACATCTTGATGTCAAAAATCTGGGAGTTGTGCTACGCAATTTTGTATATAGCCCTAATAAAATTGCTGGTCAGTTAGCCAAAGGCACTTTTACTGAGCGGAGTGGTTTAGTGCTTCAAAACCTTACAACCAATTTCAATTACTCTGACAAAGAAATAGGGTTGAGGAATTTTTTCCTCAAAACTCCCCAAACTGTGATTCGCGACGAGGTAGTGATGCAATATGATACCATCTCCGATTTAAGTAATAATCTTGGAAATATTCGGGTTAAAGCCAGTATCAAACAAAGCCAGTTGGCCGTTCGTGATTTACTTTTACTAGTGCCTTCGTTAGCCGATAACCCTACGTTTAAAGATAGCAAAAATGATGTCATAAAAGCCGACGGAGTTTTTACTGGTAAAGTAAATAATTTATCTGTACCCAAACTTTCAATAACTGGCTTTGGCGCTACCAAAGTATTGGCAAAAGGAAATATTACAGGGCTACCAGACATGAATAAGCTGGGTCTTAATCTTGACATTGATGAGGTAAGTGCCACCAAACAAGACATTATTAAATTGGTAGGTGCTAATACTTTGCCGGAGTCGATAGAGATACCCGAAAAAATAACTGTTAGAGGCAAACTGAAAGGAAAGGCCGACGACCTTCAGGTAGATGCTTCACTTAATTCAGACCTCGGCGAAGCCGCTTTCGCAGGTAATTTGCAAAATTTT
Source organism: Emticicia sp. 17c (assembly GCF_037153985.1). Taxonomy (NCBI): domain Bacteria; kingdom Pseudomonadati; phylum Bacteroidota; class Cytophagia; order Cytophagales; family Leadbetterellaceae; genus Emticicia; species Emticicia sp. 17c. The sequence continues at coordinate 39,550 of NZ_JBBAYI010000007.1, forward strand.
GTAAAAGGTAGTAATCAGGCTTATGACGGCAAACTTACTTTGAAAGATTTTGATGCCGGCAAATTTATTAAGCAGCCCGAAAATGTAGGCAAACTTACGCTCACAGTCAATGCCAAAGGCACAGGTATTGACCCTAAAACCATGAATGCTACTTTTGACGGAACGGCAGAGAAGGCCGTACTGAAAGGCTATGAATATAATAACCTGATTTTGAAAGGTAACATTCAGAATCAGATTGCCAATGTTAATGCGTCGCTGGATGACCCTAACGCCGATTTTAAACTGATTTCCAGAATAGATTTGTCACAGCCGTATCCGGGTATACAAGGCGATGTATCAATTGCTAACATTGATTTGAAAAAACTTAACCTTTACGGCGAAGACCTCAAGATAAAAGGTAATATAAAAGTTGATTTAAAATCGACCGACCCTAACGACCCCCTCGGTGATGTACGCATTAATGATGCTGTTATTGAAACCGCAGGAAAAAAAATACCACTCGATACCACGCATCTGTCTATCAGAAATGTGGCCGACGGCCGCGATGCCATCCTGAAATCGCCTTTCCTGAATGCCCATGTGCAAGGAAATTTCGATTATACACGTCTGCCTGATATTTTGCTTACAGAGGTAAATAAATATTTTACGGTTCCGAATGTAACTTATACACCTGTATCAGAAGCATATCACCTGAGTTTAAATGCCAAAATTAATCAACATCCGGTTATTCAGACCTTTGTACCGGCCCTCACAAAACTCGATACCGTCAGAATCGTAGCTGAAATTGATAGCCGGAAAGATACCACCTTGCAAGCAGCAGTGGCTGTTCCGTTAGTTGAGTATGATTCATCAAGTGTAAGTAATGCTAACCTGAAACTATTTGCAGTGGGCAATAAAGCAACATATACCGGAAGTGTGGGGCAAATAAACGTGTCAGATTTTAAAATCAGACGTACGTCGCTTGGTGGAGAAATAGCCAACAACACACTTACAACTAATGTGGTACTGAAAGATTCGGTCAATAAAAACCGTTACGCTTTTGCTACGCGTCTGCAATCGGTTGAGGGGAAATACCGCATTAACCTGAGCGAAAAAGGTACACTGATAGATTACAAAGAGTGGCAGTCTGACTCGACAGGTTATATCGAATACAGTAATCAGGGGCTTTATGTAAAACAGTTTTTGTTAGCTCGTAACGGGCAACGCTTGTTGGTGAACAGCACAGCTACTCAGCCTAACTCGCCCATAAAAGTAACTATCGATAGCCTCGATATTAAACCATTTGTGACAATTGCCACCCTTGATTCAACCCTTGCAGGGGGTAAGCTGAACGGTAATTTCGAACTGTCGAACTATATGGATTCACCGGCATTTACAGGAGACCTCGTTATTAAGAACTTTACTTTTACACAAATACCAATCGGAAACCTGACGGTAAAGGCATCAAACGAATCAGCCGATAGAATCACAACTAAAGCATCTATTATTAGTAATAAAAATGATATTCAGGTAAGCGGAAATTATTTGCTGAAATCTAAAAATGCGCTCGATTTTAAAATTGATATAAATAAACTCGGGGCCGAAACAGTACAGGCTTTCAGCTTTGGACAACTAAAAAATGCCAAAGGTAATTTACGCGGAAAACTAAACCTGACGGGCCAACCAACCAAACCATCTATTTCCGGTGAAATACGGTTCGATAGCGTTTCGCTGAGCCTTACACAATTAGGCTCTAAATACATTTTTACTAATCAGGTAATTGTTTTTGACAATAGCGATATTAAATTCAATAAGCTCGTAATTGCCGATACGCTAGGGCAGAAGCTGCAAGTAAACGGGAATCTGAACATTCAAAATATACCCAACTTTACGTATAAGCTGGATATAGATGCACAGAACTTTATGGTGCTGAACGGAAGCCGGAAAGACAACGATTTCTTTTATGGCAAAGGCTTTATTGATGCCAACCTGAATGTGCGTGGGGTAGGAGCCAAGCCATCAATTGAAGGAAACGTTAAATTAAAAGAAGGAAGCGATATAACAGTTATCATCCCCGACGAATCAATTGGTGAAACTGAAACGGATGGCATTGTTGAGTTTGTGAACATGAAAAATCCGGTTGCTGATACGCTGAAAGATAGCACAGCTACTCAAACAACTTATGATTTTGCGTCCGAAATGGCACTCAATATAGAGGCCGATGACAAATCTCAGTTGACTATTGTGGTTGATGAAGTAAATGGCGACAACCTGAAAGTAAAAGGAAATGTACAACTAAATACAGGTATTACGTCAAGTGGAGAGTTCTATATTTTTGGTCTGTACGAACTTACCTCAGGTCAGTATGATTTAACTTTTGAAGTCTTGAAACGTCAGTTTCTCATCGAGAAAGGTAGTACACTCTTATGGACCGGCGACCCTATGAAGGCCCAGATTGATATTACAGCCGCGTATCCGATCGATGTTGAACTTACCTCGCTTAACGATGCCGCCAAGGTTTATGGTAAAGTGCCTGTAAAAGTTTTACTGAAAATGCAGGGTAATTTATCGAACCCAACCATTGATTTTGATATTGTGCTTGACGATAAAAGAGCCACAAGCGACGTGAAGAATTTTGTAGAGAATAATGCTGTTTTTGGCAGCTTCGACAATAACCCTGTGGCTATGAATAAGCAGGTGTTTTCGTTACTGATATTAGGTCGTTTTTCTGGCGAGCAATCGTCTGACTTCTTCTCCGGTATCAATGCCGAAGCCATTGCCCGCCAGAGTGTAAGCAAGCTCTTAACCGACCAGTTGAACGTACTGGCTGGCGACCTCATAAAAGGTGTAAAACTAGACTTTAATTTGAATTCGGCTTTGTTGGCAGGGCAAACAGGAGTAGTTGGAAACAGAACAGACCTGAATGTAGGTTTAAGTAAGGCTTTTCTTAACGACCGTCTGACCGTATCAGTAGGGCGGAACTTCCAGTTGGAAAACACTACGGGGATACAGAAAAATTCAACCGAAATTTTCGATAATATCTCTTTAAACTATAATCTTACTAAAGACGGCCGCTACATATTCAGGGCTTATCGTAAGAATGAGTTTTTTATTCTGGATGGCTACGTACAGGAAACAGGCGTGAGTTTTGCCGTAACCCTCGACTACGAACGTTTTAAAGAATTATTAAAAAAGGATAACAGGAAAAAATGAGAGCAGCCAGATACATACTATTATTGAGCATGATAGGCTTATGGAGCTGTTCGGTTACCAAGCATATACCTGCCGGAGAGAGCTTATACACAGGGGCAGAAGTAAAAATCCAAGCCGATACGCTTATTACGAAAGCACAATCAAAACAAGTACAGGGGCAAGTGGAAGAAATTATCCGGCCTAAGCCCAATAGTACTATTTTGGGTTTTCCGTATAAAGTATGGTTTTACTACCTGTTCGGAGAGCCTAAGAAAGAGAAAGGCTTCAAGAGCTTTTTCAGAAAACGTTTTGGCGAAGCACCTGTATTAGCTAACAAAAGAGCCGTAACAACCAGCACCAGTATTATTAGTAACTTCCTGAATAATGAAGGGTATTTTCGCTCAACCTCAAGTGGCGAGTTGGTGGTTAATGGCAAAAAAGCCAAGAGTGTTTTCACGGTTTATCTTAAACCCCGTTACACTATTAGTAGTGTAGCGTTTGTAAAAAAAGATAGTAGCCTTTTTATGAAAAACTTTTTCATGGCAGAAAAAAGAACACTACTACGTGAAGAAACCCCCTACCGCTTTGAGGTAATTAAACTGGAGCGTGAACGAATAGACCAGTTTTTGAAACGTCGAGGCTTCTATTTTTTTCGCCCCGACTACCTCATTGTAAAGGCTGATACCAACCTGAAAAACTATAAAGTGAATCTGTATGTTGAACTAAAACCGAATGTAAGCCAGACGGCCTTAAAACAATACTATATTCATGATATTTATGTAAATACCGATGCCACGGATACAACGCACATCAACTATGTTGACTATAAGCAGTTGAAAATATCAGACATTACCAGTACATACAGGCCACGGGTATTTAACGATGCCATTGGTTTCCGGTCTGGAATGGTTTATAGCAGCACCGTGCATGATGCCTCTCTTTCACGGTTAATTAACCTCCGTAATTTTAAGTTTGTTCGTAACCGATTTGAGTTAGTACCACGCTCTGACTCCGCCTTGATAGACGTTCATTATGACATGACACCCCTGAAAAAGAAAGCCTTGCGTTCTGAAATAAATGGTTCGTCAAAATCGAATGGCTTGGTGGGTGTGCAATTTGCCTTAAACTGGTCGAACCGGAACCTGTTTAAAGGGGCTGAAATTCTTAATGTAGGTATCAATGTAGGAACCGATATTCAGATGAGTGGCCGTAAACTGACCAACCTCAACAACTACTATCAGTACGGGGCAACAGCTAATTTATCGTTCCCGAGGTTTGTAATCCCTTTTTACAGAGTAAATCCGGCGCGTAATCAGGCACTTCCTAAAACCAACTTGACACTAGCATATAGCAGGTTGTTACAAAGAGGTGTAGCCTATAACGATGATAGCACCACATATAGCTACACTCAATATAAACTTACCTCAATTTCAGGTTCATGGGGGTACGAATGGCGACCAAATCCGAGGGTATTGCATAGCCTTACGCCATTTTCTATTAATCTGGTAAAACCCCAAGATATCAGCGAAGAGTTTGTAAGAAAAATATTCAGTAGCCCTAATCCTCTGGATATTGGTCGTTATCTGGATATTTTGAAAAATCGCCTGATTCTCGGGGGTAATTACACATTCACTTATACACCTCAGCAAAGAAACAATAATCGTCATTTCTTTTATTTTTCAGGGGGGGTAGATATTGCGGGGAATATTGGTAGCTTGTTTGCTAAAAAATCGAGTGATGAAACTTCGCCGAAACTACTTTTTGGCATTGCCTATGAACAATATATAAGATTTGATGCCGAAGCCAGATATTATTATGATTTTACGCCTAATATCCGTTTGGCAAACAGACTGGTACTTGGTTATGGGCTGCCGTATGGTAATTCATTCCAGCTACCGCAGGTTAAACAATATTTTGTCGGTGGAAGCAACAGCCTGAGGGCGTTCAGAGCGCGTGCAGTGGGGCCGGGTAATTATTATGCCGACTCCCTGACGGTTTCTATATTTGGTTACCGTTCGTATGGTGATATTAAACTTGAAGGAAATACAGAACTTCGGATGAAAGTGAGCAGTTATATAAATCTGGCGGCTTTTGTAGATGCAGGTAATGTGTGGCTAACCAAATATGATCCTAGTAATTCGTTCTATCTTGATAGCGGCGTTAAATTCGACAAAGAATTTTACAAACAACTGGCTGTTGGCGGAGGGCTTGGCTTGCGTCTGGATTTTAGTTATATTAAGCTACGTTTCGATTTGGCTACGCCTTTCCGAAAACCCTGGCTACCTGCCGGAGAACGCTGGGTTTTTAAAGACATAGATTTCTCAAGAAAAGCCTGGAGGCAAGAAAACCTGATTCTAAGCATAGCCGTTGATTATCCTTTCTGATACAATATTATATAGCAAAAGCCCTTCTCGTTCATTAATACGAGAAGGACTTTTGCTATAATAAAATCAGTAAAAAAATAAGGCAACAGTTAAACTATTGCCTCGTTCATATACTTTGTTACATCAACCAGAAGATGATTTACTCTTCGTCTCTCCAACGGTGTTCCACTTTGTCTTCTGCAAATTCGTCAAGTGCAATAGACGTTGGTTTTGGCTGACGCTCATAAAAACGTGAAATTTCTATTTGTTCACGGTTTTCAAAAATTTCTTCCAGATTATCAATATTTGAAGCAAATTCGGCGAGTTTTTGTGTCAATTCCTCTTTGGTTTTAACAGCCACTTGTCTCGCGCGTTGCGACACAATAAATACTGATTCGTAAACATTACCCGTTTTAGCGGCTAATTTGTCTACGTCGCGTGTTACTATTGAAGGATTTACTGCCATAATATAAAAACCCCAGCCTCTAACGGGGTATTGTGTTTATGTATAATGTTTAAAGTAAAAAAGCCCTTTTAGAGGCTAGGGGCTGTTTTTACCTATTCTCCTGTCTTTTTTTCAGCTTCAGCTTTTTGGGCTTCGGCTGCTTGTTTTGCTTTAAGTTCTTTTACTTCCTGCTCTAATTTCGCAATTCTTTCCAGTTGCTTGTTTGCACCGTCATAGGCTTTTTGTGCCTGTTTTATATACTTGCTCTTAGGGAAGGCGTCAATAAATTCTTCATAAAATTTCAGTACATCCAGATAACGCTCTTTCTGTTTGTTTTCAAAACTCACATTAGCCAAATCGTACTGAGATTGTACTTTCAGATATGCCAGTTCTTCATTATACTGAGAGTCTGGAAAATCTTTCTGAAAGTTATCGATAGTTACTACTGCTGCTTTAAAGTTAGCAATGGTAACACCACTTGTTTTGTAATAAAGTTTAGCCTTTTCGTAAGCCTTTTCTTCGAGCCTGTGCCTTAAATCAATCAAATGCTGATTACAGTTTTCGGCATATTTGCTTGTCGGAAAACTATTGATAAACGTTTGAAGCGCATCAATAGCTGTTAGCGTATTGGTCTGGTCAAGGTTAAAATTCGGAGAATCCTTGTACATCGAATACGCATACATATAAAAGGCTTCCTCGGCTAAAGGGCTATTGGCATAAGTAGCATAAAAACTCTTAAACAAATAAGAACTCATGCTATATTGCTTTTGCTGAAACTGAGAATAAGCATTAAAGAATTGTGCCTGTTCTGCCAGCGAATCCCCCTTTAATAAAGGAATAATTTCTTCAAAGAGCAAACCAGATTTATAGTAGTCGCCCTTTTTATAATAATCAATGGCCGCTTTGTATTTTTCTTCGGTTGTACCTTTCTTCTGTAACTTCAAAAACTTGCTCGAACAAGCCGAAGACAACACAATGAGAATCAATAAAAGGGCGGTATATGGTCTTTTCAAAAACATGGGTGCAAAGATAATAAAAAATATATGCTTTCAGAACGAAAAAATAAGCATAATTATTTTTATATCGTTTTTTATTCCTGAATATATCCTATTAAATTAGCTTTTGTGTAAAAATCAGCCTTTTATCTGCTTTAAACTAGCTTCATTTGCCGCCAGCACCGCCTGAATATCATCGCTGCTAAGGGCTGTTGACAGGAACAAAGCCTCATACTGCGAAGGAGCCAGATAAACCCCCTGATTAAGCATAGCATGGAAGTATTTGCTGAAAGCCGGAATGTCAGACGTTTTGGCTGTTTCAAAATCAACCACGGGTGTTTCTGTAAAGAACAAGCTATACATTGACCCAATGTGGTTAATCTGATAATTTAAGCCTAGTTTATTTAAAATTTCACGAATTCCCCCCACAATCTTATGGCCAGTTTCTTCCAGTTGTGCATATACTTCTGGGTGTTCGTTCAGGTGGGTCAGCATGGCATAGCCTGCTGCCATTGCTATCGGATTCCCCGATAATGTTCCGGCCTGATACACAGGGCCTTGTGGAGATACACAGTCCATAATTTCTTTGCGCCCGCCGTAAGCACCTACGGGCATACCTCCGCCAATAATTTTGCCTAAAGTAGTAAGGTCAGGCATAATATTAAACCTTTCCTGTGCGCCACCTTTAGCCAAACGGAAGCCTGTCATTACTTCATCAAAAATCAGCACAATTCCTTCTTTTGTGCAAAGCTCGCGCAAGCCTTCCAGATACCCTTCCTGTGGCAATACACACCCCATATTACCCACTACGGGTTCAAGAATCAGGGCTGCTATCTGGCCTTTATTGGCATCAACAAGGGTTTGAACCGCCTCTAGGTTGTTAAACGGAGCCGTGAGTGTATCGTTTGCTACACCTTTGGTTACCCCCGGGCTGTCAGGTACTCCCATCGTGATAGCACCACTGCCAGCGGCAATCAGGAACGAGTCACCATGCCCATGATAACAGCCTTCAAATTTGATTATTTTATCGCGACCTGTAAAACCTCTGGCAACCCGAATGGCAGCCATTGTGGCTTCTGTTCCAGAGTTTACCATCCTGACTTTTTCAATAGATGGAACCATGTCAACAATCAGTTCGGCCATTTCAATTTCTTTACGGGTAGGTGCGCCAAACGAGAACGAATGCTGAATGGCCTGCCTTACAGCTTCTTCTACGGGTTCGTAGGCGTGCCCCAAAATCATTGGCCCCCACGAGTTAATTAATTCAATATAACGATTATCGTCTTCATCGAAAATATAGGCCCCTTTCGCTTTTTTAATAAAGATTGGGCTTCCGCCAACAGATTTAAAAGCTCTGACTGGGGAATTAACCCCACCGGGAATAAAATTTTTTGCTCTCGCAAAAAGGGCTTCGCTTGTTTGAGTTATCATGAGGCCGATACTTATGGTTTAATTCAAAATGGCTGCAAATTTCGTGAAGAATTAGCAATCAAGAAAACGTTTTTTTATTTCATATTACTAACTACCACTTAAATAGGAAGTACGGTAGTGCTTTTTACCTCCGACATCACAAAAAAACTATGGATAAGCGACACACTCGGCAAAACCGATAACTTTTGCTGGTGAAACTGATGGTAGCTGTCCATGTCAGGAACAACAATTTTGAGCAGGTAATCGAAGCTACCCGATACAAAGTCACAACTGGTTACTTCTGGTAAATCCAGAATCGACTGGTTGAAATCCTCCGACGTATCATGCGTTTGTTTAATCAGTGTAACCTGACAATAAACCGTCAGATTTTTACCAAGTTTCTTTTTGTTCAGAATAGATACATACTTTTCAATAATACCATCTTGTTCCATCCGCTTAATACGGTCATGCACAGGCGTAAGCGACAGATTAATCTGTTGCGCAATTTCTTTGAAAGTCAGATGAGCGTTTTCTTGTAACAAACGCAGTATTTTCCGGTCGGTTTCATCAATCATCATAAGCTCAAAAAATGTTTATGTAAATGAAGGCAGTTAAATGGTAGAAATGCTGACAGAAAAATTTTCTTTTCATTCAGTAATATGCCCTAAGTTAAAGAAATATTTATTGTAAATGGAGTTAATAAGGAAAATATTTTCTTATTTTTTTAAATATAGGAAAAATATTTTCTCCATCTATTAATTTTGTTTCGCAATTATACTTCATCAATAAACTAAGATACTTCAATTGTTACGGTTTTTATACTGTTTAACAGATTGATACACTTCATCAACAAACTTTCAAGAGAATGATAATCGGAGTACCTAAGGAAATCAAGAACAACGAAAACAGAGTAGCCCTTACTCCAGCAGGGGTTGCAGAATTAAAAAAACACGGTCATACAGTTTATGTTCAATCAACAGCAGGCGAGGGTAGTGGGTTTCAGGATGAGGAGTACACCAAAGCAGGTGCCAACCTTTTACCAACTATCGAAGAAGTTTATGGCATTGCTGAAATGATTATCAAGGTAAAAGAACCGATTGCTTCAGAGTATAGCCTTATCAAGAAAGACCAGCTTCTATTTACTTATTTCCACTTTGCATCGTCAGAAGAACTAACACACGCCATGATTAAACAACAGGCTGTTTGTTTAGCTTATGAAACCGTTGAAAAGGCCGACCGTAGTTTGCCTTTGCTAGTGCCGATGTCGGAAGTGGCAGGTCGTATGGCTATTCAGGAAGGTGCTAAATATCTGGAAAAACCATTGAAAGGTAAAGGAATTTTATTAGGAGGTGTGCCGGGTGTGCCACCAGCGAAGGTGTTGGTATTGGGTGGAGGTATTGTTGGTACACAAGCTGCAAAAATGGCTGCCGGTTTAGGGGCCAGAGTAGTAATTATGGACGTGAGCTTGCCACGTTTAAGATATTTGTCAGACATAATGCCACAAAATGTGGTAACTATTATGTCGAACCATTATAATATCCGCGAAGCTATCCGTGAGGCTGATTTGGTTGTAGGAGCGGTATTAATTCCGGGAGCAAAAGCCCCGCATTTAATTACCAGAGAAATGTTGAAAGATATGCGCCCGGGTACAGTAATCGTAGACGTAGCCGTTGATCAGGGAGGTTGTATTGAAACCTGTACTCCTACTACACACGAGAACCCTACTTTCGTTATTGACGACGTAGTGCATTATTGTGTGGCTAATATGCCGGGTGCAGTACCTTATACATCTACACTTGCTTTAACTAACGCTACACTGCCTTATGCTATTCAGTTGGCAAATAAGGGTTGGAAAAAGGCTTGTACTGAAAACGAAGAACTTAAAAAAGGATTAAACGTAGTAGGCGGTAAAGTGGTATATAAAGGTGTAGCCGATGCATTTGGCTTAGATTTAAGCGAGGTAGAAACTGTTTTATAAGAAACTAAGCATTATGTCGTCTTAAATATAACCTCTTCCAGCAATGGAAGAGGTTTTTTTGTGGCTTGGAATTTATGAGCGATGTTTTACTTTTGCCCATAAAATTTGCACTTTTGCAGCATGGAAAAGAAACCGAAATTTTATACTGTATGGGAGGGCCGAAAATCGGGTGTTTTTGACTCATGGGATGAATGCAAAAAGCAGGTTGAGGGGTTTCAGGGAGCCAAATATAAATCGTTCGATAATAAGAAAGAGGCAGAAGAAGCCTTGAAAGAAAATTATTGGAAATATACCCAGAAAGCCGAACAAAAACAGATGAAAATCCCTGCAAAGGCTTTTCCTCCTCCTATTGTTGAGTCAATTGTGGTTGACGCCGCATGGAACTCAGTTAATAAAGATATGGAGTATCAGGGTTTTTACCTGAAAACCAAAGAGCGAATTTTTCATAAAGGACCTTTCCCGAAAGCTACCAATAACATTGGTGAGTTTCTGGCTATTGTACACGCATTGGCGCATTTAAAAAAGCATAATTCGGTTTTACCGATTTATTCTGACTCCCGTACTGCCATTAGTTGGGTAAGAAACAAGAAAGCCAACACAAAACTTGATGAATCGCAAGGAAACCCAGAGGTATTTGAATTGATTGACCGAGCCGAAAAATGGCTGAAAACCAATACTTATCCCAATAAAGTACTGAAATGGGAAACTGAATATTGGGGCGAAAATCCAGCCGATTTCGGAAGAAAATAAACTGAAAGCTAAATAATAGCTTATGTAGTCGGGTAAAATGCCCGACTATTTTTTTGTTATCTGTCTGAAGAATTGATTATTCTTATAGCAAACGCAGGTGCAATGCGCGCTAACCAGTATAACAGGTTTACTTTCCCGATTCTGATTTCAGTTTTGTTGGTTTTTTCGAGCTTTTGCAAAACTTCTTCTACTGCTTTTTCGACTGGGATGGCTATTTTAGGCGGGTTGCCTCTATGCCATGGGGTATCAACTACCGGAAGCAACACTTCTTTAATGCTAATGGGCTTACTGGCAAGTTGCAAGCGTAAGGTTTGAGTGAAAGAATGTAGAGCTGCTTTGGTAGCGTTATAAAACGGATAAACAGCACGCGGTGCATATACAAGGCCCGTCGAAATATTAATTATTTGTGCTTTAGGTTGCCTGAGTAGTAAAGGTAAAAATAATTTACTCAGGCGTATAGGAGCCAGCATATTGGTCTGAAATTCTTCATACGCTTTCGCAATAGCTTCGGGGTCGTTCAGGAAATCGGTCTGATACACAATAGCAGCATTGTTAATGAGTATATTACACGCTGGATGATGCGTTTTTATCCAGTCAAAAAGTAACGAGCACTCGTTTTCAGAAGCAATATTACATACGAAGGTCTGTATTGCAGGAAACAGCCTTTGGGCTTCCTCTAATTTGGTTTTTGAGCGACCACAAATCAGTACTGTATTGTTTTGCGCCGATAATCTTCTGGCTAGTTCGAGGCCTACCCCCGAACTTCCGCCGGTAATTAAAATAGTATTTCCTGTAAGCATGGTTTTATGTTTTTGTTGAGACAAAACAAAACCATTGCAAACGCAAAAACATTAACATAAGTTAAGAGCAAGGCTATGAAGCTGTTTTATTCCGAATCCTGCTGAGCGAAATAGGTGAAATACCCAGATACGAAGCTATGATATGTTGTTTAATACGTTTTTCGAGGGTCGGAAACTCCTGTTTAAATATCTCATAACGTTCCTGTGCTTCGAGCAATAGCAAATCGCGCTCACGGGTTTCTTTAACAGAAAAGGCTTTTTCCAGTATTGTTATCAATAGCTTGTCCCAACATTGATGCCCTTTTTTCAGTTTGAGCCAATCATGATAATGAATTTCGTATATATAGCTTTCTTCTAGTGCTTCAATAAACATTCTGGAAGGCTGTTGGCTAATCATGGCTGAATAAGCCGAGAGAAAACTGTTTTCGGGAATAAAGTTCTTCGTAAATTCTGTGCCTTTGTTATTAATATATAAATATCTGAAAAGCCCTTTTTCGACAAAGGCAAACTTTTTAGGTACTTGCCCTTCACGGATATAATATTCTCCTTTAGCAATGCGTACAGGTTTAAATAACTGCAATACTTTTGCTACTTCGGTATCAGGCAAATCAATAATTCTTTTTATAAATTTTATAAGTGGTTCGTACGTAGTATCCATAAACATTATCGACCTCCTGCTACGTCTAATGTAGCCCCTGTTACATAAGAAGCATCGTCAGATAATAACCATAAAATAGCTTTTGCCACTTCGTCGGGCTGGCCACCTCTTTTCATCGGAATAAAGGCTTTTACACGTTCTACACGGGCTGGCTCACCTGCCTTCCCGTGAATATCGGTATAAATAGTACCGGGCCGAACGACATTTACACGGATATTTTCTTCGGCTACTTCTTTCGACAAACCAACTGTCATCGAATCAATTGCACCTTTGGTTGCGGCATAGTCGATATACTCGAAAGGAGAACCTAATCGGGAAGCCATAGAGGAGATATTCACGATACTGCCTCCATTACCACCATTCCTGACCGACATCCGCTTAATGGCTTCTCTGGCACATAAAAAACTTCCGACTACATTAACTGCAAACACTTTTTGTAGGCGTTCGGCCGACATATCTACTAATTTCTGTTGTGACTCAATAATACCTGCGTTATTGACCAGTGCCGTCATACGCCCTACCTGAGCATCAATCGCAGCAAACATATCAACCACTTCATTTTCTGACGAAATATCTGCCTGAAAAGCGTAGGCTTGCCCACCAGATACATTTATGGCTTCTACTACTTTATTAGCTGCAATATGGTTCTGCCTGTAATTGATACAAACAATATATCCTTGTTCGGCAGCTAGTTGGGCTGTAACAGCTCCTATGCCATCGCTACCACCTGTAATTAAAATTATTTTACTCATATCAGATGTAAGAGAAATTCCTTACTGGAAAAATAAATATAATACACCGTTATACCTAAACGGGCAAAAAAAAAGTCAGGGAAATTTTCCCTGACCTGCCAATAATAGTATGAGGTTATCCTGAAAATATTTTCTATTGCAAATCCCAGAACAACCGCTATATATACATAACTAGCTTATTGTAAGTCGAAACTGGCTAGTTTTTTAAACTCAGCTACACGGTTAACGATATCGTCCTGTGTCAGATTCTGGATTCTCTCTGAACCGAATTTTTCAACACAATAAGAAGCCATTGCCGAGCCATAAATAATGGCGCGTTTCATGTTATCAAAACTTAAGTCATCGGTTTTTGCTAAATAAGCAATAAAACCACCGGCAAAAGTATCGCCTGCACCTGTGGGGTCGAAAACTTCTTCTAATGGTAGGGCAGGGCAGAAGAAGATGTTATCATCCTGAAACAATAATGCACCGTGTTCACCTTTTTTGATAATTAATGTTTTTGGCCCCATAGCCATAATGGTTTTGGCGGCTCTACGGAGCGAGTAATCGCCCGAAAGCATACGGGCTTCTTCGTCATTAATAGCTAAGCAGTCAACTTCTTTTAACAAGGCTTTTAAATCGTCGTTTGCAATGTTAATCCAGAGATTCATGGTGTCAACCATCACAAATTTCGGGCGTGTATGTAAACGGTTCAACACCCGCATCTGTATTTCAGGCGAGGTATTACCCAGCATCAGATATTCACAACCCTGATATGATTCTGGTATTTTCGGGTCAAAATCACCCATTACGTTTAACTGTGTTTCCAGTGTATCGCGTGAGTTCATGTCGTTATGGTAACGACCCCACCAGAAAAACGTTTTTCCGCCTTCTACGATTTCAAGCCCTTCGGTGTTCACGCCGTGCGATTGTAGCACTTCTATCATGCTTTCAGGGAAATCTTCGCCAACTACGGCTACCAGATTATTTTCTTTAACGAAGTAAGAGGCAGTAAGAGTAATAAAAGTAGCGGCTCCGCCAATAATTTTATCTGTTTTGCCGAAAGGTGTTTCAAGTTTATCGAATGCCACCGAACCAACTGTGAGTAATGACATAAAATGCTGAGTTCCGTTGTAGAACGGCTAACTATTTGTTTTAAAGTGAAAAATTATGAGGTGAGTTTTACAAAAAACTGCCACAAAATTAATAAAAATCTTTCTTATTATGCTATTTATATGGGTATTTGCTGCGTGTATCAGATAACGGGGTGCCTCCTGAAAGGCTTTGTGTGGTCGAATAGGTAACGATAAGTGATATAAGTCTTGAATTTTTTTGCACCCAGAAGCTGAGTTACCTTTAGCATTTTAGGATTAAAGTCGGCAATCCAGTTTAATTCTATGGTTTTGTACTGGTAGTTGGGTTTCCAGCACGCACGCGAAAAAGCTAAAGCAATAGCCGATTCGACACCGCGCCCTTGATATTCAGGAATTACCCCAAATATAACACCTCTTGCCTTGTTGGTTGTTTTTTTGAGTTTATGGTATAGCCATTTAAGTTTACCAAGCCAGTTGAGTTTACCGTTCAGGTGTTTTATAATCTGATTAAGCTCTGGAATCATAATGAAAAAAGCAATGGGTTGGTCATGATGATACCCAAACCACATTAATTCCTCTTCCAGAATAGGTTTCATCATCTGCATAATGGCTTCGGCGCGTTCGGCCGTCATTTCGCCGGCAGCCATATTTTTTGCCCATGCCTTGTTATAAATCGTTCTGAAATCCTGCGCAAATTTCGATAACTCTTTTTTACTTATGTGTCTGAAAGCATAACCGGGTGTATGATAAATACGGTTTGCAATATCAAAAAGTACGGGTCGAACTACCTTTCTGGCCTCTTGTTCTTCGAGCGGCAACAGGAACGTATATTGCTGAAAGTAGTCTTGGAAACCATACCCTTCAAAAAAAAATCGGTAGTAATCATGATGATACAGCATCGACCATGTAGGCTCGGCATCGTAAGGGTCAACCAGTAATCCCCACCAGTTATCGCGCTCGCCAAAGTTAATAGGCCCATCCATTGCTTGCATTCCTCGAACTTTTAACCAATCTTTGCAAGTGTCAAACATAGCAAAAGCTACGCGTATATCATTAATACACTCAAAAAATCCTATTCCACCTGTGGGTTGGTCATTACTGTAAATAACTGTATTAGGGTTCACAAAAGCAGCTATTCGGGCAATAGTTCTGCCTTGCTCGTCAATAGCCAGCCAACGTGCACAGTTATCACCTTTTAATAAAGGGTTTTTTTGGGGGTCAAATATTTTTTCAATATCATTATCTAAAGGACGAATCCAATAAGGATTCCCTTTATAAAGTCTGGAAGGCAATTCCAGAAACTCTTTTTGCCAATGATGATTATTAGCTACCTCAACTATTTTTATCATTTGTCTATCATTATTCGACAATACAAAGGTATATCAATTAGTTAAAATTAATAAACCATAGAACTATTTACGGAATAGTTCCGTTTAATAAAATATTGTATATTTAAAAAAAAGTTATCGTAAATTTTTGATTATCAAATGGTTATGTTTTTTTATTTTTTATTAATTAAACCTTTTGCTTATAAAACCCGTCTTTAACTATAATTTTAATGTAAAGTAAAAAATGAGAATACACCTACTTAGAAAAATTGCTGCCTTATTATTGCTGTTACTAACTAATATTTCTTTTGCTCAGAGAACATCATTAGAAGGTCTACTTGACGAAGCCATAAACCTGTCTCAAAAAGAACAGGTTGAAGAATTGGCCGAGGTACTTAAATCAGGAAGTATTGCTTTGGAAAGTGAAGCAAATACCCGTGGAAACGATTTTAAGAATAATTTGCTAGAACAGGCAAAAGTACTGAAGAGTCTGGCCCCACTAGCTACACAGGGTAGCCTGAAAAAAGAAACAGTCACCAATACCATAAACACAATAAAATTGTTGTTGGGGGCTAATCACATTAATAACCTGCTAAGCGAAGGTAAAGAAGGCTTATTAGGGAATGCAGTAAGTCTTATGACCAGTCTTAACCTCCTGAAATCGGGGAAAGCAGTGCTGGACAATAAAGGCCAAGAAAAACTTGATAAACTGGTTGATAGCGTTGCCGACAACGTAAAAAAACTTGATGGCAAAGATACCGAAGCCAAAGTGGCCGCCACGTCAGCCAAACGTATACTGGGTAAGATAGTAGACCTCGTCAGAGAAACTATCTGACACACTCTAACTGCCAGCTTTATAACCCGCCTTTTAAATCAATTAGGTGGGCTTTGGTGTTTATATGCACGCCATTATTTTAAAATCTACCAGAAAGCCTGATATCAGGAAAAATATAGCGTATAAAATAATATACATATCAGTTTTATAAAATACCTTTGTAGCCAATCTAATCAACCTCATCTATGAAAACAATCACGATACTTTTCCTAACTTTATTTGCTACAATGGCAGCGTTGGCCCAAAAACAAGATACCCGTTATTATGAAATGAGAATCTACTATTGTGAGCCAGGTAAACTGCCCGATTTGTTGACCCGTTTTCGTAATCATACCACTAAAATTTTTGAACGCCATGGGATGACCAACGTAGGGTATTGGGTGCCTACTGTAAATGACCAGAACGCACTTTACTATGTGTTGTCGTATCCGAACAAAGAAGCAAGAGATGCTTCATGGAAAGCCTTTGGTGCAGACCCTGAGTGGAAAACAGTAAGAGAAGAATCAGAAAAAAATGGTAAAATTGTAAGCAAAGTGGTATCAGTTTTTATGAATGTGACTGATTTCTCGCCTGCTGTAAAAGCAAAACAGAAAAATCCTGAGCGTGTTTTTGAATTAAGAACTTATACTGCTAGCCCTGGCAAACTCGATGATTTACTGGCACGTTTCAGAAACCATACCTTAAAGTTGTTTAAAAAGCATGGGATGGAAAACGTTGTTTACTGGACAACCATCGAAAAAGATACTACACAGTCCAAATTAGTATATATTTTGGCGCATAAAAGCGAAGAAGCCGGAAAAGCCTCTTTTGAAGCATTCAGAAATGACCCTAAATGGGTAAAAGCTCGCGACGAGTCAGAGAAAAACGGAAAACTGACTGTAAAAGTTGAGTCGATGTACATGAAACCAACCGATTTCTCTGAAATTAAGTAAATCAGTTAATGAATTTCTGGCTGATAATAAACGTAACACTGGCGGCTGTACCTGTAACAAATGCACCCCAGCCAAGGTCGATAATAACAATCTGGTAAGGCCAGTTTTTAAGTGTTGCCCAATTGGTTAAGTCATAAGTGCCATAACAAAGCAAACCAAGTATAGCTCCCTTGAGCAGAACAGTTTGCCAGTTGCCAGTATTAAGGCTTGGGTAAATTGCAAAATAAACAATACCTCCTATATAAAGCAGGTAAAAAAGCATAGCTGCCAGCCAGTTAACCTTATCGGCCATGAGAAACCCTATTTTTTGCTGATAATAGTTTTTGGCTATCAGACCCAGCCAAACCATATCTAACGCAAAAAAGATAAGCGCGGTAATAATAAAAGTTAACAAGATTTTTGTCATAACTGAACGGAATATATCAGTATAAACAAACAAAGTGTACGATGGTTTTAATCACGTACACTTTGTTTTATAAGAGGGGATATAATATCATTTTTTGGTGTTATCTTCTCTGACAGTTGGGTATTTTATGCCTAGTTGGTCTAAATAGGTTTTATACTTGGTAGGGTCATAGTAATACTTAGTCATTTCAGGGCGAAACTTCTCCATGATTTCCTTATTAAGATGAATAGCGGGTTTATCATCTTTTGAAATAAGTGGGGTATATTTTATTTCTTTGGTTTGCTCCTTGTTATAATATTCCCACGCTTTTTGAATAATTTCAGGTTTGAATAGCATATCGAGTATCGTAAGAGCCTCAACTTTTGCGCCAGCAGTGCAGCCTTTATGTGCAATAGGAGTTGCCATTGTAATAGCATTGGCCCAATGATGCCCGGGCATACCCGGCATATTAGAAGGGTAACGAAGCACAACCGTTGGCAATGCCCACGAAATATCTGCAATGTCGTCGGAGCCACCTTGCCGAATAATGCTTGGTGAGTATACTGGTTCGGCTACGGTATCGAGTTTCATCGCCAGCCCGTCAGCTTTAGGAGCTTTAAGCTCTTTCTGTGCAGCTTTTGCTAATAACTGGTCTTCTTCAGACCATTTTGGCAAGCCAACTCTTCTGATATTATAATACATGGTTTCTGCAATAGGCTTATTGAAATGCCCCGGCCATGCGCTACCTAATATTTCGTAAGTAAATTTCGTATCGGTCATGATAGCAGCCCCTTGCGCCATTTTAAGGCCATTTTCAAAAAGATTTTTGATTTTAGGGTAGGTGCGTTCACGAAAATAATACCATACAGTAGCTTTAGAGGGTACTACATTGGGTTGGTCGCCGCCGTCAGAAATTACGTAGTGCGAGCGTTGCGTAGTTTCCAGATGCTCACGTTTATAATTCCATGCAATATTCATGAGTTCAACGGCATCGAGCGCGCTTCTGCCACGCCATGGTGCGCCAGCGGCGTGTGCAGCTTCTCCTTCAAAATGAAACTTGACCGACACCAAGCCTACATTGCCTACATCACCCCAAGCTACCGACAGGTTGTCGCCCACATGGGTGAAAATACAAGCATCTACATCTTTAAAATATCCCTCACGCACATAAATAGCTTTGGCTCCAACTTGCTCTTCGGCTATACCGGGCCACAAAACAAGCGTACCCGAAATTTTTTCTCTCTCCATAATTTCCTTTAGTGCAAGTACGGCTGTAATATTGAGTGCCTGCCCTGAGTTATGGCCTTCACCATGGCCGGGTGCTCCGTCAATAATAGGGTCTTTGTACGCTACTCCGGGTTTTTGTGAAGCCTTCGGAATACAGTCTACGTCAGAGCCGATGGCAATAACGGGCTTGCCCGAACCCCATTTGGCTATCCATGCTGTTGGCATTCCGGCTATGCCTCTCTCAATGCTAAAACCGTTTTTTTCAAGAAGGTTAGTAAGGTATTTTGAAGTTTCAAACTCCTGAAAACCCAATTCTCCAAAACTGAAAATCTGGTCGTTAACTTCTTGTGTAAACTTCTGGCGTTCATCAATTTTACGAATAACTTCCTGTTTCAGAAGTTCTAGTTTGTCGGGCACCGGATTTACTTCTTTCTTCTTTTTCTGAGAAAAAGCAAACCCACTGCTCAAAAGCAAAGTAAGAGCAAAGATGAAGTGTTTCTTCATAGAGATACGTATTTAGTTTAGTGTTATTTCGGAAACTGGCCCTTATCAAGACCGGGTACAATTTTGAGCGCGTTTTTGTAGTAAACTTTCTTTAGCACCTCATCAGATAGCCCCAGCCCATACATCCGCCAGAAAGCATGGTATTTTTTATGATAGGGAAAATACTCATCTTCTGACTCTAGCACGCGGAAATAAGTCTGGTATTCGTCAGGCACCCAAGAATCTTTTCCGAAAAGAATACGGTCCTGACGTTTTTCAAAGAATTTTTTTGCAGTTCTTGGCTGGCGGCCTAATTCAGCAATTACGGCACCTATTTCTACGTACATATTCGGGAAGGCATCCATCAGGCTATCCAGTTTTGCCAGATTATTCGGGAACCACCCCATGTGTGCATTGATAAAAATAGTTTTCGGGTTTTTTCTGAAAACATTATGTTGTTGTTCAATCAGTTGTTCCCAAGTAAACTCTTTTCCGCCAGAGGCATCACGCTTACGGCCCGGATGCGTTTTTAACTCTAACCAACGTTCGTTTTGCGCATTGAGTGGGTCCCAGAAAGATGAAGGGTCGGCAGTATGAATTAAAACCGGAATACCCAACTCGCCGGCCTTTTTCCAGATAGGGTCAATACGAGGGTCATCAACGGCTACTATCTTGCCATTATCTTTTACGCTGAAACCTAAGCTCTTGTAAATTTTCAGCCCTTTGGCACCGCGTAGTTTTACATCATCTTCTAACGTTTTTACGGCTTTGGCTGTCCAGTCAGGCTCATTAATTTTAGAAAAATCTATATTCGTAAAAATGGCAAAGCGGGTGGGGTAGTTATCCTTTACAGTCTCAATTTGCTTAACAAGGCCGGCTGTGCTTTTAGCTTCATCCTGATTGAAACCTCTCCCGCTCAGGTTAACCATAATGCCCATGTTCATTTTATCCATTTCTGTAATGAGCTTGTTAAGGTCTTCTTTACTGTTCATTTCCCATTGGTGGTTATGAATATCAATAAACGGAAACTTGGCGCGTGTAATAACTTTACCCGGAACAACCAGTGTAGATTTTGGCTCATATTCTTCAAAGGTAACGGTTCCGGCGTTATCTCCTATTTTTATCTGCTGCGCATATAACTGGCTGAGAGTTAGTAAAAAAGCGGTAGTAACTGCAAACTTTTTCATTAAGTATAAAAGGTAGTTTTATGAATGTTTCTTGCAATATAACGAAAAAGATAAAATTGTGGTAGCAGAGTGCTGGGTTTAAGGACAAGAGTCTTTAAATTGGCGATAAAATTCAATAAAACTACTTTTGTTTCATTAATTAAGAAATGTGTACTAACCGAGATGTTTATCTCACTATTAAAATCATGAAAAAGCAAAAACTCATTATTTTTTCAGTGCTGTTAGTAATTATTATGGCAGGGGTATTGATATACACTTGTGATGCTCTCATTAAAAAAGAGGCCAGCGGAAAACTTTACTCTGATACCGAAGCAGTGCCTTTTAATAGAGTAGGGTTACTATTGGGAACAGCCAAATATACCAGTATTCGCGGTTTTATTAATCCCTACTATGCTTACCGAATAAAAGCCGCAACCAGTCTATTAAAAGCAGGGAAAATAAAATACCTGATTATCAGTGGTGACAACGGGCGGGAGGAATATAACGAGCCAGAAATGATGCGTGCTGATTTAATTGAACAAGGCATTGATTCTACCCGTATTTTTCTTGATTATGCCGGATTCAGAACCTTTGATTCTGTGGTTCGGCTCAAAGAAGTTTTCGGGCAAGATTCGGTCACCTTTATTTCACAGCCATTTCATAACGAAAGAGCTATCTATATTGCATCAAAACAAGGAATGGTAGCCAATGGTTTTAACGCAAAAGATGTCTCTGCACGGCAGGGTTCTATGGTTCAGCTAAGAGAAAAACTGGCAAGGGTAAAAGTTTTTGTCGATTACCTGATAGCAACTAAGCCCAAGTTTTTGGGTAAAAAAATAAAATTACCCAATTAATACAGTTATTCTTTATAAATTAATGCAATAGCATGGGCTTCAAGACCTTCCTTGCGCCCTACGAACCCCATTTCTTCGGTTGTAGTGGCCTTGATAGAAATGCAGTTTTCGGGAAGACCTGTTACGTGGGCAATTGCTTTTATCATGTCAGGTATGTATTTGCCAATTTTAGGTTCCTGCAAACAAACCGTTGAGTCGATATTACCAATTTTGTAACCCTCTTTGGTTAGCATTTCAGTAACAATTTGAAGCAATATTTTACTGTCGATACCTTTCCAGCGGGGGTCAGTATTTTTAAAATGTTTGCCTATGTCGCCCATAGCGGCAGCCCCCAAGAGTGCGTCGCATATTGCATGAAGTAGTACGTCTGCGTCTGAATGCCCCACCGAACCAACTGTATGTGGTATTTTTACACCTCCGAGCCATAATTCATAGCCTTCGCCCAACTGGTGTACATCGTACCCCTGACCAACTCTGATATTCATAATAAATTTCTTGATAAACTTTAAAACGGGTTTAAAGCTAAAGATTTTTAGCGACAATAAAGCAAAGATTTGCTAGGAAGAATTTAAAAGCAGTTATTCAGGAAAAATAAAAAACAGGATAAACCAAACAGTTTATGTGGCTTTGAATAGGGGGGAGGCTGAAAAATATAATATAATTATGGGAGTTGATAAACTGATTGTCAGAATATTTTTCCCCAGAAAATTTGCCAGTTAATTTTAGTGATTTCCCAAACCGAGAAAGGGCGGCCCGTATCTTCCCATTTTACTTCATCAAAAACTTTTTCGGCTTTTTCGGCTTCACCTGCTTGAAGATACGCCACAACCAACATCCATTTTGATTCGTTCTGGTAATTTTTACTTACATTTTCGTTGTTTTTGAGGCGTTCAAGAATTTTAATAGCCTCCACAGGATTATCTCCTTTTTCTACCAGTTCGGTAGCTTTCTGGTAGTCATTAACTCTGGTTTGAGTTGCCACACTGCTTGGTACGTCGTCGCCACGATAGTTAAACTTCTTAGGCGAAAAAGTAACAGCCGTTGAAAGCAAAAAAAATACAACGGCGGCAGCGGCACTAAATGAGCCAAGTACATAAGCCAGACTCCTTTTAGGTCGGTTAATATAATTACGTGCGTTAGCAATATTGGCACGTACCTGAGCACGCAACAAGGCTTCTCGCAACAACTTTACTTCTTCTACCTGTTGTTGTAGTGTGGGGTTACCTTTAATTTGTTCTTCAAATGCTTGTTTTTCCTTACCCTTCATTCCTCCGGCTACATAATCTTCAATTTGATTTTGCAACATGTCAATCATAGCATTATTTATTTATTGATGATTAGAGGTTATCAGTTCCAATATTTTTTTCAGACACTTGCTTTTAGCATTTCTAACTGTCTGGTCATTTTCAAAAGTTCCGTTTGCAATTAATTTTTGTGAAATTTCCTGCATTGATAGCCCTTCAATGAGGCGCATATCCAAAATCTGGCGGCAATTTTTTCCTAATTTATTAACAAGACTTATATAATGTTCCCAGTTTTCCTTTTCAATCAGCATATCGCTTACATCATCTTCGAGTTTATCCCACTCTGCCATGTAACGATTCTGTCGTTCTTCTCTGGAAGCCTCCTGAGAAATATACCTGAACCATAGGTTTTTGCAAATACTTTTCAGATAAGTTTCTAAAGTAGCGTCTTTGAGTGTAAAGGTACCTTTTTTTATGTTAACAACAAATGCTTCGATTGCTTCCCATATGATATCTTCGGGCTGTTTAGCGTAATCCCTTCCAGTGCTTCGATGGATAATGAATCTTTCCAGCGAAACATGAAATTTCTTATACAGTGCTACTAACGCCTCATGTTCTTTGCGTCCACCAGCCAGAATCCCCTCTACAATAGCTTCATCTGACGGATGTTTTGATAAACTAAGAATCATATTCTAGTAATTAATATCAATAGCCCCCCTTTATGTAACCTTAAGCATAGGTTTTTTTTAAGAATGGGTTATTTACAGTAAAGCAATCACTCAGTTGCCAAATTTACATTGGTGGTATTTAAATGGATTAGTTATAAAGTTAATCAGGTAAATTAATCGGACAAGTTTATGAATGAGCTATTGATTACCAAAGGTTTATCATTCAAAACCAGGTATTAATGTACTTTTTTGGCGTTGCTAATGTATAGAAAATAACTACCAGATTTTGTCAGGATGAGATATTGCCGAAAATAATCTGTGCTA
This sequence comes from Emticicia sp. 17c, assembly GCF_037153985.1. Taxonomy (NCBI): domain Bacteria; kingdom Pseudomonadati; phylum Bacteroidota; class Cytophagia; order Cytophagales; family Leadbetterellaceae; genus Emticicia; species Emticicia sp. 17c. Next base: position 63,391 of record NZ_JBBAYI010000007.1, read on the forward strand.
ACGTTGCTAATGTTTACAGAACTATCAGGCTTTTACGCCCCTTTTTTATTTTTATAATTAACCAGAATTTCCTTTTCTATACGTAAAGTTACTAAGCAAAAACTATGCAAAACAACCCCCGAAAAAAAAATATAAAAAAAATAAAAATTTAAGGTTACAAAAGTTACGTCTACTGATATTAATGTACAAAAATTGGTTGTTACTAAATCTACACAGCCTATACTTAAAAATTGGTTGTTTAAAATTATCAGCGTTTGACTAAAAAAAAATTTAAGCTCAATGGTTACAAAACACCCTTTAGCTGATATTAATACACACAATTTAACTCTATAGCCATAAAACAAACCCCTCACCCAAAATTTTACTAGGGTTAGGGTTAATTAGCTCAAGACTCCCCCTTATTTTGAATAAAAATAGGGGGATATTGACTTTTTTCAAAGTTATATGTAAAATATTTGACAACAAAGTTTTCCTTACAACAAAAATTGAAGATATTTGTTAGGTCACGTAATTACAAACACGCTGTCATTTATTTTAACTAATGATGTTGTAATGAAAAAAATTTCCTCTACTTTATTCTTACTATTTACACTTATAATTGGCACCATGGCACAGTCAGTAACTATTACTGCCGGTGACTCTGCCACAGTTCAACTGCCCGTTTTAACAAATGACCAACTTTCATCTTTACCTTCGCCTAAAGCAGGTATGATGATATTTGACAAAACGTATAACGTTGTTAGAGTTTATAACGGAAGTGCATGGATTTGTCTAGCTTGTGACGCACAAACTTACTCGAGTGTTCAGTTAGCTAGTGTGGAATCATTTACGTTAAGTAATGCAAAAGTGGGTTCAAACACCGTTTATAGCATTAGTAGCGTAGGTTCTTTTAAAGGTACCGATAACGGAATAGGTAATGTAACACCTGTGCTTAGTAATGGAACCGGAGCCCAGCCTAACGGCTTTTTGATGGATAATCAGGATGTGATTGTTTTTGAAAACCCCTTGCCGTGGCAATTGCAGATTCTTTCTCAATACGAGCTGCTAAATATTATTAACCGGTGCCAATGGGTAAATCCTTACACATATTCACAACCGGTTGATGTCATTACTACGGCCGATAATTCTTCACTAACATTTAGTGTAAGAGAAGCCGGTAGCTTTGAGCGCAGAGAAGGTAGCATTTTCGGAATGAAAGCCTACAAATTCAAGAATAGGGTATTTACCGAAAAATATGCGCCATTTATAAACTTTTTTGATAAACTCATTACTTCCAATACTTCTATCAACTTATATACAAGTATGGGAATCAGCCCGGGCGCGTACAATATTTTCAGCTCTTCGCCCTGGTTTGAAATCAACAATGGCGTGCTGACATTCCCAAGAGGGCCTAATAAACCACAAAGCAATTTTGGAATTATTTACTTTATAGCCAAGTCAAGTAATCTGCCTAATTTCCGTATGCGAATTTTTACGCATCGGCCTGCTAAAAACAGCATTACGCAATACTTTGACACCAACGGTAATATTATTAACCGAGATGACTACCTGAATAGTTACTTTTTTAATACCATGAACACTAATATGCCTTCCACCTTGAACTTTTCGTCGGGGCCAAAGCTTAAAGTAGCCGCCGACCCGCCACGCGTTCCACCACCAACGGCTGGTACTGAAGATACGTTTTGATGTTGTAAGATAATAAGTCAATAGTTTTAATATGAGAAAAAACCTTCTTATATCTCTATTTGCTGTATTAGTATTGAATGTATCTGCACAGTCAAGAGCCGATGTTTACATATACATTCAGCAAGTAAGAGATGAGGTATATAATAGCCTGAATGACAGAAAGATTACCGTTGAGCAGGCTTTGAAGACGTATGGGAATCTTCAGGGGAAACTTTTGGCTGAAAAAGACTATGAAAACTATATAGAACTTTTTTTATACAAAGCCGTAGATATTTATGTAACCAACGATGACTACGAAAACGCCTCAAAAGCAGTTTCGGAAGGTATCAGTGCGCTGAAATATCTGAACGGTGAGAAAAAAGACCTCCTTTTCTTTAAACTGAATGCCGAAATATCGGAGTATTACAGGCGTATGCCCAGCCGCATAAGTCTGGCTGAAAAACACTTTAAAAAAGGGTATGATTTCTTGCTGGAAAAAAAATATATACAAAAGAAAATACCAGATTTCGTAATTACTTTCCTGAGTAATTACGGCCGTTTGATTGATGATTTAGGCGATACCGAACAGAGTTTTTACTATTTTCAGCAAGCACGCCAGATTGCCAAACAAGAAAATGTTACGCTGAACCAATACGCCGTTCTGAGTAATATGGCTAAGTATTATCGGGAAAAGAAACAATATGAAAATGCTTTGAGCCTTTTAAAAGAGGCATTGCCGATGGCTGAAACTGCCGATAAAACGGCTATTGTGTACCTTTCTATGGGGCGGTGTTATAAACAAATGAACCACCCAGCCGATGCCCTGAAAGCATTTGCCGAAGCAGAGAAGTTTCATAAAAAATCAAAAATACAACAGCCACGGCTATGGATTAATATCCAGACCGCCAGAGCCGAATCTTATATACAAATGCACGAATTAGGCAAAGCTGAAGGCGTTTATAAAAATGCACTGAAAGATTTTGTCCGTAATTTTAATCATTTGCAAGGTTTACAAGTAGCCCGTATAGAGAATGGCCTGAGCGAAATTTATCAGGCCAGAGGGCAAATGAAAGAAGCACTAGCACATTGCCAGCAAGCCATTAAAGCCGCTGACTCTTCTTATACACAGCTAAATTTGCAGGCCAATCCTACATTTGAAGGGGTTAACGCTCCGCAGGAACTTTTCATAGCTTTAAATCAGAAAGCCGACCTACTAGCCGACAGTAACCCTGATTTATCGGCCGACACTTATCTGGTAGCTATCAAGTTTGCTACTCATCTGCGTAAAACTTTTGATATGCCCGAATCGAAACTGTTTTACAGTGAAAAGGTGTATCCGATTTATGAAAAGACGCTCTCGAAAATATTTGAACAATGGAAAAACAAACAGTCGAATGAGTGGGCTGAAAAGTTTTTCTATGCACTGGAAGCCAGTAAGTCGGCTACATTATGGGATGCCGTAAAAGAACAAAAAATACGGCCAAGTGTATTGAACGAAGAATTACTCGACCAAGAGGCGGCACTGCGTCAGAAAATTGTAAAATTGCAGATTAAATTATTAGAATCTGGTAACGAAAAAACACTGTCAGATTTATCGGACGCTAAAATACAGCTTAACCACCTGACAAAGAAAATTGAGCAGGAATCAAAAAATTATTATAAACTGAAATATGATAATTACCTGATTTCGCTAAAAGAAACCCAAAAAAGGCTCGATAAAAACACCGCATTTATTAGCTATTTTCTGGGCGACAACGTATTATATTGTATCATAGTCAACAAAGAGTCTTATAACATAATTAAGAAAGACAACGCCCCTGCCATACATGGGCTAGTGATGGACTTATACAATAAAGTTAATACGCCACCCAATATTGATGCCTACAAAGGTCATGAACTTGCAAAGCAGGCATACAACGTGCTGCTTGCACCAATTGAAGACATGACCCGCAAATCGAAGAAATTAATTATTGCCCGCCACGATATTTTAGGATTTTTACCTTTTGAAATTCTGGAAAAAAAGGGCGATGCTGATTATCTCCTGTTCGATTACACCATTTCTTATGCAAATTCAGCCTCTTTGCAGTTCGATTTTGCTACCAATAAATCTCAGGCGGATATTATTGCCTATGCTCCTTTCAGCAATGGTAAGCAGTCGGGTATTTTCAGAGACAAAGGTTTTAAAACACTTCCTGCTTCTATCAACGAAATGGGCGAAATAACCGGAGAAATTTATCAGGATAACAGAGCAACCAAGTTGAATTTTCAGGAAACCTACCGTAATAAAGGTATCATTCATTTTGCTACCCATGCACAGGTAAACGACGACGAGCCACTAAAATCTTTTATTGCGTTGTATCCTGAAGGGAACGATTTTAAATTATATACCCCCGAATTATATAATCTTTCTTTAGAAAATACACAGCTGGTGGTATTAAGTGCCTGTGAAACCGGCAAAGGCAAAATCCGAAAAGGCGAGGGCATTATCAGTCTGGCACGTGCTTTTCAGTTTGCTGGGTGTCCGTCGGTTATTACAACCTTATGGAATGCCCACGACGAGAGCATCGCTAAATTATCTGAGAAATTTTATTATTACCTCAAAAAAGGGTATGCTACTGACGAGGCTATCCGGCTTTCAAAAATTGACCTGATTCAGACAGAATCAGACCACCCGTTTTATTGGTCAAATTTCGTGCTTATTGGTAAATCATCTGTAATACCTATTTCATCAAACAATACTTTGTATGTCTGGGTAGCTGCTTTAGCTATCTTACTTCTGGTTGCTTACCTGTTCAGAGGCCAGATTATGGCACTTTGGGCAAAGCAAAAATAATCTTTAAGTTTTTTTGAACCTTCTTCAGAAACCTTACTTTTGTGGTTTGTGTTTTATCAAAAACAAAATCACAACCTAATGATTAGTTACCAGCATTTTACATTGCAGAATGGCCTAGAGGTGTATGTACACGAAGACCACACAACGCCTATGGCGGCTGTTAATATCTTATATAATGTAGGCTCTCGCGATGAAGACGAAAATAAAACAGGCTTTGCACATCTTTTTGAACACCTGATGTTTGGTGGCTCAAAGCATATTCCGGTTTATGACGAACCCCTGCAAAAAGTAGGAGGAGAGAACAACGCCTTTACTTCGCCCGATATTACTAACTATTATATTACGCTACCATCAAAAAACATCGAAACTGCTTTCTGGTTGGAGTCAGACCGGATGATGAGCCTTTCGTTCGACTCCAAAGTGCTTGAAGTACAACGAAAAGTAGTAATTGAAGAATTTAAGCAACGTTACCTGAATCAGCCCTATGGCGATGTATGGTTAAAACTGCGCCCTTTAATTTACCAAAAACACCCTTATCGCTGGGCAACTATCGGAAAAGAAATTAAGCATATTGAAGAAGCAACCATGGACGACGTGCGGGCATTCTTCTTCAAATATTATTTGCCCAATAATGCTATTTTGGTAGTAGCCGGAGACGTAACCCTGCAACAGGTGCAAGACCTATGCACAAAATGGTTTGAGCCTATTCCGGCAGGCGAAAAATATATCAGAAATTTACCGCAGGAGCCACTACAAACACAGGCCAGATTTCTTGAAACTTCGGCAAAGGTGCCTTTAAACGCTATTTATAAGGCATACCACATGCCCGGACGTTTCGACCCTGACTTTTATAATGCCGACCTCCTGAGCGATTTATTAGGCAGAAGTAAGTCGTCGAGGCTTTATACAAAGCTGGTAAAAGAAACACAGTTATTCAATAATATTACGGCTTATATTACGGCATCGTTAGACCCTGGTTTACTGATGATTCAGGGAAATCTGAATGAAGGAGTTGCATTGGAAACCGCCGATGCTGCCATTGAGCAAATTGTAGAGGAACTCATGAACACGAAAGTTGAGGAAAGTGAGTTGCAAAAAGTGAAAAACCAGAGCGAGTCTACAATTGCATTTGCGGAGGTTGAACTGCTAAATAGAGCCATGAATCTGGCATTTGCTGCCAATGCTGGCAATGCTGAGTGGTGTAATCAGGATGCCGAAAAAATAGCAGCCGTAACGCCTGAGTCGTTGCAGGTAATGGCTAAACATATTTTGCGAAAAGAAAATAGCTCCACCATGTATTATCGGGCTAATTAAAAAAGAATGCCACGCGTTTGCTATAAGCGCGTGGCATAAATATATAAAGTAAAAGAAAATTAAACGGCAAAACTTTCTCCACAACCACAAGTACGTGTAGCATTAGGATTTTTAAACTGGAAACCTTTTCCATTCAGGCCATCCGAGAAATCCAATTCGGTTCCAATCAGATACAAAAGGCTCTTTTTGTCAACAAATACCTTAATTCCGTTGTCTTCAAATATGTGGTCGTTAGGGCGAGCTTCAAAATCAAATTTCAAGTCATACATCAGGCCCGAACATCCACCACCTTCAACAGCAACCCTTACACCGTGGCTACCTGTTAAGCCATCTTTTTCTCTTAATTCAATAATTTTATTTTTTGCTACTTCTGTTACTGTTACCATGACCTTCGAACGGTTGATTATAATTATTTAATGCTGATATGAAAACGACTTTGTTCAACGAAAAGTTTCTTTATATGGCAGAATTATATCATTCCTCCCCCAATAATACATAAATGTAGGCAGTTGTCTGTGATGTTTACTTATTTATTTCAAAAAAAATACCTTCTCAGGCAACTTCCTGTCTACATTTGGCATATATACTATTGAAAGCAAAAACATTGGTCTTAAATGCAGGAACTTCAACTCATTCAGGAGCTTCAAAAACAGAATCCGTTTGTACAAAAGCGCGTTTATGACCGTTTCGTGAAACGAATGTTCAGGCTTTGTGTGCGGTATATAAAAGTTGAGGCCGATGCACAGGAATTACTGATGAATGGTTTTCTGAAATTTTTTAACTCAGTCGGGAAACTTGAGTATCGAGGAGAAAATACGATTGAACCATATTTAAAAAAACTGATGGTAAACGAATGCCTGATGTTTATCCGGCAAAGAAAAATGAACTGGGCACTTATGGAAGAAATAACAGACGAAGAGCTAATAAATGATTTCTCTGCCTATGAGCATTTTGAGGAAGAAGAAATATACCAGCTAATTCTGAAATTACCAGATGGTTATCGAACAGTTTTTAACCTCTATGCCATTGAGGGGTTTAGTCATAAAGAAATAGCTGCTCAATTGCGAATCAGTGAAAACACCTCAAAAACTCAATTGTACAAAGCCCGATTGCTTTTACAAACCGAACTGACGAAACTAGGATATAGTTATGGAACATGATAAATTAGATAACTTTTTTCGTAATAAGACAGGTAATCTGGATGATTCTCTGCCCGAAAATACATTGTTTGATGAACAGCTTTTCTGGGGAGAGTTACAGAAAAAACTTGAGAAACCCCAGCCAAAAAACTGGTGGCAATGGGCTGCCATAGCCGCGTGTTTAGGTGGCCTCGTACTCTGGATAATACTAGCTGCTAAAGAAAGCTCTGAAATTCCTGTAATGAGTACTGTAAAGCCTGTTATGCCAACCAAAAAAGAGGTAGTGGCTGAGGTAGTAGTAAAGCCTGAAAAAATAAAACTACAGCCTTACAAGCTAAAGAAAAAAACGACCATTGGTTCAGATAAAAATTTACTAATACCTGTTGAACAATTGAGTTTCAGGGTTAATACATTACCGCTAACAGTGCCTACTATTAAAACAGATACTATCTTGTTCAAGCCCATTGTAGTTGCCGAAACAAAACCTCAGTTCAGGACAATTCATGCCAACGAAATTTCAAACACAGAAAAGACACCCGTGCCGCAGCCTAAATTTAAAATCAGGTTTGCAGCAAGGAACCAGAATTAGCTCACATATTTTTTAAAAACACAATTATGCTACGAACAATCATTATTTTGTCGATGCTCCTGACGGGCATTGCAGGGGGAGGCGTGTGCCAGACCAAAGCCAAGTACGATACCATGAATGTGCTAGAGGGTATTAGGCCACCTATTTTACTTAATAAATTCGGAAAACGGTCTGATGTATTTAACCATGAAGAGGTAATAAAAAATACCAATAAAATTACTGTTGATTTTGGCAATAAGAATCGCTTGCTGATAGATTTCTATGGCAATGACTTTGACTTAAAAATTAATGCCGATTCGCTACTAAGAAATTTTTGGGCCGACTACCAGCTAGTAAAAGAGAGTTTTAGGAAAGATGCCGCCAAAAAAATTACTTACTTCGGCAAAAACAAATATGTTAACGGAATGCCCCTCATTGACATCGTGTATTATCCTCAAAAAGAAGTTCTCCGAATTGCACAGGATAAAGAGGTGCAATCGGTGCAACTCTTGCAAGATACCCTTATACTTGTCAATTATCAGGATAAAGCTACCTCAGAACTGATAAAGTCACATAACCGGATTTTCAAGACTTACCCGCACCAGCAGTTTACGTTTACACTCAACAGCTTGGAAGGTATCAGAGATATACTGGAAGTAAACATTAATCAAACCATTATTGAGGCCGTAGAAAGGGCTAGAAATGAACGTAAAAGTGCAGCCGCATGGAAAATGGTTAAGGTAGATAACGATGTGGTGAATCAGAAAATCAAATCTGAAGTAGTGGGTGGCCCGCTATTAGACTACCTCATGATTAATGGCGATATTGGCGTTGGTACGTATCAGGATAAGTTTGTGCCGTCGGCAACGGTTGCAGTGAGCTTAATGTCTGATAATTACTTGAAAAAAGGCTTTGCCATAGGCGTGCAAGCATATTTCCCACATACTTATGGCCTCGATAATACCTATAAATTCAGCACCAGATATATGCCATTTGTCGGAATGACTTTTCTCAGAAAAAAAGGTATAAAAGGTTCAGACGTAGAATTAAAGGCAGGGGTATTTGCCGGTTATACCGAAAAATCGCTTAAATTGTTTGCTTGGTATCAGCTTACACCGTGGCTTAAACTCCAGCCAGAAGTTAATCTTTTCAGCAAGCAGTCGCCTGTTGGGTTACGTATAGCAGTAGGGTTTTAACGGTTTATAGTTGCCAAATACAGTTGGCTACATACACACTATGTAGCCTCTAAAAAAAAACAGTTATTGAACTTAATTGTTTCAACAAACCTTCAAGTGCTCAACTTTAGTATTTGCCAATAACCAGTGAGGTCAGAATGAGTTATTTTACTCGTTAAAGTAATTTTTCAGGTCAATGATTCATCAATATTCTATACCTTTGTACAAAATTTTTCACCAAAGGGTAAGAAAATTATGGCAGAACCGAATATTGAATTTCTTTACAAGTATTTAAACAATGCTTCTCCTACTGGTTTTGAAGCATCAGGACAACAAATATGGCTCGATTATATGAAGCCATACATCGATACACAAATAATTGACGTGTATGGTACAGCCGTTGGTGTAATTAACCCGGGGCAGCCATATAAAGTAGTAATTGAAGGGCACTCCGACGAGATTTCGTGGTTTGTGAATTATATTACAGAAGATGGCTATATATATGTGCGCCGTAACGGTGGCTCTGACCACCAGATAGCCCCTTCTAAAAGAGTTAATATTCATACCCGTAAAGGAATTGTAAAAGGGGTTTTTGGCTGGCCTGCAATTCATGTGCGTGAAGCTGCTACCGAAGAAAGACCAACCCTGAAAAATATCTTTATTGATGTAGGCGCAGCAAAAAAAGCTGAAGTGGAAGAAATGGGAATCCATGTAGGGTGTGTAATTACTTTTGAAGATACCCTGATGGAGCTAAACAATAAATTCTATGTAGGGCGAGCCCTTGATAACCGCATTGGCGGCTATATTATTGCCGAAGTAGCTCGTAAACTGAAAGAAAACAACATACAGTTGCCTTACACGTTATATGTGGTAAACTCGGTGCAGGAAGAAATCGGGCTTCGTGGCGCAGAAATGATTTCAAGAAGGCTAAAACCTGATGTGGCTATCTGTTGCGATGTGATACATGATACGCAGTCGCCGATGTATAACAAAAAGCTAGACGGTGACTTAGCTTGTGGCAGAGGTCCTGTTTTGACTTATGGCCCTGCTGTACAAAACAACCTGCTCAATTTTATGATTGATGTAGCTACCGAAAAATCAATTCCGTTCCAGAGAGCGGCCGCAAGCCGTTCAACAGGTACTGATACCGATTCCTTTGCTTACTCGGCAGAAGGCGTAGCTTCGGCGTTAATTTCTTTACCGCAAAAGTATATGCACACTACGGTAGAAATGTGCCACAAAGATGATATTCAGGCTTGTATTGATTTATATTACGAAATCCTGCTTAAACTGGAAGCTGGTCAGGATTTCAGGTATATAAAATAAGATGAGGTATATCTGCCAGAAAGCCACTTCTTGACGAAAGGAGTGGCTTTCTGATTTGAAAAAGCTATTTAATAAATTAAGCTAGGCAACTGCTCTGGCGAAGCCAACGGTTTCGCGGTATATCTGCGGCGACACATCTGCATTGTTCTTGAAAAATCGGCTGAAATAGTATTCGTCATCATAACCCAAGTCATGTGCAATTTCTTTAACCGATTTATTAGTTAAATATAAATCGCGTTTGGCTTCGATAATGATACGTTCTGAAATTAAATCGGTCAGGGTTTTATTGAAATGTGTTTTGGTTATTTTAGCCAATGCTTTAGGGGTTATATTGAGCATATCGGCGTAATCGCTGGCCGAGTGTTTGGTTTTAAAATGTAGCTCAATATAATCTTTCAGATTCTGTAATATAAAAGGTTCTTTTTTGTCGGCGAAATCTTGTGTAGCTTGTGGTTGTTGAGACACTTTTAATCTTGAAGCCGTTATCAGGAATATTTTCAGGTAAGACACTAACTGTTCGTACTGTGCCAGTGCAACCGTTTGTAGCTCGAGTCTCATCTGGGTCAGAATCAATTCAAAAGTCTGTTTGGCTATTTCGTCAACTTTTACATAAGGCGGATTATAAATATTATTAAACAAAATGCCATTACAAGCTACTTCTTGTTGATGCCTGAAAATACAGAAAAAATCAGGATGAAAATTTAATACTACTCCTTCAATCTCTGATGTTTCCTGTATCATAAAAGGTTGGTAAGGAGTAAAACAAAAAATAGTATCTTTATCAAAATCATATTCCGAAAAATCAACTTTTGCCTTGCCTGCTCCCTTCTTTATCCAGATAATAGAAAAATAGTTGTGCCTTTGTAGGTGGTCAAAACAATTATTTCCGGTAAAGGAAAAAAGTTTAAAAGCCAGATTGCCATTTGTAGGGTCAACAAGTGTAAAAGTATCCTGATTAAGCATTTTGTTTCTGTATCTTTGCTTTAAGTTCTGCTATTTCGGTTTCTAATTGTGCAATATAAGCCTTTTGTGGTTGTGTTATAGTTTCTATTTCTTCAATGGTATATCGGGGTGTAATATGTTGCGGGCAATTCCAGTCAAAAGCCTCAACCCGAAACACTATCATTTGCTCAGCTTTTGCCGCCGAATTGTTCAAGGCTAACTCATGATATAATTCAGCATTATCTTCAATGGTTATAACCTCTGCTTTGGCAAAAATTTTTAATCTGATTTTATTGGGATAATCCATCAAAAATAAGGAAACGTTGTTATTAGTCTCAAAATTCCCGACCGAAACATATTGTTTGTTGCCTTTAAAATCAATAAACCCTAAGTGGGTGGCATCAAGTACTTTCAGAAAACCTTTTGGGCCACCTCGATGCTGTATATAAGGGAAACCACTCTCGGTTATGCTAGCCATGTAAAAGCTATCACGCCGTGCAATAAACGAGGCTTCATAGTCAGTTAGGCCAGTTCTTCTGGTCTCCTTTTCTATTCTTGCATAAGCTGTTCTGCTTCCTGCTTTTTCTTGTAGGGCTTTGGCTGCTTTGCCAAAAGCAATTTTCCCGAAGTAATTCATTACATTATAATTTATGTTTTTCTTGTGCCAGAACTGCCTCCCAAAGAGTATCTCCACATTCGTCTGGTATCACAACAGGCTCTTCTGCACTTAACTTCCTGTCTGTTTCCTGAATCGGTAAATCATTTATACTGGCAAAACGTTTTGCCATCAGGCCGTTTTCGTCAAATTCCCACAACTCATTTCCATAGCTTCTGTACCATTGCCCTGTGTGGTCGTGCCATTCATATTCAAACCTTACAGCCATACGGTTTTCACGAAAGCCCCAAAGCTCTTTCTTGAGTTTGTAATCAAGTTCTTTTGTCCATTTTTCTGTAAGAAACGCCTTTACTTCATCGCGTCCGTTGATAAACTGTGTCCGGTTGCGCCATTCGGTATCAATGGTATAAGCCAACGATACCTTTTCGGGGTTTTTGCTGTTCCAGGCATCTTCTGCCAATTGAACTTTTTGTATGGCTGTTTCTAACGTAAAAGGAGGCAGCGGGTATCTTTTTTCGGTTTCCATGTTAGTAGTTGTTTTGTAACAGGCTAGCAAGAGAACATCTGTTAGCCTGTTGGTTATATGTTATTATAAAGCAGGTGCAACCGGAAAATCGACGGGTACCTGAGTAAGATTATGCACATAGTTCATAGCCGTTTTGTCAGATATAAGCAAAATCAGGTCAACCAGATTTTCGTTGGTGTAGCCTTGTTCATAAAAGGCATTTACCAGTTCTTCTGAGGCTCTACCTTTGTTTATTGTAATGTCAGCAGCCAGTTGTACCAGTGCATTCAATTTCGGATTTTCGCTTTTGCCTCTTCTTAAATCCAATATTTGTTCATCGGTAAAACCATTCATTTTACCAATGGCGGTGTGTGCGCTCAAACAGTATAAACAAGCGTTGGTTTGGCTTACTACCAGATTGACCGCTTCTTTTTCTCTGTTGTTTAACGATGTTTTGGCGTTCTGATAGGCAAGAAATTTTGCTAGTCCATTGCTTGAATAGGCAATTGTAGCATATAAGTTAGGTACGAAACCCAACGATTTCTGAAGGTTATCGAATATTTCCTGATTAACTGGGGCTACTTCTGATCTGGTTGGTACTGCGAAAGTTCTCATTTGTGTTTGTATTTAAATTGTTAGTGTTTTTTGATGATGCAAAGGTATAGTAGCCCCCGATGCCTTAAAATGGATGATTTACGCAATGGAATGGACGATTTTCCCAGCGAAGGTAAAACCGTTATAAAATGAATACTATACCTGCCAGAAACGAATAATTTTAAAGCCACTGACTTGGTATTTGTTATGATTTAATATTAAATTCACTCATCGGTTTTACCTTACCAAGATTCAAACTACCTACTATGCAAGCAAAGCACCTTAAATGGCTGATACTCTCACTCGCCCTGTTGAAAATAGCGTTTCATTTATATTTTTATGATATGCTCGAACCCCACCGCGACGAGCTTTTGTATTTTTCTTTAGGTACGCACCCCGCTAGCGGATATGCTTCTGTGCCGCCTATGGTTGGTATATTGGCATTTTTACTTACGAAAACTATTGGCTTTTCTATTTTTGCTATAAAAATTCTACCTGCTATACTAGGAGGGGTAATGGTGTGGTTAACGGCCAGTACCAGCAAAGCATTAGGAGGGGGCTGGTTTGCACAGGTCTTAGCAGCGTTGGGTATTTTCGTTGCTCCGATATTTATTCGCCCTTTTTACCTGTATCAACCCGTAGGTTTTGATATTTTCTTCTGGACACTCATTTTTTATCTGACAATCCGCTACCTCAATACCCGTCGGCACAGTTATTTGCTTTTCTTGGGTTTAGCAAGTGGTCTTGCCATACTTAACAAGCATCTGGTAGTGTTGCAGTTAGGGGCCTTGATTGTAGCCTTTTTATTGAGCTCAGAACGAAAAGTGCTTACACAGAAATACTTCTGGTATGCCCTTCTGATTTGCTTTGTTATTGCGTTGCCTAATATTATCTGGCAGTTAAATCATGGGTTTTCGAGTATCAGGCATTTTAATGCACTTAATAAATATCAGTTAGTATATTTAAGTCGAGTCAATTTTCTGAAAGAGCAACTACTAATGCCGGGTATCTTTTTGTTGCTTACCTGTGCGGGTCTGGCGGCATTACTTTTCTTTCAGAAACTACGTGCGTATCGTCTTTTGGGAGTGACAGCCCTATTAGTGATTGGCATTCTTTTAGTGGCTAAGGGAAAAGGCTACTATACGGCGGGCTTGTTTCCTTTGTTGACGGCTGCCGGAGCAGTCTGGTGGGAGAGTTTTCTGAAACAATGGTATTACAGATTAGCTTTAGCTGGAGTTTTGGTAGGTTTATCTGTTTTTTTGATTCCGATAGGGTTGCCCATTGACTCCCCTAAAAACTTAGTGGCTCATTTCAGAAAGTTTACAGAAAAATATGGCATGGATGGTATGCTAAGGCATGAAGATGGTAAAATTCATTCGTTGCCACAGGATTATGCCGATATGATAGGTTGGGAGGAGCTAGCCAAAATAACCGACGCGGCCTACAAGCAAGTGCCTGATAAAAATAATGTCTTAATTTATTGTGAAAACTATGGGCAGGCATCAGCCGTTAATATTTTAGGTAAAAAGTATGGCTTGCCCGAACCCGTAAGTTTTTCTGATAACTATTATTATTGGGCACCCAGAGAGATACCTGCAACAACAGATACCTTTATTTATATTAACGACGAATTAGGCGAAGATATAAACAAATTATTTACTGACATTCGCTTGATTGGGACAATTAGCGACCCTCTTGCTCGTGAACATGGTACAATGGTGTATCTGTGTCAGAAACCAAAAGCTAGTTTCAGCCAGTTCTGGAAAGAACGAGTTGCAGGGCTGGAGAGTCCTTTTTAGTGGTTAGTTTAGCAAAATCCCTATTTATTGGTTTTATGCCGGTAATAATAAAAAAGCATTGCACAATCTGGCAATGCTTTTGAATAATAAACCCTAACCCTAAATTATGAAAAAAACTACTCTTTGATTGCAAATGGAAGTATCGGCCTTATTTGTTCATACTAACCGATACTGATAAAATTTTGAACTCTGTGCGACGGTTTGCCTGATGCTGAGCTTCGGTACAGGCCATACTGTTGTCACAATTATTTAATAATTCGCTCTCACCATATCCTTTTGCTTCAATTCTATCAATTTTTATGCCACGACTCACCAGATAATCAACTACTGCTCTGGCTCTGTTTTCGGATAGTTTCATATTGAAAGAATCGCTCGAACGGCTATCTGTATGTGACCTTATTTCGATGCGCATCTCAGGATACTTCCTTAGTAGCGGAACCAGTTTCGTGTCAATTTCTTTGGCGGCATCTGGCCTGATAAAGAACTGCCCATAGTTATAATAAATATTTTCCAACTTGAAAATATCGCCTTCACCTACCATTCCCAGATTTTGTTCAAGTGTTTTGGTTGTTCCCTTTCTACCTGTTTTTACTTCGCCTATGTTTTCAGTGTTAACGGCATAGCGGTCTTTAATGGCGGTTACTGTGTAGTCGCCACCCTTTTTAGGCTGGAACTCATAACGGCCGTCAACACCTGTAATTACAGTTTGTACACTGCCGTCTTTTTCGTTTTGCAGTGTAACTGTTGCCCCCTGTATAGGTGTCTGGTTTACCTCTGCCATAATGGTACCTTTAATAATAGGTGTTTTCGATTTTTCGAGATACATCGTTATGGCGGTCTTGTTTTTCAAAGAGGTCGCAAATGTACCATAGGTAATACTATTGGCTTCGTAGCCTTCTTTCATGGCCTTAAACTCAAAATCTGTTCCTGCTTCAAGGCATACGTTAATTCTGCCGTCAGGGCCTGTTACTATTAATTCTTTGTTTAAGCCATTTTTTAATACTCTTACATCTACGTTTTCAAGGGGCTTTTTAGTATCTGCATCATACACCATCAGGTTTAACTGCCGGCAACCATGTACAAACGAATAGAGGTTGTCGTCGTTATAGCCTCTTTTCCGGTTAGAACTGAAATAACCACGGCTACGGCTGGCATCGGTAATAAGGCCAAAATCATCTTTTGATGAATTAATAGGCGCACCGAGGTTCTTTATATCGCTCATGGGTATGCCTTCTCGTAATTCAACAAAGAAAATATCAAGCCCTCCTAAGCCTTCATGTCCGTCAGAGGCAAAATACATATTGCCGTTTTCATCAATAAACGGAAACATCTCATTGCCTTCGGTATTAATTTCACGCCCCAGATTAACTGGCGAACTCCACTCGCCATTGCTGTATTCAGACACATAAATATCTGTTCCGCCAAATCCGCCAGGCATATCTGATACGAAGTATAACTTGGTATTATCAGGCGATAATGCCGGATGCCCGCATGAGTATTCGTTACTATTAAATGGCAGGTCAACAATATTTCCCCAACCTCGGTTGGTTTCGGTAGCCATGTATAGTTTCAGTTTCGTGATTCCGTCTGAGCCTACACGGTTTTTGCCTTTGCTACGGTTGTTACTGGTAAAGATAATTTTCTTGTAATCTTTGAAAAACGTGGCTGGCCCCTCATGGTATTTTGAATTGAGTGTCCGGCTGAACTGCTCTACTTTGGTTAAGGGTTTTTCGTCTTTTTCTTCTTCCTCTGCTTTATCAAGGTTTGTAATTGAATTGCCCGAAGTTGATAAAGCCCCTGCGCCTGATTTTTTCATTAGCTGGTTGTCTTTTCGTAACTGTGCAGTGTCAGGAAAGACAAATAAATCAAGAAAGGGAGTCTGGTTCTGCATAAATACGCGCTTGATAATGCCACCTTCTTCTCGTGCCGACACAAATAACAGTGCGTTTTTATAAAACATCGGGCTGAAATCAGACTGACGGGAGTTAAGCGCATACAGATAGTCTATTTTATAGGTGGCCGAATCTTCAAAAAAACGGCTGTTATCCATATAGGCTACGGTAAATTTGCGCCCGCGCATATCAGCTGTTTGTTCTTGTCCATAACGGCTGTACATCTTCTGCGATTCTTTGTATTTGCCATTGTTGGCTAACGCCTGTGCATAATACAGGTAGATTTCGCTCTCTACTTCTTTATAGTTATTAATCAGCTCGGCATAAGTGAGTTCGGCATTGCGGGAGTCCTGCACTTTCCGGTAACTATAAGCCAGTTTGGTTAGTGCTTCTTTTACTTCTGGAGTGCCTTTTTTAGCCGTGCGCAAAAAGTCTTCATAATTACGAATAGCTTCTATATAGCTTATGTTCTCAAAGTTTCGGTTAGCTGTTTTTAACTTACTACTCTGAGCAAAAACGTGTTGGACTATCAGGAAAGCAAATGCCAGTAGTCCAATTCTGGTTTTTATCATGGACTTGACTTCTATTTAAATGGGTTAATTTAGTAAATATCGGGTTACATTTGAAGGCTGTCAAAAGCCGTGCCAAAAGGCTATTGCGGGGGAGAAATGATTTGACTTGAAATAAGCCTGTACTAAACAAGATGGTGGGTATTTCCTATATGCCTGTAAGCGTATTAGGTATTAAGCACCTCAATTTTCATTACTTGTGTTGTTTGGTGGGTAATCTTGAATCTATCGTCTGTCCTTTGACCGATAATCCAGATAACGTCATTGCCAGAGCATAGCAAAAAGGTAGTTTTTTTTAGGTGCATAGGTACTTTTTTATCGACCAGAAAATCGCTGATTTTCTTTTTACCTTTCATTCCGAAGGGTATAAACCAGTCGCCTTCACGCCACGGGCGCACTATAAGCGGGAATTTTAGTCGAGCAGCGTCGACCCAAAGTATATTTTGGTTTTTATCGCTTTTCAGGTATGTTTCCCATTCTTGCAAGGTGGCTGTGGTTAGGTGCAAGGTCAGGCCGTGGTATTGCAGTGTTTCGAGACCTTTTTCAATCGGTACTTCTTCAAAACTTTGCTCTTCTTTAGGCGTAATAATCAGAAAAACACGGTCTTTGATAAGTGTATGTGTGGCCGAATGAAAGGTTTTGCCTGATATTTTATTTAGGGACTGGTAAATTTCTTTTGTCTGAAAATAATTGAAACCGAAGTTTTTCAGGGTTTCTTCCAGCAAATAGGAGGCCGACTGCCAATACTGGATTGTTTCTATTTTTAAATAGAAATTCTTTTGTTCTTCTTTCATGACTGCCTTTTTAAAATAACTAAGGTTTTTCTGAAAGTCGGCTTCAATGGCTTGTAATCGCTCAATATTGCGGGCAAAGGTATGTTCCAGATTCGGATTGATTTTTTTCAGCAAAGGTATTACCTCGTTTCTTAAAAGGTTCCGCTGATAATCGTTCAGAGCGTTGGTGTAATCTTCGCGCCAGCTTAAGTCTTTCTCGGCTGCGTATGCGTCTATGTCGGTTCTTGAGGCAAATAACAGCGGTCTTACTATATTACCTTTCTTTGCTAGTATGCCTCTCATGCCTGAAATGCCTGTACCTTTACTCAGATTTAGCAATATGGTTTCGATGCTGTCGTTCAGATGGTGGGCTGTGGCTATATAATCATAACCTGTTTCTTGCCTCACTTCTTCAAACCATTCATACCTTTGCTGGCGTGCAGCCATTTCAATAGATATTTTGTGGGTCTGGGCAAAGTCTTGTGTCTCGAAGGTGGTATCACGGAATGGTATTCCGTGGCGTGCACATAGCTGTGCTACAAATATTGCATCCTGATTTGAATCTTCACCCCTTAACTGAAAATTGCAATGCAAAACCATGAAATTAAACCTTGCTTCGCGAAACAAATCAAATAATACCACAGAATCTTTCCCTCCACTAACGGCCAACAGGAGTTTATCGGTAGGTTTAAAAAGATTTTGTTCGTTAATATATGTTAAGAAGGGCTGAAGCATGAGTGCAATTACGTACTTTTGCAAACAAAATTAGAATATTGCGCAGAAGATGTTGAGTATTAGCCTAAAAAATATAAAATTCGCCAAACTATTGCCTCATATAAATATGGGTAAAGCCTTCATAGTACTACTCATCGGAGTACTATGTTCAATAGGTGCCTATGCCCAGAAACCCCTTAATCCGCCTGCACCAGCACCACCCAAAACCCGCATAAATCTGCTTGGGGCAGATAGCCTCGTAGGTACTAATCAGGAACCGATAGTGACACGTCAGTTCATCGGCAATGTTTCATTTCAGCATAAAGGAGCTATTCTGTATTGCCAGACAGCCACTCAATACGAACTTACCAACACATTGGAGGCTTTCGGAAAAATCAAAATTGTACAGGGCGATACCCTCACAGTTACTGGCGATACCCTCTACTATGATGGGAATACCAGATTTGCAAGAGTACTAGGCAAAAAAGTAGTACTGACCGATAGCAAAGTTACTTTAACTACCAGAATCATAGAATATGATATTGCAAAAAATCGGGTGTATTATCCCGTTAGAGGAGAAATAGTACAAGATTCGAGTACCCTGAAAAGCGAAAAAGGATTTTATAACACACGCTCAAAGATTTTCAACTATAAAGAAAACGTCGAGATTCGGAATCCTAAATACACCATTACGACCGACAGCCTGCAATATAATGCCCGTACAAGAATGGCTTTGTTTAAAGCACCAACACTTATCAAAAGTAAAGATGGTGATATTATTGCAAGTAGCGGAAGTACCTATAACACCGAAACCCAACAGTCGAATTTTAAGGGGCGTTCAAAGGTTGTCAATGAACAATATACCCTCACGGGTGACACCCTAGTGTTTGACCAGAAAACCGAGTCAGGTGTTGCCACTGGCAATGTTGAGATAGTCTCAAAAAAAGACAAAGTAGTACTTACAGGTAACAAAGCCATACGTGACGGTAAAACCGGTTTCACCAAAATGATGGGTAACGCCATTATGAGGAATGGCTCAGAGAAAGATACATTGTATTTGAGAGCCGACACGCTTTATGCCTACGAAATGAGAGACACCAAAGCCGTTGCCAAAACTGATACTGCAAAGAAAGAAAGAAAGATGGAAAAACTGATTGCGCAGGGGAATGTCAAGATTTTCAGGGTAGATATGCAGAGTAAAAGCGATTCGCTTCTGTATGACTTAAAAGACTCAGTCATTCACTTTTTCTCAAAACCTATCTTATGGAGCCCCAAGAACCAATCCGAAGCAGATACTATTCACGTATATATGAAAAACGGTAAAGTGAACAGAATGTTCATGATAAATCAGGGATTTGTAATAGCCAAAGATACCTCGCAGAACTATAATCAGGTAAAAGGAAGAAAAATTACGGCCCTTTTTAATAACGAAACACGCATTGAGCAAGTAATTGTTGAAGGCAACGGAGAAAGTATTTACTATGCTTTGGATGATAAAAATAAACTAATTGGTGTAAATCATGTCGAATGTAGTAAAATGAATCTGAGGTTTAAAGAAAATCAGGTGAAACGAATCACATTTATAGGTAACCCCGACTCTAAACTAGTGCCACCTAAAGAACTGACTACCAGTATAAATCAACTGGATGGGTTTAACTGGCGTGAGAAAGAAAAACCTACGAAAGAAGATATTCTTGGTGTGAATTTTGCTATAAAACAATAATAACAAGGCTCTTTTTTATTCAAAATTTGGTCTAACGATAAAATTTAAAACTTATTGCAACCTTTTGATAAGAAAAAGCGTCTTTATATAAAAATTAATTTGATTTTTCATATTTGGCTTTTTATATTTGTATAATCCCTACATTTCACATAACACACTTTATAAGTCAGTTTAAAATATGGTAAAAAGTTTACAAAAATATATATTAGTGTTGATTGGAATAGTGCTTCTATCAAACGTGGCCCTTGCTCAGGTTGAGAAAGGGAAATCACGGCTTGATATTGGTAAGAAACCTGCATCCAAAGCCACAATTCAGAAGTTTAGCTATAATGGCAAACCAATGCCAAAAGAAGTTAAGCTCGATAAACCGACTGTGGTTAATCAATACTTTAGAAATGCCCTCCTAAATGGTTCATCGAAACCAGCAACTGTTAAAACAACAAATACAGAAACAGTTCCTGCTACGTTTGATAAAAATGTAGCATCGACCGAAAATAGCGATAAACTCTTTTCAAACGAAAAACTTACAGTATCGAATATTTATCCCAATCCGGCTAACGATTTCGCAACCATTGATTACGTAATTACCGGAAACGTAAACGACGCCAGTATGTCGTTTTATAATCTGCTCGGAAATGAAGTAGCTACTTATGAATTAGATAAAAGTGAACGTAAACTGAAAGTCTCTACCACCAACTGGGATTCTGGCGTTTACCTTTATCAGTTAGTTGTAGATGGCAAAAAGGTAGTTACTAAAAAACTTCTGGTACGCCATAACTAATTCAATTCAGATATATATTTTTAGGGAAGCGAATACTCGCTTCCCTATTTTTTTGGAAAAACAAACAGAATGTGCCTTTTTTGCACAAAAATCTTGTCAATACCTCTCAAAACACAGTCATACCAACTAATGCGCAAATATTCAGTCATTACTCCGGTTTATAATCGTCCTGATGAAGTCAGAGAACTGTTAGAAAGCCTGACCAGACAGACATATAAAAACTTTGAAGTAATCATAATTGAAGATGGCTCAACCCTGAAATGTGAAGAGGTGTGCCGTAGCTTTGAAAGAGAACTTGACCTGAAATATTTTTACAAGCCTAATTCTGGACAAGGTTTTTCGCGCAATTATGGCTTTGAACGGGCAACAGGCGATTACTTTGTTCAGTTGGATTCTGACGCTATCATTCCTGAAAAATACTTTGCTGTGGTCGACAAGGCCCTAAAAACTCATTGGCTCGATGCCTACGGTGGGCCAGATGCAGCACATCATAGTTTTACAGACATTCAGAAGGCCATTAACTATGCCATGACCTCAGTATTTACAACCGGAGGAATACGGGGGAAGAAAAAAAATGCGGGCGGGCAATTCCATCCACGGAGTTTTAATTTTGGTATCTCACGCGAAGTATGGGAAGCTACAAAAGGCTATACCATGACCCGCATGGCCGAAGACATCGAATTCAGTATCCGTATCCTTGAGAAAGGTTTTAAAGTTGGCCTCATTGAAGAAGCCTTTATTTACCATAAAAGACGTACCGATTTCGGACAGTTTTTTAAGCAATTACATTTCTTTGGCAGAGGCCGTATTAACCTCGCCCGAATGTTTCCTTCTGAACTAAAACTGGTACATTTTTTTCCAATGCTTTTCACATTAGGTTGTTTTTCAATCCCTGTCCAGTATCTCCTCAGTTTGGTTGCTCCGTTTTTTTATTATACTTTTTTACTATCAACAGGGTTACTTGGCTTATACATACTTATGATTTTCATAGATGCAAGCCTCAAAAACAAGAGCCTTAAAGTTGGCTTTTTAAGCATTGTTGCCTGTTTTATACAGCTCTTTGCCTATGGTATAGGGTTTATGCAAGAAAAACTCAAGGCTTAGTTTCTTGTAAGATATTGTTTTAGGTAACTAACACTGCTTTTAAATGGCTTAAGCCCCAGAAACAATAAAGTGGCCGACATCGCGCAGCCCAATAACTCTGCTATAAATATAGAATAGTGAATTTTATTAGGGTCATTAAAAACCATATCGTTCAGGAACCCAACACAAAGTGGCCCTAAACCCAGCCCGATAATGTTCACAATGAAAAGAAAAAACGCTGAAAACGTAGCCCTCATGTTATTGGGTACAATCTCCTGAATGGCGGCCGTAGCCGAGCCATAAGGGAAAGAAGCAAAAAAGCAGAATAGTCCGATAAATATTATGGTTAGGGTAGTATTTGAAAACAAAACACCAACCGTGCAGAAAGTAGCTATAACCATTCCGCCACAACCTGCTAGTACTTTAGCATTTGTAATGCCTTTCTTTGAAAGATAATCGGCATATCGGCCGCCTGATACTACGCCTAAGGTAGCAAAAATCGTAATTAATAGGCCCAATGTTACGCCCGCTTTCGTGTCTGACCAACCATGCAAGCGGTTAAAGAAGGTAGGAACCCAGTAAGTACTGGCATAAGAAGCAAACGACATAAACGCAATACCAAAGTTCAGGCAAAGAAAAGTTTTTTTGTTGGCTTTAAAATATTGGCTTATTTCAAAGAAACTGGCTTTTTTAAGTGCTTCGTCGTCACTATCTATCTCTTTGCGTTTGGGTTCTTTAATAGTCTGTAAGAGCAAAACAATCAGTAGGCCGGGTAAACCAATATAAAAGAAAATAACCTGCCATGAGAAAATCTCTCCCACAAAAGGAATATGAATGTTTTCCTGCCCAACCATAGCCCTAATGGCTGCTCCTATCAGAATCGAAAGCCCCGACCCCAGATACACCCCCATGTTATAGATACTCATGGCCGTGCCAAGTTTCCGTTTCGGAAAGTAGTCTGAAATCATGGAATACGCAGCGGGCGACAAGGTAGCTTCGCCAATGCCAACGCCTACACGCGCCAAAAACAACATCGAGAAACTCCCAGCCAGACCACATAAAGCCGTCATGAGGCTCCAGATAGCAATACCCCAGCCAATAATCTTTTTCCGGCTCATTCGGTCAGCCATTATTCCGATGGGTATTCCCAGTAATGTATAAAATAAAGCAAAACTCAGCCCCATTAACAAGCCCATCTGTGTGTCTGAAATGCCAAACGATTCTTTAATAGACTTTACAAGCAGCGTCAGAATCTGGCGGTCAATAAAGGAAGAAATATATGCAAGTAGCAGTACGCCAAGTACGTACCACGCATACCGGAGAGAGGCTTGTGCTTTCATAGGATGCTACCCATCTTTAAGATGGAATCGGGCTTAGGTGTAAGGTAACAGATTAGCCAGTAAGTTAATCTTTTTTTTCTGACACTTGGTATTATTTTAATAATTAATTTTACTTTTTTATGTTGATAAACAAGTGCTTAACCCTATCAGAAAACCAAAATGGATTAACGAAGAAAGGAGAGAGGTCAAATAAAATATGGAATAATACAAGAGGCAATAATTGCAAACAGGGCCTATAAAGGCCCCGTTTGTATATGCTGACATGAGAATATTGGCACAGACCTTAAGCCGTTTCAGAAACCGATTCTTTAGGACCTATCTTGTGTTTAACAATGACACTTACCCGATAAACCAGCCATATACATAGCACAATAATAACGGCTGAAATATAGCCCAAAGTAGGATAATTTTCTAAAGGGCTGTATTTGTCTTTCTGAACAATGATAAATCCTGCACAAATAGAGGCTATGCCCCCTGCAATTTGTTGTAAAGATGAGTTAATACTCATAAAAGCACCTCTGTCCTGCATTTTAGGAATAGCAGTCATAAGTGACGTAGAAGGAATCATTCTGGACATAATACCGGCAAACAATAATATATTCAGGATTAATACTACCCACAAAGGCACAGGTGTGAGGTGTGTATACACAATTGTCATGATTACCGCCCATATAGACCCTACAAAAAACACTTTAAATTTATCGAATTTATCGCTTAATCGGCCTACAATAGGCATAATTACCAATGATGATATACCCGTTACCATAAAAACTACCGGTAGTTGTTCCTGAGTAAGGTGTAAATTATTGATGGCAAAAGCACTACCAAATGGCATCATCAGAAACCCACCCACCGATAACAACGCAGTACCCAAAAAAGCTATCTGATAGTTGGTGGTGCCTAATACATGAGCAAAATGTTTAAATACATTGTGCTCGGTTTTTAAGCCCAGATGTCGGGTAACTGGTTTTAGCACGTTGATGATTCCCAATGTGATACCTATGCTCAAAGCTACAATCATCAAGAAAGGCGCGTGCCAGCCCCATATATTAGCCAGATACAGGCCTATCGGAATACCCAATACCTGACTTGCAGCAAAGCCCATTTGTACGACACCCATTACCCGACCTCGTTGCTCAATGCTAAAGATATCAGTAATAATGGCCATACTGATAGAGCCGATAACACCACCGAACAAGCCTGTAATAATACGCGCGGCTACTAAAGTATGGTAGTCAGGGGCTAGTCCACAAAACAAGGTGCCTAAAATAAACCCTACATAAAAAAATAGTAATAATTTTTTACGGTCATATTTATCGGCAAAACCTGCTGCCAGAAGCCCCGAGATTCCGGCACTAAAAGCATAACTGGATACCGCGAAACCAAACTGCTTGGTAGTAATATCCAACGATTTCATGAGGATATCACCCAACGGAGACATCACCATAAAATCCAGAACAACAGTAAACTGGGTAATAGCTAATAAACCAATTACAAGTTTCTGATAAGTTGTAAAAGATGTTTTTTCCATATATGTATTTTAATCGTTTAATTCTTCACATTCAAAACCTTGCTTTTTTATTAATTCAATAAGGTTTTCCTGAAACATAGTCTCCGTTTCAGCTCGTAATACGCCGTCACAATCCTGATAGTCGACCGACCACCGTTTAAGTTGAGGAATCTGGTTAAGTACAGAAGCAATAGACTCTTTCATTTCCAGACTTCTGATATTGGTTTTTAGGATGAGGATTTGCATAGTATAATAGCTTTTCAATAATTACCGCTAGTCAATATTAATTCTTGACTAATTAACATACAGGTAGCAGATAAATAACCGAAACAAATATTTGTTGTACTCAATTCAGGATGGGCGCAAGGCACGCATTACTAAGTCAAAGGTTTCCCACATAGCTTCTTCCGAAAACCTGAAAGCTGTTCCTGCCAGACTGATACCTTCGGTATGAAAACGAATCAGGTTGTACAGAGGAGCATAAGCAACAGACCAAAACACCTCTTTTGTAACAGGCACAAGCTCTTTGTTCAGAATGGCATTATGTACAAAATTGCCCATTGCGTTTATAAATTCTCTGTCAAGTGCTTCAAAAATCCGACTTCGATAATTAGAAAGCCGTAGTTTTTCAAGAAACAACGCACTTGTAGGATTTTCTATCCAGAAGTCGGTTCTGTTGCGCCACTGAATACGCATTCCTTCTTCAAAAGACATGGTATCGTCAAAATTCCTCAGCAGGGTATTAATCATGCTTTGTGTTTCCTCAATGCCTAGCCGAATCAGTAAATCTTCTTTGTCTTTATAATAGATGTACAAAGTAGCAGGCGAAACTTTAGCTACTCTGGCCAGTTTTTGCATACTGAAACCATCAAGACCTTCTTTTACAATCATTTCAATGGCCTTTTGTTTTACGAGTAGTTCTTTATTTTCGTCTCTGTTTCTCATCTTGATACAAACATAAATGAATGTTCGTTCATTTATGTTAAAAAATTATTATTTTTTTTCTCTGAAGTGCCTAATCATAGTTCCATAGTCCATATTCATGGCTAAACCCTGTACAGCCTGTGCAATACGTTTGCTCTTGGTTTCAATAGTTTTGGCATCTTCTATCCATTTTGAAAAGTATTTCTGATGGCTTGGAGAGAGCTTGTTAAATTTCTCCAATGCTTTGGGTTCGTCTTCAAGGCAAACCAGTAAATCTTCCGAAATTTTAAAAATACTTTCATCAAGTTCGAGGCTTACTATAAGCACGGTTCCTTCCTTTTTTCGGATACCCTTACGCATTTTTGCATTAATAGGCATAAAAAAATCTCCTTCACCAGCGGGTAGTAAGGCCACTTGGGCAATGGCGAAATCGTCCAGTTTACCTTTAACCCTGAATGAGGTGCGGGTATTGGGTTTTAGCTCATGTGCCAGTTGTGCAGGAATAACAATATAAGTCCAGCCGGTTTTTTCGCCTTGTTCCCCAAATTTGTGGATGGTTGTTTTAAAAGTAAGCATTTCTTTCTGAACGATTATTTATATTTATGAGTTTAAAATTAAGAAATCTTTCTAAAATTGAATGAGCGAACAAAATCCTTCCGGTAATATTTTCGATTGGGCTGTCCTGAAAAGGCTTTTTCAGTTTATACGCCCATATCGGGTACGTTTTTACACTCTTGTTTTTGTCATTCTGGTAGGAGCAGCCTTAGCTCCAGCCTTACCGCTTTTGATTCGCCAGACCATCGATGGCCCAGTGTCAGCCGGCAATTATGAAGGCCTTGCCAAAATGATGTTAGTCATGATTGGTGTACTGGTTTTACAGTCGCTGATTCAGTTTGTGAATACCTATCTGGCCGGATGGCTCGGGCAGAACATTATTCGGGATATACGCATACAGCTTTATCAGAAAATTATTCACTTACGACTGAAATTCTTTGACGATACCCCCATTGGCCGTCTGGTAACACGTACAATTTCAGATATTGAAACACTGGCCGATGTTTTTAGTGATGGCATTGCCGCCATTGCAGGTGACATCCTGCAACTGGTGCTTATTATCTCGGTTATGTTTTATACCGACTGGAAACTTTCGCTTATTAGCCTGAGTACTATTCCGCTAATGCTTATCAGTACTTATATTTTTAAGGAAAAAGTCAAGAAATCGTTTAATATTGTTCGTAACGCCGTAGCTAACCTTAACTCTTTTGTACAGGAACACATTACTGGTATGAGTATTGTACAGATTTTTAACTCAGAAAAAATTGAATATAAAAAATTTGTAGCAATTAATAAAGAACACCGCGATGCCAACATTAAATCAATCATGTATTACTCGATTTACTATCCGGTAGCTGAGGTAATTGCGGCTTTAGGAACGGGGTTGGTAGTATGGTTCGGAGCTAAACAGATATTAAATGCCGAAGTGAGCTATGGTACGGTTACGGCCTTTATTATGTTTATTAATATCTTTTTCAGACCTATCCGAATGCTGGCCGATAGAATGAATACCCTGCAAATGGGTATCGTAAGCACCGACCGCATTATTAAATTGCTTGATAGCGACGAATACACCGCCAATGAGGGTACTTATAACACTAACCTTAAAGGAGAAGTTGAATTCAAGAATGTATGGTTTGCGTACAATCAGGAAAACTATGTATTAAAAAATATATCGTTCAAAGTAAATAAAGGCGAAACCGTGGCTTTTGTAGGAGCAACAGGTGCCGGAAAATCGTCAATCATTAACTTGTTGTCGCGGTTTTATGAAATCAATAAAGGAGAAATCAGGATTGATGACACCGATATTCAGCAATATGAACTTAAACACCTGCGGGAGCAGATAGGGGTAGTTTTGCAGGATGTTTTTCTGTTTTCGGATACCATCGAAAATAATATTACACTGGGAGATACCTCTATCTCAAGAGATAAAATCGTTGAGGCCGCTAAACTGGTAGGAGTACACGATTTTATTATGCAATTGCCTAATGGCTATGACTATAACGTGCAGGAACGTGGCTCGACGCTTTCGGTAGGGCAACGCCAGTTGATTTCTTTCGTACGGGCTATGGTACAAGACCCCAAAATTATTGTATTGGATGAAGCAACTTCTTCGGTCGATACTGAAACAGAAGAACTCATTCAGAACGCCATAGGGCAATTAATGAAAGGGCGTACGTCAATCGTAATTGCGCACCGTTTGAGTACCATTCAGAAAGCCAATAAAATTATTGTGTTGGATAAAGGACAGATTATGGAAGAAGGAAACCACGAGACATTACTCGAAAAAGACGGTTTCTATGCGAATCTGTACCGGATGCAGTATAAAGAGATGCTCGTATAAAAAGGAAAAAGCCCTCAACCTGATTGAGGGCCCTTTGATAATTATATATTAAGATATAATTATGCCAATTTCACGTTCACGGCGTTCAACCCTTTTTTTCCTTCCTGAATGTCGAAAGTTACTTCGTCATCCTGACGGATTTGGTCTTTTAATTCAGATACATGAACAAAAACCTCTTGGTTGGTTCCACTTACTTTGATAAAACCAAAACCTTTGGTTTCATTGAAAAACTTAACTGTTCCGCTAGACATTTGTATTTTTTATTTTGTGCTTAAAGCACAAAGGTATACATAATTTATTGACAATAACAAGAATATGCAATTTTATTCTTAAATATGGATACTTTTACCTGTTTTGGGTAGTGTTTTTTACTTACTTAAGGGGCTGCAAATATTAATTAAGGCCTTATTAACCTTAATTAACATTATTTCAATCTCAATTAACTTAGGTTCATAAGTACGGGTTTTACTTTTGTTTTTACAAAATAATTCAAACCACTTATGAAAAAGCTCTTCATACTTTTATTATTTACCTTACCCGGTTTTGCACAAAAGCTGACAATTAAAGGAACTGTTACCGATTCGGCTGCTGCACCCTTGCAATATGCCACTGTATTGCTGCTAAGCCCAAAGGATTCTTCTTTAATTAATTTTGGCCGCACAACCGATAAAGGAACTTTTGAACTCAAAAATCTTAATCCAGCCAATTACCTGTTTAAAATTACCTACGTAGGCCATAAACCTTTTTACAGATTAATTGTACCCGATATAGCCACAATGGTTGATTTAGGAAGCATAAAACTGGAACCAATCAGTAAAGAACTCGACGAGGTAACCATAAAAGGCGAAAAAGCACCGGTAAGTATCAAAGGTGATACTATTGAATTTAATGCCGGCTCATTTAAAGTAAAGCCCAATGGAGTAGTAGAAGACCTGCTGAAAAAACTGCCAGGCGTAGAAGTTGAGAAAGATGGTACGGTAAAAGCTCAGGGCGAAACTGTAAAGCGTATAACGGTTGACGGGAAAGAGTTTTTCGGACGAGACCCCAAAATGGCTACCAAGAACCTGCCTGCCGATGCTATCGATAAAGTTCAGCTATATGACAAACGCTCCGACCAGTCAGATTTTACAGGTATCGATGACGGACAACGCCAGAAGAACATTAATCTTACCCTGAAAGAAGACCGAAAAAAAGGTTTCTTTGGAAACATTACGGCAGGCATGGGGCTTGACGAACGCTATGCAGGCAAATTAAATATCAATCGGTTTAATAAGGCTAAGCAATTATCGCTTATCGGGATGGGGAATAATGTTAACCAGCAAGGATTTTCGATTGATGATTACATGAATTTTACTGGCGATTTGATGCGTATGATGAGCGGTAGGGGAGGGCAACTCCGTTTTGACTTGAATAGCAACAACGATGGCGGTTTGCCGTTGAGTTTTGGCAACAAACCTAACGGTTTTCTGAAAACATGGGCAGGTGGTATTAATTTTAATGACCCCGTTACTAAAAAAACAGAAATCAACGGAAGTTATATGTTCAATAACCTTAATCAGATAATAGGCAAAAACGTTAGCCGCCAGAATTTTCTGCCCAATGGCGATAGTTATACATCTTTGCAGAATAGTTCACAAAATACGCTGAATGATAATCATAGGCTTAATTTTACCTTAGACCAGAAAATAGATTCAATGAACTCGATGAAGCTATCTTCTTACATTAATTATAACCGCACCAATGCCAGTACAACCAGCAATAGCCAGTCTTTAAATAGTAGCAATGTTCTTGAAAATGAAGGTATCCGTAACTATGCAGGCAGTAGCGATGCCTTAAGCGTGAATAGCAACTTGCTGCTTCGCCATAAATTCCATAAAAAAGGGCGTACGTTATCAGCGAATCTTGGTTTTCAACTCAATAACTCGGATAGCGATGGCGATTTATCCGCCTTAAATAAATATTATACCGACGGCACACTGACCCGCACTGAAAATATTAAACAAAATAGTATCAGGAAGTCGGACCGCATGAATTATGGGCTGAATGCGTCTTATACCGAATCGTTAGGAAAGCGAAAATACCTTGAAATGAATTATGCTCTGCAAAAGAATGATTATATCTCTGACGCTACTGTAAACGATATAAAGGATGGTGTATCGGTTTATAATAGTTTGTTGAGCAACAAGTTTGAAAGCAGTTTTCTTTATAACCGAATAGGAGCTAATATCAGATTCGTTGAGAAAAAATATAATTTTTCAACAGGTATCAGTTTTCAGCATGCTAACCTGAAAGGTAAAATGTTGTTACTTGATGAGGATATTTCAAGAACTTTCCAGAATGCTTTACCAAATATGCACTTCAATTATGATTTTCAGCAGAGCCAGCATTTAAGAGTCGATTATGAAACCAATTTTCAGGAGCCTAATATTAATCAGTTAGCACCTATTACTGATAATCGCGACCCACTGAATATATACGTTGGTAATCCGAATCTGAAACCTGAATATTCGCATCGTTTAGGGTTAAGCTATATTTCATTCAACCAGTTGAGCTTTACCAGCTTCTTCTCAAATTTGAATATGATTTATACTACCAATAAAATTAACAATGCACAGGAAATAAGCCCATCGTTTGTGCAAACCTCACAGCCGATAAACGTAAAGGATGACTACATGATAAACGGAAGTATTTCGTATGGTTTCAGAATAAAACCTATTAAACTAAGGGTAGACATAAGCGAGAACATGATGGCTAACCGTGGTATTAACTTTGTGAATAAACAAGAGAACCGAACAAAAGGCTTGCAGGCGAATACCCGCCTCAGATTAAGCTATCAGCAGGATAAATTCGATATGTCGGCCGAAGCACGTATCGGGTATAATCAGACGCATTATTCTGTAAATCGCCAGATGAATCAGGAGTATTTCAATAATAATTTCTCAACTGATTTAAACTGGACCATTACCAAGAATCTTGTTTTCAGTACTGATTTTGATTATAACATTTATTCGGGGCTTACCGGAGGCTATAACCAGAAAATACCACTTTGGGCTGTTTCAATTTCAACTTTCTTCCTGAAAAACCGTCGTGGCGAACTAAAACTGGCTGTAAATGACCTCTTGAACAGAAATACAGGTATCGTTCGGACGGCACAGTTGAATTTTCTTCAGGATGAACGCATCACTACGCTTGGCCGCTACTATATGCTAAGTTTCACTTATGCCTTGAAAGGGCTTAATCCGGCACAACGTGGAGGCGTGAGAATCATAACCAGATAAATGAAACAAAACCTATAATTAAGCAGAAAGGCAGCCCTAAAAGCTGCCTTTCTTATGTGTATTAGCCTTTTAAATCTTCAATCATGCGCAGGTATAAGTCTTCTACTTTTTTTCTTGCCCAAGGGGTTTTTCGCAGAAAAGTAAGGCTTGATTTAATACTGGGGTTATTCAGAAAACAATTGATTCGGATATGGTAGCCCATTTGGTCCCAGCCATGATAGTCTACCAGTTCGTTCAGAATCATTTCAAGGGTTTTGCTATGTAAGGGGTTATTGGGCTGGGTCATTTTTTCTGTTTGGCTTTTTTGCGTTTTACTTCCTCAAATGCTTCGGCTTCTTTCAGCAAGGCTTTTAAATCCATAGTACTGGTATCCTGCGAAAAATCAATTGTAGCCGTATACACCTGTTTGTCTATTTCAATTACCTGAATCGGCTTATTCAGAAAAGTCTCTATTTCTGCCAATACTGGTTTTTCTTCGGTGCTACAAAACGAAATGGCATTCCCTTTCTGTACGCCCCTGCCTGTACGCCCTACACGGTGTACATAGTTTTCAGGCTCTTCGGGCAAGTCATAATTTATTACGTAGTCCACATCAGGAATATCAATTCCTCTGGCACTTACATCGGTGGCAATCAGTAATTTGATGGCTCCTTTTCTGAACTGGCTTAGTACATCCAGCCTATTACTTTGTTCTTTATCTCCGTGTAATGTTTCGCTTGCGATACCCACCCGTTCCATGGCGGCTTTTACACGTTCGGCACGTACTTTGGTACGCACAAATACCAGAATTTTACTATCAGGGTGTTCGTTAACCAGCCGCTCGAGAAAAAAGCGTTTATCGTCCATTTCTATATATGCAACAGCATGGCTGATATTTCTGGCAACCTTGTCGTTAGGTGAAATCTGAATCCTGATAGCATTACGCACCAGCGAGTAAGCCAGTTTCTTGATGGTTTCGTTGATGGTGGCCGAAAAGAAAAGCGTCTGGCGTTTACGGGGCAGGAATCTTATTAAATCCTGAATATCTTTTATAAAGCCTAAGTCAAGCATGTGGTCGGCTTCGTCCAGTATTAGCACTTCAACCTGATTAAGTTTCAGGTGTCCCTGACTTACGAGGTCGAACACACGCCCGGGTGTAGCTACCAATATGTCAATACCTTTTTCGAGTTTGTTAATTTGTGGGTCTTGCTCTACACCACCGAAGAGCGAAAAAGTCTTTACACGTGTGCCTTGTCCTATTTTCTGAAATACTTCGGTAATCTGGATGGCTAATTCGCGGGTAGGCACCATCACGATACAGCGGATGGCTTCTGAGCGAGAACTTTTCTTGCTTTCATGAATAAGATTAAGTACCGGAATGGCAAAGGCGGCCGTTTTGCCTGTACCTGTCTGGGCAATGGCCAGTACATCTTCACCACGCAGAATAGGCGTGATAGATTTGTACTGAATGTCAGTAGGGCGTTTAAAGCCCAATCTTTCCAGATTTTGCTTTATTTCGGGTGCTATGCGATAATCTTCAAATTTCATTTTCTATTACGTTTATCGTAGCCTTTGCCGATGCCTCTGAAATTTCCTGTGGTTTTACCCGCCTGTTTGGGCTTGGTTTTTTCACCAGTCTGCGGCTTTTCTTTTTTCTCTGAAATACTCACCTCTATTTCACGGCCCATGAGTTCAGTTCCATTAAGCTCATGAATAGCCATCCGAACGGCATCTTCATCGGGCATACTTACAAAGCCAAAACCTTTGTTCTGGCGTGTAACTTTGCTTTTTACGATTTTTACCGACTCAACTTCGCCATATTTTTCAAATATAGCTCTTAATTCTTTTTCCTTTAGTTTAAAAGGAATACTACCCACAAATATATCCATCTGCTTTATGCTGTAATTATCAGGCAAAATTACAAATTTTAAGCAACATCTATGAATATAAGTGCATCAGGTACAAGAATAAAGCGTTAAAAGTGCTATTTCGAGTAGTTTATTAAAGGAAGGTTCAGAAATAATGATGTCGGCATGGTGATTTACCAGCACATCTTTCGAGCAGAAGGCAATGCCCAGCCCAGCTTCTTTTATCATCCAGAGGTCGTTCATGCTATCGCCAATGGCAATACAGTTCTGTTTCTGAATGTTATATCGTTCCAGAATGGCCATTAAGGCATTGGTTTTACAGATAGCCAATTTGTTTACACTTTTGGGGTTATTGAACAGGTATGAAGGAATTTTTACTTCGCCAGTAGCAACGCTTTTTGAAAACTCCAGTTCATTACCTATCGAGAAATCCATCCCAAGTTTATTTTTGATATGATTGGTTACAAAATCATAGCTATCCGAAATAATGCCTGTAATATAACCTCTGGCTTTTAATTCATCAATAACTTCTTTTGTACCCGGTACAAGCTCAATGGTATCAAGCAACTGAATTAGTTCGCCTATATTCCGGCCTTTTAACAGGGTGGCTACTCTTTTAGTAATAATAACGGGGTCGTGTTCAAGTGAGCGGATTTCCATTAATTCCTGCTCAAAATGGTAAGTTTTGGCGCAGGTATCTATAAACCTTCCAAGCAGAAGGGTGTTATCCATATCAAAAACAATCATCTTGTTTAGTTTCTTGAACTGGCTTTCAAGCGACACTTCCATCTGAGAACGTATTTCGGTTATGGTTCCCAGTTCTTCAAAAGTAAAATTGGCACTATTGTTTGAGGCCGCTTTTGAAATAATGGTCTGAGCTACTTCTTTACTCATTTTGCCTAATGCCTGCCATGGTTTGCTCTTGTTTTCAATATAACCAATTTCGACTTCTTTCATACGGGCATTCATCAGATACATATCAATCAGTAAGCCAATATCAACACCATAATCATCTCTGAAATCAATTTGAGTAAGCAACGATTTACGTCCGGCTATCATGCCACTGAGTGGTTGATTAAAACGGGTTAAATCGGGGAAGAATATACTTAATAAGGGTTTGGCAACCAGTTCGGTTACGCGCCCTGCATTGCGGTTGAACGACGACTTTACAAAATCGACTTCGCCGTTTAGAATGGGTTCTGCCAGTAATTTGATGGTATGGTGCGGGTAGGGGTCTATGTCTCCATCGAGAAATGCGACTATATCGTTTTTAGCGAACAGAACACCGTCTTTCATGGAAGCCCCTTTGCCTAAGATAGTACTGGTCAGGATTGTGGCACCGTGTTGTCGGGCTATTGAAACAGTTTTATCCTGCGATTTGTCGTCTACTACAATTACTTCCGATACATGGGGTTGTTTTTTAGCAAAATCAACAACGCTGGCTATTGTTTCTTCTTCATTTAATGTAGGTATAATAACTGAAATCATACTTCTAAAGTGTTTTAAAGGTTGAACAATTTTATACTACTTATTAAGTTTTAACGCCTAAACTTGAGTGCTTAGTTCATTGCAGATGGCTCTACAATGGCATAACAAGGTATTTCTCCGTTTCTTTAACTAATAATATTATTAGATGCAATATATTGATGTTTTGATTTAACTAATTGATAGTTAGTTATTTGTGTGTTTTTGTGTATGGGCGAAATATGGAGGAAATAAAAAAAAAATTAATTTTTTCTAAATAGGGTATAAATGCGGGGTGGTATTGTCGCTTTTCCGTAACTTTGTAGCTCAATCAACAAGTAAATTCGATTATCTTTCTCAAGGCTTTTCATAGCCTGATTCTTTCATAAATTGCAGATACTATATATTACACACATCTGCTTAAAACAGGTATTTTTATGGTTACTACACTACTAATTCTTTTTTTTGTTTTAGGTTATATTGCTATTGCATTTGAACACCCACTAGGCATTAATAAGGCTGCCTCAGCCCTTATTACCGGTGTAATATGCTGGCTTATTTATTTTTTGCAGGCGCATACTACCGATGAAGCTACCGAACACCTGACGCACCATGTAGGTGATATAGCTTCTATTTTGTTTTTTCTGTTAGGGGCCATGACAATCGTAGAGCTGATTGATTCGCACGATGGCTTCGAGATAATTACCCAAAAAATTAAAACGCGTAGTAAAAGTAGTTTGTTGATTATTGTATCGGTGCTTACTTTTTTCTTGTCAGCCCTGTTAGATAACCTTACTACTGCCATTGTTATGACCTCGCTTTGTGCTAAAATATTGCACGATAAAGAAGATAAACTATGGTTTGCCGGAATGATTGTTATTGCTGCCAATGCTGGTGGAGCGTGGTCTCCGTTAGGCGATGTAACTACTACCATGCTTTGGATTGGTGGTCAGATAACCGCCTTTAACATTATGGTTAAGACCTTCCTTGCCAGTATTGCAGTGTGTGGTGTGCCACTTATTTTGTTAGCCAACAAATTCAGAGGTAAAGAACTCCCAAAAACAACGACAAATAAAAACAAAAAAACCAAAGAAAGTAGTATTATATTGGTTACAGGGGTAAGTTTACTTGTTTTTGTGCCTGTTTTTAAAACCCTTACGCATCTGCCTCCTTTTATGGGAATGCTACTGGCACTAGGTATTATATGGGTAGTAACTACCCTGATTCACTCGGATAAAGCTCATGATGAAAAAAGAAAACTGAGTGTAGCTACGGCTTTGCAGAAAATAGATACACCTAGTATTTTGTTCTTTCTGGGTATTTTGTTGGCGGTAGCGGCTTTACAGTCGTTTGGTGTGCTGAAAACCTTTGCTACTTTTCTGGATAATTCTCTACGGAACGAATACCTGATAGGGATTGCACTGGGTATTTTGTCGGCAGTGGTTGATAACGTGCCTCTGGTAGCTGCTGCACAGGGTATGTATGATTTTTCTCAGTTCCCGACCGACCATCGTTTCTGGGAGTTTCTTGCCCTTACAACCGGAACAGGTGGTAGTACTATCATTATTGGTTCGGCTGCTGGAGTGGCTGTAATGGGTATCGAAAACATAGATTTTATGTGGTATCTCAAAAAAATTAGTTGGCTGGCTCTGATAGGTTTTGTTGCAGGGGTACTTGTATTTATAACGCAGCAGCAGCTACTGCATTAATATAAAAAAATCTTAGCCCTTCTTAGGCTGGAAGGGCTAAGCTAAATGACCTGAAATTACACTACTAGTTTCTGATAATGAATCTGGTGCCTCCGCTTCCGCCCTGAACACCCATTTCTTTCATGTAGTCGTCTCTGATTTTCTTAAATTCTTGTGCAGTTACTTTTTTGCCTCCTGAAGGAGCTTTTATTTCGTTGGTAAGTTTTTTCAACTCTATCTTTTTTGTGGTAATAATGGTACTGCCATCATTAATGTTGGCTTCCAGAATCAGACCTGGCAAACCCCAGAAATTCTGTGGCCCTGCTGGCGATATTAGGGCTTCGGTATACCATGCTACTATGTCTTGTTTTAATTCTTCGTTATAAAGGGTGGCCTTTTTGCAGTCATAACCTGCAATTTTTTTGGTTTCATCTGCAAATTTCCACGAAAGGGTTTTTAATGAGTCTTCAATCCTGAATTTTTTTCCGGCAAAATCGGTAATAGTAACAAACTTCGATGCCTCAAAATTTCGGTACATATCCATCTGTGGGCGTGTAAACTTGAACTGTACGTTGTTCCCTCCGAACGAGCTGTTGGCTTCTTCGGTTTCTTCGTCAATATTTGTGTAGAACGATTCGACAGGGGTAAAATAAAGGCGGTTTTTACTGCTTCTGAATTCGGGTACCATACTTTTCATTGACTCTTGGTCTTTGCTTATTCCTTTATGAAGGTTAACCTTAAATTCATAGTCAATAATACCTTCTTGTGTTTGTGCCATTGCTAAATGGCCGATAATAACAGAAATAAATAATAATAACTTTTTCATTGTAATGGGCTTTTGAAATGTTTTCGACAAAAGTATGGGTCAGAGCCTTGCGCAGAGGTTAATCATTATTGAAATAATGTTAATTAAGGTTAATAAATAGCTGGCAAACCAAAAATGTCTTTTAAATTTGGTTTCGTATCACGGATTGGTAATCCGTGGGTTTATATTGGTTAAAAAATTTGAAGACAGGAAAAAAAAATCGGACTCACTTCCTATTAATATGCGTTAGCTTATTACTGCTAACGCTATTTAATATTTTCTGGCTCAGGCAGAACTATACCGAACAAAAAAAGAATCTTCAGAAAGACATCAGCAATAGTTTTGAAAAAACCATTATTTCCATGCAAGATTCTATTATTAAACGTCAGGTAGATTCTTCTTTTAAATTCAATAGGGTAACCGTAACCGCCAGAAAAAATAAACCTCAAGTTAAGTCGTACTCTAACCTACAAGGAAGTATAAGCAAAATAGTGGTCTCAAATAAATTACCAGCGGTGGCCACTGAACTGCCTCAAAAATATTCTGTTAACAAAGGGACTTTAACTATTTTTTCAAACAAAGAATTTGACAATGCCGATTCACTCGGCAGAAATTTACTTTCCCGCATGATTCACGCTATGAGTCTTGACTCTAACAAAAGGAATATCAAGATTCAACTTAAAGTTGACTCCACTCAACACAACGAACTGCTCAGCCGTCGGCCTCGCCAGATGTTGTTTTTGTCAGATATACAAGTAGATACCATTTTTCAGAAAAAAACACCCGTAGTAGGACTTGTAAAAACCAGCCAGAACAAAAAAGTAAATACAAAAAAACAGAGTTCGAGCAATTTTGTGATTAATCTCCTGCCAGATACCCTGAAAAAACATGAAATTACGCAGAAGTACAAAGCTAAATTACTCAAACAGCAGATTACGGTCCCTTTTGAGGTAACGCTAGGTAAAAAAGAAAAAATGGATACTTCGGCTAGTATAAGAGCGCAAGTACCATTCAATACGATGGTATATCAGGCAAATTTTTCTGATACTAGGTGGTTCTTGACTAAAAAAATTATTCCTCAGATACTTTTCTCTGTTTTTCTGATAACTATTACTGGGGTGTCTTTCTGGCTTGTTTATCGTAGCCTCCAGCAACAAAACCGACTTACAGCCTTGAAGAACGATTTCGTTAGTAACATTACTCATGAACTGAAAACCCCTATTTCGACAGTTAGTGTGGCTATTGAGGCCCTGAGTAATTTTAATGTGTTACAGAATCCGGCTCAAACCAAAGAATACCTCGAAATCTCTAAAAACGAACTGAACAGGCTTGCCATACTGGTTGATAAGGTATTAAAAATGAGTGCCTTTGAGCAAAAAGAACTAGTGCTTAATAATGATAATATCAACTTCAGAAGTCTGGTCGAAAGTGTACTTGCTACCATGAAATTACAATTTGAAAAATGCAGAGCAAATGTCAATTTCGATTTATTTGGCAAAACGTTTATCATCTTGGGCGATTCTATACATCTAACAAACGTGGTGTATAACCTTCTGGAAAATGCCTTGAAATATAGCACTGACCCTCAGATAAATGTTGTATTAACAGAAGATGCACAAACCCTGCAACTTAGTATTGAAGATAACGGAATAGGTATATCAGAAGAGTTTTTGCCCCGTATATTTGATAAATTCTTTCGGGTTCCTACTGGTAATGTGCATAATATCAAAGGCTACGGGTTGGGTCTGAGTTATGTAAAAAACGTAATAGAACGCCATAACGGTACAATTGAAGTAAA
Source organism: Emticicia sp. 17c (assembly GCF_037153985.1). Taxonomy (NCBI): domain Bacteria; kingdom Pseudomonadati; phylum Bacteroidota; class Cytophagia; order Cytophagales; family Leadbetterellaceae; genus Emticicia; species Emticicia sp. 17c. Next base: position 102,454 of record NZ_JBBAYI010000007.1, read on the forward strand.
CAGCACCATAGGGCAGGGAAGTACTTTTACCATGAAACTCCCACTAATAAACTGATACAACATAACTACTAAACACATGATAAAGATATTGTACGTAGAAGACGAACCGTTTTTAGGGAAAATAGTAAAAGAAAGCCTCGAGAGCAGAAACTTTGATGTAAAAATGGTTACGGATGGTAATCAGGTAATGAAAACTTTTGAACAATACAGACCTGATATTTGTGTGCTGGACGTAATGCTACCCAATAAAGATGGCTATACACTAGGGGCCGAAATCAGGCAATTAAAACCCGGGTTGCCTATTATTTTTCTGACAGCTAAAACGCAAACCGACGATGTTCTCAAAGGGTTTCAGGCTGGTGGAAACGATTACATCCGAAAACCATTCAGTATGGAAGAACTCATTGTCAGAATTAACAATCTATTGCTATTATCAAGCAGTAAAGGGATAGTACAAAATGGGAGTATCCCGTTAGGAAAATATGAGTTTCTGCCCCACAAATATGAGTTGCGCCTCAATGAAACTTGTCGAAAACTATCACACAGAGAAACAGAACTGCTCAAAATTTTATCTGAAAATAGAAATTTTACAGTCAACCGTAAAGAAATACTAATGAAAATATGGGGTGATGATTCTTTTTTTAACTCCAGAAACCTCGACGTGTATATTACAAAACTACGCGACTACCTGAAAGAAGACGAAACCCTCGACCTTATGACCATAAAAGGCGTTGGCTATCACTTTACTACGCCTATTGCCTGAGTTTAGTCATCTTTTAATACATAGCCCATACCTGTTTTGGTATGAATGAGCTTTGGTTCAAAGTCTTTATCGATTTTCTTTCTCAGAAAGTTGATATACACCTCAATTACGTTCAGGCTGTTGTCGGCATTGTTGCCTTCCCAGATTCTTTCAGCAATTTCAGCTTTTGAAACTACTTTGCCTTTATTTCTGACCAGATACTCCAGCAAGGAGAACTCTTTAGGTGTTAGCTCTATCTTTGTATTCTGCCGTGATGCCGTCTTACTTTCCAGATTAATTTCTAAATCGGCAATTCTTAGTACATTCGAAGCATTAGGCTCATTTTCAGCATAAGCCCGTTTCAGAAAAACATTTACCCGCGCCAGTAGCTCGCGGTACTCAAAAGGCTTCACTATGTAATCGTCGGCCCCTTTTTCGAAGCCTAATATCTTGTCGTCGGTTTCGCCCAGAGCGGTTAGCATAATAACTGGAATCTGGCTATCTTTTTCACGGATTTTGGCGCATACTTCATAGCCATTCATAACTGGCAGATTTACATCTAGTATTACTAAATCAAATTTGCCACTTAATGCCAGACGAAGCCCGATTTGCCCATCAAAAGCAACGGATGTTTCGAAATCTTTTTCGGCCAATCCCTTGCTGATATTCTCAGCTAATCGTTGGTCGTCTTCGACGATGAGTATTCGCTTTTTTTCCATAAGTTCTGAATCATCCATGCTATGCCAATCACCAGAAAACAGCCAATCGGGTTAAACCACAGGTAAGCAATCCACTCTTTTTTCAGAATAAGCTGTGGTATGCCAATACCTAAAATAATACCCTGACTAATAACCGCTGCCCAGAAAGTGGCTGTGCCGCCAATGTTTTTAAAATAGAATGCTACCAGAAATACTCCTAGTATAATGCCGTAAAATAACGAGCCAAGTACATTCACTACCTCAATCATATTCCCAAGCTGGCTCGCATATTGTGCAACAAATATACAAAAAAGACCCCACAAAACAGTCGAAACTTTAGAAGCATTCAGTTCTGCTTTTTCGGAAGATGTCTTTTTAGTAAACTTCCGGTAAACATCTACAACGGTGGTAGCTGCCAAAGAATTGTATGCCGAGGCAATTGAACCCATCGAAGCTGCAAAAATGACAGCAATTAGTAGCCCAATAAGCCCATGTGGGAGGTAATCAAGCACAAATCTCAGAAAAACGTAGTCGCGGTCGTTGGTACTAGCTGCCGGGTTATTCTTTTTAATCAGGTCTGTTACTTGTGCCTTAATATTTTTGCTAAGTGAGTCAGATTCTCTCAGCGAGGCTTTGTAAGTTACCAGTTGTTCATCGCTTACATCGCCCATGCTATTCAATAGGGCTTGTTTTTTCTGAGCCAGTTTTTCGTGTTCTGTTTCGAGTACTTTTAATTCGGGGGCATACTGGCTGCTGCGAAGTTTGTCAACCTCTACCTTATTGAAAAATACAGGAGAAGTGTTATACTGGTAAAAAACAAAAACCAACACCCCCACTAGCAGGATAGAAAACTGCATGGGTACTTTCAGCAAGCCATTCATTACTAACCCCAAACGGCTTTGGTTGGTTGATTCTCCGGTAAGATACCGCCCCACTTGCGACTGATCGGTTCCAAAATATGAAAGTTGCAGAAAAAAGCCTCCTATAAGCCCCGAAAATAAGTTATAACGGTCTTTAGGGTTAAACTCGAGCGAAACTAGTTTCATGTGGCCGGATTTTCCGGCAATTTTGAGGGCTTTTACAAGGCCTATATTTTCAGGAAGCATCTGCAAAACAATAACTCCGGCCAGAAACATGGCTACCGTAATTACCAGCATTTGCTGCACGTGTGTATAAGAAATGGCTTTTGTACCACCAATAACTGTGTAAGTAAGCACTAGACCACCCATAATAACATTGGTCCAGAAAATATCCCAGCCGAAAATGGTAGAAAGAATAATGGCCGGAGCATAAATAGAAATACCCGTTGAGAGGCTTCGCTGAATCAGAAATAAAAAAGCTGTAAAAATTCTTACTTTGCCATCGAAACGTAATTCAAGGTATTCATAAGCAGTATATACTTTCAGGCGATGAAAAATAGGAATAAAAGTAATACAAAGCACAATCATGGCTAGTGGCAGGCCAAAGTAAAACTGCACGAAGCGCATACCGTCGTCGAAGCCTTGTCCGGTTGTTGATAAAAACGTAATCGCACTGGCCTGAGTAGCCATCACAGAAAACCCAACATGATACCACGGTAAGGATTGATTCCCTAGCAAGTAACCGTTAATGTCTTTATCGCGGTGGCTTTTATAAATACCATATAGTATAATGAAAAGAAGCGTAACAATAAGAAGGGTCCAGTCGAGGTTGGTCATGCAAAATATAGGGTGAAAAGGTAGAAAAGGATAATAGATACAAACAAGGCACCAGCTACAAGTATATATACATTTCGCCAAGTACCAAGAATAGGAGCGTGCTCACTATCCTCTTCAATAGGGGCATCGGTTTTAGGCTTAGTCATAATAATCAGGGTATAGATGTTTTTATTTTTTGTTCAAAACCGCCAGTAATTCTTTTGCCTTTGTCATTAAATTGCTGGAAGGATAGCCCTGAACAAACTCGTTTAAGGCTTGTTGGTATACTTCTTTTTGCCCTGTTTTGGCTAAAAGAAATATACGTAGCATTGCAAATTTATCTTCAATACTTGTGCCAGTATAAGTAATAAGACCATCTTCGGCCATTTTCAATGCCGACTGATAACTCTCATTGCTGTAAAGATTAAATGCCTGTGCATAAACTACATTTGCTTTCGATTCGGTATCACTCGTGATGCTCACATTCCCTCTTAGCAATTGTCGGGCATAGGTCGAGGCCGGATATTTGCTTAACAGGCTGGCTCTGTAAGGGCTTGTTTGCGGGTTGTCTGCTAGCAACGTAAGTAAATACAAGGCTTCGGCCTCATGTATGGTATTCGGAAACCTACTTAGTAATGTCTGAAAAGTGCTGATGGCATTTTGAGGTTCGTTGAACTGGAAATTATAGATTTTCCCTAATTGGTAATAGGCTTCTTCCTGCTTGCGTTGTGAAGCCACCAGTTTTTCGGGCGAAACCGGAATTCTGGCATATAATTCTTTTTTTCGGCTTTCCAGTTCTTGCATACTTAAACCTGTACTAGACTGAGCCTGTGCAATAGGGGCCGTTTTTTGTGGGGCATTGCTGCCATCGGCAGGGGTGTTAGTAACCCTTTCGGTTCTGAAACTGATAGAGCCAGTCTGTTTCTCTTTTCTTCGCCAATCATCTTCCAAAGGTCTGTTTCCCCATAATTGCTGAAAATCAGATTTATTTTTGGCTACTACTAGCGGGTCATAAAGTTCCCATCGTTTAAAGGTTGGGTCTTTGTCCGACAAAAGGTCTACGGCTACATTACTATTCTTTTTGGCTGCCAGTTCGGCCAATTCCTTTGCTTTTCTGGTATCTTCTTCTTTTTGTAGAATGATTTTCTCAAGGGTTTTATCCAGAGCCGCTGGGTTCATCGCTGCCAGTGCCTGAAGGCTATCTTCCAAAACCAATACACGCTGGTATTTTACAAAATCACTTAATGAAGAAGCTCTTTTGGAAATCCGTTCAAAATCAGACGAGTTTTTGGGCAAGGCCGTCAGTGTACTATCGTAATAGGCACTTGCTTTTTCATATTTTTGAAGCTGGTTATAATGAATTTCGGCTAGTTCCAGATACGTATAGGCATTTTGTAAGCTATTCCCACCCGAATTTCTCAGCGAAGCATTATAATATTCAATGGCTTTGTTATAATTCCCTTTTTTAGCTTCGAGGCTCCCCATCGTAAAGTAAATCTTGTCTTTGAGGTCGGCATTCTTGCGGTCTGTTAGCATTTTTCTGAAATTCTCCTGTATACCTGCGGCACTACCTCTGCGCACTGCTGCTTGGTCGAGCAGGGCATTCATCTGTGAGTAAAACTCCATGTCATAATTTGGCCGGTTTTTCAATACTGCCAGATAATGTGGCAAGGCTTTGGCTGGCTGGTTAATAATATCATACATTTGCGCAACAGCGTAATGCACGCGTGCCGTTTGTTCGTTTTTCGACATGAGCTTTAAGGCTTCCTCTGCAATGGCTGCCGACGTAGCAAATTCACCTCTTCTTTGGTGAATATATGCTTTAGCCTGATAAAAATCTCGTGTGTTTTGTTTATTTAAATCAAGCGTGCGTATTACTTCTGCTACCTTTAAGGCTGTTTCATAATCGCGCTGTTCGGTATATGCACGCATCAGCCATATTAAAGCCTGTTGACGGCCGTTTTCGCTCTTGGTAGTAGTATTTAAATACTTAAAGACCTCAATGGCATTTACAAAATCACCTTTCATCAGGCGGGCTTTGCCTAGCAGAATATACGCTTCGGCCAGATATTTAGAGTTTGAATGCCTTTCTGCAATAAGCGATGTTTTCTCAATAACTTCTTTCAGGTTGGTTGCTACTGCCTGTGTCTTGTTGGTATCAATAGGAAGCAAAATAGGCATTAATGCACTATAATTTTCGTCACGTTTGGCAAACAGTTCTTTGTCTGCCTGTTTCATGTTATCACGGGCAATAATCAACGAATTAAAAAGGGCGTTCATATTATGCCAGGCTTTGCTGGTAGGCGCATTACTAAACTGCGAACAGGCAGCAGTAATGAGTAATAATATGATAAATACGGATAGTTTTCTCACTTTAATATTAAAAGTCCAAGATTCAAAAATTCGTAAAGTCCCGTGTAGAAAATAGCTTTACGAATACAAAACTAATTTGCTAACGTCTTATTAACCAAAAAATTATGCCAATAAAATATATTTAATCATTTACTGAATGGTTTATAAAATATATTTTTACTTTAGTAGAGCAATTTTTATTGGTTGTTCTACTGGTTGTTTATGCAAATCCTGTGCAAAATATTTTTTGTTCGTATATATTTTTAAGTAATTACAAGAGAGCATATAAAATTTAGCAGGAAATGACTCAAATAAATGTCTTTGTTGCTAACTATAAAGTCTGAAATTTATGTTCAGAATTGTCAATATAGTTAAATGCTAGGCTGTTTGCACAACCGATACTCGTACTGAGAAACCCTTACAGTATTGCATATACCTGTAAGTTTCTGAATAAAACTTGTAACATTACCTATTAATTTAAAAAATTACTTGTATGCAACATACAGAAAAGCATTTGAAAAGCTCTGATTTTATTACAGATACTGTAATTGGTATGAGCGATGGCCTGACAGTACCTTTTGCACTTGCTGCGGGTTTAAGTGGGGCTGTAAGTAGCAATATGATTGTTATTACTGCCGGTATTGCCGAAATTGTAGCAGGCTGTATAGCGATGGGGTTAGGCGGGTATCTGGCAGGGAAAACCGAACAAGAACACTACCAAAGTGAATATAATAGAGAAGTAATGGAGGTAGAAACTGTGCCAGAACGCGAAAAAGAGGAAATAAAAGAAATTTTTGCCGAGTATGGTTTTGATGAGGAAGGGCAGACACTTCTGGCTAATCAACTGGCAAAAGATAAAACTAAATGGGTAAACTTCATGATGAAGTTTGAGCTGGGTCTGGAAGAGCCAAATCCAAATCGGGCAAGAAATTCGGCTTTAACTATTGGCTTAGCTTATTTTGTTGGGGGGCTACTGCCCTTAACGGCTTATTTCTTCACATCTACTCCTCGTGAGGGCTTATTGGTATCGGCACTTATTACAACAATCTGCTTGTTTATTTTCGGATATTTCAAGAGTAAACTAACAGGGCAATCGCCGTGGATAGGTGGGTTAAAAGTAACGGCTACGGGTCTTGTTGCTGCTGCCGCGGCCTATTTTGTGGCTGTTAGTTTCGATAAAATATTCAATTAAATGTGTTACTTTCCTGAAAAATGTACCACAAGTGCTTAAACTGGTACATTTTTTCAGATGGTTTATTTATCGTTTTTATGAATAAATCCTGATATTTGATAAAATAGTAGCATCTGAAAAATTAAGAGATGACTAGAAAACAGAACGTCATGCTGGTTTTATCGGCATGACGTTCTGTTTTTAGTAAGCTACATTCCTAATTTACCAGTAGCGTAATCAATTGCTATAATTGATTTTGCCGCTTTAGCTTGTAAGGAAATGAGCTTTTGCTGCGCTTCATATAATTTGTTTTCACGGCTATTGACCAGAAACAGGCTACTTTCTCCGTTGATGAATTTTGTGATTTCTGCCTGATACAGGCGACTATAATTATTAACCGTTTGCTGGTAAATGTCTAGCTGGCGTTGTAACTGAACAGCATCGTTAAAGTATTTATTTACTTTATTTTGTTGCTCGGTAAACAAAATACGATTCTCCCAAGCTTGTTGCGTTATTTTCAGGTTAGCTTTTCTGTACTCGGCGCGGGCTTCACGCAGGAATAACGGAATACCCACAGTAAACCCCCATTTGTAATTATTCTGAAAGAGGTTTGGCTCCGAAAAAAACGTGTAGTTTTTATTAAGCATATTGTATTGCACATTAAAAGTTGGCAGAAGGCTCTGAAATTTGAGTTGTTTTTCGATACCCAACACATTACTTTTAATTTGTGCCTGTCGTAATTTAGGATGCGTGGCAGCATCGGTCAGGTAATCGTTCAGGGGCATTAACGGCCTGTTGATACGGGCAATGTCAGGCTCAACAAAGGCAGGTAACTGATACGCCTGCTGGTTATCACGCCACAAAAAATTACCTAGCTCAATGGTTGCATTGTTAAGGTTCTGCTGTGCTTCGGCCTGTAAAAACTCAAAACTTTGCAGTTGGGCAAGCGTTTCTACGGTATCAATGGCAGGTCGGTCGCCTAGTTTTACACCGTTTTTGATAAAAATATACCGTTCCTGATTGGTTTTCAGGAGGCTATCTGCCAGTCGTTTCAGAAAAAAAGTATTTTGCCAATCATAATAAGCACTGGTAGCTTCATAAAGTAGGTCGTTTAGCATCAGACGCCTTTCTTCGTCCGAATAAGCCACCATTTCGCGAGCCTGTTTTACTACCGCTCTTCGTTTGTCAATAATTAATCCTTTGGCTAAAGGTACTTGAACACCCACAAAACTACTACGACCGAGGGTCAGTTCGGTAGCGGTGTATTGGCCCTGATTGTTTTCTGTTCCGGCCTTAAAATCGACCCCATACCATGTTGGTACTTTCAGTTCGGAGGTCAGGTAGGTATAATAATGTTTACCACCGAATTCCTTTTCATTTTTGTTAAAATAAAAGCTCGGCTCAAAAGCACCACGGGCGCTCTGTAACTCGGCTTTGGCCATATCGGTTTGCAGAGCAGCCTGTTGTGCAATCGGGTGGTATTTCCTGACAATATTCATAAACTCATCATAGGCAAGTTTTTCTTGCGCTTGTGTAAGTGGCATGTAACTCAGGAAAACCAGTATATAAAGCAATATTTTTTGCATAGATAAGCTGATTTAAACTATTTTTTTGCTGATTTGTCGGAGTTTGGCTCTACATAATATTCTGGAGGGAAACCATTGATATTACGCCAGATTTCGTAGCCAAGTGGTACATCTCTCAGTAAGATGAAAGTGTCGGTGGCCGTGCCTAGCCGTAGGCCTTCTGGCCACGGGCGTTCGGTGGGGTCGGGTTTTACTAATACCCTGAAATTACCGCTTGGGTCGACGTTATTCGATATAGCGGTGATAACCCCTCTGAAAGTACCATACGACTGCGTAGGCCAGCCACTAAATACAATAGCCGGAAAACCATCAAAAATAACGTTTACTTTCCTGCCCGTATGCAGCAGTGTAATGTCAAGAGGCTTTACAAAAATTTCTATGGCCATGGCACTCTGGTCAGGCACAATCTGGGCTAGTTCTTCCCCTTCTTTCACAATTTCGCCAATACCAGCCTTATTTGCTCTTGTAATTTGCCCGCTTTGTGGAGCTATTACATAATACAATTCGTTACGAAGTTTGTAACTGTTATACTGGTTTTCGAGTTTGGCAATATCGGCTTCTCCCGAAGCAACTTGTGAAAGAGCCTGAAAGCGTTCGCCTCTGATTTTTGAGATTTTTTCGATATATTCCTGATTGACAGTATTTAATTCAAGCGACAGATTAATTAAATCTTGTTTCGAGTTCATGAATTTAATTTCGCTTCCGGTGCGTTTAGCAAGCGAGTTCTGATACGCCTGATTACGTTGCTCGTATTGTGTGAGCGAAACCAACCCCTGGTCATACAATTGTTTCTGGCGTTTAAGCTGCTCATTAGCAATGGCAAAGTCATTACGAGCAGCCAGCATATCCATGCTATCGGCCTGTATTTTTGCTCTGGTTTGTGATATTTTATTTTGTATCTGGGCTATTTTCAGGCGTTGGGCTTCAACGGTAGCATTAGTCTGGGCATCGGCGGTATTGGCCTTGTTCTGGTAATTCAGGTTAGCCATTTCTTTAGCCGTAATCTGCTGACGTGTGCGCTCAACCAGATTAGGGTCAAGGTATTCTACTTTTACCTCTTGCAAGCGTGCAATGGTATCACCTTTATTTACCATATCGCCTTCTTTTATATACCATTGTATTACTTTTCCGGTAATGGCGCTATATACACCTTGTTGTCTTTGTTCCTGACGTAAAGTGGTTACTTTACCACGGCTTTTGATGTTCTGTGTCCAAGGTAAAAAAGCACCTAGCACCATTAAACCTAACAGGCCGTAAGACCAGTACTTTACCTTACTTTTGCGGTTGATAAAATAAATATCACGAAATGACTTGGGTTTTTTGCTTAAATCTTCTTCTTCAAAAACGGTATCTAGGTATTTCATGATGTGGGTTTATTTTAATTCTATGATTTTTGTAAAATAAGGATTAATTCCCTCCTGTTCTGAGGCCACAATCACGGTCATTGGCAAACGACTGATATACTCAGCTACTTTTTGTCGTTTGGTAGCACTCAGGTTTTTAAACGGTTCGTCCAGAATAAGCAGTTGGCAAGGCTGAACAAACGTGCGTAATAACAGGATTTCCTGAATCAGATGCGAAGGTAACTTTGCCCCTTCGGTAAACAGCACCGTTGCGAAACCATTTTCAAACTCCTCAATGAAACTATCAAAGCCTAATTCCTTAATAAGCCGATTGGTAGTTTCAGGTTTTACATCGGAGTTACCAATGGTAATGTTTTCCCAGAGAGTTCCGCTAAATACTTCGTTTTCTCCGCTCAGGTAATTGACGTTTTTCCGATAGCTCAACATTTCATAGTTATCTTTCGGAATTTCGTTAATCAGAATGTTTCCTTTATGGTGCGATAAATTATTGCTGATAAGTTTCAGAACCGTACTGGCACCCACGCCTGACGTAACTTTGTGTAGCAGAGCTTTGTCGCCGGGTTCTATCAAAAAAGAAATACCATTGAGTTGCCTTGCATGAGAACTGTAAGAAAAACTAACTTTTTTGAACTCTACTTTTAGCGGATGCTGATTATTAAGTGGAAGTTTACCCGTCGATTCGGTAGGTGTTTGCAATACTTTATTGAGTTTTTCAACAGCCGTTAGTACGTCATATACTACATCGATACTTGTAATCAGTTTTTCGACCGATGCTGTAATGGCAATAATCACAATTTCTGCCGCAATAAATTGCCCGATATTAATAAGTTGGTTAAGCAAAAGCGCACAGCCAATAATAAGCATGGCGGCAGTTAATACTACTTTAAACACAACAAGGCTCCAATACTGGGTGGTCAGGATACCAAAGTGGCGGGTGCGGTTTTCCAGATATCCTTGTGTGAATTCGTCGGTTTTCTGAATATTCAGTTGAGTGTATGCGTAGTTTTTGAAGGTGTTCTGGTTACGGCTTATTTCTTGTAACCATGCTGCTACCTTATACTTATAATCACTTTCCTTGAGGCTGGTTTCCAGACCTTTTTCAGAGCTAAGCCTGAAAATCAGGTAAACAATCAATAAAAGTAATGCTCCAAAGGCAATAAATATTGAATGATAAAACGAAAGCAATAAAATACCAAAAAGTATCTGAATAAAAGCCGTTGGTACACCCAGCAATAGTTTTGATAAACCTTTCTGTAAGTTGACGGTATCAAAAAAACGGTTGGTAAGCTCAGGCATGTAATAGCCTTCAATTGCTTCAGGGCGAATTTTGGGTAAGGTATCGGCATAAGCAAAACCATAGCGAACAAAGATTTTCTGCTGAATTTTCTCGCTGAGTTTCATCTGATTTACTTGTAAAAAGCCTGCAAAGAATACACTCAGAATCACCAGCCCAATAAGTACAAATAACGAAGTTGAAGCGGTATTGTACATAACAAAGTTGATAATCGATTGTATACCAAGAGGCATTACTAACTGAATAATACCTGATAAGATAGCATAAAAATAAAGTGCAGATATGTCTTCTTTATCAAGTTTAAGTAAGTTTATTATTCTAATAAAAGGATGGATTGTATGTGTTTCTGCCATTGGGTATGTGGTATTTTTTACAAATATAAGTAATAAAACATTTTTTTATGATAGTATTACTATTATTTAAAGGTATAAAGGTATTATTTATTGTATTATAACTATTATTATTTAAATTTGTTTAAAATTTTATACCATGGAATATCAGTTAAATTTCAGTGTAAACGACACCATCTATATACGAGACCCCGAAAGTAGCGAGCTAGGCAGGCAAATTGTAAGAAAAGCCATTGAACTGATTTATGAAGTAGGTTACGAGCATTTTAATTTTAAAAAGCTCGCGCTCGAAGTAGGTACCACCGAAGCCAGTATTTACCGATATTTTAAAAATAAACACCTACTACTGGTTTATATTCTGAACTGGTACTGGAGTTACCTTGAATTTCTGGTAATGTTTCAGCTAAAGAATATAAGCGACCCCCAACTGAAATTAAAAACTGTAATTCATTTGCTTACTCATGAGTTGCCCGAAAATACAGGCAAAATAAAATATAATATATCTTACCTGAACCAGATTGTTATTACCGAAAGCAGTAAGGTGTATCTGGTGAAAGAAATTAACGAAATTAATCAGGCGCAGGTTTTTAAGCAATTTAAAGACTTGTGTAATACCATTGCCGACATTATTCTGGAATTAGCCCCTGATTATCAGTATCCGCATTCGTTGAGTAGTACTTTAATAGAAACCTCGCATAATCAGCAGTTTTTTAGCGCACATTTAAAGAGGCTGACCGATGTAAAAACAGACGAAGACTCTTCAACCTACGTAACCACATATCTGGAAGATTTGGTGTTCAGGGTATTACGCTGACACCAACATAAATGCGGGCATAGACTACAATATTAAACTCAGAAACCTGTTTTAATAAGTATCAATTAAAAACAAAGAAACTGATGAAAATTAAAACCTTGCTACTATTAATTGCCTTTGCCATGGGCTTAGGGGCCTGCGCCAACAAACCCACTGCCTATGAAGGTATTATTGAAACCATTGAAAATGGTAAAGATGGTTACGTAGCAACCTTAAAAGACAGCCAAGGGGGCAACTTTGAAGCTATTTTTTCGATTCCGAATATGGGAACTCAATTTAATCGTTGGGCCGTAGGTGATGCCCTCAGCATTAAAGGCGATACCATCCATATCAATAACACGTATCGTGTAATTGCTCGGGAAGCCCACAAACAGTAAAGTCAGAAATCATGCTACTTTAGAAAACTTACCGTCAAGTTCGCGCAAGGCACTTTCGTAACCAATAGCAAACATTTCTTTGGCTTTCGAGACGGTAAGCCCATTATACCTGTAAATTTCGTGAGGTTCAATAGCCAGATGGCAACGCTTGAGTTGTTCGCCTGATTTGTTTCTGACGGCCAGAAAAAGACTTTTCATGAGTATGTCTTTTACTGAATTAAGAGCCATATTGTTATTGACAGGCATTACGTTTACCCCAATAATAAAGTCACAATGTGGCATAAGCGGATTGATAGGCAGGTTATCAACTACACCACCATCAATAAATGTGCGGCCCTGAAACTTGATAGGCTCGAAGATACCCGGCAAGCAGCACGAGGCCAGAATAGGCTTAATGAGTTCTCCTTCACTAAAATAAACGGCTTCTCCTTTCTCAATGTCGGTTGCACAAATGGTAAGTGGAATTTTCAGCTGCTCGAATGAATTATGAGGAAGATATTTGTAAAACAACTCTTCGGCTCTTTCCAGTTTAAATAAACCAAAGCGGTTAAACGCGAATTTCAGATGGCTGAAAATATCGAGCGAGGCAATGGTATCAAAAACATAGTCGGGCGTGTAGCCGGCACCTATCATTGCACCCACAATTGAACCTGCGCTGGTTCCGGTAATCATGGTAGGTTTAAGGCCATATTCGTCAAGGGCTTTAATCACACCCAGATGTGCAAACCCTCTGCTTCCACCGCCCGAAAGAGCTAATCCTATTTTCATACTACTTTACTTTACAAAACTTGAATAATGTGGTATATAACTATTCTGTTGTTGAGGCCAGAAACTTACAAATTAAATAACTCGGATACCCGATACCCCTTCTCGGTCAGATGAATGCGCGCAGCGTCATACATAGGGTCATGGTCAAATATGATTGTCCAGTTGTTATCAGCCACCATTTTTAATAGTTGTTCTTTTTCCTGCATGGTTTCCAGCGGACGAACATCATACCCCATTATATACGGAACAGGCACATGAGCGTGAGACGGAATAGTGTCGGCAATATATAAATACGTATTTTCTCCGTGTTTTATTTTAGGCATAATCATTTTTTCGGTATGCCCGTTTGCATATAATAACTCAATCGAATCGTCAAAAGTTTTTATTTCTTTGTCAGTAAAATGCAATGCACCAGTTTCTTGCATCGGTAAGATATTTTCTTTCAGAAAAGTAGCTCTTTCTCTCGGATTCGGCTTCATGGCTGACTCCCAATGCGCCGAGTGAGTCCAGTATCTGGCATTCGGGAACGTCAATTCCAGTCGGTCTTTGGTTGAGTTCCATTTTACACTTCCGCCGCAATGGTCAAAATGCAGATGCGTACAAAGCACATCTGTAATTTCATTGGGCGAGTAACCCGCTTTTTTTATCGATTCAATCAAATCTCCCTCACCATGCCTGTAATAATAAGCCTGCCACTTAGCCTCTTGTTTGTTGCCCATACCACTGTCAATCAAAATCAGTTGCTTACCCGTATTAACCAGAAGGCAACGCATTTTCCAGCTACATAAATTATTGTCATCGGCAGGTATTTGTTTTTGCCAGATGGTCTTGGGTACTACGCCAAACATAGCTCCACCATCCAACTTGAAATACCCAGCATCTATTACATGAATTTGCATAAATTTTAAATATTGTTTATTAAATTTCGGATAGATTTCATGTGTCATAAGATTGTCAGGCTTATGGCAATACCCTAAATAATAACCCAAATATGCAAATACGTACCAAGATAGCAATACAATTTACGATAATAATCGCCTTTATCTTGATGATTTTCTCGCTGGCTGTGTATTATACCTCTGAAAATTTCAGAAAGAAAGAGTTTTATAATCGCCTGCACGATAGAGGAATACTGACTGCACAATTACTGAAAGAACTTAAAGTGACCGAGAAAGATAAAAAGAAACTACGCGATGCTAACAAGACGATTCTCAGTAAATTGAATGTAGAAAAAGTATTAATGTTTAATGATAAAGACGAACTCGTATATGCCAGCTACGAGGCAGAATCTTTTTTGTATAGTCCGGCTTTTCTTAAACAGGTGCGTCAGAATAAATACGTAGAAACCAGCGACTGGGATAACCAGTTAACAGGCTCTGTTTATACCGACGAAAACAATAAATCGTATGTAGTAATTGCCGAAGCAACCGACATCTACGGAAAAGAAAAGCTACAAAATATTCGGAATACCCTTATCACGAGCTTTATAATAGGCATTACGCTAACCATTATTCTGGGAATTATTTTTGCAGGGCAATCGCTGAAACCTATTACCGAAATTAATAAAGAAATTACAAATATTACGGCATATAACCTGAAACAAAAACTCACAGTAGGAGATAATAAAGACGAAATAGCACAACTGGCCAATAATTTTAATCAGATGCTTGAGCGGCTGGAAACCTCGTTCGAACTCCAGAAAAGTTTTGTGTCTAATGCCTCACATGAACTTCGCACACCTTTGGCGGCCATTAAATCAGAAATACAGATTGCGCTGGAAAACGAACGAACCAACTCAGAGTATAAGTCAACGCTGAAATCTTTACTGACCGATACCCAAAGACTGATACAACTTACCAATGGGTTGCTGCAACTGGCAAAATCAGAAAACCGTGAAAACAGTATGGCTATGAAGCCAACCCGTATTGACGAACTGCTTTTTAAAGCACAGGAGGAAGTGCAAAGCCTGAATAATGATTATAAAGTAACGGTTGACTTTGACGAAATACCTGACGACGATGAGTGGGTAACTGTTAACGGAAACGAAACCTTGTTGCTTACGGTATTTACTAACCTGATTGATAACGCCTGTAAATACTCGCCAGAACACCAAGCCGATGTAAAAATACGTTTTAACCAAAAGCAATGTATTGTAGCTGTAAAAGATAACGGTATCGGGATTCCCGAGAGTGAATTAAGCAAGATTTTTGAGCCTTTTTACCGTACACAAAATGCCTCGACCTACCGCGGGCATGGAATAGGGTTATCGGTTTGTCGTAGAATAGTTGATATGCACCAGGGCAAAATTGAAGCGCAAAGCGAAGAAGGGAAAGGAAGTATGTTTGAGGTTACATTGCCTCATTTATAGGCAATGGTTTATAAAGGTGTTTAGCATAACTTATCCAATTTCTTAAAGAGAACAGGAATGAAATATTTATACTTTTTTTGTTTCATTGTTTTTACATTTTTTGAATCAAATGCTGCCCCAAACCCGTCAGTCAGATTTATACGTAATGAAGGCCAGTGGGAAACGTCCGTGCTTTTCCGTGCCGAAATTCCGGGGGGGTATCTGTTAGTTAAACGCACAGGCATACAGTATGTTTTTTTTGATACAAAAGCATTAGCAACTTTGCATGGGGGCAGAGTAGGGGCCGATAGTTCAGCCAGAAAACAGATAAGCCCTATTAAAGGCCATGCTTTTGAAATGACTTTTCAGGAGGCCAATACATCGCCTGTTGTCGAAACCTCAGCCCGTAGCACAGCCACATATAATTATTTTATCGGAAACGACCCCACCCGATGGCGTGCAAATGTAGCGGCTTATGACGAAGTTTATCTGAAAGATATTTACCCCAATGTAGATTTTAAATTATATAGTTTCGACCAGTCACTCAAGTATGAGTACATTGTAAAAGCAAAAGCCGATGTTTCAGCAATCAGGATGAAATATACAGGTCTTGAAAACCTGAGTATCAATGAAAAAAAACTGAACTACAAAACCTCTGTTAATACTATCACCGAATTTCAACCGTATTCTTTTCAGGTAATAGGTGGTAAAACAGTCGATGTAAAGTCGAATTTCAGGTTGCAGAATAACGAAGTCCGGTTTGAATTCCCCGAACAATATAATGCTTCAGAGTCGCTTATTATTGACCCTGAACTGGTTTTTTCAACCTATTCTGGTTCAAGGTCTGACAACTGGGCGCAAACGGCTACTTATGATTCAGAAGGGAATTTATATGCCGGAGGCTCGGTTTTTGGTGGTGATTTTCCGGTTACTAACGGGGCGTTTCAGGTAACAGCCGATAAAAACAACACAACCAGTACCATACTTACCTATGCTATTACCGACGTGGTTATTATGAAGTTCAGTGCCGATGGCTCCAAACTCTTGTATGCCACTTATCTGGGGGGCGATGCTTCCGAAGTACCGCATAGTTTAATCAGTAACTCAAAAGGCGAGCTGGTAGTTTTTGGTACTACATCTTCTAGCAATTTTCCAACAAATTCGTCCTCTTTTCAGAAAAAACACGCTGGTGGGAGCCTCTTTGGTACGTTTGATACAGACCCCAATTTTACGGGCATAGGTTTTGGTCGTGGTAGCGACATCTTTCTGGCAGTACTCAGTGCCGATGGGAAAAAGCTCGTAGGAAGTACCTATCTGGGAGGCAAAGGCAACGACGGCTTTAACGATACCCGCGGTTTGAATATTAAAAATTATGGAGATGAGTTCAGAGGCGAAGTCATGGTTGATAAAAATGATAACATTTACTTTGCTTCGGTGTCAGAATCGGCCGATTTTCCCCTTATGAACCCTTTTCAGAAAACAAAGAGCGAAGGCTACGATGCTGTGGTTGGCAAATTGGCACCCGATTGCTCAAAACTTTTATGGAGTACCTATCTGGGCGGAAACAAGTTTGATAGTGCCTATGGCATAAAGGTCGACGACGCAGGCAATGTGTATGTTTGTGGGCAAACGTTTAGTTCTAATCTGCCCACAACCACAGGTGCATACAAACAGAGTTATCTGGGCAATGGAGATGGCTTTATTGCCAGATTTGAGGCTGACGGCAGCATACAGAAATTAACTTATACAGGTACCGACGAGGCCGATATTAATTTCTTTCTGGAGCTTGACAACGAAAATAAGGTATATGTTTTTGGCCTTACTAAAGGAGACTATCCCGTTTCGAGCGGGGTATACCGCAACGAAAACAGCGGGCAGTTTATTCATTGTTTCGATAACGATTTAAGCAAAACTGTTTTTTCGACCATTATTGGCACAGGTCGGAGAAGAGGGCGAATAGATATTGTACCTACTGCTTTTTTAGTGAACGATTGTGGTAATATTTATCTGGCTGGTTGGGGGGGTATTGTAAATTCAACGCCCGATAAAGACCTTAACAGGTTTAGTACAACTACGGGGCTGCCCGTAACTTCAGACGCTTATCAGCCTACCACTACCGGAAGTAATTTTTATTTCATGATTTTAGAGAAAGATGCCAAATCGCTTCTTTATGCTACTTTCTTTGGGTCTTCTCCACCGCCTAGAGGCGCAACAGAGGTAGGAGACCACCTTGACGGCGGAACCTGCCGTTTCGATAAACACGGCTACATTTACCATACGGCCTGTGCGTGTTTACCCCGCGAACTTAACACAACCCATCCACCTACTTTTCCGATAAAGAATGCGTATCAGCCCAATCACATGAGCGATAACTGTAATATGGCTGCCTTTAAGTTTGCTATTGATGTATTAAAGGCCGACTTTGAGTTGAAAGACGAGGCAAATCGCCCTGTGAAAGAAGTATGTGCGCCTGCTAAAATTAACTTTTCAAACCTGAGTGTAGGGGCTAAAACCTACGAATGGGAAGTGAATGGCACGGTAGTAACCCGAACAAAAGATGTTGCATATAATTTCACTACGGCAGGGGAGTATACCATTAAACTCAGAATTTTTAATAAAATTACTTGTCGCACTACCGATTCGACGGTTAAGATACTGCTTGTAAAAAGTTTTGAAGCCAAAGTAAGTGGCGACACACTGGTTTGCCCTGAGTCAGCTGTTCAATTACTAGCGCAAGGGGGTGAAAAATATACGTGGTCTCCGGCTGAGAATTTAACAAGTGCATCTTTACCAAACCCTGTGGCAAAGCCAAAAACTACCACTAAATATACAGTGACTATCGAGAAAGGGGGCTGTACGGTAAAAAAAGAAGTAACGGTAAAAGTAGATAACTCGAAAACCGATTTTGTTACCAGCAATGATCTTGAAATCTGTAAAGGGCAAAATACTACCCTAACCGCCAGTGGCAAAGCCATTAAATTTGTGTGGTCAGGGCCTGATATACAGAATACAGAAAGCCCCGATATTACAGTTGAACCCACTAAAACAAGCGTTTATACCGTTAAAGGTATGTATGCCGATGGTTGTAGCCCTTCAAAGAGTATAACTGTTAAAATTGATGAGTCGTTTAAACCAGATTTTGAGTATCAGCTCATTCAGAACTGTGATAAACCCTATCAATTGATTTTTACCAACAATACTGCTAACGCTGCCAGTTACAAATGGAGCATGGGCAATGCCGATACCTTAAAAAGTTTAGTTCCAGACAATTACCGATATGCGAAAGGTGGTGTTTTCAGCGTTACGCTCAAAGCCTACAATAAAATTGGCTGTGAACAAGAAATAACTAAAAATATCGAAATTCCTGAAAATGATGGTAAAGTTCCTAATGTAATAACACCAAATAATGATGGAAAAAATGATACCTTTGTAACAGGATTTAAAAACGCTTCCATTGAAATTTATAACCGATATGGAAAACTGATTTTTGAATCGAAAGATTACCAGAACGACTGGGGAAAAGATGTTCCGTCAAGTACTTATTATTATATTTTTACTGTGCCGGCGGGGTCTACCTGCAAAGGTTGGGTAACAGTCGTAGATTAACTTTATAATTACATTTTAACATAATCAACAATGAAAAAACTAGTTTCAATTCTCGCACTTTTAATGGTTGTAAATTTCGCTTTTGCTCAGAAATTTGATAGCTTCGGAGATAAAATTAATGCCGATGGAGCTATTGCAGCCACAGAATTAAATAAAAAAGCACAAGAAACTCCAAGTTTCGACGCTAAAGTAACAGGTACGGTAGAGTCGGTATGTCAGGTGAAAGGATGCTGGATGAAAGTGAAATTAAGCGACGGACAAACCATGCGTGTTACGTTCAAAGATTATGGCTTTTTTGTTCCGAAAGATATTTCAGGTAAAACCGTAGTATTTGAGGGCAACGCCAAAACCAAAACTACTTCTGTTGACGAGCTTCGCCATTACGCAGAGGATGCAGGTAAAAGTAAAGAAGAAGTAGCCAAAATTACAGAGCCTAAAAAAGAGCTTACTTTTGTAGCAAATGGCGTTTTAGTTTCTAAAAACTAAGCGCGCCTACTCACAGGTATTGTTATTTATATTAATGTTTTCATGGGCTTTATCCTGATTATCCAAAGCAGGGTATAGCTCATGAAATTGTTTGATACAGTTCCTGTGGTTTTCATCTAAACATCTCTAAACTATACTCCTCAATGAAAAAACACTACCTGTTGGCCCTTTCTCTGGGGTTATCTGTTGCATCATTTGCTCAACGTACACTTATTCATTGCGGCACCCTTATTGATGGGGTTAGCAATACGCCCAAGTCGCAAGTAACTATCATTGTAGAAAAAAATCGTATTTCAGACGTACAAAACGGCTATGCGGCGGCGCAGGCTTCGGATAAAGTTGTTGACCTGAAAAACAAAACCGTTATGCCCGGTTGGATAGATATGCACGTGCATATTGAAAGCGAAACCAGTAAAGACCAATACCTGAAACGAATGAGCAGTAATATGGCTGATATAGCCTTTGAAGCTCAGAAATATGCAGCTACTACTTTAATGGCTGGCTTTACAACTGTAAGAGACCTCGGCGGCACAGGAGTGAATATTTCTATTCGTAATGCTATTAACAAAGGCTTGTTAATAGGACCAAGAATTTTTACAGCAGGCCGTACTATTGCAACCACAGGTGGCCACGGTGACCCCACCAATGGTATCAGCAATATGTATTCGGTACCTGACTACGTAACCAATGGCGTAGTCGACAGCCCGGAAGCAGGGCGGCAGGCCGTACGCCAACGTTATAAAGATGGCTCTGACTGTATCAAGATTACAGCTACCGGAGGAGTACTGAGTATTGCCAAAAATGGAAAAGGACCACAGTTTACCGAGGATGAAATCTCGGCTATTGTATCAACTGCCAAAGATTACGGTTTTCATGTAGCTGCTCATGCGCATGGTGCCGAAGGAATGAAACGGGCTATTAGGGCAGGGGTAACAACTATTGAGCATGCTACCTTTATGGACGATGAAGCCATTGAGCTATTTAAAAAATATGGTGCTTATTATGTGCCAACAATTATTGCCGGAAAAACCGTAGGCGACTCCGCAAAAGTACCGGGCTATTATCATCCACTAGTGGTTCCTAAGGCCGTAGAAACCTCAAAGCAAATAGCCGAAACCTTTGCTAAAGCCTATAAAGCAGGAGTAAAAGTGGCATTCGGAACCGATGCAGGTGTTTTTCCGCACGGTTATAACGCTAAAGAATTTATGTACATGGTTGAAGGAGGAATGCCTATGATGGAAGCCATTAAATCGGCTACTATTGTAAATGCCGAGATTCTAGGAATGAAAACAGAATTAGGGTCGGTAGAAAAAGGTAAACTGGCCGATATCGTAGCCGTAGAAGGTGACCCTCTGAAAGATGCCAAAGTTATGATGAACGTAGCTTTTGTTATGAAAGAAGGAAAAATCTACAAACAAAAATAAACCTATACATCACTAGATTACACTATTGAACAACACAAACTAAAACCTCAAAAACCCGACCGACAGTCGGGTTTTTGTTTGATAGCTTTACGTTTATCATCTTATTTGCCCGGAATAGAAGGGCGCACTTCAATCTTACTTGGGAGTGTTCGGGCTGGCATTTTAATCAGGTCTGAAACAATCTGACCGATGTCTTCAGGCTGAATTTTCCAAGCATCTTTTTCACTAGGCTGATGGTTGTTAAAATACGTAGCTACCGAACCCGGCATAATAGTAGAAACCTTAATGCCTTCATTGCGGAGGTCAAGCATAAGAGCTTGCGTAAAACCCACCAAGCCAAACTTGCTGGCATTATAGGCTGTTCCTTTTTCAAAGAAATTGGCACCTGCAAGGCTGGCAATGGTTATAAAATACCCTTTAGAAGTTTTTAGTGCATCAAGCGCGGCTTTAGCTCCATAAAATACGCCTGTGAGGTTAGTATCGATGGTTTCGTGCCACTGCTCAAGACTTAAATCCTGAAACGGAACCAGATGCCCCACGCCCGCATTGGCTATGAAATAATCGAGCCTGCCCCATGTTTGTAGCACTTGTGCTACTGCTTGTTGTTGTGAGTCAAAATCTCTTACATCTGAAACAATAGCAAGCGCATAGCCGTCTTTAATTTTATTCAGTTCCTGAACGGCCTGTTGGGCTGCTTCTTCTGAACGGCTTGTAATAGCTACCCTGATACCTTCTTTAATTAATACTGTGGCTACACCATAGCCAATTCCTTTTGAACCACCTGTAATCAAGGCGGTTCTGATAATTGTTGTGTTTGCTGACATACCGGAGTAATAAATTTTATGAACTGTAATTATTGCCTGAAAATACTACTGAATGAAAGGGTGATTTTGGCCAGATAAGCAACCTTTCATTGAGGAGTTTCTTTTCTTTAACAGCCTGTAAGTGAAGATAGTTTTAAGAATAGCCGAGATTTTATCTCTTTCTTTCCCTGAGTGGTTTTAGCAGATACTCTAATCCGTTGAGTTTAATCTCATACATAGTAGCCAACAAAACCCCAATTTTCCCTTCTGGAAAGCCTTGTTTATGAAACCAAACCAGATAAGGCTCGGGTAAATCACAAATGAGGGTATCTTTATATTTGCCAAAAGGCATTCTGAATGTAACCAGTTCTTTAATTATTGTGGCGTTCGCTTCGTTCATTTTTTATGTTGTAATTAAATAAGCAAATGGTGAAACAATGTAAAACGGCATTATTGGCCGCCTTTTGTTTATTTCACCATTTACATATTTTGGGCGTAAGCTATCAGGCTTTTTTCTTCAATTTCATCTCGATAGGGTCCCAATAAACAATTTTGTTTTCAAAATAGCTCAGATTACAAGCCAACGCCGGAGCCGCCGCACGGAAACCAAAAACTGGGTCTTCGATAGTTTGCTGGCTGTTAGCACGCATATTATCAAAGAAATTCTTGAAGTGTTTGGCGTGTGCATCGTCCGTTTTAGGCGTGTCGAATTTCGTTTCCATTACAGGTGGTGCGGTTCTGTCGGCTTCTGCGTATTTTGCATTATATTCTTTCAAAAACTCCTGTTGAGTAGCTTCTGTGAAAGTCGGGAAACTTTCGCCATTGCCATAACCCGGAGCTTTAGGTAGTTTTCTTTTAGTAAGTGTAAGCCCGCTGGCATTCCATGTAATTTCGCCTTCGGTTCCTACAATACGAGTTACATTCTTGATAGCGCCTGCATTAGCAAAGTTTACGCGTAAAACTGCCTGAAACTTCGTATGTTTTTCGGTAGCAGGGTAGTCGAGTACGGTAACCATTACATCGGGTACGTCGCGGCCATCTTTCCAGAAACTTAATTCTCCTGACGAGAAAATTCTGGTTGGTCCTATGGCGCCAGTTGCATAGTGCATACCTGTAATAAGATGCACAAATAAATCGCCGGCTACGCCTGTGCCGTAGTCACGGTAGTTTCTCCAACGAAAAAAGCGTGTTGCGTCAAAAGGGCGTTTAGGGGCATCGCCCAAGAATTTATCCCAATCAATTGTTTGTGGAGAAGCATCTGGCGGAATAGAGTACGTCCAAGCACCCAAAGCACTAAAGCGGTCGTAGGTGGCTTCAATAAAATTCAGTTCGCCAATTTCGCCTGCTTGTAACAGTCGTTGAGCTTCGGCGTAGGCTGCTCCACTAATAGGCTGGCTACCTACTTGCATGGTTTTGCCGGTTTTTCTCCACGTTTCAATTACTTCTCTACCTTCTTCAATATGTTGCACCATTGGTTTTTCGCAGTAAACGGCTTTTCCGGCTTTCAGGGCAGCAATTGAAATGTGGTCGTGCCAGTGGTCTGGTGTAGCAATAATAACGGCATCAATGTCTTTGCGGGCTAATATCTCGCGGTAATCGCGTGTAGTGAAAAGGTCTTTATTATATACCTCTTTGCCTCTTGCCAGACGGCCATCGTATAGGTCGGCAGCTGCTACAAACTCAGCTTCGGGGTTTCTGAGGGCCGCTTTGGTATCGGAGTTTCCCTGAATACCAAGCCCGATAGTTGCGATACGGATTTTGTCGTTCGGACTTACTTTCAGGCTTTTAATAATATTGAAAGGTTTAGCAAATGATTCGGTTGCCATCAGAACCGAGGCTGCACCCATGCCTTTGATAAACTTCCTGCGTGAAGGAGTCATAATAGATGATGTTGGGGTTAAATACGTGAAGCTATAAATTTAGTTGTATCTGTGTTTCGATGCAAGTAAATAGGGTTGCGATAGCAACCAAAACCGAAAAAATATGTATTGTGTAAAAACAATCATGAGTATTTGGAGTAAAAGCAACTGATGAGAATTTAGTTTCAGGTACTAAAGTACAAGTTGCGTGTAAAGACGCATAAGGGTCTGGTAGGGGTCAGTACAAAAACCAGGGTGTATACGTGAAGTTTGAATGATAGTACTGCGCGTTGCTGTGAGCCACCTAAAGCGCGAAGCAATAGGTAAACCTCCGATGGGGCCACCGTTTTTGCCACCTTTGCAGATGCGCTCGAGTGTATGTAAATACTGTTCCAGTTGTGTTACTTCCAGATTGCACGAAAAGGCTTTCAGGCGGGTAGGGTCCAGACAATATTTTACATCCAGAAATCCTTTTTGTGGGCAATAAAGAATAACACCCACATTCAGGAATTCTTCGCGTTCAACTCTCGGAACAATCCGAATAACGGCATACTCATATAAGTAGTTTTCTTGCATTCTGTGCTTCTTTTACAAAAATGTCTGAGTTTTGAACTCTTGTTGTTAAAAATTGTGCATATACTTCTCTTCGTTCCTCGGCCGACTCCGTTAGCGAAGGGTCTTGTAGCCATTCATCGGGTACTAGCCCTACTATTGAACCGATTAACTCCGGTGTTAGTAGTTGGCTAAAGGTTTCGTTCACGGCTTCAAGCTCGGTTGCATAAGGTAGCAATACGTGTTCTTTTACCTGTACAAATGGTCTTTGTGCCTGCTCTTTCCAGTTATCCCACGAATGATGGAAATACAAAGAAGCTCCGTGGTCGATGAGCCATAGTTCTTTGTGCCACATAAGCATATTAGTGTTGCGTGCTGTGCGGTCTACATTGGTCAAGAGGCAGTCGAGCCAAACAATCTGCGAAGCCAGCAAAGGGTTTACAACGTTCAGCACGGGGTCAAATGTAATAGCGCCTGACAAATAATGTACGGCCAGATTCAACCCTACACTTGCCTGTAACAAATCCTGAATTTCTTCGTCGGGTTCGGTTCTGCCAAAAGCGGCATCAAGATTCGCAAATACAATTTCTGGTATGCGTAAACCTAGTTTTCGGGCTATTTCTCCACCTATTAATTCGGCTATCAGGGCTTTTACTCCCTGCCCAGCTCCACGGAATTTCAGCACATACAAGAAATCGTCGTCGGCTTCAACTATGGCCGGCAACGACCCGCCTTCCCGCAGGGGAGTAACGTAGCGGCTTATATTTACGGTTCTTAGTTGAGCTTGTTGCTGATTCATGTTTTTTCTGTTTGAAGTGAACACCCTCCGAAACCATCGGGGTATCGTGCGGCAAAAATAAGCAAAATACTGATTGTGTTTCGCGTTAAATGTATTTTCGTGGCTTGGATACAAAAGAAAAACCGACAGAGATAACCCCGCCGGTATTCATTGTTTACGTAAACCCACTTTTTACAGCAATATTATTTTCCGCCGCCTATCCGGCCTTTTTCGGTTTCGTTTCCGAGGGCCTTGTATCGGGCCTGTTTAACTGTTCTTTTCCCAAAGCCATACGAAAACGATACTTTAAAACGCTGTGTATCATTATATCCGCGGCTTGTGAGGTCAATTACACCATAAGAAACATAGAGGCGGTTAATTTGTGAGCGGAAGATGTCTTCGGCTGAAATTCTGATATTACCATATTTGAAAATGTCTCGGGTTACACTGGCCGATACCCAGTAAATTGAGCGCATTCGCCAGATGGTCCAGCGGTTAGGTGAATTATAACTGAGCGATAGCTCACCTCTCCACGATTTCGGAAGCGTAAAGATGTTTGTGCTACTAACCATTGCACCAAGCCCGTTAAATTTCAGGTCAGATACATCGGCAATAGGGCTTTTGGTGTAAGTACCTGATACCGACAGGTTTGAGTTGGTTTGCCACCATTTAGTAAGGTTATGTGACCAGTTCAGACCGATGTAAGCGTCATGAACGTTTTTCAGGTTACCCGTAAATTGCGTGTAAATTTTGGTTTCAGCATCGCCTCTTAGCAGGTCGGTGATATAATCTTGTGTATATGTATAATTAGCAAAAAGTGTAATGCTACCTTTATTAAAATAAGTGTCAAACGAATGCGAAAACTGCGGTTTGAGGCCCGGATTACCTTCCATAATTGAGTAAGGGTCAACAATCATACGGTAAGGAACCAGACTGTTCAGCCCGGGGCGAGATACTTTCCGGCTGAAAGATATCCCCAAGCCTGCTCCGTTTTTTAGTTCTTTACTTAGGTTTAGGCTAGGAAAAAGACCGAAATAGTCTCGTTTGATATTGGTGTTGGTTAATTCCTGACTGGTTTTCTCGGCACGTAGCCCTAACTGCATATTCCAGCTTTTCATGATTTTACCCCCATAGTTAACATAAGCAGCATAGGTGTTTTCGCGGTAAAAGCCTGAGTTGCTAAACTGTGGGTCTAGCTGGTAATTACCATTAAAGAGGTCTTCCTGACGCAGAACATTGTCATTGCCAATGTAAAAATATTTAGCACCTAAATCCCAGCGGGCTTTTGAAGTCGGAATGGCGTAGTCAATCTGAGCAATAAAGTTTTTCTGATTGCTCGGATTCAATATTCTGATGGTTCTTGGCGGGCCTGATGGCTCGTTGTTAAGCCCGAAACGATAATAAACAATATCTTGTCGGGAATCTTTGCTATAAAGCGTTTGGGTAACATTAATGTTTAGTTCTTTGCCTGTACTATCTAGCTTACCTGTATAACTCAGGTTAATATCATAGGTTTCATTCGTGTTTCTGCCCAGATTTCGCGTGTTTAAAAGAGAATCCAGCGTATTGCTGTTTATTCTCTTAAAAGGCGTTTGGGTGTCGGTTTCGTTGTTTACTCTATTCAGGCTACTATTTAGCCTTAACCCAAAAGTATGATTCTTGTTAGGGCTAAAATCGGCACCCGTAAACAATGAAAGATACTTGTAGGAGTCGACCGATGTAAAATAGTTGCCTATGGTAGTTTCAGGAAAGAAACGGTCTATTTTCTGGTCAACGTAGTAGTCGGCCACGCCACCGCTGGCATTTCCGAAAATATTCCATTTTGCTGTGCGGTAGTTTAACGATAGGTCGGGCGTAAAGCGGCCGTACTGGCCTTGTGAATGTGCCACCGAGAAACGCCCGTTCAACCCAAGTTCAAGGCTTTTTCTGGTAACAATATTAATAACAGCCCCAAAACTGGCATCATATTTTGCCGGAGGGTTAGTAATTACCTCTACTCTCAGGATTTCTTCGGCAGAAT
Organism: Emticicia sp. 17c; assembly: GCF_037153985.1. Taxonomy (NCBI): domain Bacteria; kingdom Pseudomonadati; phylum Bacteroidota; class Cytophagia; order Cytophagales; family Leadbetterellaceae; genus Emticicia; species Emticicia sp. 17c. The sequence goes on from NZ_JBBAYI010000007.1 coordinate 129,521, forward strand.
AATTTTTAAGAAAGTTATCCAGCGAAGCCGCCCCTGTTTGTTTGCCATCGACCAGAATCAGCACACTACTTTTGTTGGCTACTTTAATGCTGCCATCGCCTCGTACTTGTACCATTGGCGTGTATTTTAGCAAATCGTTAACTTTGTTTCCTTTGGCAATGACACTATTCTCAACGTTCAGAATCATTCTGTCGGCTTTCTGTTCAATCAGTTTTCGTTGCGTTTTCACAGTAACTTCATCCAGTACCTTGCTATCTTCCACCAATTGAATAAGCGGGAGTTCCAGAGAGGGCTGGGCTGCATTCAGCGTAAGAACGGCCGAGTTATATTTCTGAAAACCAATGTAGGATACAGAAACAAAATAACTGCCGGTATCAATGCTGGCAATTTCAAATTCACCATTCTCATTAGCAAGAGCACCTTTTACAACAGAAGAGTCTTTCGACAAATGCAAAGAGACTGTCGAAAACGAGGCGGCTTGTGTGTTTTTTTCCACAACCTTTCCCTTAATGCTAAACTGAGCCATCAATGTATCTGTAAGAAACATGAATATGGCAACGGATACAACTAGCTTATTCATAGTACACATGATTTGTTTTGATGAATCGAAATAATAAAGGGAGCGATAAAACACGAAAAATATTAGACTAAGCCTCTGATAATTTCGGCAGAAAACATTTGGCGTTCTATTGGAGATTTAAGCAATATTGAGCTTGTAGCATAGTTGTTCAATCCCTTTCAGCCTTTCTTTGGGGTTCAGAATGGTATTGAAAAACATAAAATCATCAACCTGAAAGAAATCCTGATATTTCAGAATAAAGTCATGATATTTGCTGACACTGCCGTAAGGAACTTTGTCTTCATCGTTTTGTTGAATAGTGATTTCTTTAGCCTTTTTAGCTGACGGATGACAAACCCCTACTACCACGGCCCTGATTTTAGGCATACGTTGGTGTACGTCATAGTATTTCTGCCGGAAGGTATCGAGCGTTTCTTTATCGGCCGGATTAAAATAGTAATTAGTCCAGATACACAGATTAGTGCCTAACTTTATTGCACGATTCATACTGCTTTCTGAATTGCCGAGGGTCCATAGTTCAGGAATTTTTCCTTTAAACGGTGGTAAAATAATACCGTCTGAATGATAATATTCATCTTCGTCTTTCAGCAACGAAACGGTGTAGGTTACTTTGGCATCAAATTCTTTGATAGCTACTTCGTTGGGCTTGCCTGTGGCCTGCATTGATACCCCATTATAGGGCATACCATTGGCAAAACCCAATTCGATTCGGCCAGTATATATATTATTGTAAAACTTAAACGACGAAGCAATATGGTAGGGGTTATGAATACACATAAGTGTTCCGGCTGTTCCGATACTCATTTTTCTGGTGTGTGAGGCCAGAATCGGAACAAGGTTAGCGGGGTTATTCCATGTGAGCGACCGCTTGGGCATGTGATGCTCGCCCAGCCAGAATTTATCAAACCCCATTTCTTCACCCACCACGCAGTAATTAATAACATCTTCTAGCTTCAAGAGGCTGTTCAGGTTATCAGACCGATACCCGAAATCTATTAAACCAATACGAATGGGTTTCATGGTTTCAGAATTTTAAAAATGAGAGAATTAAAGGTTAAATTCTTTGCTTATCAGGCGCATCGACAAGGCACGCTCTTGTGTATTTACCGAGTAGTTATATAAAATAAACTCGTCTACACCGTAGCTTTCGCGTAGTTCAAATATCTTTTCTTTGAAATAACTAGGGCAGCCAACTATATTCAGGTAGTCGCCGGCAGCCTTGTAATTTTCGGCCATTTGTTGCGCCTTTTTCATGGTTTTATGGCAAATAATACCTACCACCAGATTCACCTTCGGGTAAACACCATGCTTTTGGCGGTAGTCTTCTTTTAGTTTTTGTAGTTTTTCTTTGGCGAAATCTTTTTCTGACATTTCGTGGCAGATAGAACGAGACAAATTTAACTGGAGGTTTATTACCCGCTCGGCGGTGCGGTAGGCCGATGTGGAGAGTGTCCAGACCTCGGGGGCATAACCTTTATAGGGTGGTACTACTACTCCCTTGCCTTCTTCGTAGAGGTCGTCATCGTCGCGCAGGTAATGAATTAGTTTTGAGAACTTATCTTCAAAACTTTCTTTCATATCGGCTTTGTCATACTCCATGGCATAACTTACCGCCCTGCTGCTAGGCGAGCCATTGGCAATGCCGAGGTCGATGCGTCGTTGAAAAACGTTGTTCAGCATCTTGAAAAACGTAGCCACATGATACGGCGAATACATACCTAACAAAACACCTGCAACGCCTATCTTTATACGATTGGTTGACGAAGCCAGAATGGGAACTACTGCCTGTGGATTTGACCACGCCAGACTTTTCTGCGAAAAATGGTGTTCGCTTATCCAATACCTTGAATAACCCAGATGTTCGGCATCAATAGCCGACTTCACTACGTCATCTAGTTTCATCAGGCTGTTTAGCCCTTGCTGGCGCATCCCAAAGTCTAATATTCCGAATGATAATTTTTCCATAGTAGTTTACGGTTAATGGTTTACAGCAATGTGTCAGGCTAACAGCCAGACTTTCTCCCAATAAGGTTCGTCGTCTGTCAGAGACTCCATCAAAACCAGACTTGACCCCACAAAACCTTCCAGAAAATAGCCTGATATTTCAGTAAAGAGCGATTGCTCCACTTCTTCATCAAACAAGCTGAAAGCAAGGTTAAGCCAATAATGATAGGCTTCCATGTAGAACTGTTGTCCTGAAATTCTGGCCAGATATTTATAATAATACGCAATGCCTGTGGCCCCGTGACAAAACAATGAGCCATGGCAGTGTGCTTGCTTAATATCGCGCACGGGTAAGGTTGATACGCCGATTTCATCGGCTAGTAGTTTAAAATAAGGCTGATTTAAGGCAATACCCGCTTTGTAGAGTAAGTGCATGATGTTCATGTCGCCATAGCACCACCTTAAACCACCGCTATAATTTTTGAGGTTATCAGGGCTATATTGGTGTTGATTCAGAATAATTGAGTTTGGGAAATTGTAATATTCGCCTGTTTCAAAATGCTCGGTATTTCTGAAACTCAGCATAAAAGTTATTCCTTTATTGATGAGTTGCTCGGCTTTTTGTGGAGAAATGCCCGCTTCGTAAAAATTAATGAGCATGAGTAATGTTGAGACCATGCCATGCGATAAGCCAAGATTCACCTCCGACTCCCGACTTAAATCTTTCATATAAATATTCGGGAAATATATTCCTTCGCCCCACGGAACGGCAATTTCTTCTAGTGCTTCAACAAAGGTTTCCAGATAAGCTTTTATTGCAGGATTTTTATCAATCCGGTAATACAGGTAATGAAAAGCTCCGCCACCTCCATGTAGGTAGTCGATATTGCCCTTCCGAATTTTTGTAATAGCATTTTCAAAGACATACTTGTCAATATTGTACAGGAAATCTTGCAGGTCATCTTCAATAAAACCTTCATTTACCAGAATTTCAATGGTTAACCCCAAGCCAGCTAATCCATTCGAGAGCGACGAGTTAAATAACTGGTTATTTTTTTTATGGATAACAATATCCAGAATTGTGCTTAAAAGATTACCTCCCTTTGCCAGAAACTCTTCTCTTTTTTCTGGAATACTTCTGGACGCATAGAAATAGTAAAGAATCTTCCCGATTTCGCCGCGGGTCAGGTTCAGATACTCTGTCGGGTTATTTTCAATATAAGCCGATAACGCTAGTATTGTATCGACTGTCTTGTTTGCTGTTTGTACTTCATGGAGTATCATAGCCTAGTTGGTTTATAAAAGCCATACAAAATCATCGATGTTAATCAGGTGTGGCCTGATGTACATCATGTAAGCAATACCAATTCCGATAATTCCTTCTGAAAAACATACATTCGTGTGGGCGTTCCATGGGTTATAAGCAGCTTTAAAGCCTGCGTAGGGAGTTTCCTGTTTTTCGCCATATTCTACGCTTCGGGCCAGCCAGTAGTTAGTGGCCTCTTGAAAAATAGCCAGATTGGTTAACCGATAAACCTTATGGAAAATAAGCATAAGCCCTGTTGCACCAAACAGAATACTGGCATCTTCAACACGATTAGTTTCCTGTGTTTTGCGTTGTATGGCATGAGTGAGAATATCAATTCCTTTCTGATACCATGCTTTTGTATCAAATACTTGTCCGGCGCGTAGTAGCATATAGCCCACGCCCATGTCGCCATAGCATAAGGCCAGTCGGCTTGGTTCAGGTTTATCAAGTTGGTCTGCAAAAAGGAAGTGTCTGTCTTTTACTTCCTGGCTCAGAATTTTAGTAATTCCCTGTTTAACTAATGGGAGCGTTTGTGTTTTAAAACTTTCATCTATTTCAGAAAGACGTGTAAGAAGCAGAATAACTGCCGCTGACCCATGCGGTAAAGTCAGATAGACACGGCCATCCTCACGGAATTTGGTAGGCCAGTGTATACCCTCAGGCGTTTCAATAGCCTGTTGGGTAAGCTCGTTCACGAGTTTCTGCATAATTGGCTTAAACTTGCTTACGTTGGTAGTGTAACGTCTCAGAAAATAAAGTGCCATCGAAATAGCTCCATTCACAAAACCACCAATGTCGCCGTCGGCCAGATACTCGTTCATTTTTTCTTCCAACGTGTTATCTATATCCTCCAGAAATTCGTTTGGATCAATTTCCAATGAGCCTTTTCTTGAGTAATAGTCTGCCAGCATACCGAGTTCAGAAATATCCAGATAAAAACTCGGGAACGCCTTTTTTCCGATGCTGTCGCAGGCTTCCTCAAAGGCTTCTTTGGCTTTCTTATGATACTCCGAGAGCCCATAATAAAGGCCATAAGCATGATATAGAAAAGATAAACCCAGCGCACCTCTCGACAGCCCGAAGGTGTGCAAATCATGCTGGTGCTTAGGAGCAACTTCCACTATATCCTCTATCTTATAAGCAGCCGTTGTGATATATTGATCGATTGTATATTTTTCGCTCTCCTCTATCATTTGAGTATAGATGATTTTTTGTGTCCAAAATTGGCTATTGCCTGTGTCAACAAAAAAAAAATTATAGAGAGCTATAATTATTATCGACCAAACGAAGTCTTTTTTATATCAAGCAATGTGTGGTACATACGGATTCTGATTTATAGACCACTTTCATGACACTTACCCTAAACTTATTTTCATCTAAACTTTCAGTTATTCTGTATAAAAATCTTTCTTCATTTTATTAAATATCAAAATTTTGTATCGCTTGTTTATCAAGTTTGTGCACAGGCTGGGTAAGCGAGTTATGTTTTGTATGGTTTAACATTAATCTTTATTAAAAAATGAAAAAGAAAACAAATGCTTCGAAATTGTCTTTGGACAAAGAAACAATTGCTCGCCTTAACGAGGAACAACTAAACGCCGACCAAACACAACAAGTAGAAGGTGGTGCTACTGCCTTTACTGCTGGTGGTTCGTGTTGTGGTATTGGTAACACAGGTACTTATACCTCATGCGGCAAATAATCACTGAATAGGGGTTAATCGCCGCTTTTGTTTTTTTAGTTTATTAACTTTTAAAGTTTATTAATCATGAAAAAGAAAAAAGTATCTACCAAGCTGTCGCTCGATAAAGAGACAATCGCTCGTTTGAACGAAGACCAATTATCGGCAGATCAAACTCAACAAGTTGAGGGCGGAGCAACAGTGTTTACCGCAGGTGCCTCTTGTTGTGGTGTTACCAAAACAGGAACTTACACTTCATGCTAATAGATGCCTGAAAGGGCGGCTTTATATAAGTAGCCCTTTTAATAAGCGGCGGCCGTTGGAGCCGTTTCAGAAACCCTTCAGACGGCCGCCTGCTTAGCAATGAAGTAACAAACAACAACACAATGCCACCCGAAAGCTGGTGCATGCAGAATTTCACTCATTTTTTAACTTTTTACTATTAAGAATCATGAAAAAGAAAATCACTTCGAATAGATTAACTCTTGACAAAGAAACTATTGCACAATTGAATGCAGAACAACTTTCGGCAGAACAAGGACAGGAAGTAGTAGGTGGGGCTACCAAATTTACAGGTGGTGCTTCGTGCTGTGGCCCAGATACTTACACCTCTTGCTCAAGATAATCAGGCAGATTTCTGGAAATATGAAAAGGGACATTTACTGAGCGATTGTAGCAAAACAGAATACAATCGCTCGTTTAAATCCCGAAAATTTCCTCAGAAACTATCTTAATCAACTTTTGCAATAACCATTTACTCCAAAAAATATATTTAACTATTAATTAACTTAATCTCGTAAAATCATGAAAAAGAAAAATAACGACGGAAGATTATCTTTAGACAAAGAAACTATTGCACGCCTTAATGCAGAGCAATTATCTGACGAACAAGCCGACCAAGTAGTGGGTGGTGCAACAGGTTTTACGGCTGGGCCATCTTGCTGCAGCGACCAACCTACCGGAACTTACACTTCGTGTGGTAAATAAAATAAACTCCGAAATAACGGATACGCTACCAGAATCTACACCTCATTATCTATAAGAAACATAAGCCGTGGGAATCCCTCGGCTTAGTTTTCCAAACCAATGTGTATGGTTTAACATTGTTTTAGACAATCAAAATTATAAATTTTTCTGGATAACAACAACTACCTGTGCTATTTATACGGTACTGGCAGGTTGGCAATCATGATAATTGTCTTTAACACTTTTAAAACCATGAACTTTAAATCTCAGAATTTCTTCCTTCTTCGTCGCTCAGCATTCCCTGTCAATACATTACTTGACTTGCAAAATAAAGCAGGTAACGACCCCACCACGTTTGAAAAACAACTGATTGAGTTCTTCGTACAGCCTCAGATGTTAGAAGTACTCTATGTGGCTTCGCCAGAGTTATACGAAGCCTTCATCGGAGTACTGGCGGGTACGTATCAGACGGGTATTGATAAACTACTACGGACACTGCATAAATACCTAATCCGAATGACCACCCGCAGCACGCCTTATGGGCTTTTTGCTGGCTGTACTATGGGCAGCCAGGGCTCAGAAACTCGGATAGTTTTTAACGAGCAGAATCCGTGTCGGTTTCATTCACGGCTTGATATGAACTACGTTGCCGAAATGACAACCGATATTATCAGTAACGAAACCATAAAAAAACAACTGAAATTCTTCCCTAATACAAGTTTATACCTGATAGGTGAGGGGTATCGTTACATTGAAAGTACTGTTAAAAATAAAAAACGCAATTATTTACTGGCTTCGGTAGAAAACAGCCCGTATCTGCAAAAAATACTGACAAAAGCCGCACAAGGCAGCACCTTTCAGGAACTCGTAGAAGAACTAATTTCAGATGAATTCAGTCTGGAAGAAATTGAAAACTACGTTAATTCAATTATTGATTCGCAAATACTCGTAAGCGAACTTGAACCTACCACCACCGGAGACGAATTTTTTGATGTACTGATTGAACGTTTGAAAAAACTACAACATACCGACGAAATCAATCAGAATCTGCTGAAAATTAAAGAGCTGCTCCGAACCAACGACAGAGGCATTAAAAAATATCAGGAAATACAGGAGATTATCAGCAAAAACTTTACAACCACTAACAGTAAAGACCTAGTACAGACCGATATGTTCTTTGAGACGGAAGCCTGCTCATTGAGCGACGCTTTCGTGAATACATTAAGTAAAGACCTGAAAAATATTATGCCTTTGGGTTTATCATATTATAATGCCGACATGGCAACTTTCAAAACTAAGTTTTATGAACGATACGAAGAGCAGGAGATGCCTTTACTCTCGGTTATCGACAATGAAACGGGTATCGGCTATGGCAATGTTACTTCAAACAAGGCTGATAACCTGCCTATGCTCGAAAATCTGGCTCTGCCAGCTAATTTCAGGGCAGATAGCACCGAGTGGACAGCCCTTGCCAGATTAAAATATAAGCTATATCAGGAGGCCATCGCGAAAGGCCAGTCGGTTATTCAACTTACCGACCAGCTTATAAACTCTTTTAAAGAAAGCAATGCCATAGAGCCTTCACTAACTAAGGGCTTTTATATATTCGGTAGCCTGATTGCTTCTTCTGTGGAAGAGGTCGATAAAGGCAATTTTAAGTTTAACCTTTATACCATGACGGGCTCGTCGGGTATAAAACTACTGGGTCGGTTTGGGCATGGGAATCAGGAACTAACCGAGAAAATGAGAGAAGCCGCCAAACTGGAAGACAGCCAGTACTCCGACACCATTTATGCAGAAATAGCCCACCTACCCGAAGCTCGTGTGGGTAATATTCTGATGCGCCCGCATTTACGCCCTTATGAAATACCTTATCTGGCTGGATCGGATGTACCGCAAGAATACCAGATTACTCCCGATGACTTGATGGTTTCAATTCGTGGAGAAGAAGTAGTTTTGCGGTCGAAACGCCTGAACAAACGCGTTTTTCCGCGCAGAAGCAATGCCCATAACACAGTTAATGGGTTGCCTGTTTATAAATTTCTATGTGATTTGGAAAATCAGGAGCTTCAGCATTTGTATGGGTGGTCGTGGGGTTTTCTGAACGACCACCCTTTTCTGCCCAGAGTTGAATACCGCCACCTCATTCTTGGCAGAGCAACATGGAATATCAAAAAAGATAATTATCCGGCCCTTCAACAAAAAAACTGCGACTTAAAAGAAGAACTAAGGAAAATCAGAGAACAACTACAACTGCCACGTTATGTACAATTATCAGAAGGAGATAACGAGCTATTGATTGACTTTGAGTGTGATTTTTCGGTACAGATTCTGGCCGATGCCCTCAAAAAATATGATAGAATCAAACTCGTCGAATTTATTGGGCTGGAAGATGAATGTTTTGTGAAAACCTCGGAAGGTTATTTTACTAACGAAATCCTGATTCCGATGCTAAAAGAAACCGAAGCTACCAGTAAGGCTGTGCCATTGGCCCCCAAACCAAGCCCCGTTAAACGGAATTTTATTACCGGTAGCGAGTGGCTATATATTAAGATTTATACCGGTACCAAAACAGCCGATAAAATTCTTACCGGTGTAATTAAACCTTTTGCCGAAGAAATGTTACAGAAGGGTATTATTGAGCAATGGTTTTTTATCAGATACGGCGACCCCGACGAGCATATTCGTGTCAGGTTTAACCATAATACAAAGCCTGATTTCTGGTATATTGTGCTTCAGGAGTTAAATACTCTAATGCAACCTTATATTGATAAAGGCATTGTAACAAAATTCCAGACAGATACCTATAAACGCGAAATTGAACGTTACGGAGACTCTACCATCGAGTTGGTTGAGCGCGTATTTTGTGCTGATAGTAAAGCTATTGTAGGGTTTCTTGATTTGCTCGAAGGGGATGAAGGCGAGCGGTATCGCTGGCTTGTGGCACTTCGTGGCGTAGATATGCTATTGAATGATTTTGGCTACAACCTTGCCGACAAGAAAAACATCATGGAATTAATGCGCGAAAACTTCTTTAAAGAATTTAACGGAAACACCAGCCTGAATAAACAACTTAACGATAAGTATCGCACGCATACGGCCGATATTGAAAGTTTCCTGAAACCGGAAGATGACGAGAAAAATCAACTTTCGGAAACCATCGCGCTATTTGAAGAGAGGTCGGTGCTGATAGGCCAAATAAAAGACGAAATATTAGCCAGACTCCAAGTTGATAAAAACAGGCTTCTGAGTAGCCTTGTACACATGTTTCTGAACAGAATGTTCATTTCAAAGCAACGCGTACATGAATTAGTAGTATATCATTATCTGAAAAAATACTATGAATCTGCATTGGCAAGGGCAAAAAATACAAATAAAATGCCTGTCTGAGAGGGTCTTAATTGTAGCCGCTTGTTAATATTTACAGGTAAAAATACCTGTTCTGATACTATTTTTAACAGATAAAATTGTTTAAACAACTAAGTTTATCGAATATTACTATTCAAAAAAAACAGCTATGAAAAATAAGCTAACATGCTTTATTGTTGATGACGAAAAACCCGCTCATGTTGTTCTGGAAACGCTGATAGCTAAAATTCCGTGGCTTGAACTAACCGGAAAATTTTTTAATGCCATTGATGCCATGGAGGCGTTCGAACGCCAGCAACCCGGCCTTATATTTCTGGATATAAATATGCCTGAACTTACAGGTACCGAATTGCTCGATATTCTGAAATTAAATAAAACACAGGTAATCATGACTACCGCGTATCCACAATACGCGGTAGATGGTTTCAAGTTCGATGTTACGGGCTTTTTATTAAAGCCTATTGGGTTTGATAAGTTCCTGAAAGCTACCTCTAAAGTAAAAATGTTGGCCGAAGCACTCGAAAAACGCCATAATAAACCCGAAGTAGCCGAAGTAGAAATTGACGACCTGCCCTCGTTGTCTGACGAACCCATCAAAGCAGTCATTGAAACCAATCCGCCCGAAGGCATGGGTGGGGGTATCAACGATGATTTCTTATGGGTAAGGGCCGACAGAAAACTTTTCAGGGTGTTTTATAATGAAATTTTTCATGTTGAAGGCCTAAAAGACTACGTAAAGGTATATCATAAAGACGGAATGCTCATTATGCACGGGTCGGTGTCTACAATGGAGGCACAATTACCTCCCAAACAATTTATTCGTGTGCATCGGTCATATATTGTCAACAGAATGATGATAAAAATCATTGATGGCAATACACTTGTGCTGGAAAACAACGAAAAAATACCCATGACAGCCAATAACCGTGATGAACTCATTGGAAAAATAACCGGAGGCAAATTTAGGTAACCATGGATTTACTCACCTATTACAAAAAGCATTATTTGGATGCACCTGCCCATAAAAGGCAAAAAGTCAGAATCGCCTACCATTTGGCTTTCTGGTTGTTTTTTATTGTAAATAACCTTACTTATATTTTTATCTCGACCGATGTGCTATCGAGGGTATCTGACCCCCGCGCTACCATTATATTGACTTTTGTATATTATTTCAGATATGTGCTTATCTATTACCTCATTATAGCAACACACAATTTCTTTAATGATAAACTGCAACTGGCAAGGCTTATTGTGCTAGATATTTTTGCTTCGATGTTTTATTTCCATACCATTACTTACCTGATGTATTATATTTTCGATATAGAAATCGGGATTCAGGGTATTCCGGGTGGATATAAAGTTCTGGGGCTTTTATATTTATCGATAAACACGGCAAATTTCACCTTTCAGGATTTAATAGCCATTATTTTCACAGGCTTTAAAGAGTTCGATTATATGCTCATAGCCATTGTGTTGAAACTGGTTAAGACAATTTTTGAAAAAGAACTGCTGCTTAATAAACTTCAGGTAAATTCGCTCAAAATGGAATTAAGAGTACTTCGGGCGCAGATTAATCCTCATTTTGTGTTTAATGTAATTAATGCGGCTTACGCAAAAATTTTGCCTGTTGACGAAAAATCGTCGGAATACCTCCTCAAAACCAGTGATATTCTGCGTTTTACTTTATACGAAACCGAAGAAGATTTCATTGAGCTTCAGAAAGAACTTGACTGTATTGAAAAATACATTGAACTCGAACACATCAGGCATGAAGAAAGGCTCAAACTGCATTTCAATATCAAAGGAAGCCCCAAAGAAGGGCAACAAATACCCACCTTACTGCTGTTAACACTTGTTGAAAATGCTTTTAAGCATGGCACTCATAGTTCACGGCAGGAGTCATGGATTGATATTCAGATTAAAATTACCGATAATAAGCTATCCATTAATATAAAAAACAGTAAACCGCCACATCCCAAGTTTAAAAACAAAAAAGACACAAACGAAGGAGGTTTGGGGTTAGTAAATCTGCGTAAGCGGCTGGAAGTCTTTTATAAAAAGAACCATCAGTTTATAATAGAAGAAAAAGATAGAGAATTTGCCGTTTTCGTCGAAATTCCGCTCTCTGAAATTAAAGAAAGAAAACCTAAAAGCATATTCATCGAAGAACTAGACAGATTAGTATAATACCTTTGGTTCCCGTTCAAAAGTGTATGAAATTTGAATCAAATATTAATAATCTAAACTATAAATAACCGTTATTCGCTATGAAAAAGAACTTTAACAATCGCCCTCTTGCAATTAAAAAAACAACTATCAGCGAGTTTTCAAACAATAAAAGTCTGGCGGATGTTTTCACGAATGTTACCAGCCGCGTTTGTTCACTGCAAAATCTTTAATTTATCTGATTAATATACGAAGCCCGAGGGAATGCCCCTCGGGCTTCGTGCTTTTTTAACGCTGTTAACACTTCCGTTAAGCCTATTTTTTTATATACTTGCGCAACTGCGTTTTAATCTAAATTCTGCTGCCTCCTGTCTAAATAATTTCATAAACAAGCCTTTCGGGGCTTACTTCGGTACATCAAACTTAAATCGCAGAAACAAATGAGAAAAAGTGTTGACCAGCTTTTGCACGAAACATTCGATGAAGAGCAAAACTCCCCTAAAAGTGGTTGGTTAGAGATACTCTCAACCGACGGCGGCGAAGAAATCAGAGGCGGTGACCGCCCCTATGAGCCTATCATTTATGAAAGCCATACAAGGCGTTCACGGTTTAAATCGTTGATTTTTCTTGAAAAACTCGGACTATAACTATTACATAATTAACCCTTAAAAACTATGGCAAAGAAACGATTCTCGATTAGCCTTTTCGACAAGAAAAACGCGCGTAAATCGCTTGATTCGCTAATGAACGAAGAAGAAACCAAAGTCATTGGCGACGACATCAACGGTGGGTGGAACCAATACAAAGAACCTCCTTACGACGATGAAGAAAAAAAGAAAATGTTGAGAAATAAACCCAGTAAATCTTAAACCTGCTACATGAAAAAAAAGGCGAATATAAAAGGTTTGGTTCTTAAAATCGCCAGCAGGTGCAATCTGAACTGTTCTTATTGCTATATGTACAATCTGGGTGACACCTCTTATCTCAACCAGCCCAAGCATATGCAAAACGAAGTTGTAGATGCCATCATTAATCAGGTTAAAACATATAGTAAGCAGTATAAGGTCGAAGCCTTTGAGTTTATTTTTCATGGTGGCGAGCCATTACTTGCCCCCAAAGCGTTCTTCCGGGGTTTTGTAGCCAAAGCACGTAAAGAATTAGCAGGGATAAGTTTAAGTTTTGGAGTACAAACAAACGGAACACTTCTGGATGCCCATTGGTGTAAATTATTTAAAGAACTCGAAATAGGTATAGGCATTAGCCTTGATGGCCCCGAATCAATAAACGATATATATCGGCTCAATAAAAACGGTAAAGGGTCTTACGAAACAGTACTAAAAGGTATTGAAATTGCCCGAATGCATCAGGTGAATTTCGGCATCCTGTCGGTGGTTAATCCTGAAACAGAAGCAGCACAGCTCTATGATTTTTTTAAATCGTTGCAGATAAAAGCCATTGATTTTCTGTTTCCTGACCACCATTATGACTTCCTTCCGAAGGTATATCGGCAAAAAAATATGTCGCCTCAATATACGCCTTTCGGCGACTGGTGGATAAAACTGTTCGACCGTTGGTTTACAGATACGGAAGATAAACCGGGTATCAGGTTTCTGAGCCAGATTATACTGATGATTATCGGGATAGATAATGGGTTTGAAACCATAGGCCAACAGGAAAACAATTATCTGATTATTGAAACTGACGGAAGCATTGAGGCATCTGACTATCTGAAGGCTTGTGGCGACGGATTTACAAAAGAAGGTAAAAATGTGCTTTTTGATGGATTCGACAAGGCCATTTATGCCAACCTGATAGCACTTCACAGGCAAAGCCATAAGCAATTACCAAAGCGGTGCAGCCAATGCTTTATTAAAAAAGTTTGTGGAGGCGGGCATCTGGCACACAGGTTCAGTCGTTTGCAGGGCTTTGACAACCCATCGGTTTACTGTTTCGACCTCATGAAACTTATTACGCATATTCAGAATGTCATCGTGAAGCGGTTACCCACCGACATCATCAATGCCACCGGCTTATCTCCGATTACTTACGCCGAGGCACTCAAGGCATTGCCGCTTACAAAAGTAGAAACTCATACGCTATAAAAATTAAGGTTATGTTAGGCAATAAATACAAATTTTTCAGCCAGTTAGATTTCATGGATTGTGGGCCAACCTGTCTAAGAATGATTAGCTCGTATTTTGGCAAAGATTACACCATCGATTTTTTACGTGCCAATGCCTACATCTCGCGTTCAGGAGCAAGCATGGTTAACCTGAGTCTGGCTGCCGAGAAAGTCGGCTTCCGAACGCTCATGGTTAAAATAAATTACGATAAACTCACACAGGAAGCTCCGCTGCCGTGTATTCTGCACTGGAATCAGGAACACTACGTGGTTTTATATGATTACGTACGGAAATTTTCATGGTCAAGGTTAAAATTCGAGGAAAGACTCATTGTGGCAGACCCCGGTCATGGTCTGGTATCGCTCGACAAAGAAGTATTTCTCAAATGCTGGACAGCCGATAACCCACAGCAAACAGGCGTGGCACTACTCATGGAGCCTTCGCCAGAATTTTATCAGATAGATGCCGAAGAAAAAGAAAAAAAGACCAACGGGTTTAAATTCTTGCTCCAATACCTGATGCCGTATAAGAAATATCTCTTTCAGATTTTTCTGGGAATGCTCTTTGGGAGCCTTGTAAGCCTTATTTTCCCGTTTCTTACGCAGTCTCTGGTTGACTACGGTATCCACCAACACAACCTCGGCCTCATACACCTTATTTTAATTGCACAACTATTGCTGTTTCTGGGCGGGGTAGGGGTTGATGTTATCCGAAACTGGATATTGCTGCATATCAATACCCGTATTAGTGTGAGTATTATTTCAAACTTTCTGATTAAACTCATGAAGTTGCCTATCAGTTTTTTCGAGAGCAAAAACGTAGGCGATATTACCCAGCGTATCAACGACCACCACCGTATAGAAGAATTCCTGACAGGGCATACCATTAATACCCTCTTTTCAATTCTGAATATCATTATTTTCTCGGCAGTGTTAGGCGTATACAGCGGAAAACTACTACTGGTTTTTGTAATAGGTAGTATTTTGTCACTCTCGTGGGTGTTTTTGTTTCTGAAACAACGCAAAAACCTTGATTATAAACGCTTTCAGCGTATGCGCGAAAACCAGAGTAGCATTTTTGAGCTTATTACCGGAATGCAGGAAATAAAACTCAATAACTGCGAAAGAGCCAGACGCTGGGAGTGGGAACGCATTCAGGCCAAACTCTTTAAAGTAAATATAAAGGGGCTAAGTCTTGAGCAATATCAGGAAGTAGGCTCTACATTCTTTACGCAATCGAAAAATATTATTGTTACCTACATAGCTGCCACGCAGGTAATCAACAACGAAATATCGTTGGGTGTGATGCTTAGTATTTCGTACATCATTGGGCAGTTGAATGGCCCTCTTGGGCAAATCATCGAATTTATTAAAAGTGTGCAGGATTCAAAAATGAGCCTTGATAGGCTAAGTGAAATCCATAATAAATCAGATGAAGAACTGAACGAAGAATTTATTATGAATAAACGAGGCAGCATTGAAAGTTATAGCGAAGCAAACCTCGACGATGCCAGTAGTTCGTTGCGTTACAATAATTTGTTGCTTGATACCGAAAAAGGTATTCAGATTAACAACTTGTCTTTCCGGTATGGCGGGCCACATTCTCCATTGGTACTCAAGAACCTTAACTTATATATTCCGAAAGGAAAAATTACAGCCATTGTGGGGTCGAGCGGGAGTGGTAAAACTACCTTGTTAAAGCTATTGCTAAAGTTTTATCCACCACAAGAGGGCGAAATCAAGATTGATGGCATTGACATGAGCGATTTATCGGCCAGTAACTGGCGGGGTGTCTGTGGCACTGTAATGCAGGACGGCTACATTTTTTCAGATACCATTGTTAAAAATATTGCCGTTGATGGCCAGAAAGTAAATGAAAAACGACTAATGGATGCCGTGCATACGGCCAATATTCAGGATTACATCAAGAAATTGCCCTTGGGTTTTTCAACTAAAATTGGCAGTTCGGGAGCCGGATTAAGTGGTGGGCAACGCCAACGAATCTTTATTGCCCGTGCTGTATATAAAAATCCGCAATATATATTCTTTGATGAAGCCACCAGTGCCCTTGATGCCAATAATGAAACCGTTATTATGGAAAACCTCGAGCGTTTCTTTAAGGGGCGTACGGTTGTAATTATTGCCCACCGTTTAAGCACCGTAAAAAATGCCGACCAGATTATTGTGATGGACAACGGAGAAATCAAAGAAATAGGTAGCCACAAGCAGCTATCAAAACAGAAAGGTTACTATTACCAGTTGGTTAAAAATCAGTTAGAACTCGACGCCGCATAAACCCTTATAGCCATGCCTACTCAGATACCTAATCATGTTGACCGCACTGACGAAATTCAGGAGATTATCGGGCAGGTTCCCGGCTGGATAACCCGTTGGGGTATTACAGTGCTATTTCTTATGCTGTTGCTGGTTGTTTTTATTTCGCGTTATCTTACTTTGCCCGTTACCATACAGGCCGAAGTAAATTTTCATGCCAAAGAACAGCCGTTCAGGTTTGTCTGGATGAAAACCGAAACCAACGTTGATTATACCCCCGTAGTAAAAGACGGGCAGTTTGTTAGCAAAGAAGACACCGTAGTTCTGGAAATAAACCGCAGTACCGGAGCCAAAACCTATCATACAACAAGTATTGGCGGTAAAGTAATGTTTTTCAGAGGAACCGAAGAAATGCCGCGGGCTTCGGGTCTGATTGTAACGCCCCAGTTTACTAACTACGATATAGAAATAAAAGTGCCTATTGATGGCTCAGGGCAAATAAGAAAAGGACAAAAAACCCTTATCAGGCTTGATGAGTTTCCTGAACATAAATATGGATTCCTGATAGGCGAAGTAGCAGAGTTATCTTATGTGCCTATCGACCGGTTTTATCGTGGGCGTTTGTACCTTTCAAACGGTATGCTTACAAATGTGCATCAGAATATACCGCTGATGGCAAACCTGCACGGAAAAGCACAGATAATTACCGAAAATATCTCGGTTTTTGATAAAATCTTCGGAGGACTATTCTAATACCTAACTTATAGAAGTAAAAATAATCAGCACCTAATTTCACAGAACAACAATGAAGAAAATCTGTTTAATTATACCTTATTTCGGAAAAAAATTCCCTTCTTATTTTCCGTATTTCATTAAGTCGGCCGCTTGGAACGATACCATCGATTTCGTTTTTTTTACAGATATTCGTTTTCCGCATTATAGTCAGTCATATAAAAATATAAAGTTTATTAACTTTAATCTGGATGATTTTAATGCCCTTGCTTCTGAAAAAATAGGAATCCCGATTGAGGTAAAAGAACCCTACAAACTTTGTGATTTCAAGCCGTCTTACGGTAACATATTTGAAGATTATCTGAAAGAATATGATTTCTGGGGGCATTGTGATATTGATGTGATTTTTGGGAATATCCGAAATTTCATCACAGACGAAATCCTGACCGAATACGACATCGTCTCTGTCAGAAAAGAATACCTTTCGGGCTTTTTTACGCTTTACAAAAACAATTATACCATAACTAGGCTCTATAAACGAAGCAAAGACTGGCAGAAAATATATTCTACCAACAAACATTTTGCTTTCGATGAGATGAATTTTCTGGTGATAGAACGCTTCAGAGGTTTCAGAATGGACGAGCTGTCGCCTGAAATAGAGTGTATGACAGCCATTGTCGAAAAAAACACAGATAATGTTAAAGTACGCTTTGAAACCGTTTGTCATGAGTTTCTGTACTCAATTATCGATGAAACAGGTGAAGAACGCCGCGATAGCCTGATAATATCTAAAGCTGGAGCTTTTAGCCCTAAACGAGATAAAGAGTTCTGTCTGGTGCATCTGATTAATCTCAAGTCGAACAGTTATTTTAAAATATCAAAAATTAACTGGAATGTGTCAGAAATTCTCATCGACCGTACAGGTATTTACCTTTCAGAATCAGGCAAGAAAAAAGAGGTGCATCGTACCTTAAAACGCCCGTTGACATTGAACCCTACCTTAGTGATAGAGCCTAATCATACCTTGATTCTGCCCAATTCGGGGCATCGGATAAATATGATTAACTGGTTGCTTTTTCTGCCTTATTTCAGGGGTAAAGTTGTTTCAGGGAAAGATATTATGCACGCTTGCCTGCATAATAACGTAACCATGAAAGACCTCAGAGAAAATGTTATTGACCTTGTTACGGATGGCGTTGACCAGAATTTACTCATTGAGGCCCGCTAAGGTTTTAGCAAACAGCTTAGTAACCTTGTATGGCCTCAGCAATATCAGCGCAACTGGCAGGAACTTCGTTATGCGTATAATGAAGTAAACCTGCCATATAAAGCTCTTTTATTTTAATATCAAATCTTTGCAGAAGTTCGTCGGGTTGTTGATTAGTTTTTTGTTGTAGCAATGCTAGTAGATGTTCGAGAGGTTGGGGTTCTTCCGAACAATTATATAAAATAAACATCGCGAAGGTATCCCATATTTTATCATCATAGTGTGCTTGCCCATACCCGAAATCATATATCAGACTTGAAAAAATACTCTTGCCGTCATCCCAGATTCTTTCAGAAACCCTCATGCTACTATCATAGCTAATAGTGTCGTTCAGCCGTTGGCCAATAGGTAATTTTTCAAGGTATTCATACAGAAACCGTATTCTTGCCTGTTCTGATTCCTGAAAACCAGCCAGCTTGTTTTTTACTTTTCTGAAATCTTTATTGCGTTGGTGTTCAAATACAATCGCATGGCTGAGGGTTTCGTCATTAGCCCATGTTTGTAACATGGTCTTTACATTTTTTGGAGTTACTACCTCATTACTGCCTTTTTGTTGTATCCGGTAATTACTTTCGGCATAATAATCTACTTTTTGCGGCACTTGTATAAAAAACTCTGAGATAAAGGCCGTAATATGTTTATATACAGCCGGAAAATGAAACTTTAAAGCCTGCTCTACCTGCTTGCAATAGAACAAGTCAAGTTTGTTTTCTCCAATTAAATGATGATACCCATATTTTTTATCAAGTAAATTGGCGATTTTGGTGTATCGGCTGTCGAGTTTATCTTCAATTAGTACGTGTATAGGTTTGTTGTAGTACAACTCAACAAAATGTACAAAAAAACATTCTTCTAACAACGTATTTACAAAACCTAACGATAGTTGGGTTTTGTTAGCTTGGATTTTCGGCAGATGAAGCCCAACAAACGATTCAAGAAACTGGTAGTACTCTTTAAAAAGAGCTTTGTCCTGACCGCCAATAATGCCCATGTTAACCGCATTGTGGGTGGTTTCGCTGGCAAGTATAGATGGCATTTGTATGCCAATATCGGCTAGTTCTTTTCGGGCAATATTATAGCAACTAAAATCTTTCTGGTAATTCTGAGCAAAAATAGTGCTGTTATAAAAAGTATCTGGTAGAGGTTTCCACAAAAAGGCATCGCTATCGATATGCACAAAAGGCTCCTCAAGTTGTTGGTAACTATTAATTTTTCGCATTACCCATACTTCTCTCGGATATTTCAATTCCAAGCCAGTTTGTGAGAGTATTACTTCATCGTAAGGTAATTGCAGGGTATCAACCAACAGTTTTTTTCCGAAGGTATCAGTACAGAGAATAACTTTACTGAAATGCTTTTTTAGTAACGATACACTTAAAGCCCAACTCATCAGATGGAAGCGGGCATCAAGCCAGCCCCCGTTTAATTCTCCTGCTGCACGCAGCGTTGTTTTATCAGACCAGAAAGTTTGGATAGCTACCATGTTTGGCTAATTTTAAAATATACAAATCTTTGAAGGATTCAGTAAATTTCATTTTTTTTTATACCATGATAGCTATTTTTTATACATAAGACCTTATTCAAAACTCAGACTCATGTCCTGCTACCTGAGTAGAAGAGGTCTTATACCCTTCTATCTGATTAAGTAAGGCTATCGACTGCATCACAGGTTCCCATTCTATGCCATTAAAAATCAGTTTAAACCATTTTTTATCGCGGTGTTCATACCTGATATTAAAAAATAACCAGATAGCCGCATAAACAAAAGCACCTGTAACCGGTAGTTGAATGGCATAAAACAACCAGCCGTTTTGCGTTATCATGGCTGATGTCCAGTAAAATGTTGTCCAGACGGGTAATTGCAGAAACAGCAGCCGTGCTACCCAGATAGTTGACGATTTCAGTCTGGCTATTTTCTCCTGAGTAACCAATACTGCATCATTGATATTAGCCTGATGAATCAACACCAGTTGATAAACATACACACCAATGGCTAACTTGGTAAGCACGGTTTGAACAAGGGCAGAACCAAATAAGAAATAATTTCCGGCCTGATACGAAGCCAATACCACCATATCGATAAAACCTACCCACACAATACCAATAATAATGGCAAAAATTTTAATTGGCTGCATAGATTTCAGAAACGACCTCACCTTTATTTGTGTAATGTCTTCGGCATTTTTTCTGTTAAGCCGTAGGTTCTCGCCCAGTTTTTTATCGTAATTTTTCCAGAGGGCTATTAATTCTGTATCTTCCATTATAGTAATTTTTAAGTCTGATAATTAATTGAATAATGTACTTTGTTTGCTGATAGCAACATTAATTGCTGGCAGAAGAAAACTTTTGTTTAAGTATTAGTTTAATTCTGCTGATACGGGTAGCTACATTTGTTTCGGTCATACCCATAATTCCGGCTATTTCTTTATAGCTTTTTTCTTCCAGATACAACAGCATAAGAGCTTTGTCGAGGTCTTTTAACTCGGCAATAAACTGTTGTAGTGCCTGTATGCGTTCTTCTGTTTCATGATTGTTATAAGTTTCTGTATAATTCAAAAGACCTTCATGAATAGGGTTTGCTATGTGTTTTCTGCGGGTTTCTTTGTGGTAGAACGAAATAGCTACATTCAGAGAAATCCGATAAATCCAAGTCGAATGTTTATAGGTATCATCATAATTATCGAAAGATTTCCATAGCTGAATCATGATTTCCTGAATTAAATCATTCCGGTCGTCGGGGTCTTTGCAATAGGCCAGTGCAACTTTATAGATAATACCTTTATGCGTATTAACCAGATTGACAAACGAAGTCGATTTTTCATCTGATGCCATAAATGTTTTTAGTTTTATCTCTCAAAAGCTATACTGGTTTCCTGTTTTTGTAACTCGTGGGTAGCAGGGTTATAATAATAATTTCGGGTAATGGTAATATTGAACCCTCCAGTAATAATGATGATAACCAGCAAAACAGCCATCAATAACTTTAATTGTTTATAAATTTTTCGCATAAATGATTATGTTTTATTTGCTCAATTATTCGGGCGGCATGCTATAAAATCACAGTAATATGTTAATTTTTTTATTCTGAATTTTATAGCCTTTTAAAACAGTCGGCACAGCACTCAAAAAAAACCTGTTTTTTAGCTAAATAAACGGGTGCTTTGGTATTCTTATAAGGTTCGGGTTCGTGCCATGTGGCTGTTTTTGAGCCGATTACAGTCAATAAATTCTTAGAAAAATAAAAATTTTGTACTGAAAATTCATAGAAGAATTAATAACTTTGGGAGAACGGAGTATTGATAACCCTGCTTCGTACTAATTTTTAATACTTAAACCAATCTCCCTTATTGATTCATTTACAATGAAAAAAAAATCTTTATTAATTCTTTCCTTTTTTCTTACAATTGCAAGTTTCTCGTTTGCACAAAATAGTAGCGAAAACTTTACCACAGAGAAACTGTATGATGGCTTGGTGAATCCGTGGGGTATGGCATGGCTGCCTGACGGCCGATTGTTGGTTACTGAACGTGCCGGACAAATACTTGTTTTCAAGAACGATAAGTTTACAGGCGAAAAACTGTCAGGTGTACCCGAAGTATTTAACCGTGGGCAAGGTGGCTTGCTTGATATTCAGCTTGACCCCGACTATAAAAAGAACGGCTGGATTTACATTTCGTATGCCAAACCAATGGAAGGAGGAGCCTCAACAGCGGTAACCCGTTTTAAACTGAAAGGTAACCAGCTAATTGAAAAAAAGGATATATTTGTTGCTATGCCAGCATTAAAGGCTGATTTCCACTTCGGAAGCCGTATTGCATTTGATAAAGCAGGCTATATGTATATCAGCGTTGGTGAAAGAGGTACACAACCTAAAGTGCAGGAGTTAGACAACGACCACGGTAAAATTCACCGTATTTACCCCGATGGACGTATTCCGAAAGATAATCCTTTTGTGAATCAGGCGGGTGCGCATGGGTCTATCTGGACCTACGGCCACCGCAACCCGCAAGGAATGGTATACGATGCGGCTCATGACCGCGTTTGGGCAGTAGAACATGGCCCTAAAGGTGGCGATGAATTAAACCTGATTCAGAAAGGTAAAAACTATGGCTGGCCTAAAACTTCTTACGGAATCAATTATGATGGCACAATTCTGACAGAGTTTAAGGAAATGGAAGGAGTAGAGAATCCGGTGCGTTACTGGGTGCCATCTATCGGGCCATGCGGAATGACCATCGTTACCAGCAGCCGTTATCCTGAATGGAAAGGAAACCTGATGGTAGGAGCATTGGCGTTTCGTCATCTGGCACGTGTTGAACTGGCCGATGCTACCTATGTAAAAGAAGAAAAACTATTGCAAGATATTGGCCGTGTACGTTATGTAGCACAAAGCCCTGAAGGCTATTTATATGTAGTTACCGAAAGCCCCGGCTTATTGCTTAAGTTAGTTCCTAAAAAATAATATAGGATACATTCAATCGGGGAGCCTCTTCTTGCAGGAGGTTTCCCGATTGATTAAAACAGGATTCTCATGAAATCTCTTTTCTTCTTTGCTATGCTCATCGGTCTTATTATGATGAGTTTTGTTCCCCAGTCTCCCCCTGACACAGTTCGGCTTTTTGATGGAAAAACTTTTAAAGGGTGGGAGGGCGACACCCTTCATACGTGGCGTATTGCAAACGGTATGCTCATTGGTGGCTCAACCGAGAAAGTAGTGCCTCATAATGATTTCCTTTGTACTACACGAACTTATGCCAATTTTATTATGAAACTGAAAGTTAAACTAACCGGAACCGAGGGATTCATTAATTCGGGTATTCAGTTTCGTAGTAAACGCCTTGTAAATCCGCCTTATGAGATGGAGGGCTATCAGGCCGACTGGGGCGAAGGCTTCTGGGGTGGCCTTTATGATGAATCGCGGCGTAATAAAACACTTATTCGCCCCGATTCAATACAGGTATTAAGCTGGATTAAAAAGAATGACTGGAACGATTATGAAATCAGAGCCGAAAAACGGCATATCCGCTTGTATGTAAACGGCAAACAAACCGTTGATTACACCGAACCTGACACAAGTATTCCGCAGGTTGGCTTAATTGGTTTTCAGATTCATGGCGGCGGAGCCGCACAAGTAGCGTTCAAAGACGTTACCTTACAGGAACTCCCCTGAAAACTTTCGCCACCTTGTTTTACCCTTTCCTGACAAATACGCAATACCCTAAAAAACTGCTTCTGACTAAACCGTAAACTGTAACTCTTTATTCAACTATATTCAACCTATTACCTATGAAAAAATCCCATGTAAGTCTGGTTTTACTCTTTTTTACGTTTATGGTGTCTGATACCTTCGGGAAGTTCAGAACCAAGCCTTTGCAGGATACTACCAAAATAGACCATGAATATGTACTTGAAACAAGTATGCTAGGCTATTTTGCCAAAGACGGTACCCGAAACCCAACATTGAAAGCAACCCGTGGCAGCCGTGTACGTATAACCATCGTTAATACGGAATTAATGACCCACGACATTGCCCTTGAGAAAGCTGGTATTAAAAGTAAAGCAGTAGCCGAAAAAGGCATGACTGCCAGCATTATTTTTAAAGCCGAAAAAAGTGATACCTATTATTGTACTGTGCCCGGGCATAGAGCAGCCGGAATGGTTGGCAAGTTTGAGGTAGTTGACGGGCCGATTTCAGAAGTAACAGTGGCCGGAAAACTGCCCGTAAAAGATGGACAGCCGCTTAATCTGGACTTTGAAACGGGTACTTTAAAAGACTGGACAGCCACAGGCAATGCTTTTGCTAACCCGATTTTTAGGTCAGACCCATC
The DNA here is from genome assembly GCF_037153985.1 of Emticicia sp. 17c. Taxonomy (NCBI): domain Bacteria; kingdom Pseudomonadati; phylum Bacteroidota; class Cytophagia; order Cytophagales; family Leadbetterellaceae; genus Emticicia; species Emticicia sp. 17c. The sequence goes on from NZ_JBBAYI010000007.1 coordinate 153,759, forward strand.
GCCGGTGCATGAAAAAGATATGCGCATTGGCTTTGACGGCAAGCATTTTCTGAGTAGTGGTGGCACAAGTAATTATCAGTTAATTGGTACTTTAACCTCAGCTTCGTTTAAAGTAACCCAACCGTATGCAGCCTTTAAAGTATCGGGCGGAGCCTTACAGGATACCCGCGTAGAAATTGTATTGGCCGATACCAAAAAAGTAATATTTCATTCAACAGGGCAGGGGCGAGCTACCCTTCAGCCAGTTGTGGTCGATTTAAGACCTTATCTGAACAAAAACATTTTTATTCGTATTGTTGATAACGAAACAGGTATTTCGCAAATACCTTATATTCCGAACGATAAATGGGCGCACATTAACTTTGATGATTTCAGGTTTTACCCAACTCGCCCTAATTTCCCGAACGAACTCAAACAAAAAGATATTATTATTCTGCCACCGCTCGACCCCGTGCTTAATGCCGGGCTATCGGGCATTGAGGCAGCCAAAGCCATGACAGTACCTAAAGGCTTTAAAATAACTTTGGCTGCTGCTGAACCTGACATCGTTCGCCCCATTTGCTTTACTATCGACTGGCGTGGCAGGCTATGGGTAGTTGAGGGGCATACGTATCCTGTGCCTGCACCCGAAGGGCAGGGCCGTGACCGTATCCTGATTTTTGAAGATACCAATGGCGATGGTACACTCGACAGCCGAAAAGTATTTATGGAGGGGCTGAATCTGGTGAGTGGAATTGAACTAGGCATGGGGGGAGTCTGGATTGGCGCAGCACCTTATTTTATGTATATCCCGCTGGATGCTGCCAACGATAAACCCGCTGGCCCACCACAAATATTGCTCGATGGCTGGGGAACACAAGATACCCACGAGGTACTGAATAGTTTCCGTTGGGGCCCTGACGGCTGGCTTTATGGTACGCATGGGGTATTTACGCATTCAAAAGTAGGTAAACCCGGTACTCCTGACGACCAACGCATTAAACTCAATGCGGGTGTGTGGAGGTATCACCCTACAACACATGAGTTTGAAGTATTTGCCGAAGGGTCAAGTAACCCGTGGGGGCTCGATTTTAATGATTACGGGCATCCTTTCATTACGGCCTGTGTAATTCCACACATGTATCATATCATTCAGGGAGCGCGTTATTTTCGTCAGGCGGGCAAACATTTTAACCCTTACATCTATGACGACATCACAACCATTGCCGACCACCGCCATTGGCTGGGCGACAGAGGCCCCCACGCAGGTAATTTCAGGTCTGGTGCAGCAGGTGGGGGGCACGCGCATGCCGGTGCTATGTTGTATCTGGGCGGTAGCTGGCCTGCCGAATACCGCAATAAAATATTCATGAACAATATCAACGGAGCAAGGATGAACGTCGACCAACTGACGCGCTCAGGCTCGGGTTATGTGGCTTCTCATAATAAGGATTTTATTATCATGAACGATTCGTGGTCGCAATGGCTCAACTTCCGGTATGACCCTAGCGGTTCGGTATTTGCTATTGACTGGTACGACAAAAACCAGTGCCATAGCTCTAACCCCGATGTGCATGATAAAACTATGGGGCGTATTTTTAAAATCAGTCATGAAAATGATAAATGGGTGCAGGTAGATTTATCGAAAGCTACCAACGCCGAACTGGTAAATTATCAGCTAAACTCAAACGAATGGTATGTGCGGCAAGCAAGAAATATCTTGCAAGAACGTGGGCCGAATCAGCAGGTGCATGAAGCATTAAAAGAAATTCTTTACAAAAATCCTGATGTAACCCGAAAACTAAGGGCTTTGTGGGCGCTTCATGTTACAAAAGGCTTAACCGAGAAAGAACTGGTAGCATTGCTGGCGAATCCTAATGAGTATGTAAGAAGCTGGAGTATTCAGTTATTGGCCGAGAACAAAATGGTTTCGTCCGAAACCATGAAGCAATTCGGCATAATGGCTAAAACCGATAACTCGGCTTTGGTAAGGTTATATCTGGCTTCGGCCATGCAGCGTCTTGCCCCATCTCAAAGATGGGAAGTTGTAGAGGCCTTAACTCAGAAAGCCATTGATAAAACAGACCATAATCTGCCATTAATTGTATGGTATGCGGCCGAACCTCTGGCAACAATTGATGCGAAGCGTTTTTTGCAGATGGCAGAAAAATCAAAACTACCTAAGTTCTTGAATTATGCAATTCAGCGTACAGGTTCGTTGAATACCTCGGAGGCTAAAGGTTTATTAAAAGATTTGGACGGCCGTCTGGGCAAGGTAAAGTCAGCGCAGAATCATGAAAGTCAGATGCTTATCAGTAAGATACTTGAGCCTGGCCACGACCACAATATGCATAATAACGAGGAAGCCAGCCATTAATTCAGGAAATTATCAGGAACCGAAAACAAGAAAGAAATGAATAAAATACTTAATAAAAAGCAGCGGAGGATAGCCTCAACCATATTGCTGAGTTGCGGTCTTGCCAGTGTTGCTTTCAGTCAGACTTCATCGGATTTCAAGAAAACGAAAATTACAGGTGATTTTATTTCGGAAGGGGTAGCCGTAGCCGATTTAAACAAAGATGGCAAACTGGATATTGTGGCAGGTTACTATTGGTTTGAAGCCCCTACATGGAAACGCCACGAAATGTCTCCCTCGCGTTCGTTTGACCCACGTAAAGAATATAGCGAATCTTTTCTGAATCTGGGTATGGATGTTAATTTGGATGGGTGGGACGACGTAGTGATTATCGATTTTCCGGGAAAAGCAGGTTTCTGGTTCGAAAACCCTAAAAACAAGCCTGGTTACTGGGCTAAGCATATTATTGCAGACTCGGTAGGGATTTCAAACGAATCGCCGGGGTTTATTGATATTGATAATGACGGCAGGCTAGATATTCTTTGCGGAGATAAGGCAAAAAAACAGATTATATGGCTACAAGCACCAACCAAAAAAGGTGAAACCGAATGGAAACGCCACGCGCTTAGTGAGGAGAATGTGCCGGGTACCGAGATTTTTTCGCATGGCATAGGCTATGGCGATATTGATAAAGACGGCATTAAAGATGTGGTTGTGCGTGAAGGCTGGTTTAAAGGCACCAAAAATAACAAGGCGGGTAACTGGGTGTTTCATCCGGCTAATATAAGCGAGCCTTGTTCTCACATGCAGATTCTGGATGTAAACGGTGATGGTAAAAACGATGTTGTAAGTGCTTCAGCACATGCGTTGGGTATCTGGTTTCATGAGCAGGTAGAAAAAGACGGTAAAATAGATTTCGTTACACACGTAATGAGTAATACGACTGCGCAAACGCATTCATCTATCATGGCTGATTTAAACGGCGATGGTAAAAAAGAGTACATCACCGGAAAAAGATTTCTGGCGCATCATGGCCGTGACCCCGGCGATGCCGATGCCCCTTATCTACTATATTTTGAGTTTACACCCGGTAAAGCCCCTTACTGGAAAGAATATGTAATTGATAACGATTCGGGTGCAGGGCTTAATATAGTAGCACAGGATATGAACAAAGATAAAAAAATCGACATTGTTGTTTCAAATAAAAATGGCGTATTTCTGTTTGAAAACATAATGAAAAGATAAAAAACTCTAATCTAAAATGATGATCTTGAATAGCAGTTCAATGAAAAAAATTATTCTTTTAATGGTGGTGCTGTGTTACGGCATGGTATCTTTTGCACAGACCCCTAGTAAATGGATAAGCCTTTTTGATGGTAAAAATGCAGATGGTCTGAGGGGGTATAAAATGGATAAATTTCCCGAGGGAATCTGGATTATAAAAGATGGTAGTCTGCAAACAGTAACAAAAACACAAAATGTTGACCTTGTTACGAAAGAACAGTTCGGGAATTTTGAGCTAGAACTGGAATGGGCTGTTGACACAGCGGCAAACTCTGGTATATTTTTCCATTTACAAGAAGATAAAGCCATGGTTTCTAATCATGGTAACAGCCCTAACTGGCTTGATAACTTTGAGATTCAGATACTGGATGATAAATATTTTAATGATACGGCTGCCGTACGTTCAGCGGGGTCATTATATGACCTGATAAGGCCTATGAACAAAAAACTGATGCCTATCGGGCAATTTAATAAAGCCAGATTGATTCATAAGAATGGTCATGTAGAACATTGGCTGAATGGAATTAAAGTACTTGATTTTGAAATAGGAAGTCAGGCGGTAAAAGAGTTAATTATCAGAAGTAAATATGGCAAAAACCCACGTTTTCAGGCATATAAAGAAGGGCATATTATGTTGCAACATCACGGACAAAAAGTTTATTTTCGTAATGTAAGAGTAAGGAGGCTTTAAAAATCTTTAGCCATTAGCAATAAACACCTGAAACATAACAAGAGCCAGAGACAACTCCGGCTCTTGTTTATTTTAAATGTGAGTGTGTATTAATAAGTATATCTTAGGGTTACACCGTAAGTACGGGGGTCACCCAGAATACCCGCATAATTACCCGCACTACCCGGAGCCGCTAACAATTGTTCAAAATAGTTTTTATTAAATAGGTTTCTGCCCCATACAAAGAATGTAATACCATTTGAGGCCCTGAAACCAAGACGTGCATTGAACAGGGCGTAACCATCAATGTTCAGGTATTTAGATGGAGATGGGCTTGACGAAAATTTAGAACGGAAGAAGCCGTCAACACCTAAAAAGTAATTTCCTTTTAAGCCTATAAACTCACCTTTGGTAGTTAGTTCGCCACCTAACGAACCAGCCCATTTCGAAATACCCGGTAACGCTCCGCCCGAAACGTCTTTGAAGGCTTGCGCACCACCTACTTCTTCTAACGGTACGGGTGCATTTTTGAATGATACATATTTGCCATCGGTATAAGCAAGGGCGGCATTAAGTGTCAGGTGATTGTTTAATCGGATGTTTCCATCTAACTCAACCCCAATTACTCTTACTTTTTCAGCATTGGCCAGATAACCTCTGTTTACACCCGGTTCAGGTGTCTGTACCTGAGTCTGATAATCTTTAATATCTGTATTATGGAACGTAATATTCAGGATAGAATTAGCCGAGGGCTTGGTTTTAATCCCGATTTCTTTATGAGTAACAAACTCTGGTTTTACTTTAGCCAAATCGATCAATACCTGTCCGCTAGCAGTTGGTAATCCACCAATGTTTACCCCAACAGGCTTGTAGCTAACCGAGTAAGTGGCAAAGGCATTTAGTTTGTCATTGGCTTTATACTGTAAAGTTAACTGGCCCGAAAAGTTACCTTCCGATACAGTAGTGTTAAAGGCCTGATTGGTATAAACGCCGTTTTTAAGGGCAATCAGGGCAGGGTCTGTTGTTTGTAAGCCTCCGTATGTTTCACGTTTATAGTCGGCTATTTTTTTATCGTAATTATATCTGATACCCGGTAGCAAATGTATTTTGTCAGAAACTGCCCAGTCAATCTGGCTAAATAAGGCTAGCCCAGTACTCTGGATACGATTGGTTGTTCTGATACCGAAATTATCAAACAAACCCGGGGTTTTCCATAAAGCACTGGTTGAACTTTGTGCAAAACGCCATTGGGCTGAACCTGCCTCTTCTGTCTGTACAGGGTCAGATTTCAGGTCTTGCCAAAGACCGAATGCTCCAATAACACCGCTGACTTTTGATGAAATATTGCCGGAATATCTGATTTCCTGCGACCATTGCTCGTGTACTGAATTACCCGACGAAATTGTAAAGATTGGTAAGCCGGTATAATCACGGTCATTTAGAGGAACCCATCTCCAAAAACGGTAAGCAGTGGTTGAAGTGAGTGTTCCGTTACCAATTTTAATATCTGCATTAGCCGAAAGACCACTAAAATAGTTATCTGCTTTAGATTGAGTATCTAAATCAACTTTTCTTTCAAAAGGGTCTGAATAAGGTAGTTTATAGTTCAGGTCTGCTATTATTGCATTAAACTGGCGGTAAGCAGCCCGTTGAGTTGTAACAACACCAGCTACTGGCCATCCATATCCATTAGGTTTCTGGTCTGTTACATCGCCTATAAAAGTAATCTTGATTTTGTCGGTTGGAGTATATAAAAGTTGTCCTCTTAAACCTAAATTGTTTATATCATTGATATATTGCTGGGTGTGTACATTAAATAGCAGCCCATTACGTTGCGTACCTGTAAAAGAAATACGGGCAGCCAGTTTTTTACTCAAAGGCCCTGTTAATGAGCCTTTAGCCTGAATATACCCATAATTTCCATAGCTCAACTCAAAACTTGCACTCGGTGTAAAACTCGCCTGACGAGTAGTAATATTGAAAGCTCCGGCAGTAGTGTTCTTTCCGAAGAGCGTTCCTTGTGGCCCTCTTAAAACTTCAACTTGGTCAATATCAATAAAATCAAGGGCCGTAGCTGCCGGACGTGCATAATAAACACCATCTACATAAAAACCAACACCCGGGTCGATACCGTCGTTAGTTAAACCAAATGTAGAGCCTAAACCACGAATATTCAGGGTAGTATTTCTGGCATTTGAAGCATACAATTGTACAGTAGGTATTAATTCTTTCAGGCGGTTTACATTAAATGCCCCTGCATCTTCTACGGTAACTCCTCTGATGATAGAAATAGGAATGGGTACGTTCTGGGCAGATTCCTGACGGCGACGAGACGTAATAACTACATCAGAAAGCTGATTCTGCGAAGGCTCAAGTTTAATTTCAACAGTAGCTTCATTAATGATAACTTCTTTTTTCTGATAACCAATATAGCTCACTACAAGGGTAAATGGTAGTTTCTGGCCTGTGATGAGTTTAAACTCACCGTTGGCATCGGTCTGTGCGCCATTGGTAGTTCCTTTGATCGAAACAGTAGCGCCTATCAGATTTTCGTTAGTAATAGCATCCACAACTTTACCCGAAATGGTAGCGTTAATAGTGGGTTTGTCTTGGGCAATTATTTGAGACGAATAAATAATTGCGAGGATAAATAATAAAGTTTTCTGCATAATAGAATTGTTATTTTGTTATAACGGATGCTTATTTATTGATTCTAAGGTTTGCAAATATAAAATAATCATATTTAATCTACCAAATAAGTAGACTAATAAATAGATATTTTATTGATATAATTATATAGATTATTTAAATAAGAATATTAAATATATAGATATACTAGTTTATAAGAAAAAAAATGTGCCTATGAAGCCAAAAAGTTTTTAGTTATCAAGTTGGTAAAAGGCTAAATTATCGCCCTATCGCAATAATTTAATCATAATAACTGCCTTATTGAGTGATGGTAATTTATTAAGGTAACCCGTTGGGTATTACCTTAAGACAGAAGCCAGTTTTGCCTTAACTGCTCTGAAAACTCAAATAATTGACTCTCCTTTGTGGGGCGGTTTCTTGATAATCAACATAGTTGATTATTAATAAATTATAAAGTTGAGGTACAAATAAGGTACAATTAATATGAAGATTTAAGTTTCATGCCTGTTTTTAAGAAAACATTATGGTCTAACTTTATTTTGAACCTGTTCTGTTTGCTTTTCTAGCGAGTCTAGTTTTACTTGTTGCTTATTATTAGATATGTAATTGGCAATGCTTAGTAGTAGGCTTAATAAGCTTAAAATTATGGGTACTAACTTGAATGCATCTGTTTTGAAATTCTCCCAACCTTGATTCAAATAATATTCTTGAAAATATGCGTTAGCACCTTCTGGCGCGCACAAAATGCGAGGTGGATTTGTATAAGTTTGTACATGAACATGCCCGTTTGATTGTAGTTCATGCCCTATCATTAAAATGATCTTCTCATCAGTTTTTAGAAGAATTTTTAATTCATCAATTGTTGGGAAACTGTTGTTATCTTTAGAATTATAACAACGAGCTAATAATTGGTGTTTTGCTTTATATTTCTTTGATACAAATAATCTCATAGTTAATGTTTATTATCGAGAATTCATGCCTAGTTTTTGATATACATCTTTTTCAAAATTTGAACAGCATGGGTGAAATTTTCAGTCAACGCTTCCAGAACTAGCATAGCCAGTATGTTGATGAAAAGTAAATTCTAAATCTCCACCGCTTCTAATCAATTAGTGAGAAGATTATATTAGAAAATAAAGTAAATGAAGTTTTTTTAGTATGAATCAAATAAAGTTATTTTATGGTACTTAATTATATTTTATTTTGTAAATACATCAATAATAGAGTTAAAATAGAAACAATACAAAGTAAGCTATTTAATAAAACGTAATTACTTTCCAATACAAAACTTGCTAAAAATATTTGCTAGTAAGTCGTCTGTTGTGATTTGTCCGGTAATTTCGCCTAAATGGTAGAGAGATAAGCGAATATCCTGTGCAAGAAAATCTCCGGTGATACCTATACTTAAACCTTTTAATACTTCTGCAAGCGCATCATGGGCTTTTACGAGGTGTTCATAATGGCGCAGATTGGTAAGCATGGTGTCCGATTGTTTCTTTATCTTGGCTTTAGCTACTAAAACCTGCTCCAACTCTTCGATACCAATATTATTTTTGGCTGAAATATGAATGGTGCCAATGGGGGTGGCGGCAGTTTCTGATGAATTGAAAGCACCTGCCAAATCAATCTTATTCCTTACCCAGATTACTTCTTTTTGTTGAATTGTCTCGGCAAAGCTATTAGATAAAAATTGCTGATCGATAGCATTTTCAAATAGCAAAATAATAATTTCTGCCTTTTCCATTGCTTGTTTTGAGCGTTCAATGCCAATGGTTTCTACCACATCTCTGGTTTCGCGGATACCTGCCGTATCAATGATACGGAATTTGATGCCACCAATAAAAAGAACATCCTCAATTACATCACGTGTAGTTCCGGCAATATCTGTTACAATGGCTTTGTCTTCATTGAGCAAGATGTTGAGCAGCGTAGATTTTCCGGCATTGGGTGGGCCAATAATGGCTACCGGAATACCTTCTTTTATTACATTTCCTGCATCAAAAGAGTTGATTAATTTTTTCAGAAAATTCTGAATTTTCAATATTAATTGCTTTAAATCGTCGCGTCCAGCAAATTCGACATCTTCTTCGCCAAAGTCCAGTTCGAGTTCTACTAGTGAGGCAAAATGTACTAATTCTTCCCGCAAGGCTTTTAGTTGTGTCGAGAATCCTCCGCGCATTTGGTTTAATGCTGTTTTATGTGCAGCCTCCGAGTCGGCCGCAATCAGGTCGGCAACAGCTTCGGCTTGTACAAGGTCGAATTGTCCGTTCAGGAATGCCCTTTGGGTAAACTCGCCAGGCTTTGCCATCCGGCAACCATTCTGAATAAGGAGTTTCAGAATGTACTTTATAATATAGTCGCTGCCATGGCACGATATTTCGATTACATCTTCTTTAGTAAAACTGCGTGGAGTTTTAAAAACCGACAGCAATACTTCATCAATGACCTTGCCTTTGGGGTCATCAGTGTAGTCTCTGATAGTGCCAAAATGAATCGTATGTGATTCAACATTGGTTAAATCTTTTCCTTTGAAAATCTTGTTGACAATTTCCAGCGTACGTTCGCCCGAAATCCTGATTACTCCTATAGCCCCAACACCTTGTGGTGTGGCCAAGGCACATATAGTATCTAACTGAACCATTATTTCTGATTGAAAACAGGCCTTTTAATCATTAAAATCTTACGAATTGGGCTGATTTCAAGGAATTTTGATGAAAATTTGTTTACTTTTGCAAATCTACTTCTAAACTTTTGGTCTTAAAAGTAGTTCAAGCTGTTGACGCCGTCTATAACTGAATTACGTTGCTTTCTTATGATAAAATCTAGGTACCTATGGTATATCAATGCTCTGTTAGCACTGGTAGCGCTATACATAGCTTATCGCATCTGGTTTGCTCCCCGTAAAGATGCCTGGAATTACATTCCAGATAACGCCTTTTTAGTGGTTGAAAGTTCGCAGATTCAACACTCACTATTTAATAAAAAAGGCATAGATTCAACACAACTGGCCGACATACCGTTTTTTTATGATGCCCTCCAGCCACTTAAAATCGTTGCGCAAAGCATTGATAATGACGAAACTGCTAAAAAATTTCTTGAGAAAAAACTTATTACTTATTCATTACACAGGGAAACTAAAAAAAATCTTGAATATATTCTTTACATTCCGGCAGGAGCTTTTGGCGATAGTGATTTCCTGAATCGTTTATCTAAACCTGACCCCGAAAAAAGAAAAGCCTATGTACGTACTTACAAGGGCTTTAGAATTGAAGAATTGTATACCGTTAATAACCAATTGCTGTTTAACTTTTTTTTGCATGACGACTTCCTGATTTGTAGTGGCTCAAAAGTCCTGATTGAAGAAGTAGCGAACCGCATTAAGTCGGGGGTTTCTATCGAGAGTGTTCCTTTTAAGCAAAGCCGAAGAGGTACTGCCCATATTTACTTTAAAAGCCGTAACCTGCAAGATGTGGCTGATATTCTGCCGTCGCAACTTTCACCCAATCTCATCGAATTTTTTGGTAATATTACCCCCAGAAACCCTGATATTGTTTTTGAAAAACAAAAGATTCCAAATACGGTTTCGGCTTATATTTATTCACAGGGAACAAGCACAATTCCGTTTCTTGGTATTTTTAGTCAACAGGTACCACAGCCTTTCACTTGTACTAATCTGATACCCGAAAATACAGCCATTACGTTTCGTATCAGTTTCAGAAACAAAAATAAACTTATTCAGGGCTTTAATAATTACTTCAAAGGAAATGAACAGGCTTTGCTGGCTGAACGAGATAGCCTGAACCGCTTTTTAAATGTTAACCTCACAGACCTTTATTCAATTTTGAAAAACGAAGTGGTGTTGTGCGAAATGGAAACAACAGCCGACGAGCCTTCTAAAAAAATATTACTCATTAAAACCGAAGACCCCGCCGAGGCCCTGAACTCATTTGATGACTTGGCCGATAATGCCGAAAAACTATCGTCTTACTTTAAGCCTGTGCCTTTTAGTTATCTCAACAACTACGTTCGGAAAATACAAATAAGCCAGTTGCCAGCCTTATTGTTCGGTTCTGTTTTCAGGGGGTTTGCTGATTGTTATTATACCCAGATTGGTGACTACATGATTCTGGCTAGTGACGATGACGCCATGAGGGAATACCTTAATAACCTGAATTTTGGGCAAACGTGGGCTAAGTCAAATATCTATACCGATTTTATCAAGAAATTACGCCCACAGGCACAAGTTACAGCTATTATTAGCCCGCAAAGAATCTGGAATAATATTTATTACTCACTGCCTCAGAAGTGGCAGAACACTACCATTAAACATGAACAACGAGCAAAGGCTTTACGGTTTGTGGCTGTCGAAAACTTTGTGGTGAATAATACTTTCGGGACGAAGTTCCTGATTGAAAAAATACCCCAGACTCAAAAAGAAGTCTTAATTAACCGTTTCTTTCTGCAAGATAGCCTTAGTATAAGCTCGGCGTTTGTGGGTAAACCTTTTATTATAAAAAATGCTTACAATACATCTGAAGAAATTTTGTTGCAAAATACAGATACTCAGGCCGTATTGTTGAGCAATGGCGCGAAAGAAATCAATAAAATACCTCTGGGGCAGCCACTTACCAGTGCGTACCTCTTACCGACAGATTATTTTCAGAATGGTACGCTGCATTATCTGGCTACAACTGCCGACAAACTTCTGTTTTTTACAAGAGAAAACAAAACAGGGCTGATAGCCAATTATGCTGATATTGATTTTAATGGTTCAATAAAAGCCGTAGCCGCTAGCGAAACCAAGATATACGTAGCAGATGCCGGTGGTAACATTTATATGATAAACGAAGAAACCCAGAAAATTAATCGTATAAAAACACCTGTAAGTTTTGCTGATATTATGCGTATTCATCCGGTTAAGTTTAAGAATAATACTTATCTGGCCATCTTACAAAAAGATGGTACGCTAAACGTAATTTATGAGCAGGGGCCTTTTCTGCATGGTTTTCCGAAGGTTCCGCTAAATACTAGGCCCTCTGAGATGGTTATTGAAGAAGGGCAGGGCAAAAACTCAATTATTACGCTTATATCGGAAACCGGCGAAATAAAGAAAGTAGATATGAACGGAAATTCGCTGGAAAATGCCAGTATTCAGCTTGAACGACCTGATAAAGCTACCATTTTTGAAGTGATTTTCGACCAAAACCACAAAGATTGGCTAATTGTTCGTCGTACACCTACTTCGCTCATTATCATGAACAAACAAGGGAATTCTATTCTGGAAATAGGCAGTACCAATTTTATGAAATCACAGTTGCGCTATTTTGATTTAGGTAACGATTTGCGTTTTGTTGGCATTTTTGATGGAAAAAACAACACTTTGTTCGACCTGAAGGGTAGAATGCTAGGCGACAAGCCTCTTCCTGCTACGGCTTTGCCTGCGCTCTCGTACTCTGAGGCTTTTAACAAGTTATTTATCTATAACACTAACAAGACCCGATTTGAGGTATGGTCGGTAAAATTGAAATAGAAAATATTACTTGCCAAGTGCTTCTTTAATCTGTTGAATCAAGAGAACCCTATCCATAAAACGTTCCGTCTTTGAAGGCTAGTTGGTCTAAGTGATATTTCGTGGTATTTTAATTGAATGGGTTGTGCCGACACATGGATTTGACAAGCCGAATTATATCCATTTATTTTTCTGAGCCATTTGTATGGCTTCTAGTTTGGAATGTACGTGTAGTTTACGATAGATATTTTCTGTGTGCTTACGGGTAGTTCTGGCCGAGATAAAAAGACGGTCGGCTATTTGCGTGTAGCTTAAACCACTGGCAATTTTTTCCAGAATTTCAATTTCTCTTTTAGATAAATTAAACGATTGTGGCGATAAATACTGAGCTTCTGTTTCCTTAATGGCATCTTGTTTACGGAGTATATCAAGCATCTTGGCTGCTATAATCGGCGACATCGGTGCGCCACCGTCCATTAGTTCTTCAATACTTTTTAGAATTTTACTTGGCTTTTCGTCTTTCAGTAAATACCCCGAAGCTCCAGCTTTAATGGCTTCAAAAATTTTGTCGTCACGGTCAAGCACCGTAAGCATTATTATTTTCTGTAACGGGTTCTTGTGCTTTATTTCGCGGGTTGCCTCAATGCCATCCATTACAGGCATTTCAATATCCATCAGAATAACATCGGGCTGATATACCATGAGTTTATCCAGTGCATCGCGGCCGTTTATAGCCTTAAAGTCAATGTGCAACTCTTCAAAAACCGAAAGGTTTTCGCTGATATTATTTAATAATACAGGGTTGTCGTCTACAAGACCGATGCTGATAATATTCATACGAATAATATTTTTACAAATTAATGCCTTATTTGCTAGTTGTTCAATACGGCATTTGTCGTATAAATGGGCAATTCTATGCTAATAGTAGTACCACAACCTGCTGCTGATTGTATACTTAGTTGGCCGCCAATTTCTTGTATCCGGTTACGCATATTCCTTATTCCGTAAGATTCGTTCGATTGGGTTTGAGTTTCAGACATACCTATGCCATTATCCTGAATAGCTAGACTTATTTTTCCTTCGGTTTGTTGGCAATTAATAGTAAGCTGTGTGGCTTGTGCGTGTTTCAATACATTTTGGATAGCCTCCTGAATAACCCTGAAAAGGTTAATGGCTTGCATTGAGCTAATGGTGGTGTTGGGGGAGTCTAATGAAAAACGAATGGCTGTGTCAAGCCTGTCATCAATGGCATTTAATACATAATTACGTAAGCGTTTGTCGAAATCATCCAGACTAATAGCCGACTGGTGCGTTGCCCAGATAGTGTCACGTAGACTCTGTACCGCCATACGTACATTTTCATTGATTTTTTCGAGTTTCTGAGGCTCCAGTTTTTGTTTATGCGCCAGATAAGTAGCTGTGTCGAGGCTGGTGGCAACAATCGTAAGCTGAGACCCTACACTATCGTGGAGGTCACGGCTGATACGTTCTTTTTCGTATTGCAGCGTTAATTCATTTTCAAGAGCGCGTCGGGCTTGTTGTTCTTTTTCTTCCCGCAGTGTTTTGTAACGAATACTTAAGCCAAACATCAACACAACAATGTCAAACACCACACAAGCTACCTGTACTTTCTGGTCGAGCAGCCAGCTATGTTCAATAAATTCAAACGTACGGAAGTAGGATAAAACACCAAAAGCAAAGAAAGGTGTAATACCAATGAGGTAATTTTTGGCTAGCAAGGTGTTAATCTTTCGGACATAGCTATACACAACAAAATAAAAACTAAACACGATGGTAAGTAAAAAACAACATATCATAACAACCAGCAAGGCGTAGGGCTGGCTACCAGTGGTTTCCTGAAAATAGGTAAGGGCTGCTCTTTGCGGAATCAGTAGAAGTAATAAGCCAAGTGTTATTCGCCAGATGATGCGATTGGTTCGGCTGAATGTATGCCCACCCATGACATAATTTTTAATAAAAAGTACCAGAAACACTAGCGAGAACCAAAGCATCCAGTTGCGGAGTTCAGCACCTGAAATAAATCCGATACCCTGCTGATAAAAAGGCAGGAAAAAACCCGCCCCTGTAAGTGTATAACCCAGCCCGAACAGGATGTATAGTGCATAATACAGATAAACCCTGTCTTTGTTTGTAAAGAAGATAACTATCGAAAACAAAAAAACAATGCCCACAATGCCTGTAAAGAAACTATAATAGCTGGTGTCAAAAATATTATACGCAAAAAAATCGGCTTCGTTTCTTACGCTCACCTCACCTTTTATGAGCATCCTTTTTTTGTAAAATCGGGCATAAACGGTGGTATCGGTATATGGCTTTAGTAGAACAGGCAGGATGAAATTCCGGTGCGGATACAGCCTTTCAGTAAAAGGTGTCTGCCAGTTAAGGGCTTTTATAAGTGTTAAATCCTGCTTGTAGAAAAACACAGAGTCGAACCACACAAAGCCAATTTCTATATAGTATTTTTTGTAGGTATTACTATGGTTGCTGATAGATACCCTCAGCCAATGATTAGCACTGTCTTGTCCGAAATTAATAAGATTATCGGGTAATGACCCGAACGCCTGCTTTGCAATGGCTTGGCCCGATAACGCTTTGCTTTCATCTCTGAAATAATCAATACGATGCTGAGCTAAAGCACTACACGAAAAAAACACACTATATATAAACAAATAAAGTAAGGGTAGCTTCATTTATGGCTATTTATAGATTAAAAATAGGGCAATTGCCTTATTGAACGGGGTAGTATTTCTTTAGAATTTTGTCCCATTCAATTTTGAAGTTTTCTGAAAGGCTGGCATAGCTCAGAATTCAGCGGAAATTAATACATCTGGGTGAATTTTCTGAAAAAAAACTAAAAAATTGATACCATAACCCTAGTACTCCCCAACTAAACAATAAAATACCCGTAAAGTAAATAGCTTATTTATCAATATTACCCTTAAAATTTCATTCATTAAACAGTCTTCATGACCATGAAAAAACTCATCTACGCTTTTATTATTTTATTCGCCATTGCTTGTAAGCCCGAAACAGCCACCCCCGAAGACCCCGTAAGTAAAGATTGTATGATTCAAAGGCTTGCTTATGACGACGGCAGCACTTATGACTACAAGTTTAGTGCAAATAATCAACTGACCGAAATAAAATATATGTGGAAAGACGACAACGGCCAGCCACAAAATATAACAATGAAGTTTGACTACAATACCGCAGGTAATTTGCTGAAAGTTACCAATACAGAAGGCTACATTGATAATTATTTGTATGATAGTAACGGGTTATTAACCCGAATTGACTTTAAAGACCCAGACGGAAAAATGTATGAACAATTTACTGTTAAAATGGATGCTCAAAAACGTATTACAAGTTATACTACTCTTCAGGATGGTTTAAATGTAAATTACGAATATAATGGGCCAAATGGGGCATTTTCAAGGTCTGTTGTGCGCAGCGGGAACACTATTCTTGATGAGTTCATGATAAAAAGCTATGAAACAGATAAAAGCAAAAAAAGCTATGATATGGTAATTAAGGGGCATCCGTTTGACCCCAAGTTATTTACTAGTGATTTGATATATTCAGTTCCGCTTAACCTCAGCCCTTCTGGTGCAATAATTACGTCTGGCCAAGCCTATACGCAATATGACGAAAACTGGGATAAACTTACATCTAAGTCTCGTCTTTACTGGGATGTAAATATAAAACATACCTATAACTCAAATGGCTTCATTACTAAAAGAGAATCTGAAGAAAAAATCTCTGGTCAGAAATTCGTAGACCTCTTTACTTATACTAATTGCAATTAATTTTAAACAGACTCACGCATGAAAAAGATACTTACCATAATTGTTTTATTAAGCTGTGCCATTGCTACGCTAGCAACACCAGACCCCAAAAAGAAAAACTTGAAAAAAGTTAGGGTTGATGGCAAAACCATTTCAGTGCCGACGCCACCTAAAAAGAGAATATAATGCTCGCCGATACACTCAAAACATAGTTTGCAATAAACAGAAGCCCGTTTAACCACGGGCTTTGTTGTGGGTAATGTGCCAATCATGTCAATGAATGAAGGGCAGAAGTGCCAGAGTTTTGTGTAAAATCTACATAACTAAGGCACTACATGAACAAACTGTAATGCTTTTTCATAAATGTATTATTTGTAAATAAGTAAGTTTCAAAACTAGTATAAGTATCTACGAGATAGTGTTAAGATTTTCCTAATGATTTGTGAATGTTTGTTAACGCCAGAAAACCCAACAGAAAAACCGGAAATATGAGTAGGTGGCTCAAGAAATGGTACGTTTATATACCCCAAAACTGACAGATAATCATCTCAGATTTGCCTCTGCTGAAACAACTTTTAGGTGTATTGTGTATTATACCGCAAAACAGCATTTTTATAAAACTTTCTGTTGGGTTAACAGCAAGTTTCTTTTATAACAAAACGGGGGCCGATGATTTTCCTAACCAATTGATAACGAGAAAAATAATTGAAAAATATTTTAGTATTATTTTGCAGGCAAAAAAAAGAATTGTATCTTTGCACCTCAATTAAAAAACGGAGCACTTCTCATTTGGTTAAATGAAGTCTCGAATCATTCGGGAAACCAATTTAACTTTGACTGTAACCACACTTGCGAACTAGTTTCGTAAAATAATTCAGAAACAGTCTCCGAAAGCTATAAATTTTACAGGAATCACTGCAAGGCAACAAGGAATCATCCTGCACCTTTTAGTTTTGCGACCTTACCCACGTGGCTCTGGCCAGAGGGTTTGCAGTGTAATGAACAAGTTGGCAGTAGCCAACCTCTGGAAATAGTAAATAATTTTTTGACCGAAGTTTGTAATAGTGCATTTTTTTTGGGAATTTTGCACCCCCGTTCGGACGCCGAATGACAATTTGGCAGAAGAAGATTCAAAATTAGGTTATAATAGCAAAATAAAGCGTAAAATACCATGTCTGGAATTATCGGAAAGAAAGTTGGAATGACAACTATCTTCAACGCAGAAGGTCAAGCAGTACCATGTACTTTAATCGAAGCAGGCCCATGTGTTGTAACTCAGGTTCGTACTGAAGAAAAAGATGGCTACAAAGCTATTCAATTAGGTTACGGCGAGAAAAAAGAAAAAAACACTAGCCGCCCGTTAGTAGGTCATTTCAAAAAAGCTGGCACAACGCCTAAACGCAAATTAGTAGAGTTCAAAGAATTTGAAAAAGAATACAGCCTTGGCGATACCATCCGTATTGAAGATGTATTTGCAGTAGGTGATTTCCTAGATGCAAGTGGCAACTCAAAAGGTCGTGGTTTTCAAGGGGTAGTAAAACGTCACGGATTTGGTGGTGTTGGTGGTCAAACCCACGGTCAGCACAACCGCGGTCGTCACCCTGGTTCAATCGGTGCTTGTTCATTCCCATCAAGAGTATTCAAAGGTCTTCGTATGGCTGGCCGCATGGGTAACACCCGTACAACCGTACAAAACCTTAAAGTTTTAAAAGTATTGGCCGACCAGAACTTAATCGTTATTAGTGGTTCAGTACCGGGTGCGAAAAACACTTTTATTACTTTACATAAATAAGAAATGATTGAGTGAGACTCATCATAGTAGAGTAGCTCAATCAATATTTATTAATCAGATAGGTCGATACCGAACGACATCGAAAAAAACGGTAGCAAAAATGGAATTATCAGTATTAAGCAAAGACGGAAAAGACTTAGGTCGTAAGGCAGTATTGTCAGACGATATTTTCGGAATTGAGCCAAACACACACGTGGTTTACTTAGATGTAAAACACTATTTGGCTAATCAGCGTCAAGGCACGCACAAAGCAAAACAAAGAGCAGAAATTGCACGTTCAACCAAGAAAATTGTTCGTCAAAAAGGTTCAGGCGGTGCACGTCACGGTTCAACCAAAGCTCCAACCTTCGTAGGTGGTGGTCGTGTATTCGGGCCAGTTCCACGTGATTACGATTTCAAATTGAACAAAAAAGTTAAAGTATTGGCTCGTAAATCAGTTCTTTCAGCCAGAGCCAAAGAGAATAACATCTCAGTTATTGAAGACTTTACTTTTGACTCTCCAAAGACAAAATCTTATTTAACATTTTTGGGTGCATTGTCATTAACAGGAAGCAAGACACTTTTCATTTTGCCTGCTTACGATAGCAATGTGTATTTATCAGCTCGTAACATTCCTAAAACTAAAGTTTTGAGTGCTGACGAAGTAAGTACTTATGACTTAATCAATGCTGATAAGTTAATCATTAGCGAAGGTGCTTTGTCAAAAATTGAATCAATATTGAATTAAAAGCTGCAATAGCTTTGCTAATAAAATAAAAAAATGAGCGTACTTAAAAGACCAATCATCACCGAAAAAACACAAAAAAGCACTGCTAAAGGCAAGTTTGTGTTTGAAGTGGCAATGGATGCGAATAAAATCGAAATCGCAAAGGCTGTCGAAAAGATGTACGGTGTATCAGTTACTGACGTAAACACCATTCGTCAAATCGGTAAAAAGAAATCAAGAATGACTCGTAGCAGAGCATCTTCAGGTGTTACATCTACTTTCAAAAAAGCAATTGTAACGCTTAAAGAAGGAGAAATGATTGATTTCTACGAAAATTTATAAGAACCGATTCGCTGAGAGTCGTTCCATCATTAAATTTCAGGTATAGCCTTCAAAGGCTGCAAAAGATTAAGTAAAAATGGGTATCAAGAAATTAAAACCAATCACCCCGGGCCAACGTCATCGTGTAGCTCCTGATTTCTCTGAAATTACGGCAAGTAAACCAGAGAAAAGCCTGACAATCACGATTAAGAAAACCGGTGGTCGTAATAACGAAGGACACCGCACCGCACGTTACATCGGTGGTGGCCACAAACGCAGATATCGTATCATAGACTTCAAAAGAAGCAAAGTAGATGTTTCGGCTGAAGTAAAAACTATCGAGTACGATCCAAACCGCTCGGCACGTATCGCTTTAGTGCAATACACTGACGGCGAAAAGGCTTATATCATTGCCCCACAAGGCTTGAAAGTAGGTCAGACAATCATCGCAGGTAAAACAGTTGCTCCTGAAATTGGTAACGCGCTTCCACTAGGTAGCATGCCACTAGGTACAATTGTTCACAATATCGAGCTTCACCCTGGCAAAGGTGCACAAATGGCACGTAGCGCAGGAACCTACGCTCAGGTATTGGCGAAAGATGGCAAATATGTAACATTGAAAATGCCTTCAGGTGAAATGAGAATGGTACTTGCTACTTGTATTGCAACAGTAGGAACAGTATCAAACGCTGACCACATGAACGTAACTTACGGAAAAGCTGGTCGTAAACGCTGGTTAGGTGTACGTCCGAGAGTAAGAGGTGTTGCTATGAACCCAGTTGATCACCCAATGGGTGGTGGTGAAGGCCGTGCATCGGGAGGACACCCTCGTTCACGTAATGGCTTACTAGCTAAAGGTAAGAAAACCCGTGATAAAACGAAGCCATCAACCAAGCTAATCGTTTCTAGAAGAAGTAAATAATCAAAATAAAGAATATAGATAAGTATTTATGGCACGCTCATTAAAAAAAGGACCATATATTGATTACCGCCTCGACAAAAAAGTTGTTGACATGAACAACTCAGGCAAAAAGTCAGTCATCAAAACATGGTCGCGTCGCTCAATGATTTCTCCTGATTTCATTGGACATACTTTCGCAGTACATAACGGAAATAAATTTATTCCGGTATATGTAACTGATAACATGGTAGGACACAAATTGGGTGAGTTCTCCCCAACCCGTAACTTCCGTGGACACATCGCAAAGAAAGATAAAGGAAAAAGATAATAATTGTACATTTGTAAAAAATGGAAGCAGTAGCAAAATTAAGTGATTATCCTACCTCGCCACGTAAGGCAAGACTGGTAGCAGACCTGATCAGAGGTAAAAAGGTAAGCCAAGCGCTAGGTATATTGAGCTTTCAGCCTCAACATGCTTCACCTGTTATCAAGAAGGTCTTGTTATCAGCAGTAGCTAACTGGCAACAAAAAAACGAAGACCAGAAAATTGAAGACGCAGAATTAGTTGTGAAATCAATTTTTGTAGATGGTGGACGTATGATTAAACGTTTAAGACCTGCGCCACAAGGCCGTGCGTACAGAGTCCGTAAACGTTCACATCACCTTACTATTGTAGTTGATAGTGCAGTTTAATTATTAATAAGCGAACGATATACTACTCGTATCGCATCACTTACTACGACGATGAAGTCGTAAAACCTAAGAAAATAATAAGTAATGGGACAAAAAGTAAATCCTGTCAGTCTTAGACTTGGTTATATCAGAGGTTGGGAATCTAACTGGTATGGTGGCAAAACATTTGCCGAAAAACTTGTCGAAGACCAAGAAATTCGTAAGTACGTGGCAGCACGTATTCCAAAAGGCGCGATTTCGAAAGTAGTTATCGAGCGTACCTTAAAGCGTATCACGCTTACCATCCATACAGCACGCCCAGGTGTTGTAATCGGAAAAGGTGGTAATGAAGTAGATAAGATTAAAGAAGAGTTGAAAAAACTGACCGGCAAAGACGTTCAGATCAACATCTACGAAATCAAACGCCCTGAGTTGGATGCTAAATTGATTGGTGAATCAATCGCTCAACAACTTGAAGCCCGTATCTCTTACCGCCGTGCCATGAAACAAGCAATTCAAGCCGCTGTTCGTGTTGGTGCGCAAGGTATCAAAGTGAAATTGGGTGGTCGTTTGGCAGGTGCCGAAATGGCCCGTAACGAGATGTACAAAGAAGGACGTATCCCGCTTCATACACTTCGTGCTGATATTGATTATGCAGTATCAGAAGCCCTTACAGTATACGGTAAAATCGGTATTAAAGTATGGGTGTTCAAAGGCGAAGTATTTGGTAAACGTGATTTGACTCCAGCAGGTGGTGCTCAATCTCCGGCTAATGAAAGAGGTGGCGAAGGTGGTGCATCAGCATCTGATAGACGTGGCGGACGCGATGACCGTAGAGGTGGCGGACGTGATGATAGAAGAGGTGGTGGTAGAGGCGATGACAACAGAGGCGGCGACAGAGACCGTAACCGTAACAACCGTGGCGGAAATCGCAACAATAATAAAGGTAATAATAAGAGATAAATTTTTTAAGTTTCAGGTAGCCAGATTTCAACTACCGAAATTTTACTCCTGAAACTTAAAATATTTGAAACTTGAAACGAAGCACAGCAGTGCTGAAAATATAATAGCGTCATGTTACAACCAAGAAGAACCAAATTCCGTAAACAGCAAAAAGGCAGGATTAAAGGCCTTGCTACTCGTGGACACGAGATTGCTTTCGGAACATTCGCTATCAAATCTTTAGAGCCGGGTCGAATCACTGCTCGTCAGATTGAGGCAGCTCGTATCGGGGTTACCCGTGCAATGAAACGTGAAGGTCAGGTCTGGATTCGTATTTTCCCTGATAAACCTATCACTAAAAAGCCACTCGAAGTACGTATGGGTAAAGGTAAAGGTGCCCCAGAGTATTGGGTAGCTAGCGTAAAACCAGGTACTATTCTTTTCGAAGCAACAGGTGTACCTTTAGAAGTTGCTACTGAGGCTCTTCGTTTGGCAGCTCAGAAATTGCCAGTACAAACAAAATTTGTTGTACGCAGAGATTATCAGGAAAACGCAGAATAATCTGAAGGGTAAAACCTTAGGATAGTAACCTGAATGAGACCTTTATTTTTTACTCATTCATTCATTCAATAATAAAATGAAAAAGTCAGAAATCCAAGCATTGTCAGTTGAGCAGTTGAAGCAAAACATCGCTGTCGAAAAAGACAGAATCAACAAATTGAAGTTTGCTCATGCTATCACGCCTATCGAGAATCCGATGCGTATTCGTCAATCTCGTAGATTGATTGCTCAAATGTTGACAGAATTGAATGCCCGTTAATAATTAAATACCCTGAACATCAGGAATTAAGTAAAGAACAATGGAAAGAAATCTTAGAAAAGAGCGTATCGGAACGGTTGTTAGCAACAAGATGGATAAATCTGGCGTTGTAGCGGTAGTTCGTAAATTGAAACATCCGAAATACGGAAAGTTCATGCTCAAAACCAAGAAATTCATGTTCCATGACGAGAACAATGAAGCTGGTATCGGTGATACCGTTAAGATTCAGGAAACTCGCCCATTGAGCAAGAATAAGAATTGGAGACTAGTAGAAATCGTAGAAAAAGCGAAGTAATTTAAAGCTAATAGCTGTTAGCCTGATAGCTAATAGCCAACAAATTAAGACAATGTTACAGCAAGAATCAAGAGCAGGTGTTGCCGATAATAGTGGAGCAAAAGAAGTGCTTGTGATCCGTGTATTAGGCGGAACAGGCAAACGTTATGCTTCTATTGGTGACAAAGTTGTCGTATCAGTAAAATCGGCCTTATCTTCTTCAAACATGAAGAAAGGTACAGTATCGAAAGCTGTCGTAGTAAGAACCACCAAAGAGGTTCGTCGCAAAGATGGTTCATACATACGTTTTGAAGACAACGCAGTAGTATTATTAAACAACCAAGACGAGCCACGCGGTACTCGTATTTTCGGACCTGTTGCACGTGAATTACGTGAGAAACAATTCATGAAAATCGTTTCTTTGGCTCCTGAAGTTCTTTAATTTGAAAGCGGTACGTTAGGCAGAAACCTAGCCCGCCATTGAAACAAAGATGCACCAGCAACTTTGTTCAATGCTCAACTATTCAAATTTTCAAATTTAAAAGTAATGGAAAGAAAATTCAATAAGCAACAGAAACAACACGTACGCACTGGCGACACAGTTGAGGTGATTGCAGGTAATTCTAAAGGTAAACGTGGTAAAATAACTGAGGTTAACGCAGAAAAACAACGTGTAGTTGTAGAAGGCGTAAACATTCAGAAAAAACACGTGAAACCTTCAGCACAAAACCCTCAGGGTGAAATCCGTGAATTTGCTGGTTCAATTCATATCAGTAACGTAATGTTGGTTGACCCTGCAACAGGAAAACCTACACGTACTGGTCGTAAAGAAAACGACAAAGGCAAATTACAACGTTTCTCTAAAGAAACAGGTAAGTTTATATAAGGTATCCATGTCTGGTTGTGAAACCGGATTAATACGTGAGGGTCGGAAATCCTCATAAAAGCGATTCAAAAAAATGGCACGTTTAAGAGACAAATATACAACAGAAGTAGTACCAGCTTTGAAAGAAAAGTTTGGGTACAAATCAGTAATGCAGGTTCCTGTGTTGCAAAAAATCGTAGTAAACCGTGGTGTAGGTGCTGCAACAGGCGATAAAAAACTAATCGACAGCAGCTTAGAAGAAATTACAAATATCACAGGTCAGAAAGCAGTAGCAACCCTATCAAAAAAGGCGGTTTCTAACTTCAAACTTCGTGAAAATATGCCAATCGGTGTAAAAGTAACCCTTCGCGGAGATAAAATGTTCGAATTCCTTGACCGCCTGTGTGCAATTGCGCTTCCACGTGTGAGAGACTTCCAAGGTATCAGCGATAAAGGTTTTGACGGACGCGGAAACTATACCTTTGGTATTAAAGAGCAAATTATTTTCCCTGAGATTTCAATTGATAAAATCTCTAAAATTCAGGGGATGGATATAACCTTCGTAACATCGGCTCCAACCGACGCCGAGGCTTACGAATTATTAAAAGCAATGGGTCTTCCATTTGCAAGCAGCAAAAAGAAATAATCACAAAGAATTAAGTTTCTGAAAACAGCTTAATCAATAGTCAGACAATGGCAAAAGAATCAATAAAAGCAAGAGATAGAAAAAAAGAGGCAACAGTAGCAAGATATGCAGCTAAACGTGCCGCTTTGAAAGAAGCTAACGATTATCTTGGCTTGGATAAATTACCTCGCAATGCTTCTCCGGTTAGATTACATAACCGTTGTAAATTGACGGGTCGTCCAAGAGGGTATATGCGTAAGTTCGGTATCAACCGTGTTACCTTCCGCGAAATGGCAGGTAAAGGCTTGATTCCGGGTGTTACTAAAGCATCTTGGTAAGATAAGTAAAATTGTTTAGGAGAATTTCTTGAATAAATAGTCTTTATTCAAGAAATCTAAAATTCTGCTAAATAATAATTGCTTATTTATATACTATTTATTAAAAATATTTTCTAATTTTGCAGCCCAATTGAGAAAGTCGCGCTCGCGATACTACTCAATGTTGGCTTAGGTATCCAAAATTAAACAGCAAAATGATTACAACGGATCCAATAGCAGACTTCCTTACCAGAATCAGAAATGCCATCAAGGCACGTCACAGAGTGGTAGAAATTCCTGCTTCAAACATCAAAAAAGCGATTACACAAGTACTGTACGATAAAGGTTTTATTCAAAGCTATAAATTCGAAGAAACAGCTCCACAAGGTGTTATCAAAATTGCGTTAAAATACAATCCGGTTACGAAACAATCTGCAATCGTAGAATTGAAACGTGTTTCAAAACCAGGTTTACGTAAATACGCAGGTACAACTGAAATTCCACGTGTATTGAATGGATTAGGTATCGCTATCGTTTCTACCTCTAAAGGTGTAATGACAGACAAAGAAGCCCGTTCATTGAAAGTAGGTGGTGAAGTATTGTGCTATGTGTATTAATAGGTTAATAACCTGTTAATACCCTTAAATCTCTCGTTGCGGCATCTCTGCAACATAATTAAATGAATTGTTGACCGCTCTTGATAACTCGCCTCTCAGCGAAAGTGTCATGAAGCCTTAAACTCAAACAAAAAATGTCAAGAATTGGTAAAAAGCCAGTTGTTCTTCCAAGTGGAGTTACTATCACAGTTGATGAATCAAACGTTGTTACTGTAACAGGCCCTAAAGGAACCCTTACTCAGAAAGTTGATGCTGATATCAAAGTAGGTGTTGAAAACAACGAATTAAAAGTTGAAAGACCAACCGAACAAAAACGCCACAAAGCATTGCACGGTTTGTATCGCTCTTTAATCAATAACATGGTTATTGGTGTAAGTACAGGTTACAAAACTTCAATGGAAATTGTTGGGGTAGGTTACAAAGCCTCTAATAACGGAAACGTATTAGACCTTAGCTTAGGTTTTTCTCATAACGTGTACTTTGTTGTACCTTCAGAATTGAAAGTAACAACAGCCATGGAGAAAGGTAAAAACCCGCTTGTAACACTTGAAGGTACAGACAAACAACTGATTGGCCTTGTAGCTTCAAAAATCAGAGGTCTACGTAAAGTTGAGCCTTATAAAGGAAAAGGTATTCGTTTTGTTGGTGAAGTTGTTCGTCGCAAGGCTGGTAAAACCTCAGGTAAGAAGAAATAATCATTAGATATACAGGCAGCGAAATTCATTTCAAAGTCTTAAAATATTTACAACAATGTCAAGTGTAAAAACTGATAGAAGACAAAAAATTAAGTGGAGCATCCGTAGCAAGGTTTCAGGAACACCTGAAAGACCACGTTTAACGGTGTTTCGCTCAAATACAGCCATATACGCTCAGTTAATCGACGACACCCAAGGCGTTACTTTAGCAGCAGCATCAACATCAACTCTAGGATTGAAAGGTGTGAAAGTTGACAACTCAAAAGAAGTTGGTAAAAAACTTGCTGAAATCGCTACTGAAAAAGGTATCGGCTCTTGTGTGTTTGACCGTAACGGTTATTTGTATCATGGTAACATTAAAGCCTTGGCCGACGGTGCCAGAGAAGGCGGTTTGAAATTCTAATCTTGCAATTCTCAATCAATGAATAAAGCAAAAGTAAACGAGGCAGAACTTAAAGAAAGAGTTGTAGCCATTAACCGTGTAGCCAAAGTGGTGAAAGGTGGTCGTCGTTTTAGTTTCTCGGCAATCGTTGTCTTAGGCGACGGTAAAGGTGTGGTAGGCCAAGGTTTAGGTAAAGCAAATGAGGTAACTGACGCTATTGCAAAAGCTATCGAAGATGCTAAGAAAAACCTTGTATCTGTACCTGTAATTAACGATACTGTACCTCACGAAATTCACGGTAAATTCTCAGGTGGTTTTGTATTTGTTAAACCTGCAGCTCCTGGTACTGGTATTATTGCCGGTGGTGCGATGCGTGCCGTATTAGAGGCAGCCGGTATCCATAACGTCTTGGCGAAATCGAAAGGTTCGTCAAACCCACATAACGTGGTAAAAGCTACAATCGATGCGCTTAGCCAAATGCGTGCGCCTCATGCAGTAGCGTTCCAACGTAGTGTTAAAATGACTAAAGTATTCAACGGATAATAGCGTCAAGCTTTTAGCCGTAAGCCAGAAGCCCAAATGCTTATGCTTGCAGCTTGAAGCCAATGGCTCGCAGCAAATAAAAAAATGGCAAAGGTAAAAATTACTCAGGTAAGAAGTACAATTGGCCGACCAGAAGTACAAAAGCGCATCATCGCTGCTCTAGGTCTTGGCAAACTTAATCGTACTGTAGAAAAAGAAAATAACCCAGCTATGCAAGGCATGATTAACAAGGTAAAACACTTGTTAGTGATTGAAGAAGCATAATTATTTCTCCCCGCGTAAGGGGTTGGGGTAGGCAAAGCCGAGTGATTCCGAAAGTCGGAATTGCGTATGTTTAACCGATTAAAATAATCGAAATTACAATGAAATTAAGTGCATTAAGACCTGCAAAAGGTTCAGTTAAAGCAAATGATAGAGTAGGCCGTGGGCATGGTTCTGGTGGTGGTGGTACCGCAAAACGTGGTCATAAAGGTGCAAAATCTCGTGCTGGTTATAGCCAAAAACGTGGTTTTGAAGGTGGTCAGATGCCATTACAACGTCGTGTACCTAAGTTTGGTTTCAAAAATATTAACAGAGTAGAGTTCAAAGCCATCAATCTTGATACTATTCAGGCATTGTTTGATAAAACAGGTGTGAAAAATATTGATTTAGGCTTCTTATATAACAATGGTTTGACTTCGAAATCAGACCTTGTGAAAATCTTAGGACGTGGCGAGCTAACTGCAGCCATTGAGTTAAAAGCTAACGCTTTCTCAGCATCGGCTATTGCCGCTATTGAAAAAGCAGGTGGCTCGGCAACAGTTGACGCAACATTTGACCCAGCAGCTTCTGCATCTGTAATTGCAGCAACCCCAGCTGTACAAACAGAAGTTGTAGCTGAAGCTAAACCTAAGAAAGCTAAAAAAACAGCTGAAGGAGATGATTTAAAATTAATTGAAGGTATTGGTCCGAAAATAGCAGACTTGCTTATTAAAGATGGAATCGTTACCTTTGCAGATTTAGCAGCAACACCAGCGGAAAAAGTGAAAGAAATCCTGGATGCAGCAGGTTCAAAATTTGCGATGCATGACCCAACTACATGGGCTGAACAAGCTGAATTAGCTCGTGATGGCAAGTGGGACGAGTTAAAAGCATTGCAGGATAAACTTAACGCCGGTAGAGCTGAATAATTTCATCTAAAAGCCTTGTTTTTCCTAACAAAATGAACAAATTTATTACAACACTCAAGAACATTTGGTCAATCGAGGAATTGAGGAAACGTATTCTTCAAACTCTATTGATAATAGTTATTTTCCGTATCGGATCACATGTGGTTTTACCGGGTGTTGATATAGATAAACTGAAAAATTTAACAGCAGGTAACGGCTTGTTAGGGCTGTTAGATACGTTGGTTGGTGGTGCTTTTAACAAAGCCTCAATTATGGCTCTGGGTATTATGCCCTATATCTCAGCATCAATTGCGATTCAGTTATTAACACTAGCTTTACCCTATTTCAGTAAATTACAGAAAGAAGGAGAGTCAGGACGCAGAAAATTAAACCAAATTACACGCTGGCTAACTATTGCAGTTGCAGCCGCACAAGGTTTTACCTATGTTCAGACTACCATTCCTACTGATGCAATCATGGTGAGCCAAGGTCTGTTCTATTTTAGTTCTGTATTATTAATTGTTGCCGGAACTATTATGTGTATGTGGCTTGGTGAGCGTATGACTGAAAAAGGAATCGGAAACGGAATTTCAATGATGATTATGATTGGAATTGTGTCAAGGCTTCCAGGTGCTATTATCGGAGAGGCTAAAACAAGAGCAGGAAGTGGCCAGATTTTATTCTTTATTATTGAAATCGTAGGTTTGTTCTTGGTAGTACTTTTTGCAGTAGCCATTACACAAGCTACACGCCGGATTCCAGTACAATATGCCAAACAAATTGTAGGAAATAAAGTAGTGTCAGGTCAACGTCAATATTTGCCTCTAAAGCTGAATATTGCAGGGGTTATGCCAATCATTTTCGGACAAGCATTGATGTTTATTCCGGGGTTGGTTCTGAACTATCTGGCTGAAAGTACAAAAAGTGATACTTTCCAGAATTGGTCAATTATCATGAATAGCCCAACTTCATGGCAGTATTGTTTAATTTATGCGATATTAATCATAGGCTTCACATTCTTCTATACAGCTATTTCGATTAACCCTAATCAGATTGCTGATGATATGAGACGTGGCGGTGGATTTATTCCAGGAATAAAACCCGGACAACCTACTTCTGATTACATTGCCAATATTTTAGACAGAATTACTTTACCAGGGGGTGTTTTGCTAGCAGTAATTGCAATTCTACCAGCATTGGCAGGTCTATTAGGAATGACACAAAGCTTTGCATCATTCTTTGGTGGTACTTCACTTTTGATTCTGGTAGGTGTGGTACTTGATACCTTGCAGCAAATTGAAAGCTACCTGCTCATGAAACGTTATGAAGGCTTGATGCAATCAGGTCGTATTCAGGGACGTCAGACGGTATCAACAGTATCTATGTAATCAGGAGGTAAAGTTATGAGTAAACGCGATAGAATCATATATCTGAAATCGGAAGAAGAGTTAGAAATTATCCGAAACAACGGACAGATTCTAGGAAAAGCTCATGCAGAAGTAGCCAAGTTAATAGAACCAGGCATTTCGACCAAAGAATTAGATAAAGTAGCGGAAGAATATATTAAAGACCACAAAGCGCACCCATCATTTCTTGGATATGACGTTGGTGGTCTTAAATTCCCAAGTTCGCTTTGTATCTCTGTAAATGACGTAGTTGTGCACGGAATACCAAGCAACCGTGTGTTGAAGGAAGGAGACATAGTTTCGATTGACTGTGGTGTTTATAAAGATGGGTATCATGCCGACAGTGCTTATACTTATCCCGTAGGCCCAATAGCAAAAGAAGTTGCCGATTTACTAAAACGCACGTATGAGTCTCTATATAAAGGCATTGAACAAGCCAAAGCCGGCAATCGGGTAGGAGACATCAGTTTTGCCGTTCAAGAACATGCTGAGAAATTCAGATATGGTGTTGTACGCGAGTTAGTAGGGCATGGGGTAGGTAAATTTCTACACGAAGCTCCAGAAGTTCCTAATTTCGGTAAACGCGGAAATGGGCCAAAGTTACAGGAAGGAATGGTTCTGGCCATTGAACCCATGATTACCTTAGGCCGTAGAAGTGTAGTACAGGAAAATGATAACTGGACAATACGCACCGAAGACCGTAAGCAAGCCGCCCATTTCGAGCATACAATAGTAGTAAGAAAAGGAGCCGGCGAGGCACTCACCACATTTGAGTACATTGAAGCAGTACTGGCAAAGAAAAATTTAACAGTTGCATAGGAGAGTTAGCGCTTAAGAAGTAACGAAACATTTTTTGCGCAATTTAAAATATATGGCAAAACAAGCAAATATCGAAGTTGATGGCATCATAACTGAAGCTCTTTCAAACGCCATGTTTCGTGTGCGTCTGGAGAACAAGCATGAGTTAATTGCTCATATCTCAGGCAAGATGAGAATGAACTACATTCGTATCCTGCCCGGCGATAAAGTAAGGCTCGAGATGTCTCCTTACGATTTAACTAAAGCAAGAATTACATATCGTTATAAATAGTTTTTTGTGCTTCGGCTGAAGCCTCAAAGGGCTAATCTATAATGAAGTGAATTATTTTATAGAAAATTCATGTTTATTTATAACCCCAAAACATGAAAACTTTCGTACACAATTCCCTTGCGGGGTTAGGGGTAATTCATTAGATTATGAAAGTTAAAGCGTCAGTAAAGAAGCGTAGTGCTGAATGTAAAGTTATCCGTCGTAAGGGTAAAATTTACGTTATTAACAAAAAAAATCCGAAGTTTAAACAAAGACAAGGTTAATTATCTATGAGGATTGCAGGTGTTGACATCCCAGACAAAAAAAGAGGCGAAATCGCCCTTACGTACATCTACGGTATTGGTCGTAGCTCATCGCAGAAAATTTTGGAAAAAGCTAACATTAGCTTAGACAAAAAAGCCGGAGAGTGGAACGACGCAGAAGCTAATGCTATTCGTAGTATTATTAGTGAAGAAATGACTGTAGAAGGTCAGTTGCGTTCTGAAGTGCAGCTTGCCATTAAACGTTTAATGGATATTGGTTGCTACCGTGGCGTTCGCCATCGTAAAGGTTTACCACTACGTGGTCAACGTACCAAAAACAATTCACGTACACGCAAAGGTAAGCGTAAGACTGTAGCAAACAAGAAAAAAGCTACTAAGTAATCCCGAACGGGAGTACCCCTGTATCTTTGTTAAGATACTAAACAGGATTTTACAATTGCGGGCGTAAAATCGAACAGAATACAGGTGTTTCTGTATTGCCTATCATTTAACACTGTTTTGTCAAAATGGCACAAGCTAAAAGAAAAGATAAAGCTAAAAAAAGAGTTGTAGTTGTTGAGCCAGTAGGCCAAGTACATATCAAAGCTTCATTTAATAATATCATTATCTCAGTTACCAATAGCCAAGGTCAAGTAATTTCTTGGGGTTCGGCTGGTAAAATGGGATTCAAAGGGTCGAAGAAAAATACCCCTTATGCCGCTCAAATGGCTTCGCAAAACTGTGCGCAAGTTGCTTATGATGCAGGTATGCGTAAGGCTGAAGTATTTGTAAAAGGCCCGGGTGCTGGTCGTGAATCAGCCATTCGTACTATCCAAAGTACAGGTATTGAAGTAACGTCAATCACTGACGTAACTCCTCTTCCTCACAATGGTTGCCGCCCTCCAAAACGCAGAAGAGTATAGTAAAAGCAGAAGAGTGAAAAAAAATTAAAATAATGCCGAAAATTTTTCGTTTATTTAGGCAATAAGTTTTAAGTTTTCATTCTTCTGTTTCTTAATTTAATAATAAAACCAAAGCCTCATTCGTGTAATGAAGGCATCAGAAGTAAAAATAGCTGTGATTAGCTATATGGATTGATAGTTTGGACATTGGGGCTAATCAATCTTTACTTCTATTAACTCAAACAAAAATGGCAAGATACACAGGTCCGAAAGTAAGAATTTCAAGAAAGTTTGGTGAACCAGTAATGGGCCCAAGCAAAGCACTTAGCAAAAAAAATTATGCTCCTGGCCAACACGGTAAAGGACGTAAAGGTAAAAAATCAGAGTACGGTCAACAATTGATCGAAAAACAAAAAGTAAAATATACTTACGGTATATTGGAGCGCCAGTTTGCTCGCTTTTTCCATTTGGCCTCAGTAAAACAAGGCCGTACAGGTGAAAACCTTCTTAAATTATGTGAAGCTCGCCTTGATAACACCGTTTATCGCTTAGGTATTGCTCCAACACGTCGTGCAGCCCGCCAATTGGTTACACATCGTCATATTACTGTTGATGGTGAAGTGTTAAACGTTCCATCATTAGTATTAAAACCGGGCCAGCTAGTAGGTGTTCGTGAAAAATCGAAAGCACTTGTAGCTATTACCGATAGTTTAAAAGCTCGTAATGCAAAACGCTATAACTGGTTAGAGTGGGATAACGCTGAACTAGTTGGTAAATTTATCAACTTCCCTGAGCGTGACCAAATTCCTGAAAACTTCAACGAGCAAGCAATCGTCGAGTTATATAACAAATAATATTTGTCGTATAGTTGTGCCATTGCCGCAATTTGCGGTAGTGGCACAGCTACGTTTTTTTATTGGTAGGTTAGCTAACTACCTTTTTCGTTAACGAAAACAAACACACTGCATACGTATGTCAATATTAGCATTTCAAATGCCTGACAAGGTCGTCATGGAAAAAGCAGACGACTTCCATGGCTTTTTCGAGTTTAAACCACTTGAAAGAGGGTATGGTGTGACCATCGGAAACGCCCTACGCCGTATTTTGTTGTCTTCTCTGGAAGGTTATGCAATCACGGCTGTGAGATTTCCGGGGGTACTACACGAATTTTCGAGCATTGAAGGGGTTGTGGATGATGTGACGGAAATCATCTTGAATCTCAAAATGGTTCGTTTCAAAAAAGTATCTGATTATGTAGATAATAAATTTACCGTCAGAATTAAAAATCAAAGTGTCTTAACTGCGGGTGACCTCGGGAAATTCACACAAAGCTTTCAAATTTTAAATCCTGACTTGGTAATTGCTCGTTTAGACGACCAAAGGGACATCGAAATTGATATTATAGTTGATAAAGGACGTGGCTATGTTTCTGCTGAAGAGCATAAACAAAACGACTTGCCTATTGGTTTTATTTCAGTTGACTCTATCTATACTCCTATTAAAAATGTGAAGTATAGTATCGAAAATACCCGCGTAGAACAACGTACTGACTACGAAAAATTATTGCTTGAAATCAAAACTGATGGGTCAATCCACCCTGAAAGAGCACTGCAAGAAGCTGCTCATATTTTGATTCAACACTTCTTGAAATTCACCGACGAAAACATGGTATTCGATACCAAGAAGGATGACGAAGATAATATTGTTGATGAAGAATTCCTACACATGCGTAAGCTGTTGAAAACTTCACTTCAAGACCTTGACTTGTCAGTTCGTGCGTATAACTGTTTGAAATCGGCGGATATTCGTACACTAGGCGACCTTGCAAGATTAGAAGTAGCAGACATGATGAAATTCCGTAACTTCGGTAAAAAATCATTGACTGAGCTTGAGCAACTAGTAGCCGACAAAGGTTTACACTTTGGCATGGATGTAACAAAGTATAAATTAGACGAAGATTGATACTAATTTCTTTCCCCTCCTTGTATCTCTGATATTCAGGAGGGGAATTTTTTGTATAATCGAAACCGCAGTATTCGAATAAAACAATTATTAATCGTAATAGGTGGAATAACCAAGACTGCGTAGGTTGCTCTGACCGTTACTTACGAAAATTATTACAATGAGACACGGTAACAAAACCAATCACTTAGGTAGAACTCACTCGCACAGAGATGCGTTATTGAAAAATTTGGCGATTTCGTTAATCAAACACAAACGTATTGAAACAACTTTGGCAAAAGCTAAAGAATTGCGTAAATATGTTGAGCCATTAATTACAAAATCAAAAAACGATACTACGCACTCTCGTCGTACAGTTTTTGCTTATTTGCAAGATAAAGAATCAATTAAAACTCTATTCGGAGAAATCGCTGAGAAAGTAGCTAGCCGTAATGGTGGATACACGCGTATCATTAAATTAGGTACTCGTTTTGGTGATAATGCGGAAGTAGCGTTAATTGAATTGGTTGATTACAACGAAGCATTATTGACAGCAGTTGAAGAAAAAACTACGAAAACTCGTCGTAGCCGTCGTGGCGGTAAAAAAGCTGAAGCTACTGCAACAGATGGTGAGTCATCTGCAGAAGTAGTAGAAGCCGCTCCAGTAGCTGAAACAGCAACAGAAGTAGCCGACGCAGCACCTGCTCAGGATGAAACTCCTGCTTCAGAAGAAGACAAAAAAGAAGCATAAGAACTTCTTACGTATACTAAAAGCCTCAGGTAGTTTGCCTGAGGCTTTTTTTATTGTTTTTATTCCAACTTTTTATTCGTATATACAGTCAATACAAGTGTTGTAAGGCAATAATTTTTTTTATCCTGCATTTAAAGTATAGTATATGTTTACAAATAAAAACTTTTACATGAGCAAAATACTCCGATATTGCTTTTTCTCATTCGTGTTTTTTCAAACATGCTGGGCGCAACAAGATATTCAGTTCAGGGTAGATGGTGCTAATTCTGGTTGTTACGTTACAAGCATGGCTATCGACCAAGAATCAAATATCCTCGTAACAGGGTATTATCATAAAGAAAAAACAGCAAGCGACACATTGGGTTTACTGGTAATTAATCAGAAACAATATACTATGTCAGGAGTAAACGGGGCTTTTACTGCTAAAATAAACGAAAGAAAAGAAGTACTGTGGTTAAAAATTAAACCCTTAAATATAAAGAATATTAACACAGAAGCACATGTGGTAATTGATGCTACCAATAACATATATGTGACAGGTCGGTTTCAGAAAAACTCATTAATCAGTAACGATTCACCAACAGGAGAAATGTTTATTACAAAATATGCGCCGGATGGTACTTTACTCTGGGAAAAAACAAGTGAAGGCATTAGCGATAACGGTGAGTTTAAACCTGAAATTGACAAAACAGGTAATTTGTATATTTTAGGGAGGTATCAGGCCGATTTTAAGATAGATAGCAATCCATTACTGACAAATACCAATGGCGAATCATTGTCATATTTATTAAAATTAAGTACTGCGGGTAAGGTAGTCTGGGTAAAAATGTTTCCATCAAATACTAATTTAAATGCAATAAGTGTTAACACTGCCAATGAACTTTTGCTTGCTGGTGAATTTCAGGATAATGTGCAATTCGGTAACGGGGTTGCCTTACAGTCGGCAGGTATGAAAGATATATTTTATGCTAAATATGATTTAAATGGTGAGGTATTGTGGGCAAAAACAATTGGGGGTAGTCAGGACGATGAATGCCATAATATCAGAGTCGATAATGATGGGAATATATTTCTGGCAGGGCTAGCCTCGAATGAAGCGTATTTTGGAAGTTTACAGGTAAAATCAGCTCCTGCCGATAGTCGGAATATTTTTCTTACGAAAGTAAAAAGTACAAACGGGCAGGTAGAATGGGTAAAAAATATGCCTTTTGGCGGGGCGTCAACCGCTACGCCAAAACATCAACTGATGGATGCCCTGCAAGTGAATGCCTCAGGCGATGTATACCTGTATGGCGTTATAAGCGGTTTCCTGAATGTTGATACTGAAACCAAGCTAGTTCCTGAGTTTTTTCCGATTTATTACCTCTTGAAGTATAAAGCTGATGGCAGTTTAAGCTATGCCAGAAAATACTCCGTGTCAGATGGGGGAGGGGTAGCTTATTGGAACGAAATGGTTATTGATACAAAAGGGTTATTACGAATTGTAGGAGGAGCGCAAAACTATACCCGCATTAATGGGTCTCGTAATGACACAGGTTTTATGATTGAAAAAACAGAGATAAATGCGTGTAATAGCCAGCCCCTTCTGATAAAGAAATTTGGTGAAAGCCTGATAATCGACAGAGTAGTTGAAACAGCTTATCAAGGAACCGAAAATATTATTGCTGATAAAGAACTTATTTACCAATGGTATAAAAATGGTGAAAAAATAAGTAAAGCCAATGAAAAACAGTTTGTTCCAAAAGAAGAAGGGTATTATTCGTTACAATTGGTCAGCAATACTACTCAAGGTTGTACAAAAAAATCGAACAGTATAGGCATTTATTCGCCTTCTTCTGGGCCTGCTTTGATACTTGCCGTTAATTATACCACACAAAGGCTTACCACAAAAACAACGATGGCGGGTAGCCAGTTAGAGTGGTATCGAAATGAGCAACAGATAACTAACGATGGCA
The DNA here is from genome assembly GCF_037153985.1 of Emticicia sp. 17c. Lineage (NCBI taxonomy): Bacteria > Pseudomonadati > Bacteroidota > Cytophagia > Cytophagales > Leadbetterellaceae > Emticicia > Emticicia sp. 17c. The sequence goes on from NZ_JBBAYI010000007.1 coordinate 189,919, forward strand.
CGAGCATCGCTTACAATCAGGAAGGCGTTTATAAAGTAAAAGAACGGCTAGGCAACATAGTAAAAGAATCAAATGAAATAACAGTCCGAAATGCTGTTGCGGTTGGCATTACACAATTGATTTATAATCAGGACGGTGACCCATGTAAACCAGGGCCTTTACTAAAATGTACCCTCGAACCAAACAAACCGGTATTGTATCAATGGTTTTTAAATGGTGTTCTCGTAAACGATTCCACCAGAAATCATTTCAGCCCAGTTACAACCGGAGAATATCAGGTGAGTGTCTATTTCCCGAACGAAAATCAGGTTTATATTTCGGGTAAATACAAACTTACCCCACAAGACTTCCCAAAATCATTACCTATTGAAAAAACTGAAGATGTATGCAATGGTAAGGCTTTATTAAAAGTAAGTGACGCATTTATGCAAAAATATGAGTTCCAAAGCATTGTATGGCGTCTGGACGGTACAGACATACCCGAAGCAACAGAACCTTATTATGTCGCAACCAAAGGAGGTTATTATACATTCTCGGTGAAATACCTGTTAGAAGATAAAACCACCGTTTGTAATTACAATTCATTTATCGAATATAATAAAAAGCCCGAAGTAAATCTTAATCTGGGATATGCTTATGCAGGTTCTGGTTGTGTAGTCGATTCATTCAAGATATTTGTGGGCTATAATGCAAAGTATACTTACACTTGGATGAGAAACGACACAATTTTAAAAAATGCTAATACCAACGAATTATTCATTAAAGATAAAGGTAAATATAAAGGCTATATTGTGAGAGACGATGGCTGTATTAAGATAACCGACGAGGTTTCGTTAAAAGGCTGCACCCCAGAAAACTCAAACAAATTTTTATTGCTTAATCCACCTGCTATTACGGCCGATAAAAGTATTGTTTATGTCAATGAAAAGAGTCTTATTAAGTCCACAGGCTGCACCGATGTCAATTTTCAATGGCTTAAAGATACCATGCCTATTGCTGGAGCTACACAGGCGAATCTGGAGGTAAGCCAGAGCGGGAGTTATAGCTTGAAAATAGAGAAATTCGGTTGTGAGGCAGTTTCAAATCCGGTAAAAATTATTGTTGAAAACATTTTGTCTTCCGAAGAAAAGCCCCCGTTAAACATCTTGGTATATCCTAATCCTGTCACAGAAGTATTATCGGTTCAATTACCGGTGTCAATACATACAAAAGTGCCTGTTACTTTGAACGATAGCCGAGGTATTATAATCCATACATGGCTGATAGACAAACAGGCAAACCTGACTTTGAAAGATTTACCTGAGGGCGTGTATTTGCTCACTTTTGAAATAGACCAGCAAAGAATCGTGAAAAAAATTATCAAAAAATCTGACTGATAAATGCTAGCATAAGCTAACAAATAAACAACTACCAAGATTTATTTCAGGCTTGTAGAAATAGCAAAATGATATTTCGCTATTTTTACAGGCTTTTTTATGGCTAACCTAAAAGCAATTTATTCTGGTTCGACTATCGGTTTATTTAATTATCTCATCATGAGCGACCTCTCTATTATTATTCTGACTTTCAATGAATCTGTACATATTAAAAGGCTTTTATCAAAAATTTCAGGTCTGGGAGTTCCGGTTTTTATAGTGGACTCGGGTAGTACGGATGATACCGTGCAGATTGCAGAAGCGCATGGAGCTATTGTAAAAACCAATCCTTTCGAAAATCACCCGAAACAATGGGACTTTGCCTTAAAGAACTGCCCTATTACTACGCCGTGGATAGTAGGTTTAGATGCCGACCAGTACCCTTCAGACGAACTTTATCAGAAGCTCAAATCTTTTTCAGATGCCACAATTCCGGCAGATGTAAACGGAATATATTTTAACAGGCATAATTATTTTCAGGGAGAAAGATTAAAATTCGGAGGATATAGAAATTTCTATATGTTGAAAATGTTCCGTAGAACAGAAGGGTGGTCAGACCTGAACGAAAACATGGACCATCGGTTCATAGTGAACGGAAAAACTATTCTCTGGAAAGAGGTCCTGATTGAAGACAACCTAAAAGAACATGACATTGATTTCTGGTTACACAAGCAAATCAGATATAGTAACTTAACGGCACAGGAAGAATTCCAGCGGAAAAGGGGCTTGCGTGGGCAAACCCTCAAACCCAATTTGCTTGGAAACCCCGACGAACGAAAAGCATTTTTAAAAAAAATCTGGTGGAATCTGCCTTTATATATTCGCCCGATGATTTATTTCTTCTATCGCTTTATTATCCGTCTGGGTTTTTTAGATACCGCCTCAGGCAGAACTTTCCATTTCCTGCAAGGTTTCTGGTTCCGGTTTCTGGTCGATTTCAAAATCAAAGAGTTAGAGAAAAAAGAAAAACTCAAACAAAATCAATCCTGAGTATCAGCTAAAATATTGTTTGCCTCTATTTCTCCTGAGCCTATCATGGTCAGGAAACGAACAAAGTAAACGCACAGAGCAAGATAAACGAGTTGCAGGGTGTATTCAACCCAATGTAAGGGTGTTAAAGTACTGAACGAATCGTAGTATTCTCCTCCAAGCGTGTACCACAACGAAGGCTGCACCGCACCGATAATATTCAGCAGAAGCATGAGTACCCACTCACGGGTTTTGAAATGCTCTCCAAAAAAGAAAATTACAGGCAGCAGAATTGTATATAAATAATTAGGAAGTGAATTTTTATGTACAATAATAGTAATCATGTTGGTAAGAATAAAAGAAAAAAGAAGCAGGTTAGTTTCATTACCAGACTTCAGTTTTCTTAAATAATAACCCGCACCTAGTAGAATTATCAACAAACCGCCCCAGTTTAGTAGCTTGCTTTGCGGGTTTATTCCGCCAATGACCGGGCTGATAACACTCACCAGATTTGGCGCAAAAGGTAAGTCGCCTAATTGCAAAGGAGCCAGAATTTTATCACCAACCAGATAAAGCATACAGGCTAATGAAGGAACTCCTATGATGAGCAATCCGGCCAGAATTTTGATTCTGGCTTTTGAAAAAATTAATAATAAAGCTATGGGTATAATAAGCAGTATTTTAGTGCATAAAATCCCAACAGCTAAAACCAGCCCTATATATAACGGATTCTTGGATTTCTGATAGACACTAATAGCTAAAGCAATAAATAGCCATAAAAAGATATCTTCCTGCCCGCCAAAAATGAGGAAAATAAACGGAGCCGAAAGTGTGAGGTACAATACGAGATAGAAAACTGACTTTCCTTGCTTGTTTCCGAGACTTCGGGTAATAAAAATGGCAATTAGCTCATAAACCATCATCAGAAAGATAATAGACTTCGGCGAGTCAATAATAGCGAGTGTTAAGGCATTAAAGTAAGGAAACAGCGGTGAGTAAGGCTGCCAGAAATCTCGATACACAACAAAGCCTTCGAGGGCAAGCTTGGCTGTATTATAGAAAAAGATAACATCCGACTTTACCGCTAGATGAAGCCCTACATACACAACAAAAAAGGGAATGAGCCTTAAACCAGCCCACGCCACCCACAAAGTTGCAGAACTGTTTTTGGCGAAGAAATGGCTTAATTTTTCTTTTCTAAAAAGCAGAACAAAAGTAATAACACTTAGAAAAATGGAAATGACTAGTTTCCCTAAAACTACCGACATTGATTAAAAATTTAATATATTTGATTTTCGAGAGTAAGGCCCAAAAAAATAAATGTATAGAAAAGAACCTGAATACTACAACGAGGAAATATCAGGCAAAGGTACAATCGAAATATTAAATTTGCCAGTAGTTAGCCAGCCAACTTCACAGGAAATTGCCTGCCAGAAAATCTTAATAAATAATTATTAAAAAAAATATATTCATTACAACCTTTCGGGTCGGGAATCAGTCAAGTACATAATTAACCAGAAAGATGCTTCGGAAATTATTTATATTCATTGTATTAAGCATGGTTTTATCCTGTGATATAGCCAAGGAAGATGCGCTGGCTCCCAGCACTGGAGACGAAAACCCAGCTAATACTTTTTATACCTTGCAGGAAAACAACCTAACAATTGACCCTACGGCTTTTGTAGGTTTAAGAAATGCAACTGCCCTGAGCATTAGCCAGATGCCACTGCATGGCGAAGCTAGATTTATTGAAAATGGTTTTATTTTTTATAGGTCTACCGATAAAAACGCCCTGACAGATGCTTTTGCAATTGAAGGTAAAACCACAACAGGCACAAGTGTTAAAGAGGAGGTAAAAATAAGTTTTGTGACGAATCCGGCTGATTTACCCTGTTACTCAGGTACACTTGGCGATAATTCCAAAACCGAACCCGAAAAAAGTATCGAACTAAATGTGTTAATTAATGACCGTACTTGTAGTAAAATAGATAATAATTCGTTAAAAATAGAAATAGCTCCCAAACATGGAAAAGCCGAGGTAATAAACCAGAAAATTGTTTATACTCCTGAAAAAGACTATGTAGGCGATGACCTCTTTTTTTACAGAGTAAATATTAATACCAAGAGGAATCCGGTAGCACCCGTTGAACTGAAAATAGCGGAGTCGGCAGAATGTGTAAATGGTATTACTGATGATATTATTAATATTATTAGCTATGTGCCTGATTCGGAGCTAATGCTTGATGTATTGCAGAACGATAAAGTTTGTGCTTTATACAAAGATGCTGAACTAAGAATTATAAGTAATCCAATTGTAGGAACCTTACGGATTGATAAAACAACTGGAAGCAGACCAGTAATTATGTATAAATTACCAACGTTAATGAAAGGGCAACAGACTTTTCAGTATGGTTTGTTTCGCTCAGATAAACTTTACATAAAAGCTCAGGTAACTATAAATTTCAACTAACATCGTAAGCCACTTTTGTCAGGAAAACAAGTTTAACAAGTGTTAGCATATCATTGGGCTTGAATCAAGTACAAATATGTTTAACTATTCACTAAATCTATTTTTCATTATTAGCTTAGACCTATACCGACTTTTGTGGAGTCAAAAAGTGACCGAGAATTACTAGAGGGGTGCCTTAGAAAAGATTCTAAAGCACAAGCGGCTCTTTACCATCAGTATAAGGGTCGCTTTTTTGGCATTTGTCGGAGGTATGCACAAAGCAGAGAAGATGCTGAGGATATTTTTCAGGATGCTTTTGTGAAAATATTTCTGAATCTGAATGAATTACGTAGTGCCGAGCAGTTAAGTGCCTGGATTCGTCGGGTAGTGGTAAATGTTTGTATAGATTATTATCATAAGAAAGTCAATTTTGTAGATGTAAGCGAAGCCCCCGAAATTACTTCAAACGACTGGCAGAGTGATTCTGTCATTGCACAGCTAAGCAATCAGGAATTACTCCAGTTAGTAAATGAATTACCCGATGGGGCCAGAATGGTATTTAACCTCTATGTGATAGATGGATACACACATCAGGAGATAGCCGAAATGCTGAAAATATCAGAGGGAACTTCAAAGTCACAACTATTCTTTGCCAAGAAAGTACTTAAAAAAAAATTACAACTCATTGGGATAACCATTGATTAGCTATAAAAAAATGGAAAATTTTGATGAAAATATAGAGAACGAATATCGGAAGCGTTTTCAGGATTTTGAGGAAATACCTGATGATTTGCTATGGAAAAATATACAGGCACGTATTAGTCCTGAGAAGCAACGCCCCATTATTATCTGGTGGAATACCATGCGTAAACCCGCTGGAATAGCGGCAGGTATCTTGCTAGGGCTGCTGGTAGGGGCTTATGTTTTCGTGTCGAACCTTGATAGTAAAAATGATACCCTTACGCATAATGTGGGTGGCCAAGTTACTGCTTCATCCAGTAACAATAGCACAAACGTAAAAGAGCATTCAAAAGAAGTAGGCATAGCAAATGGAAAAACGAAAACCCCTGATAATACTTCGGCACAAGGGCAAGGGGATGAGCCAAAAAATGTACCTGATGCACACTCTTCCAGCAATAAAGCCCTACATTTTAATGATACGAAAACCCCAAAAGGCATTGCCGATGACTTAGTATCTGATAAACTTAAACCAGAAAAAACATCTATAAATATTGTAGCAGTAACTCCTGCGGCATCAGGTAGCCAGCAGCAGGCATCTGATTCTGGTATTGCAAATAATGCAGCAAAGCAAGAAAATAGTAAACAAATCCCTGAACTCCCAACAGCTAATGCCGAACAGTTGGCTATTAACACCATTGAGGCAGATAATATCAATAATATAAAGGGACTTAGTCAGGAAAACACATCGGTAATCTTAAAAAAAGATACCTTAGGGCAGAATATAGCTTTTTTAAAAATTAAAGAGATAGGATTGCCAATTAATGAAAAAACGTTGGAAGCCCCAACGCTTGCCCTAACAGAAGAGCCACAAGTACCAGAAAGAGAAAAACTTGTATTTATTCCACCTACCGAAATATTTGTAAATGTTACCTCAACCCTGAGTTATTATATGTTTTCGCCTAATAAGGGCGATGCGGTGCTAGTGAATAATTTTAGTGGGGCATCTCAGCGTTTGGGCTTTGCAGGGCAATTGGGTTTTGTATATCCGCTTGGTAAAAAACTAGATTTACGAACAGGATTCAGCTATTTTACAGGTAAATCCCGAATCAGCTATGGGGTAATAGATGAACAGCAAAAGAGCGTTACACTCATAAATAGTAATTCTATACAAGTTACACCAAACGAACAAAAACAAACTGAGAATCAGAACTGGCAATATATCGAACTCCAAAGTGATGTACTTTATAAAACATACGCCATGCAGGCAATATCATTAGGCATGAAAGCTGGTTTTCAGATGTCGGATGTAAAAACGCCCCTTTTACAGGCTCGTCTAGGGTACCGACTCAGCAAAGCCATTGCCAATCATTGGGCTTTATGGCTAGAACCCACTGTATCGGTATCTTTATCATCACACCATTCTCTGGGCGATTTATTTATGTATCGTACCACAGGTTTTGGTTTAAATATGGGGGTTAGCTTGTTAAGATAACCTTTCAAGCGTAGCATACTTGCTCGTTGATATGCCGTGGGTTATTGTTAATATAACAGCAATCATTTAAAGTAAAATTCAATATTAAAATAAGAGACTGCCCGAAAAGAACAGTCTCTTATTTATTTTACTCTTCTTCTTCCTCTCCTTCGGCGTCGTCTCCTCCCTCTTCGGCTTCCTCCTCACCCTCTTCTTCGCCTTCTTCTTCCCCTTCTTCTTCATATTCTTCTTCACCTTCTTCTTCGTACTCTTCCTCTTCTTCTTCACCGCCTTCTTCCTCCTCCTCTTCGTATTCTTCCTCTTCTTCTTCACCGCCTTCTTCCTCCTCCTCTTCGTATTCTTCCTCCTCTTCTTCATATTCTTCCTCCTCCTCTTCGTATTCTTCCTCTTCTTCTTCGTATTCTTCCTCCTCCTCTTCGTATTCTTCCTCCTCCTCTTCGTATTCTTCCTCTTCTTCTTCGCCGCCTTCTTCCTCGTCATAAAGGCCAGCATCTTCATATTCTAGCTCTTCATATTCTTCGGGGCCTTCTTCTTCATACTCAACCATTTCAATAGAGTCAAATACGTCAAAGTCTTCATAATCGTCTTCGGTATATACTACAAATTTGTTGCGGTCATAACCTTTGCCATTATCTATCACCGAACGCTTATCGTCTTTCCATGTATCTTCAAAATCAGGAATAGGGGCAGTTCTGGCAATCATCCAACTATCACCCATATTTAGTTTAGAATTAATTACATATTCATAGGGCATATAGCAATATCCTTTGTCGCCCCATTGTTCACCCCACGAATTACGCACAATAAACATCTGGTCAACTTCTGAGTAACCTACGCATAGCATAGCATGTAAGCCGTGCGACTGACGCGAAGCTTCGTCTGGTGAGGGCATTGGGACAATACCTTTATTTTGCGAACAAGAATCGAAACCTTTGAAAAGAGCAATACCAAAAATAATCGGGTAGCCTTCTGCAAGGCATTGTTTCCAAGCATTTAAATCAGTCGGAACCGATTTTGACTCCTGAACTTTGAAGTTGGCCGCTTCTTCATAATTGGCCGTATTAGGTTTCTCATTTACTTTCTTAGTATCGTAAGGCCAGCTTTCTTCGGTACAAGCACCTAGTTTATGTAAACTTTCGATAGCATACTGAATATAACTGCCGTTGTCTTTTATCTGGCTACTGGCTCTTAGCCTTGCATTATAATAAACAAATAGTCGGCTTACTTCAAAAGCTCTGTTTTTCAAGTGTTTTTTTGCCAGATATTCATAGGCTCCGGCAGTAGCATTGGCAGTACAACTACTTAATGTTTTTTGATTTTCAACCTTTGTCATGTACGGACGAAGGTCAACTTTTTCAGGTAGGTCATTTTTTTTCAGTTTTGACGAGGGCTTATAGTTTTCGGCATTAGGGCTTGCAGCCATATAGGAATACCCTTTCATGACACTAACAGTGCCATCTTTTTCTTTAAATTCCATACTCATAGATGTTTAGGTGTAATTTTAATCAACGCTTTTGAAAAATTTCGGGAAGATATGGAGAATAATCTAGGTGTAAAAATGTTTTTAAGCAGGACTATAAATTTTAATTTCTGACAAGAAATTTTTATCTGTTACAGCCACAAAGCTGTTATACAGTAACAGGTTAAGCGAAGCCATTACCAGCACTTGGGTACAACCTTATGGTTTTTTATTTGTATGGGTGCATTAATAGGGGTTTTCAGACACGATTAAAACCTGATTTCAGGCCAATACTTTACAGTTAAGTACTTTGGTCAATCGTTGTAGTTAAAAACCATTGCCCATTTATTAACTCAAAAATGTAATCTACATATATACCTGTGCCATCTATCTGGATATTCAGTATACATTTCTTAGGATTCTCTTTAGTTACTTTTTTTATAAATTCTTTCTTGTTCAGGTCCGAAAACTCATCTTCTTCTTTCTGGAAAACTTTAATTGTAGGCTCTTCGGCATCAACATCATAATACTTACTAACTAATGGAAATCTGGTTCGGTTATGCTGAAAATCTTTCTCTGAACAAAATCTTTTCAGAAATGAATCAAAGTCTTCATTTTTAAGTTGTTCAACACCCGTTTGTTTATTTGTTTCAATTTGTTGTGTCTTGTTTGAAGTACAGGCGGTAAGAAAATAAAGAAATACTAACAGAAATTTTTTATTATTCATATTATTGCCAATTGAATATTATTTAAGAGTAAATTTGTGATTTTGGTATATAACTGAGGGTAGATTCCAGATGCCTGAACTCAATAACGCGGCGATATAGTATTGATTATACCTTTGGCCGTGCTTACCTTTAAAGTAGTAGTAAAAAAAGACTTTTTTACTACTGAAATTTTAATTTTTCAAAAAGAGCATTTTCAACTAATAAATATATTACTTTAACTTTTTATTCAACCAAAAAATATCTGAAATGACTACTCGATTTAAAAAGATTGCCAGCATTTTTAGCTTTTTTTTAATTATTGGCCAAAGTGTATCGGCTCAGTTAGCCCCCATTAAAAGCATTGAAGGCCGTTGGGATATTACCATTACCAGAGGCGATAAAAAAGTGCCTTCGTGGTTAGAAGTTAATCATTCGGGTGTAAAATACCTGAATGGCTATTTTGTTGGTGACGGCGGAAGTGCCAGACCGATTTCGCGTATTAACTTTGCTGATGATAAAATATCTTTTTCGGTTCCGCCACAATGGGATAATATAGATAAAGACATCATAGTGGAAGGAGTTTTGAAAGATGATAAACTCAGTGGAACGATGATTACAACTAAAGGTGAAACTTTGAACTGGACGGCCGTTCGTGCGCCGAAATTAAACAGTACAAGAACACCTGTTTGGGGAGCACCCATTAAACTTTTTAACGGTAAAAATCTTGACGGATGGGAAGCCACAGGCCCTACCAACCAATGGATTGTTGAAAATGGTGTATTGAAAAGCCCGAAATCAGGCTCTAATATTCGGACTACCCGTACATTTAACGATTTTAAACTACACGTAGAGTTCAGGTATCCGAAAGAAAGTAATAGCGGGGTATACTTAAGAGGCCGCTATGAAGTGCAGGTAACTGACAGCGAAGGAAGAGACCCGCTAAAAGACCAACTGGGTGCGGTATATGGTTTTATAGCTCCGTTAGAAATGCCAGCTAAACCTGCCGGAGAATGGCAAAGTTTTGATATAACACTTGTTGGCAGAGTAGTAACAGTGGTATTAAATGGTAAAACCATTATCTACAAAAACGAAATTCCGGGTATAACCGGAGGTGCTTTGGATAGCAATGAAGGCGAACCCGGCCCGATTTTCTTTCAGGGAGACCACGGCCCAATCGAATACCGTAATATTGTAATTACTCCTGCTAAATAAGTAGCATAATTAATAACTAGTATCTGGTTCTGGAATGGGTTATAATAACCCTCTCAGAACCAGATTTTTTTGATATTACACAGGAGAAGTCAGAAACGAATACTACTAAACGTATTGCGTATCTGAAAAAACAAAACTTCCGATATTTACTCTGAAGCAAGTAGTTCATCTAATAGTGTAAGAGTCATAGAAATACCTTCTTTAAAGCCTCCTTCAACAAACATTTGAAGAGTAGATTCTTCCTCAAAAGTAATTGTCATATCTACTTGTGTTTTATTGCCCTCAATCACCGAGAATCTTGTATCCCGATACGATTTTGGTCCATCAAGGAGCGGATTCCCTTCTCCATCACAAAATGCGCCCATTGACGAAATAAGACTTCCGTTGTCTATTGCAGTAAACTGAGCCCAAACCCAGTGCTTCTGCCCATCTGGACTAACCATGGCATATAGCCATACACCACCAACCGTAAAATCCATAATTTGGGTTATGGCTGACCAATGTTTCAGTACTACCCATTTCTCGAGTAGGGCAGGTTCTGTCCAAGCTCTCCATACTTTTTCAATTGGAGCGTTAAATTCGCGGGTTACATGAATTTTCTTTGCAGCAAGGTCTGTTTTGAACACAAAATTGTTTGTCATGCGTTTGTTGTTTATAAGTCGTTTAATAAGTCATCCAATTGTTCAAATCGTTCTTCCCACATCTTGCGGAAGCGTTCCAGCCAAACATCAACTTCTTTCATTTTTTCGGGGTTAAAATGGTAGTATATCTCTCTGCCCGTTTTTTTCTGTGTAAGTACCTCACATTCCGTTAAAATCTGAATGTGTTTCGATATGGTTTGTCGGGCACTATCAAAATGCTCTGCTACGGCATTTGGAGTCATTGGTCCTAATGCCAGTAAGCCTAAAATAGCTCTACGTGTCGGGTCGGCAATTGCCTGAAAAATATCTCGTCTCATTATTAATATGCAGTTACTTGGCTGCAAATATATGTGCAGTTATTCGACTGCGCAATATTTTTTGCGTTTTTATTTTTAAGAAGCTTATATAAGATGTTATGATGTGTGAGAGCGAGCGAGTTTCATAAATATCTTTAGGTGAGTCGTGAGTAGAATATTTCCGACGAACCAAATCTAAATATGGAATATAAATATCAAAAAAACGCCTCAGACCATTAATCTGAGGCGTTCTGGTATTTTTTATCAATAATTAGTTTCCACCTGCTCTGCGTTGTTCGCTTTCAGTAGCAGTGCTACGCCCGCGAGCGGCTTTAACATTTTGGTTTCCGAATTTATAGGAGAACGACAAACGAACCATGCGGCTATCCCAGCGGTTGTTTAATAGCATTTTTACACCTGCAAAATCGGTTTGGCCTCTCCAGAAACTTGTCAGGAAAATATCGTTGATATTTAACCTTAAAGTAGCTTTTTTATTCCATAAACTTTTTTGCAAACCAGCATTTACGGCATATTGTGCTTTACCTTGCATGATACCATACACGTTTGGCGAGTTGTACCACATCGAGATTTCGGCCGATAGGTCTTTAGGTAACTTGATGCTTTGGCTTGTATAGAAATTGTATGCCCACTGGCCAACATTCAGATTCTGGTCTGACACCTGTCCGGTAAATTTGTTGTAATAAACCGAGATATTGTTCTGTGAATTCCACCATTTGGTAACCGGAATCGGTACACTGAAATTGATGTTGATATTCTCGAATCTTGCTATGTTTTCAGTGGTAGCAAAGGTGATTTTTTCAGGGTCAATACCTTGTATGTTGTTGTATTTTTTCAGTTTCTCTAACACTTCCGGTACGTTTACTGCGTTTTTGATTACTTCTGCCATGTAATCGTTGGTGATGCTATACCCTACACTTGTTACGAATGCTTGTTTAAAGCTATGTGTCAGTTCAAACGAGTTGGTGTATTGTGGCATCAGGTATTCATTTCCTAACTGATATGTATATGGGTCAAGGAAATAAATAAACGGATTTAAAGAGTTATAACCAGGGCGGTCGATACGGCGGCTGTATGAATACGTCAGCTGGTTATCTTTATTAATAGTTTGAGTCAGGAACACGCTCGGAAATAACTTCACGTAATCACGCTTGCGAGACTCGTTCAGGGTAACTGATTTACCTTCTGAGTGTGTATGTTCCATACGTAAACCAGCCTGTAAATTAAACTTCTTGCTTAGTTCTTTGCTAAAGTTGGCATAAGCCGCGTTAATATTTTCGGTATAGATAAAATGGTTGGTACGTCCTTTATCTACTTGTCCGTTCTGATAAAATCTGATGTCATTATCTGACTTCACCCAGCTACTTTTTACACCAAATTCAAGTTTTGCTTTTGCCTTCGCCAACGGATGAACGTAATCAGATTTTACCGCAAAAATATTGTATATGTTTGGTGTGTTACTTGTAATGTTTAGTGGGGTGCCATATTCGGTTTCAACTTTATCAACGTATTTGTAGAATCTCGAAATCATCCCTCTTTCCATACCCTGATTATTATAAATCGAATAATCAATATCAGCCGTAATTTCTTTGCCTGTCGAATCGAAAGTATGTTTCAGGTTCGCATTAAAAGTAGTGTTTGTCCATGTTCTGAGGTTGCTTGAAGTTGTTACCAGACTTGAGTCAGGTGTAGCAGCACCCACGCGTTTCATGTAAGTAATATTACGGTTAGGGTTTGAGCTTTCCCATGCACCTACGTTTCCGGTTATCAGAACCCCCAGTGTGGTTTTTTTAGTGGCGTAATAGTCGGTACCTAATTTGTAACTAAAGTTCTGATTCGACTGATAACGATAAGCATATTGCTCAAAAGTCTGCCCGCCAATTTCTCTTTCAAAAGCATTATTGTTAAAACGTTGGTTGTCAGAAAATGTCAGATTCGCGAATGTATTGAATTTGCCCTGACGATTGTTTAAGTTCAGGCTTGTAGTGAACTTGGGCATTATTCCCGGTTTTAAAAGCTCTACTTTTGTAAGGTCTTTGTTAAGGCCAGTTTTTAAGTAAGGAGGTAAACTTGCTGAGCCACCTACCGAAATACTTCCGTTTGTACCGTAATTTTTGTTTTTCTTGGTAACAATATTGATAACGGCTTTACCGGCGGCATCATAGCGTGACGATGGATTCGAGATAATCTCAATCTTTTCAATCTGGTCGCTATTCATGTTTTTAAGTTGGTTGGCCAAATCGCTCTGCGACATATACGTAGGTTTGCCGTCCATCAAAATCAGTACACCTTGTTTGCCTTTAACGCTGATGTTATCGTTGTTATCAACAGTTACACCGGGCGACTTCTGTAATACCTCAAGCGCTGTGTTGCCGTTGGCTACAATACTACCTTCTACGTTTACCACCATTTTGTCGGCTTGTTGTTCCACAAAAGGTTTTTTGGCCGTAACGGTTACTTCTTTCAGGTTTTTGGTATCTAATTCAAGCTGGATATTAGCTAAATTCACTTCAGGGTTTTCGTTACTGATAATGATTTTAGGCGAATAGTATTTTTTGTATCCAACCATCGAAACCGATATGATATATTGGTGCTGAGCTTCGTTGCCACTCACAAACTGTTCAAATAAAAATTTACCTTCAATGTCGCTCACGCCACCTTTAACCAAAGTAGAATCCTGTGCTTTTAGTAACAAAACGCTGGCAAAAGGAAGTGCTTGTTTTTTTTCATCAAATAGGCTTCCCGAAATTTTTCCTTTGCTTTGGGCAAAAGAGATGATGCTCGCTCCTGCGAGTAGGAGTGTTAGTAATAGCTTTTTCATTGTAAGAGATTGTTATATGTAATAGCTTCGTATTTAGTGAGTACCTTGTTGAATGTGCTTGCTGATAAACACTTTACTTGGTTACTACTTCATTAAATGAGTAAATTATTGTTGCTTTTTCGATGTTAAACTGGTTTAATTGCTTTTCATAAATTTCTTTGATGTTTTTCTTTTAACATGTTATTAGATGTAAAAGAAAGGTGTCAGGTTACATTTTTCTTTAAAAAACTGCCTCCAAAAGCTGAGACAGTTTTAACGATTAACCTAAACTAAACTAAATTATGCCGTAATGCTTTTTCTTAATTTTGATGTTGTAAAATTATAGTACTTTGTAATGCAAGGTAATTGATATTACATAAGTGGTTCTAATTTTAGGATGAATGGTGTTACATCCTTTTTAACTAGATGCAACTACTAAAGGCATGGTTGCACCTTATTATTATTTTTTTTCAGAAACATATTCAAGTATATCTCCGGGTTGGCACTCGAGTGCTTCACATATAGCCTCGAGCGTTGAAAAACGAATAGCTTTTGCTTTTCCGGTCTTTAAAATAGATAAATTTGGAAGGGTTATATCTACTTTTTCGGCTAATTCAGAAAGTGGCATTTTTCTTCTGGCCAGCATTACATCTAGGTTTACAATAATTGGCATTATCAGATAATTTTAATGGGTAAGTGTTTTTAAACTGTTAATTCGTTTTCTTCTTGTAATTCTACCCCCCGTTTAAATATTTGTGCTACTACATATACAATACCAGCCGAGAAAAAATACTGATAGTCAGTTTTAAAAAAATGTTTATCAATAATAGAAATGCTCTTCGATACATTATTGGCATAAATATCAGCCATGAAGTAAATGGCTCCAATAGCCAGAATGATATAACTCATGTTTTCGAGCATAGAAGCTACTTTGCCTGAAAATGGCGAACTAAGGTTGATTTCCTCCAGTATTTCTCTGAGTTTCTCCCAGACCTGTACTTTCATAATGGCTAGTACAATAACAAACGACATCATGAAAACATACGTTAGCAAGTGAGTACTTCTGAGGGTATCCAGCCCTGTGCCTGTATCTATCGAAAACTTATCGGTAATAAAACCTATGATAAAAGGAATAATGATTCGTAGCCCCGCCACAATGGCACCTATATAACCTATCAGCGCAATAATACGTACAACACTTAATATCGTTTGAGTTCTTGTTTTCATAACAGTTTTTGTTTATGATTGATTTAATGATACAAATTTAAGAGGAAAATTTATTGATAAACAATAAATATATAATAATTATTGATAAATAATTTATGAATATCGGTTTTTTAGGGATGAGTGGAAAATTGATAAACCTTGCATGAGTAGATTTTGTTATCTTTGTGATTATGTAATTATGCCACGTTTTTACATAAGTGCTTTAGAATAGTAATGAAACCGTTTTATAATGAAATTAATAAAAGTAGCAGCAGGAACACTCAACCAGACACCTCTGGCTTGGGAGCAGAACCGTAAAAATATCATAGATTGTATCAGAGAAGCAGATAAACAAAATGTAAGCCTGTTGTGTTTGCCTGAGTTGTGTATTACAGGCTATGGTTGTGAAGATGCCTTCTATTCTTATGACGTAACCGAGCAGGCCATAGAAAGCCTGATGGAAATTGTGCAACACACTTCAGGAATGATAGTGTCGGTAGGTTTGCCGTTGCGATACAACAATAAAATTTATAATACTTCGTGCCTGATTGCCGGTAAGCGCATTTTAGGCTTTGTTTGTAAGCAACACCTGCCTAACTATGGCGTATTTTATGAAGACCGCTGGTTTCATCGCTGGCAAACCGGCGTACGTGACGAAATTCAGATTGATGAGTTTAAATACCCCATCGGTGACCTTGTGTTTGACCTCAACGGTGTACGCATAGGCTTTGAAATCTGCGAAGATGCTTGGGTTGCCAACAGGCCGGGCCGTGTGTTGTTCGATAGGGCAGTAGATATTATTCTGAACCCTAGTGCAAGCCCGTTTTCTTTCTCGAAGTTTATCACCCGCGAACGTTTCGTGATTGATGGTAGCCGCTCGTTTGCTTGTAGCTATATTTATACCAATTTGTTAGGAAATGAATCAGGGCGACTCATTTTTGACGGTGACGCCATGATAGCCTCCGATGGCAACTTATTGGTTTCGTCGCCCCGATTTGGGTACCACGATTACTATGTTACCAGCGCAGTAATTGACATTGAAGCCCCTAAGGTGAATCATTCGCAGATAAAATCGCCTTTAATTCAGGGTAATTGGAAAGTAAATGCTCTCTTTGATTTCCCAACTATAAAGCCCGTGCCACCACAAGTAGCCGAGCTTGAAAAATTTGAACGTGGCGGATACCTCAAAGAAGAAGAATTTGCACGGGCGGTTTCGTTGGCTTTGTTCGACTACCTCCGTAAATCACGGTCGCAAGGCTTTACTGTATCGTTGTCGGGTGGGGCTGACTCCTGTGCCTGCGTTGCGCTTTGTGGCCTGATGATTCGACTGGCTGACGAAAGCATTGGCCTTACGGCATTTAAAGAAAAGCTCTCATATATTAAAAAAATACAGGGCTGTAATACTGTTGAAGAACTTACCCGCGAACTTATCCATAGTATTTATCAGGGAACCGAAAATAGCTCGAAAGATACCTATGAGTCGGCCGAAAGTCTGGCTGAGTCAATTGGGGCTACATTTTATAATGTCAATATTAACGGCCTTGTTGAAACCTATAAAGGTTTGATTGAAACCCAAATTGGCCGGAATCTGACATGGGAAACAGACGACTTGCCATTGCAGAATATTCAGGCGCGTGTGCGCGCCCCAAGTGTATGGTTATTAACAAACCTATATAATCATTTGTTGTTGGCCACTTCTAACCGCTCGGAAGTAGCGGTGGGTTACTGTACAATGGATGGCGACACCGCCGGCAGCATTAACCCCATAGCAGGCATTGATAAATACTGGCTGCGTAGCTGGCTTGTATGGCTGGAAACCGTCGGGTGTGATGTAAAAGGAAAGCATATCAGAATTGAAGGCCTACATAAAGTAAATACTTTACAGCCCACTGCCGAGTTACGCCCACTTAATAAAAAACAGACTGATGAAAAAGACCTGATGCCTTATGAAGTCTTGAATGAAATCGAAAAAGTAGCCGTAAGAGATAAAAAGCCACCATTGGAGTGTTTGCTATTTATGGAAGCACAATTTGCCGAAAGGTACGATTTGCCAACGCTTGCCGCATGGGTGGAGCGATTTTTCAGGCTATGGAGCCGTAACCAATGGAAACGTGAACGCTATGCACCAAGTTTCCATCTGGATAGCCATAATCTTGACCCACGTAGCTGGTGCCGTTTTCCGATTTTAAGCGGAGGTTTTGAAAAAGAAATAGCCGACATGAAAGAGTATCTCGACAAAGGTAGCCGACGCAACCCTAAAGGGAAAATCGGTTTCTGAAAATAGCAAAAGCTCTGGCGTGCCAGAGCTTTTGCTATAAATGTATCTTGTTCTATATAATAATAAACATTCAACAAACAGGATAACATTATGGCTGAACCAATGTTCTGGCTTTTCTTCTGGAAACTGTAATTTTATCACCCGTAGTAAGGTGGGCAAAATGCTCTTCACCTATCGATTCAATGTGTTTCAGATACTGAAGATTAAGCATAAACTTGCGATGAATACGGGCGAAATGTCCTTTGTTGACTAGTTGTCGTTCGTGAACCCCTAAGGTGCGTGAAGAAATAACCTTTTTGCCACAACGAAGATGAAACTCCGTGTAATTTTCAAGGCTACTTAAATACACAACTTCCTCTGGCTGAACACAGGTTTTGCCGTGGTCGAACCAAATCATTTGGGGGTCACAATAGGTTGGCTTAATAAAAAATTTTCTCATGGCTTTTAAATAGTAATGATTATATGGACTTTCAAAATTGAAAAGAAAAAAAGAATATGTGTATAAAGATTTAGTATTTGGCGGTTATAGCAGATATTTGGTAGGTTTGATTTAGTATTTGGAAAATATGTGGCACTATTCAAACGGAATGCAGAGTGTTACTTTAGTTCCTGAGGCTAATCCTGTGCTTGTTTTTTTGTCTTCAATCACAATAGTAATATGTAAATCGTTGGCTTGTCCTAGCAGCTTTATACGTTCGTCATTAATGTTCATGCCCATCGACTGGTACTTCGGAAGGTTTTTTCTCAATAATGAAGCCTGTTCTCTTCCAATGCCATTATCCTCAACTATTATCTCAATAAAATTGTTTAAATGTTTGATTTTTAATTCCAGTATTCTTTTGCCTTCTTTGTTCATTAGCCCATGTTTAATGGCATTCTCAATATACGGTTGCAAAAGCATGGGCGGAATAAGCACCTCGTCGGTATCAATGCTTTCGTCTAGTTCGTAAATAAATTCAAAATTATCTTCAAAGCGCAGTTTTTCAAGTTTGATGTATAGCAGTACGGTTTCCAGTTCGTTGGTGAGCGAAATAAGTTGCTCTTTAGAATGTTGCAGAATTGAGCGCATTAATACCGAAAAATCGGTCAGGTATTCGGCTGCTTCAATCGGGCGATGTGTCAGAATATAGCTTTTAATAGAGTTCAGGCTATTAAATACAAAATGCGGATTTATCTGTGAGCGAAGTGTACGAAGCTCTGATTCTTTCATGGCTTTAAACAGCGAATTTTGCTCCTTCTGGATATTGTAACTTCGGGTTCCTATGGCAATAGAAAAGAAAAATATTTCGGTAAGGGTTCCAATAGTAAAAACAATACTTGGTTCGATACGCAATAAAACGAAGGTGTCATGGCTGAACCACTGGGTCATGAAACCCACAAATCCACCAAACATTAAAAATGTACTACCAATTTTTATATTGCGCGCAATACGGCCTTTTATCTTGAAAATCATGGCTAAAAGCACAATGTTCAGTACTGGAAAAACGGCCTGAAAAAACCAATATAGGTTTTCGCTCCAGTCGAGCCGTTTAAAGGCAAACAGAACAATAAAATCGAGTGCCAGAAACCCCAAAAGAATACGGATAACCCATTGGAAAATTATGGCCGTAGACGGAAACCGTTGCTTCAATTCAAGAAATTCATACACAAACTTATAATACGATAACTGTGTGAGCAAGATATAAACATTACTGTTACCAGTAAATTTCAAAAATGGCAAATAACTGAAAAACACATGAAAATACGGAGAATGCTCATACTCCCAAAGGTTAAAAAGTGCAATAGAAATGGTATAAAAACCATAGTATAAATAATATTTTTGGCGGTCGAGTATATAAAAAGTAAAAACAAACAGGGCAACAAACAACAGAATAGATATTACAAACCCATTGTTGATGAGGTAAACGTATTCATCAAAAAAAGCCTTTACCTTATGATGATTCTCCCAGAAATAGCTGGCTAGCCTCGGCTGAATGATGAAGTCTTTTTTAGGGTAGTCGTTAACTTTTACAAAAAACTCATAAGTGGCCTTAGGTAAAAATCTGACCGGAATATACTGATCATCATACCGGAAAAGCCGTTTATGGGGTAATAGTTGTTCGTCTGTGCGATACAGTTCTATTAATTGATGATAAACGTTTCTGTACAAAACCATTGAGCGGTGTTGCCCACTTGTAAAAAGTAAGTCGAGGGTGTCGTTGGTAGGGTTGTGTACCGAAAGTTTCAGCCAGAAATCATATCGATATTCTTTGGAAAATGCCTCAGATAACCGAACGCTTTTCAGTGGCACAAAATGTTTTTTCGGAATCAGATGCAGCGGTGTTTTACCCTTAGAATCAATAAACAGTAAGGTATTTGGCGAGCAGTCGAGCATACCTTGTTGTGCCAAGTTGGTAGACAATTGTATTTGGGCATAACTTTGCTGGCTTGGGCAAAGGCAACAAAGTAGCAACAGCCCCCATAAAGTATGCCGCAAGCAACCCCTTGCTATGTTACCAGTATTTTTCAAGTGCTATTAGTCAATAATCGGAAGGCTAATCAGTACTTTCGTACCTGCTGCTTGGCCGTCCTTGTTTTTTTTATCAATAATTTGTATTTCAATGTGCCAGTCGTTAGTTATGGCTAATAGTTTAACCCTTTCATCGTTAATATCCATGCCCATTGACTGATGCTTAAATGTGTTTTTCCTGAGTAAAGCTGCTTGTTCGCGGCCTATGCCGTTGTCGTCAATGGTAATAATAATGTTATTTTCGGCCCTGTTTATGCTGATAGATAACTCCCGCTCGGTAGCTTTATTCATCAGCCCGTGTTTAATGGCATTTTCAATATAGGGTTGCAAAAGCATGGGTGGAATAAAAATTTCCTGTGTATCAATTCCTTCATCAATCTGATAAACAAAGTCAAAACTATTATCGAACCTGAGTTTTTCAAGTTTTATATACAAAAAAGCAGTTTCCAGTTCATCGGCCAATGAAATAAGTTTTTCCTTTGAATGTTGCAGAATAGACCTCATCAGGGTTGAGAAATCGGTCAGGTACTCTGATGCCTCTACCGAACGATGATTCAGAATGTAGCTTTTAATAGAATTAAGGCTGTTAAATATAAAATGCGGGTTGATTTGAGACCGAAGTGTTCGTAGGTCAGACTCCTTTACCGACTTCATCAATAAGTTTCTGTTTCGTTGGCGTAGCCATGTTTTATAGCCTAAGGCCGTAGAAAAACACAGTATTTCGACCAGTACCCCAACGTTAAACGGAATACTGAGCGAAAGGCGCATGAGTACGTTTTCGAGAGGTTTCATCATAAGTATCTGTTCCAGAAAACCCAGAATAACACCTAATAGCAAAGCTATTGACCCCCATTTGATATATTTTACAAACGAGCCTTTGAGTGTAAGAATCCTGAATGTAGAATAAAGCCCAAAAAATGAAATAACAGGCTGTGATAATACCCATATATAACCACCTAACTGGTATTTGTGTAAAACAAAATTGAGCAAGGTGTCAAGTACAAGTAACGTAGTTAAAACATAAAAAACATAAATTTTAATAACCCTGTCGAACTTGGGAGCAATTTTAGCCAGTTCCAGAAAATCGCTGATAAACAGGAAATAAAACATATTGGCTATAAGCCCGTAGGTGTTATTGTTGGCCGAAAATTTTAGGTATGGAATAAAACTAAAAAATATCCGCATATAGGGCGAGTGTTCGATGCCCCACAAAGCAAATAATGAAATAAAAACTAAATAGCCTGCATAGTAAATATAGTAGCGTCTGCGTTCAACAAAATAAAGAATGAACATATAGACCGATACAAAAAACAAAATAGAGATAAAGAAACCATCGGCAGCCAGATAACTGTATTCATCAAAAAAAGCCCGCATTTTATCGTTATACTCCCAGCCATAGCTAACCAGTTTAGGCTTTATACTGAGAAATAACTGCGGATGTTCTGTAAGCCTGATATACAGTTCATAGGTTTGCTTGGGAGCAATTTTTAAGGGTATATAACGTTCATCGTACCGAAAGGGGCGTTCGTGCGGGAGTAAATCCTGTCGTGTAAACCCCAAACGCTGAAATGACCCATTAATTTTCCTGAAAACCTCGGTTTGTTTATGGAGGCCAGCCGTAAAAAGAACTGGTAAAGTATTATTAGTAGAATTATGAACAACAATTTTTAGCCAGAAAATGTAATCGAAATAATCGAAGGCAAGGTCTTGAAAATGAAAATTCCTGAGCGGAATAAACAGTTGTTTGTCTATCCTCCCCACAGGGATAGTATTGCTCGAATCAACAAACAAGAGGGCTTGCTCAGTGCAGCTAATGTACTGGTTATCAATACGTTTTTGCGAAAGCGTTACTGTGTCTGTCTTTTGAGAAAAACAGACCACACTACTAAATAATAAAAGAAAAAAGAGCCAGAAAAGCCTCAAGATAAAAAGTTGATTTTAACGTATAATTATCGTCGGTTAAGCATATTATCTTACTAAGTCCATTAATTTCATGCGGTTTGCCCTCGATACCTGTAAGCTAATGCCGTTGTTCATGACCACATAGCCACCTTCGCCTTTGATATACTTTTTAATGTGTGCCAGATTAACCAGATAAGACTGATGAATACGCACAAACGGATGATTGGAAAGCAATGTTTCCAAGTCTTTGAGTGTGCGCGAAATAAGTATTTTTTCCTTATTAGCCATCATGATTCTTGAATAGTTGCCATCGGCCTCGGCATAAATAATATCGTTAATTGAAATAAACTCAAGCCCCTCAGGAGTTGGCACCGCTACATTAGGTTTATGGTGGATTCCCCCACGCATATTAGCCAGTAGCAATTCAAGATTTTGTAAATCAACCTGTTTACTTTGTTTTTGCCGTACTTTGTCGACGGCTCTTACAAGTTTTTCTTTTGAAATTGGCTTTAACAGGTAATCAATTGCACAAAAATCGAATGCTGTAAGGGCGTAGGCATCGTAGGCAGTACAGAAAATGACTTCAAAACTGATTTTCGGAATTTTTAGCAGAAAATCAAAGCCATTCATCTGAGGCATACTTATATCCAGAAAAATCATGTCTGGTCTTATATTCTGCAAAATTTCCAGAGCTTTTTCTGCCGATTGAAATTTTGCAAGCACTTTTACATCAGGGCAATAGGTTTGTAATTCTATTTCAAGTGTATCGAGGCAACCTTTCTCATCATCAATTAAAATAGCTGTCAACATCGTAATAATAATTTTCTAGAGAGTGAAAATACAAATATTTAATGAAAAAACGAGTATCTTTTCGTTAAAACACAAACTTTTTTAAAGCCATAGGGGTTATCAAGTAAAGGAATTATTATGTTGCCTCCCAAAAAGGGCAAGGTAATATTAAATTTTAGTTGCTTTAACAAATATTTTTCTGTAATTGGATATTTTTACGCTTTTTTTGTTATTATTGCAACTGAATTTGCGAAATAATTCATCAATAAAATTGATAACCACAAAATAATCTTAATGTTTTTATGGCTGGTACAGCAGAAATAATACTTGACGGTAAATCTTACCAATACCCTACCATAGAAGGTTCGGAAGGAGAAAAGGCAATTGACATTGCAAAACTCCGGGATGAAACAGGTTACATAACAATCGATAGCGGCTATAAAAATACAGGAGCTACCAAAAGTGCCATTACTTTTTTAGATGGCGAAGAAGGCATATTGCGCTACCGTGGCTATGCCATAGAAGACTTGGCTGAGAAAGCTAATTTTCTGGGTGTGGCTTATTTGCTTATCTATGGCGAATTGCCAAACAAAGAGCAGTACGATAAGTTTGATAACGATATTCGCAGACACACGCTGGTAAACGAAGATATGCGTCGTATTTTCGAAGGATTTCCAGTAAATGCCCATCCGATGGGCGTGATGTCGGCTTTGGTAAGTGCCATGAGTGGATTTTATCCTGATTCGTATGATGATAAAGCACCTGACCGTACCGATACGCATATTATTCGTTTGTTGGCCAAGTTCCCTACTTTAGCTACATGGTGCTACAAGAAATCGAACGGACACCCAATAAACTATCCTAAAAACTCATTAGATTATTGCTCTAATTTTCTACACATGATGTTTTCGCTGCCAGTTGAAGAATACACCGTTGATCCGGTAGTTTCGGCAGCATTAAATAAATTATTGATTCTACACGCCGACCACGAGCAAAACTGTTCAACTTCAACAGTTCGTCTGGTAGGTTCATCAAAAGCTAATATATATTCTTCTATCTCGGCTGGTATTTCAGCCCTTTGGGGGCCACTACATGGTGGTGCAAACCAAGAGGTAATCGAAATGTTGGAAGATATTAAAGCTGACGGAGGCGATGTAACGAAGTTTGTTAACAAAGCAAAAGATAAAAATTCAGGTTTCCGCCTGATGGGCTTCGGACACAGAGTTTACAAAAACTTCGACCCTCGTGCCAAAATTATCAAAAAAGCGGCAGACGATATTTTAGGTAAACTAGGTGTTAATGACCCAGTACTTGAAATTGCAAAAGGATTGGAAGAAGCTGCTTTACATGATGATTACTTCATTTCAAGAAAACTGTATCCGAACGTTGACTTCTATTCGGGTATTATCTATCGTGCATTGGGTATTCCAACCAACATGTTTACCGTGATGTTTGCGCTGGGTCGTCTTCCTGGCTGGATTGCTCAATGGAAAGAAATGAGAGCCAACAAAGAGCCAATTGGTCGCCCTCGCCAAATCTATACTGGTGCAACTTTGCGCCCTTTTGTAGAGCTTGAAAACAGATAATTATCTGGTTATTATATACTCAGGAAGCCTCGGAGATATTCTCTGAGGCTTTTGTTTTTTAAGGGGCTTTCTGATTTATTTATTGGCAAAACCTACATATATAAACTATCATAGACTTGCCTGCCTTCTGAAAAACGTCTATAACTTTAAGTCTGCTAAAACAATAGAATGTCTATTTTTTACCACTAAAATACTGGCTAAAACACCAAACTTTGTCTTAGAAAAGTATTGAACCTAAAAAATATACAAAACTATGCAACGAAGAAACTTCATTCAGTCTACGCTGGTAGCATTTCCGCTTGTAGCTACCTCGGCTAAAACAGATGCTAAAACCCGCACTAAAAAAGGTTTTAAAGTAGAGTCAGGCAAAGACCGGTTCAATCAACCCATCAAGTATAGAGGTGTCAATCCGAATGATGTGAAAATTTCGGCCAAAGATACCGACGGCCAATTGGCCATATTCGAGTATGTAGGGTATCAGAAAATAGGCCCGCAGTTACACGTGCATTTCGATCAGGACGAGATTTTCTATGTTGTAGAGGGTGAGTTTTTATTTCAACTCGATACCGAACGCATGACATTGAAAGCAGGAGACACTATTTTTTTACCCAGAGAAGTACCACATACATGGCTGCAATTATCTGACAAAGGAAAACTGATTTATTTTTTGCAGCCATCAGGCAAGATGGAAGAGTTTTTTAAAAGGATGAACGAATTGCAAGGCCCACCGAGCGAGGCACTAATTCAGGAAATACATCAGGCACATGGAATGAAAGTGCTTGGCCCGCCAATTTCTTTGTAAAAAAGTTTAAATTAGCAATCAAATTAAAATTGTGGGAGCCATGCCATTCTTTTATGATTTGCAGCCTGATTTAGCTTTACGCCATTATGTTCGTCTGTACAGGTGTATGTATCTTTCATTTACTGAAAATACATTACCTCCGGCAAAAGCATACCCGCCTCGGCCAGAGATAACCCTGAGCTTTTATCCGAGAGACCCCGAGAAAGTACATTATAGCGATGGCCGTGTAATGCCCTCAGTAAAATCGGCATTAATCGGGCAACAAAATATAGTAAGTTACAGGCATATAGGAAAAGAGTTTTTGTTGATACAGGTGGTATTTCAGCCCGGTGGGTTGTATCGGATGACGGGTATTCCGACTATTGAGTTGAATAACCAATATTTTGATGCAGCAACGGTCTTGGGTAATGAAATAAAGATGGTAAACGAGCATCTGGCTAATATTGAAGATTTCCCGAAGATGATACCCGTTGTTGAGGCATTCTTGCTCAGGTTAATCAAAAAATCTACTTACGAGATTCGTCCGGTTGATAAAGTTGGTATGGTGATGCTCGAAAATGTTAATCAATATTCGCTCGACTGGCTGGCAAGAGAGGCATGTTTAAGCAGCAAACAACTGGAGCGTAATTTTAACGAGCGCATCGGTATTAATCCGAAATATTTTTCCCGTATTATTAAGTTCGATAGGGCTTTCAGAATGAAAAATGCTTTCCCTGATAAAGACTGGTTAAGTATTGCCCTTGACTGCGGCTATTATGATTACCAACATCTGGTAAGAGACTATAAAGAATTTACAGGTATGACCCCCGTAAACTTTTACAGGCAGGAGATGCAGTCGCCAGAGCGCAAGTTTGGTATAGCAGAGGTTTAGCTAGTATACAATCAGAATTATATACACGTGTGACACCTCAACCCATCGACAAATCAATGGGTTTCTATATTCATCAAAACAGGTTGCATTGCCTTATTAACCTTGCAGAGCGAAAAAGGTATCGGAAGAAAATACCCCCTCGCGTACTAAAAAAACGCGTTTGTCATATTTCCTGATTGTGTCACTTGCTTCCATCGTACCTAGCGGCTTTTCTGCAATATACGTTGCATATATTTCCCCAGAATATCAAATTCAAGGTTAACCACGCTTCCTGCCTTTAGCTGATGGAAATTGGTGTGTTCCCAAGTGTAGGGTATAATAGCCACGCTAAAGCCGTTATCTTTTGAATTGACTACCGTAAGGCTAACACCATTAACACAAATTGAGCCTTTTTCAACAGTTATATTCTGTGTTGAGGCATCATATTCAAACGAAATCAACCAGCTTCCGTTCTGGTCTTCAATACTACTACAAATGCCAGTCTGGTCAACGTGCCCCTGCACAATATGCCCGTCAAATCGGCCATTGGCAGGCATACAGCGTTCAAGGTTAACTTTGTCGCCGATACTTAATTGCCCAAGATTCGTTTTTTTTAGGGTTTCATCAATCGCTGTTACCTTATACATAGTAGGGGTATCGCCGTTGGCACTTAGCACAGGCTGAAAAGCTGCGTTCAGTAAATCGACTACGGTTAAGCAAACACCGTTGTGCGATAAACTCTGGTCTATTTTTAATTCGCTGGCTATGTCTGACTCAAAAGTGAAAGTTAAATTAGTGCCATCAGGCTGAACATCCACCAGATGCCCCATCGATTCTACAATTCCGGTAAACATATAATAAGTTAATATGATTTTGTCTGCAAATTTCGATATTTCGACCAAGAATTACGAATAAAATTTCTTATTTAAGTATATTAGCGGAGATTTAGTTTTATACCCCAACAGATATGCTTAAAAACAGAATCCTACTCTTTATTATCATTACAGCCGTTATAGGCATTTTATTCTATTCACTCAGAGGTTCAGAAGATTACATTGTTACTATTAGCAAGCAAAGAAACCAGTATGAAGAGAACCTGAAAAACGAAAAAGATTCTCCGGTTGCTTCACTGAGCAATTTTACTGGCTTTAAATATTTTGAGCCTGACGAAAAATTTAAAATAGAGGCTACTTTTAAAGCTGTTTCAGACAACGGGCAATCGCTTATTCTGATGACTGATAGCACACAGAGCGAAATTAAAAAGGCTGGTGAAGCTACCTTTACATTAGACGGAAAAACCTTTACCGTAAGTTTGTTTGATGAAGAGAAGATTTATCTTTTACCTTTCCGTGACCTAACCAATAATAAAGAAACCTACGGCGGGGGGCGTTACATTAACGTTCCGAAAGATAATCTGGTGGGTAATAAGATAGAAATAGACTTCAATAACGCCCATAATTTCTATTGTGCCTATAACGAGAATTTTGTTTGCCCGATTCCGCCCCGAGAAAACCTGATTAGTGTCGAGATAAAAGCCGGAGAAAAAAAATACAAATAAGAAGGTTTGCCAACCGGCTATTGCTTACTCTTTAACCCGAATCTGTTATCACCAACACAAATTATAATACCCTGCATGAAAAAATACTTCATCAAATTACTTACCCTGTTGGCCGTGAGTTATTATTCAATGGCACAGGAAGCAAAAACCATTGAGGCATTTACAGCCGGAATGGAAAAAAAAGAAGGTTATCTGAATTACTACTGGAGTGCCAAGGATGGTAAAATATGGCTTGAAATTGATAAGTTTAATACCGAGCTTTTGTATTATCCGTCATTAGCACAAGGCATTGGCTCGAACGACATAGGGCTTGACCGCGGTCGTTTAGGGCAAGAACACGTCATTAAATTTCAGCGAAGTGGCAATAAAATATTAATGGTTGAACCTAACTACGCTTACAGGGCTATTTCAAACGACCCACTCGAAAGAAAAGCCGTTGAGGAGTCGTTTGCGAGGTCGGTTCATTACGGTTTTGAAATCAGGGCCGAAAGTAACGGAAAAGTTTTAGTTGATTTAACCCCTTTTCTGTTGCAGGATGCCGTCGGAGCTATTCAGGATATTGCCCGTACGCGTCAGGGAAATTTTCGGATAGATGTTTCTCGTTGTGCGTTATACCTGCCCAATACCAGAAACTTTCCGAAAAATTCGGAGTTTGAAATGATAATTACACTCGTAGGCGACAACGCAGGCCAATACCTGCGTGAAGTAGTACCAACGCCTTCTATTATAACCATGAACCAGCATCATTCGTTTGTAGAATTGCCTGATTTGGAAGCCGATAGGAAAAACCGTGATTTTCTTCCCAGAGAATTCGACCCACGCATTGGCTACGGTGGTATTGAGTTCTTCGACTATGCAACGCCTATCAGTGAGCCTATTGTTAAACGTTACATTTCGCGCCATCGCCTTAAAAAGAAAGACCCGACCTCTATTTTAAGCGAACCTGTAAAACCAATTATCTATTACATGGACCCGGGTGCGCCTGAGCCTATCCGCTCGGCACTGATGGAAGGGGCTGCTTGGTGGAATCAGGCTTATGAAGCTGCCGGATATAAAGATGCTTTTCAGGTAAAACTGTTACCACCCGACGCAGACCCTATGGATGTGCGGTATAACCTCATTCAATGGGTGCATCGTAGCACCAGAGGGTGGTCGTATGGGGCGAGTATTATTGACCCCCGCACAGGCGAGATTTTAAAAGGTAAAGTTACATTGGGTTCGTTACGTGTACGTCAGGATTTCCTGATTGCACAAGGATTGTTAGGAAATTACGAGACCGATTCATCGAAAGTAAAAGAAATTACCCAGATGTCTCTTGACCGCCTGAAACAACTAGCAGCCCATGAGGTAGGGCATACGCTGGGTTTACCTCATAATTATATTGCCAGTACTAACGGTAGAGCGTCTGTAATGGATTACCCGCACCCGCTCGTAAGTTATGCCAACGGAAAGTTTGACCTTTCGAGAGCCTATGCCATGGGAATAGGGGAATATGATAAAGCCTCGATTATCTGGGGGTATCAGGATTTTCCTGTTACCTTGAATGAGAAAACTGAACTTGATAAAATAGTACAGAATGCAATACGTAAAAATCTGCGTTTTCTGACCGACCAAGATGCCCGCCCCGAAGGGTCTGTAAGCCCATTAACACACTTATGGGATAACGGCGGCGACCCCGTGGCCGAATTAAGAAGAGTAATTGAAATGCGGAAAATTGCGCTGAGAGATTTTACCGAGAATAAAATTACCAAAAGTACGCCAATGGCTAATCTGGAAGAGGTGCTGGTACCCATGTATATGTTTCATCGGTATCAGACAGAGGCCACGGCCAAAGTTTTAGGGGGAGCTGATTATAACTTTGCCCTGAGAGGCGATGGCCAATTGGTATATGAGCCAGTTTCGGCGGCAAAACAGCGCGAGGCTTTTAACGCACTCATGACAACGCTCACACCTGAGTTTCTGGCAGTGCCTGACCATATTCTGAAAATGATTCCGCCGCGTGCGTTCCGTTATGGGGCTAATTCGAGAGAGACATTTAAACGCCATACAGGATTAAGTTTTGACCCACTGGCTCCGGCTGAAGCCTCGGCCGGATTAACACTGCGCCTTATCTTTAATCCTGAGCGCACAGCCCGACTGGTAAGCCAGAAAGTGCTTAAAAACGATTTGCCTACACTGGCCGAAGTTACTAGCATTATGGTGCAAAAACTCTGGAAAAAGCCTGAAATGTTTAAAAATAATAGTTATTACGCACAAATTGACCGTATGGTAGCTATGCAGTTTTTAGACCAACTAATGAAACTTGCCAATAACAAAGAGGCATCAATGGAAGCCAGAGCTAACGCCTATGGTGCTATTGATAACATACAGGATTGGTTGCGAAATAACTCAGTTGATGGCGCAGGGTTTGCACGTTTGGCTTTGTTAAAAATCAGACAATTTGAAGATAACCCAGAAGCAACTATTTCGACAAATGCTTTAGTACCACCCGACGGGCAACCAATTGAGTCGGGCTATGAGTGGCTGGACGAAGATTGTGAGTGGAAGTAACAGGCTTATACAATAATTGGTTTTGTTCAAATATTATAAAAATGCCCCTCTATCATTTCATGAGGGGCATTTTTGTAGTAAGATTTTTAATATTTCTTTAGCTTAATTTTCCGGTGTGTTGTAAAGCGACACATTGGCAATTAATGGTTTAGCTAAAGTTCCCTGAATAGCTATTCTTACGCCGTTGCTGTTTACTTTCGGAAAATACACAATGCGTTTATTACCAATGGTAGTAGCCGTAGCCACAGTTTTCCACTCGTTGTTTTCTTTTACCTGTACAGCAAACTTACTCACACGTTGTCCGTAGCGGATGTCTTCTTCTACTACAAGGCAGTTAAAAGGCTGTGCCTTATTGAGGGTAATGTCGAAACTGTTATCGGTAGCTGTTTTTGAAAATGTACCTTTCTGTAATAGATTTTTGCTGAAATACTCGTCGCGTAGTTTCTTGAACTCCATCAGAGATTTTTCGTCGTTTTCATGAACCAGCCCACGGTTATCAACCGGAATATTCAATAACAGGTTTGCGCCTCTTCCTACCGACTTATTCCAGATATCCATCAAAGCAGCCGGAGTTTTTACTTTATCGTCTTCATTTTTATGATAGAACCAACCCGGGCGTATCGAAACATCACATTCGGCCGGAATCCAGTTTGTGCCGTTTTCATCTCCTACATTCAGGTGTTTAGGTTTATCATAAGCCGGAAACAACTGCGCTCCGTTAATAGTACTCCAGCAGGTTTCGCCAGCAAAGCCGTTTTCATTACCTACCCAACGGATATCAGGGCCTGCATCGCTGAATATCAGCGCATGAGGCTGATACGTTTTTACAGTCTTGTTAAAAAGCGGAAAATCATATACCTGTTTTTTACCGTTAGGGCCTTCGCCGTTTGCACCATCAAACCAAACTTCAAATAAATCGCCGTATTGTGTGGTAATTTCTTTCAGCATTTTTACATATACCTCGTTATATTCGGGTGTGCCATAGGTAGGGTGGTTTCTATCCCACGGAGAAATATAAATACCCATTTTCAGGCCATATTCCTTACACGCAGCCGAAAGCTCTTTCAGAATATCACCTTTGCCATCTTTCCATTTTGATTCCCGCACAGTATGTGTAGAATATTTGCTTGGATACAACGCAAAACCATCATGGTGTTTGGCTGTAATAATAATACCTTTCATGCCTGCGGCCTTACAAATTCGGGCCCATTGGCGGCAATCTAATTGTGTAGGATTAAAAACTTCTTCTTTTTCGGTGCCGTCGCCCCATTCTTTATCGGTAAAGGCATTTGGGCCAAAATGAATAAAAGCATAATATTCCATTTTATGCCATTTCAGTTGGTCGGCACTAGGTACTGCGCCGTAGGGTTTAGGAGCTTGGGCGAAAGCCATGCTTGCAAACAAGCATAATAAAAAGACTTTTCTCATGAATTTAAGTGTTGTAGACAGAATCAGATTGTTTTATATAATACATCAATGGCTCAAAATTAGTAATTTTCTAATACAATGAACCGGTAAAGGCCAAATCTGGGGCACATAAATGGCATTGACTATTACCTTAAAACAGGTAGCTGTTTAAATAAACTGTTCTTCAAAAACGAATCTGGAAAGTGGTTAATTGCGCTTCATTGGTTTTAAGCGAATAGGAGAAACCATGATTCACCATAATTTCCCGAATAAGGGTAAGGCCAATTCCTTGCCCGTTTTCTTTTGTAGTAAAAAAAGGTGAGAAAATCTGTTGTGCAACGGCTGGCGAAATGCCTATACCGTTATCTTCAATCAATAGCTGCTTAGGATGCTGCGTGGTAATGATTTTTATATGACCTTTTACTGGTGTTTCAGGGTTTTTAAGATTACGCTGTTCAATAGACTCAATGGCATTTTTAAGTACATTTATTACTACTTGCTCAAGCTGGTGTAAGTCGGCTGAAATAATAAAGGGTAGTTCGCTGAGTTCTATATCAATGTCAATACCCGACCTTAACGCTCTGAACTCCATTAATCGGGCAGTATTTCTTGCCAGTTCGTTCAAATCAATTCTTTCGGGGTGTGGTAAAGGCAAACGAACCATGTCGGCGAAGTTCTTCATGAAATGATTCAGGTGGTCGTTTCGTTGAATGGCTATCTGAAGGGCATATTTTATATCAGAATCATGCTCTTGTAGCTGACTGGTAGTGTCGAGAATAGAATTAACCGAGCCAATAGAGTTATTAACTTCATGAGCCATCATTCTGATTACCTTACCATAAGCTTTCTTTTCGGCACTTAAAATTTCGGCAGTTAATTCTTCTATCATCACAAAATATCTTGGAAAACCCCTGTCAATAAAATGTGATTTCTGGCATTTATAGGTTTGTACGCCATTTAGCGAAATGGTTTTTGCTTCACCTGTTTTTAGCGAACCAATGGCCTGCATGAGAGGGTTGTCAATGCTTCTGGCAGGTATTCCAATGAGTTCCTTGCTTTCTTTGCCTAAAATTTCACACACTTTAGGGTTGATATTAGCAATGTTATCATCAAAATCAAGAATCAGAATGCCGGTAGGGGAGGTCTGAACCAGTTTTTCAAGAAAATAATGTTGTTGTTCTTGTTGGGTGCGTTCATGACGAAGCTCATCAACCATACCATTGTATACATCTATCAAGAGGTCCATTTCGTATTTTCCAACCTTTAAAAACTTTACGTTAAAGTCTTTGTCCCGCATGGCATCAATGCCCGTCATGAGCAGGCGCAGGGGCGCAATCAGGTCACGATACAGTTGCCAAGAAATAAACAGAGAAAGCAGAATGAAGACTTCTGATATAATAAAAAAGAGCTTGTTGCTTTTGAATATATAGAACGACAAAGCAATCACCAGCAGGTGAATCACCCCAATAAATAAAAAAAACTTAGTCCGTACCTTCATCATGCGGTATATTATATTTCTCTAATCTACGATACAAAGCACTGCGTGTCAAGCCGAGCGCCTTGGCTACCGTCATTACTTTTCCCTTATGAAACTCCAACGCTCTTTTAATCATCTGTACTTCCATTTCTTCGAGCGTCATACTGCCAACTTCGGGCAGGTTGGTTGAACTAGCCTTTTTGCTACCCGGTTGCCATTGTGCCTGAAAATCGGCTACTTCGAGCGTATCGTGGTTACTTACCAGAATTGTTCGCTCAACCAGATTTTTCAATTGCCTGATGTTGCCGGGCAAAGGTAGTTGTTTGAGCCACTTAATGGCTTCCTGAGTTACCTTTAATGCAGGTCTGTTATAGATTTCCCGTAGGTTCTGTACAAAAAAATTAACAAGCAGTGGTATGTCGTTAGGTCTTTTACGAAGAGGGGGTAAATGAATGGTTATCAGGTTGATACGGTAGAGCAAATCTTCTCTGAATGCACCCTCCTGCACAGCTTCTTCCAGATTTTTGTTTGTGGCACACACCACCCGTACATCAAGGGTTTTGGTTCGGCTGCTGCCTAGTACTTCATAGGTGCGGTCTTGCAACACACGTAAAAGTTTTACCTGACTGCTTAAATCCAAATCGCCGATTTCATCCAGAAAAATGGTTCCTTTATTGGCCATTTCAAAGCGTCCTGTTCGGTCATATCGGGCATCGGTAAAAGCACCACGAACGTGGCCAAACATCTCGGACTCAAAAAGGCTGGTTGAGATACCTCCCAGATTCACCTTGATAAAGGGCCTACGGTTACGTTGGCTATTTTGGTGAATAGCTTCTGCAATAAGTTCCTTGCCTGTACCGCTTTCGCCCATAATTAACACCGAGGCATCAGTAGGAGCCACCCGACCGATAGTTTCCAGTATTTTTAAAAACTCGGCATCTTCACCTATTAACTGACTGAAATTATACTGAGTATCAAGTTTTTTGCGGGTTAGGGTAAGCGTTTTTTTCTCCGAAAGGTCCAGAATAGTTCTGATTGACTGCATCAGGTGGGCATTCTGCCACGGTTTGTTAATAAAATCGCTGGCACCTAATTTCATTCCTTTAACGGCTAGGTCAATCGTAGCCCAGCCTGTAATAAGAATAACCGGAACACTATTGTTGATTTTCTTTATTTTTTCTAACAGATTCAAACCATCATTGCCTGAAGTATCATTCGAGAAATTCATGTCCAGAATAATCAGGTCAGGGGTTTCTTCCTGCAAAAAAGCTAATGCTTCGCTTTGCGAACTAACCGCAAAGAAATTAAACCCTTCCTTTTTCATGAGCAGAGAAAGAGAGGTGCGCACGGCTATGTCATCGTCAATGATTAGAATCATGTATTGTTGTTTTTACATGGAGGGCTTTTTAGGCACCTCCATGTAAATAGTTGAATTGTAAGCTATTATTTTTACAAATATAAGCCAATAAACTATTGATGCTTATTCTTCATGTAAAGCAACTGCCGGATAAATCTCCGATGCTTGTTTGCTTGGCAATAAAGCACAGCCAATAACAAGCAAATAAATAGAAACAACAGCCAGCAGAATACCCGCTACATAAGTTGAGGCATCAATGTCAAAAACATTAAGTAACGGAAACTGAAAGGCAAAAAACAAACCCAATATAACCCCGAATGTGGTAATAACGGCGGTTTCGCCTACAAAATGCCATAAAATACTACTTTTAGTAGCTCCGATGGCTCTACGCACGCCTATTTCCTGTTTGCGGCGGCTGATAGTCTGGAATAATACACCAAATAACCCCAACGCTACATTGAAAATAAGAAAACTGCACACAATAAGTAGAACCAGAATAGGTATCCAGATGATACGGTTTTTGTTGGCTTTCATGTTTTCAAGGTGTTGTATTTCAACCGACCAATCTTTGCCAAGTTGTACCAATGCCTTTGATATTTTCATTTCACTATCTACGGTAGTTCCGGGTTTTATACGTATTAGCATATCAGACGGCCATGATTCTAGTGGTTGTATCATACACGCAGCCTCAGGCTGAAAGTCGTTTTCAAACTTGAAGTTACTCAGGATACCCACAACTTGTCGTCTGCCGTCATTTTCGCCGATAATTTTTCCAAGTGCATTTTCATTACCAAACAATTTGTCTTTCAGATACTTGGTAATTACCACAGGCTTGATTTTGTTCACTTCATCACCTTTGGTAAACCAACGCCCTTCTGCCAACGTCATTTTCAGCACAGCAGGGTAGGAGGGGTCTGCACTCATGGTTTCTGTCATGGACTGATTCTTTTTGTAAGAATACATGTTGTTCGACGAACTGAAACTGTAAGGCATATTACTTGAGGTAAACGAAAAGGATTCTATTTCTGGAAAAGTTTTGAGTTTTTGCCTTACTAAATCCCGATAGATATTTCTGAGGCTATCAGATTGGGTATTGAAGTCAATAAAAACGGCCCATACATTTTCGTGGTCTATTCCCGATGGCTTTGAATAATTACGGTAATTGTAAAAACTTAGGCTCCAGACGGCAAATAATATCATAAAGGACACGAAGATTTCGAGCATCATCAGAAAATTGCTCTTTTTCTTCTTCCATATCAGTTTAAAAAGATGTTTTAACATAATTGTAATGATTTGAATGTGATTGATTGAATAGCGTTTATTCGCCGCCTTTTAACGCTTTAACTACCTGTAAACGAGACATCCGCCAGGCAGGATAAACGCCCGATAACAACCCGAATATTAAGCTCACCAAAATGGCTACCAAGAAAACCTTCCAGTTAATAGTTAAATCGGCGTAGTTAATCATGCCACTGTTATTAATAAAATAAATAACACCTACCGACAAAATAAGCGCAATAAAGCCCCCAATCAGGGTAAGAATAATGTTTTCGGTAATGAACTGATAGGTGAGTACTTTTGAAGATGCTCCGAATGCCTTACGGATACCAATTTCGGAGGCCCGCTCCATGATACGGCTAATATTTATATTCACCAGATTAATAGCTGGTAATGACATAAATAGTAAGGCGAAGCCTATTAAAGCCATGTATAGGTATTGTTTTTTTGTATCGCCGTCAGAGTGAGTAAACTGGCTTAAAAACGACCCTACGTAAGTGTCGGCCGTAGATGATGCCTTGTTAGGCTTAAACCATTTATCATTACTGATAAGCGGTACTTTTTTCATGATTTCCTGATACTCTGCCTTTATTACAGGGAAATCTTTTTTATCTTTAGCCAACAGAAAAACCAAATAGCTGCCATTCAGGCTTTGTTTGGTTTGGTCTACTTTAGCCGTATTATAAGGCAGATATACGTCTGAAGCTACACAAATGCGGGTAACAGGGCAACCTCGTACAACTCCTATGATTTGGTAATTAACGTTATCAATTTCCATTGTTTTACCTACTACCGATACGCCTTTCCCGAAATATTTATCGCGGGTGTCGTCGTTAATAACAATTACAAAATCGTTGTTCTGAATATTTTGTTTGGTGTAAGGCTTACCTTCCAAGAAATCGAAGTTGGTAATGTTCCAGAAATTCTCGTCGGTATATTTATACATCAGTTTTAGTTTATTCTGATTGTTATAGGCGTTTATCGTATTCGGATAAGTGGCGTAGCCTATCATTTCAGGCGTTTTCATTTTTAAAACATAATTATGAATAAAATACAAACTCACAGGAGAACTTTGCATTCCCTGCTGAGTAGTATCCTGTTGCATCATTTTTTCGATGTATAACGACCTGTCACGATTAATTTCGGGATACCCCGCTGAAATCAGGTGGTCAATAAAAGCCGTAATAACTACCAGAATTAAGAGGGTGAAACTGATACCGAAAAGACTGATAAACGTAAAGAACTTACGGCGTTTCAGTACGGCAAATGTTATTTTTAAATAATTCTTTAGCATATCTGTATGGGCAGCTGGCAAATAGATTGCTTCTGCTGGTTTTAATGACTGAATAGTTTTAATTATAATACCTGAGTACCATCGAATAACCTAACCAGACGGTTGGTCTTTTTAGCCATGTTTTCGTCGTGCGTTACCATTACAATAGTGGTGCCGTCGTTTTTATTAAGGCCAATCAGAATATCCATGATTTCGTTACCCATAGCACTGTCGAGGTTACCGGTAGGCTCATCGGCCAGAATAATTTCAGGGCGGCCTACAATAGCCCGCGCAATGGCTACTCTTTGTTTTTGCCCGCCCGATAACTGGCTGGGATAATGTTTCATGCGGTTGCTCAGACCTACTTTTTGCAGGGCTTCGGTAGCTAGTTGTGTACGCTCACTGGCAGAAGCCGACCGATACAGTAGAGGAAGCTCGACGTTATCTAGTACAGGTAAATCGTTGATGAGGTGATAACTCTGGAAGATAAAGCCTAGTTTCTGATTACGGAAATGTGCCAGCCTTTTGTCGGAAAAATCCTGAATGGTTTCATTATTAATAATGATTTCTCCTTTTGAGGGTTCGTCTAACAAACCCATAATGTTAAGAAGCGTACTTTTGCCACAGCCCGACGGCCCCATAATAGATAGAAATTCGCCTTTACCAACCTCGAGGTTAATGGCATTCAGGGCAAGCGTTTCGATAGTGCTGGTACGATAAACTTTTTCGATGTTTTTGAGCTTAATCATAATAAATATGGTTTAAATTTTTGTGAGTTTATAAGATTACGGCTGGTAATCAAGGTTGTATTTTTCTTTGTTTTTCAAAATCATATAAAGTCAGGTAGCGCAATTCGTAGTAGGTTTTCCAGTAATCCTGCAAGGCATTAATGTAATCGCGCTTGGCTTGGTCTTTTTCCTGAAAAGCAATACTTAAATCGGTTATACTCAGGTTGCCTAATACGTAGCGGTCTTGTGCTATCTGGTATTTCTCAGAGGCAATGCTATCTGCCTGTGCAGTTAAAGCTAGCTGATTCCGAAGCATTTCGAAGAGCGTTACCTTCGTGTAAATTTCCTGACGAAAAGTCTGTTTGGCTTGTTCTACTGTATACTCTGTAAGTTTCTTTTGTGCTTCGGCGGTCTTGGTTCTTGATTTTGAACGACCCCAGTCCAGAATCGGAATATCAAGTTGTAGTTGTACCGACTCCTGACTTTGAGGTTTATTGTATAGTTCAGGAATTGTTATACCACGGTTCGAAAACCCTAAAGTAGCCGTAAGAGTCATGTTCAGGCCATTATCGCCAATAGCTTTGGCTACTGCCCGTTCAGCCTCCAGAATTAAACGGCGGAACGAAATGGCGTCAGAACGGTTATCGAAGGCTTCGCTCAAAGCCGTCTGATTCGAAATAGTAATTGAGGGTAAAAGGGCCGGAATCACCAGTTCTATTTTGTTATCGCTCTGTAAACCTATATAAGCCTTTAAGTTAAGCGTCGAAATCTCGAGGTCACGTTTGGCTGTGGCAATAGCTTTCTGTGCCTTCAGCGACTCTAATTGCAGTTGTAGAATTTCGTTACGGGTAGTTTTACCAATTTCATATTTTTCGTTGGCAATTTTAACAATGGTTTGCGTATTGCTAAGATTTGTTTCTGCAATTTGCAGATTTACCTGTGCCAATAATAGATTAAAAAAATACTCGGTCGATTTTGAAGCTATTTTCTCCAACGATTCAATATAAACCTGTCGGCTTTCGTCATATTTTAAAGGTTCAATTTTTTTATCCCACTTCAAACCATTAAACCTGAAAATAGGTTGCGAGTAACCAATGGCAAACGGCGTGCTGTTATAAAGTGTGTTTTTTCTGGCAAAGTCATCAAACCTTTGTAATTGTGTGGTGGCGTAAATTTGCCCGCCTGTCTGCATAACCGATTGGCTCAACGATAAATTCAACGATGAGTTATTGTATCTGACAGGTTGAAACTGGATAGTTCCGTCGGGTTGTATTACTTCCGTAAAAGAGCGGGTAAAGGCTGGCAGGTTTCCGTTTAAGGTAAGCTGAGGCTTATAGTTCGACTGAAACGTGCGCCACTCCCAATATTTGGTTTCTTTAGTGGTTGATGCCTGCCGGGCAGCAATTGATTGGCTTTTTGCCATATCAACCACATCAGACAACGTCAGTCGGTTAAGCTCCTGCGCTTGGGTTTCGTAAGCATATCCGAGCCAGCAAAAAGTAAATATGTGTATTAGATATTTCATAATTTTGAGTATTGTCGGGTGGGTGGTGTCTGGTTATTTGATGTCTAGTTCTTTGGTGTTTTTATATTCGCTCATGTCTGAAATAATCACGGTTTCACCAACCTTGATACCTTCTTTAATTTCGACATAATCAAAATTAGACAGCCCAATTTTAACCGTACGTTTTTCGGCCTTGCCATCTTTTCTTAAGACGAATAAATCCTGTACTGATGCTCCCTTGAATGCTGGCCCGTTAGCCACCCGTATTACATTTTGTTGGGCAGCTGTAACCAGAAATACCTCAACTTTGAGCTTAGGGCGTAGCAAATTACTGTTTTTGGTATCGAGCGATACATCAAAACTCAGAATGTTGTTCTGCACCGAAGGCTGAATATTTGTAAGGCTCCCACGTAGTTGGGTGTCGTTGATGCGGATAATAACAGGCATTCCGATTTTCACCTGATCGGCATAATTGTCAGAGATAGCCCCTATAATCTTGAAACTTCCCAAATCGGCCAGACGCGCAAGAATTTCACCTTCTGATACCTTCGAGCCCAAATTTTTATTAACATACGTTAGCACACCCGGGCGTGTAGCAACAATATTGGCCTTTTGTAGTTTTGTCTGGTACTCCATCAATTGTTTTTCTTGAATCTTAGCCGATAATTCTGACTCCCGAATATCAGCCTGCATGGTTTGTTGTTTAATTTTGATGTCGTTTTCCAGTTGCTTTTTTTCCAGTTCGGCAATGCGTAAATTCATTTCGGCTGTTTCAATGGCTTCACGAGTGCCGCCTCCGGCTTTTTGCAGACGTTTGGCATTTTCTACATCTGCTTTCAGGCTTGCTATCTTCATGGCCTTGATTGAGTCGTCGATTTTTAAATCATAGAAACTTTTGTCCAAATCAAGGCGAAGTTTTACAACTTTGTTTTTCTTAAGGTCTACTTCATCTTTCTCTTTGTCGAAAGTGAGTTGAGTAGCTTCTTTGTCTAGCTCAAGTATTTTCTCGCCGGCTTTTACGTTACTTCCTGCATCCAGAAAAGTTTGTTGAATAACAGCCGTAATCGGGCTAGTGATAACTTGCTCAAATTCGGGTTGTACTTCACCCGAAGCAGTTAAAGTATTTTCGATAGTTCCGACCTCGGCCACCGCCATTCTGATTTCTGATTTGTTGACAGAAGAATGTAGAGCCATTCGGACCCACCACACAACCAGAAAAACACCAACTAGTATAGCCAGACCAATTAACCAGTTTTTACTTTTCTGCTTTCGAACTTCTTTGATAGAAATTTCTTTATCCATAGCTTTAAACAATTTTGTATGAGTGTTGTTGGTTATTATACTTGTTTCAAAATCGTTCGTTTTTAAAACAAATACATAATAGGTCTTTCAATCTGTGTGCCAATTGATAAATTACTGATAGTGAGGTGTTTGTGTGGTTTGTAAAAACAAAAAAGTGTCCGATAATGGGACACTTTGTTCGATAATGGGATTTCTATTTCAGTTGGTTTTACTCAAACCTTAAATGTTTTACAGACTCGCCTGAGTTGGCTAACTCTTCCAGAGAATCGATACCAATCTGTAAATGATTTTTCACATAGTTAGTAGTTACCTTCTTGTCGCTTTCTTCGGTTTTTACGCCGTCTGGTGTCATTGGGTTGTCTGATACTAATAGCAATGCTCCGTGTGGGATTGAATTAACAAAGCCTACAATAAAGATAGTGGCTGTTTCCATATCAATAGCCATTGCTCTGATTTCGCGCAGGTACTCTTTAAAAACGGTGTCGTGCTCCCATACTCGGCGGTTAGTTGTGTAAACGGTGCCAGTCATGTAGTCTAACTCATGTTTTTTAATCATAGAACTGACAGCCCGCTGTAAGCGGAACGAAGGCAAGGCCGGAATTTCAGGGCGAGCGTAATCATTGCTGGTTCCTTCTCCACGAATAGCCGCAATGGGCAAAATGAGGTCGCCTAATTGTGTTGTTTTTTTCAAGCCTCCGCATTTACCAAGAAATAAAACTGCCTTAGGCTGAATTGCCGATAACAAGTCCATTACAGTTGCAGCCATGGCACTTCCCATACCGAAATTGATAATAGTAATATGGCCAGCCGATGCCGTTTGCATGGGTTTGTCTTTGCCTTTTACTTCAACATTGAACATTTCGGCAAACATATCAACATAGTTATGAAAGTTCGTTAACAGAATATAGGGCTTAAATTCAGATAGCGGAGTGCCTGTATACCTCGGTAGCCAGTTGGCTACAATCTCTTCTTTTTTTTCCATAAATAAATAGTAGTTTTGTTTTAAAAATAAGCGTAATTATTAGCAACCAATAGGCGGTTGTAATAATTTAATAGTTTGTTAATTAAAGATGATAACACTAAACTTACCACCTTTCGAACACAAAATTAAGGAAATTGAGGGGAAAATCTGTATTTTTGATGTTATACGTAGAAAATATTTGGTTCTGACGCCCGAAGAATGGGTCAGGCAGCACTTTGTACATTTGTTGATGAATCATTATCAATACTCCAGAAGCCTGATTCGTCTGGAAGGAGGGCTAAAATATAATCAACTACAAAAACGCTCTGATATCGTTATTTTCGACCAGTCGGGCCTGCCATCTTTACTCATCGAGTGTAAGGCCCCCGAAGTGGCTATTAATCAGGCTGTTATTGAGCAGGCTTCACGCTATAATCATACCTTACGCTGCCCCTATCTGGCTGTTACAAATGGCCTTAAAACCTTCTGTTTTGAGATTGATTTTGAAAATCAGGGCTTTCGCCAATTGCCAGACATCCCCAAAAGGCTGTTCTGAAACTACTTTCTTGGGTTTATTTACTGGAAATCAGGGTTTTCGCCAAAAAAAACCTAACAGATTTTTCATTGTTCTGTAATTTTTCTTACCTTTGCACCCTCATTTTTAAGAAATAAATTTTTATTAATTAAACACTGTTTTAGTATGTTTCAAAACCAGTATGAGACAGTTTTCATCTTAACTCCCGTTTTATCTGATGCCCAGATAAAGGAAGCTGTCGAAAAATTCAAAAAAACATTAACTGATAATGGTGCTGAGTTAGTTCATGAAGAACATTGGGGTCTTCGTAAATTGGCGTATACCATTCAGCACAAAAATACGGGCTATTATCAGTTATTCCAGTTCAAAGCTACTCCTGCTATTGTAGCAACTTTGGAAACCGATTACAAACGTGACGAACGTGTAATGCGTTATTTGACTACAAAATTAGACAAATATGCCATTGATTATAGCGAACGCCGTAGCAAAGGCTTAATTGGTAAGAAAAATGTAGAATCTGCTCCTGCTGGCTCTAAAGCTGAGAAAGTAGAAGCCACAACCGAAGAATAACAATGAAAAATAACACAATGTCACTTGTAAACGACCCAGTAGATAGAAAAGATACGGCTCGTAAAAAATATTGCCGCTTCAAAAAAGCCGGTATTAAATATGTAGATTACAAAGACCCGAATTTCTTATTGAAATTTGTGAATGAGCAAGGTAAAATCCTTCCTCGCCGTCTGACGGGCAATAGCCTTAAATTCCAACGCAAAGTTTCGGTTGCTATCAAACGTGCAAGACACTTAGCTTTAATGCCATTCGTAGCTGACGGACTTAAATAATTTAGTGATTCAGTGAATGAGTGGAGTCATGATTTGTAGGTTTTTATGTAAATCGCTCAATCATCCAGTCACCGCAGCAGCGGCCGCTCAATCACTCAATTGTAATACCTCATTCACAATTAAGAAAGATGGAAATAATATTAAAAACTGATATAGTAGGATTAGGCTACAAAAATGACGTGGTTGTTGTAAAACCAGGTTATGCGCGTAACTATCTTATTCCGCAAGGCTTTGCTCAACTAGCCACTGCGTCGAATCGTAAGGTTTTAGCAGAAAACCTTAAACAAGCTGCCCATAAAGCTGAAAAAATCAAAAACGAAGCATTAGCTATTGCTGAAGCTATCGGTGATATGGTTATCACTATTGCCATGAAAACTGGCGAAAGTGGTCGTATCTTCGGTCGTGTAACAAACACTCAGGTTTCTGATGCCTTGAAAGAAAAAGGCTTCGAAATCGACCGTAAGAAAATCGCTTTGGAAGACATCAAAAATATCGGTGATTACACCGCTACCGTTGACCTTCATAAAGAAGTGAAACATAAAGTGGCTATCAAAGTAGTTGCTGAAGAATAGTAGCGTATCACGGATTGGTAATCCGTGGCACCATATACAACCAAAAAAGCCTTTCTCTCTTAGGGGAAAGGCTTTTTTGGTTGCACTCTAAATGAGTTTTTGGTAATAATTCAAAAAAATAGCTAGATTTGCAGGAAAATTAATTATAAACCTTCTAATTCTTGAAGAACCATGTAATACTTAGTCAGAATAATTGAATATAGCCTGCTGAAAACCAGCAGGGCGGTATTGTATTGTTTATGACTTAAATATGATTACAAAATGGGTATTTCAAGAAAATACGGAAGAACGTACCATTATCCTTTTTCTCCTGGTGCAACTTCCGACGATAAAATCAATTTTAATTACTGGAATAATTTCCAACAAATAAAGCGCATTGTTCATACTGAGAAGTTCGACGGTGAAAACAATTGCCTGAACCGCTATGGCGTATTTGCCCGCTCTCACGCAACGCCTACGGTATCTCCGTGGTCACTTAGGATTCGACAACAATGGGATTTGCTCAAAAATGATTTGGGTAATTACGAAATCTTCGGAGAAAATCTCTATGCCATTCATTCAATTGAATATAAGAAACTACCAGCTTATTTCTT
Organism: Emticicia sp. 17c; assembly: GCF_037153985.1. Taxonomy (NCBI): domain Bacteria; kingdom Pseudomonadati; phylum Bacteroidota; class Cytophagia; order Cytophagales; family Leadbetterellaceae; genus Emticicia; species Emticicia sp. 17c. The sequence goes on from NZ_JBBAYI010000007.1 coordinate 233,917, forward strand.
TGTATTTGCAGTTAGGCAGCAGGATTACTGGCTTTCATGGGAAGAAACAAAGTTTATTGCCCAATTATTTGATTTAGCTGTGGTAAATGTGTTAGCAGAAGTTAGTATGCCCGTATCTCAGCATATTTTTGAGGCAGATATACAACAGAAGGCCAGCCAGCCAAGTATTTATGAATCGGTTGATATACTTACACAGAAAACCTGCACAATTGAAGGTGTTGTAAGCCGGAATACCAACGAATATCCGGTTGAGGCTTTTGCTTCTAATGTTTTAAAATATGTAAGAAAAGGACATATCAAAACGGATGAGCATTGGACAAAAAATTGGAAACGTGCGCAACTTTTATACGAAAAGGAGGTGGATTATGTGGCAATTAAGCGAAAATAAAGATTGGAAGTTTTTACGAGAAAAATTTTCATGGGTACATGATATGGAAGGTATACCACAAGATGCCCGCTTCCATGCTGAGGGTGACGTTGCGGTGCATACCAGAATGGTACTAAATGAGTTAGATAAATTGCCCGAATTTCAGGCTTTACCAAAACAAGCGCAGGGAATCATGTGGGCTGCGGCTTTAATGCATGATATCGAAAAACGCTCAACAACCATGTTGGAGCCTGATGGCAGTGTTACCTCTAAAGGACATGCCAAAGCAGGTGAAAAAGCAGTAAGGCAAATACTATATAAGCATATAGTAACCCCCTTTGCCATACGGGAAACCATAGCAAAACTGGTAAGATATCATGGGCTACCTTTATGGATTTTTGAAAAAGAAAATCCTGAAAAATCCTTAATAAAAGCAAATATGACAGTTAATCTGCAATGGCTTACTTTATTAACCAAAGCTGATGTGCTAGGAAGAGAATGTAAAGATAAAAATGAATTACTCTATCGCATTGAATTATTTGAGGAGTTCTGCAGAGATAAAAATTGTTGGGGTAACATTCGTACTTTTCCGTCTGACCTAGCAAAATTTGAATATTTTATGAAAGAGGGTCGTAGTCTTGATTATGAACCTTACCTGAAAGAAACAAAAGCATTTGAAGTGATTCTGTTATCGGCTTTACCGGGAACCGGAAAAGATACTTACATTCACAGATTTTTAACAGACTGGCCAGTTATTAGTCTGGATAATATCCGTAGAAATATGAATATAAGCCCAGCTGATAAAGAAAACAATGGTAAAGTAATACAAATAGCGAAAGAACAAGCACGTAGTTTTTTAAGAAAAAAGCAAGGGTTTGTCTGGAATGCTACAAATATTACCCGTCAGAATCGGGAGCAACTTATTGATTTATTTGTAACCTATGGTGCAAGTGTAAAAATTATCTATCTGGAAGTACCTTATCAACAACTACTCAGGCAGAATAAAAACCGTGCTTATGTAGTACCCGAAAATGTTATGGACCGTATGATAAAAAAGCTAGAAGTGCCAGATTTATACGAAGCTCATCAGGTTGTTTATGAGATAAGATAGGCAATTTTGCCTATCTTATCTCATTCCTTATATTCTATCTTTATAAGTTCTGTAACCAAACTTTTTCAGGAGTTCAAACTCATCGTTTTCTTTCCAGATACCTATTGATGGTAAACCTACCCCGTTAAAAGTAGTTGTTTTTACCATAGTATAGTGAATCATGTCATCAAAAACGATTTTATCTCCAATACTCAAAGGCTTGTCAAACGAATAATCGCCCATGAAATCGCCAGCCAGACAGGTCATGCCGCCCATGCGGTAGGTTGGTTTTCCTGCCACAGCATCAGTAGCACCCCAGATACGCGGTTTATAGGGCATTTCGAGGGTATCAGGCATGTGTGCTGCAAACGATACATCTAAAATGGCTACATCAATGCCTTGTGCATCAACTATATCCAGAACCGTTGAAACCAGATACCCCGTTTGCCAGCCAATGGCTGACCCTGGCTCAAGAATCACTTCAATCTGATAGGTTTCTTTCAAGCGTTTAATTTGTTTAATCAGGTGAGCATGGTCGTAGCCCTCTCGCGTCATTAAATGCCCACCCCCCAAATTAAGCCATTTAATCTGGTGTAATAAATCGCCGAATTTTTCTTCTATATGCACCAGTGTGCGTTCAAGTGTATAAGAATCGTTTTCACACAGCGTATGCGAATGTAAGCCTTCTATTCCTTCGGGTAATTTCTCTCCTAATAAATCTCTGGTAATACCCAAACGCGAACCCGGAATACAAGGGTTATACATCTCGGTTGATACCTCGGCATATTGTGGGTTAATTCTGAGGCCACAAGAAATTTTTCTGCGCGATTTTTCCACCTGAGGTTTAAATTGTTGCCATTGATTCAGCGAGTTGAAAGTTATATGGCTGCTGTATCGCATAATTTCCGAAAACTCCTCCGGCTTATAGGCTGGGGCGTAGGTATGTGCCAAGCACCCCATTTCTTCTACAATCAGGCGGGCTTCGTTTAGCGAGCTGGCAGTTGCTCCTGATAAGTACTGCGCCACCATCGGAAACGTAGTATACATGGCAAAGCCTTTCAAGGCTAGAATAATATTTGCGCCCGATTCGGTCTGAACACGGTTTAATAATTCAAGATTTCGGCGTAATAGTTTTTCTTCTAAAACATAACACGGCGAAGGAATTTTAGCTATATCTATCGACATTTTGAACGGATAAATGAAAAAAGCGTTGCTTACGCTACCAACAAATCATACACAAAATTAAGCAATTTCCGGCACATTAAAGGGGTTTAAATAATTTACTCAGAAATATAACAGAGACTTAAAACAAACAGTCCGAATGAAAATCACTCGGACTGTCCAAATTACCTCAAATAAAAAAAATTTTGACGAAATCGTAACTTACATTTACTAAGGGGGGCTACGGGGCATTAATTTTCTGTTCATATTATTACTCTAATTTAAATGTTACGGGTATAGTAAACTTCACTCTCACGTTTCTGCCGTTTTGTTTTCCAGGGTTCCACTTAGGCATTAGCTTTACGGTTCTTGTAGCTTCTTCGTCCAGACCAAAACCAACACTTTTTACTACTTGTATATCGGTAATACTACCGTCTTTTTCAACAATAAAACTCATATACACACGCCCCTCAATGTTAGCTCTTTGAGCCACTGGTGGGTATTTCAGCGTTTTTGAAAGAAATTTGTACAGTTCACTTGTGCCTCCTACAAAAGTGGGTTGTACTTCTACATGTAAAAACGCTTCATTACTTTCTTCTACTTCCGCAATTTTTTTCTCAACAGGCGGAGCTTCAGCTGGTGGAACATCCGTGATACCCTCTGGTGGTAGCCCCGCCTTTGTTACAGTGCTTATGGCAGCAACTTCTATTTCTTGTAATGTTGGCGGTGCTTCTTCTTTTTCGGTGGTTTCTACTACTTTCGGTGGTACATACTTCACTGATTGTATCGGTTCAATAGGCTTGGGTGGCTCCGGCTCAGGCAGCGGCTGAACCGGTGGTATTTCCGGCTCTTTAATAGTTGTAACAGTAAGGTCAACTAAAGTTGCTTTTTCATCTGCCTCTTCTTGGTGGGCAAAAATGTAAGAAGTAATAAAAAGACCTGAGAAAATTGCGATACCAATCCACATAGAACGATTCATGGTGGCAGTATAGGTCTTACGAAGATTGTAAGCACCATAATCTTTGTTTCGATGCTCGAATACAATATCATCGAGCGTCACAGGCATTGTTGACGGAACGTTGGTTTCCATTTTTGTAAAGTTTAAGTTGAACATTTTGTAGCTTCTTGAACTACGATACAACGTTAAGAAAGAAAATTGATTCATGCAAGGAAAATCTATAAATATTTAGATAATTATCTAAATATTTATTTTTTATATATCTGTTTACCTATGCACTAATAGATAAAAGTATTTTTAGCATGATAATATTGTGAGTTAAAGCAGCTACTTTGCTTGAATATACTATTGTTAGATGGTTGTCTAAATTAAAACAAAAATCGCTTTATTCATGATTGTTAACGCATGAATAAAGCGATTCCGACGAGCTAGACTTACTTTATAACGTATTGTAATAATCTACCACTCTGGCTAAATCATATTCATTTTTGAACGTAAGATTTTCTTTTTTGATGTAGGCTTCCAACTGTTCTTTTTTGTCATTCAGCGCATTGAGAATAGCGTTTTTCTTTAGCTTGGTTCTACTCAGTGAGCCATCTGGCTTCTGAATAAAATACTCCGAATTATCAATATAAGCATCATAGCGGCGGTCAACGTTAGAAACGGCTGAATAATTAGCTTTTTGCATCATTTTACTAACATATTTCAGTAAAGAGGTTTTATTTTTATACAAAACCATTAAATAACATACAGGCACTACGCCGCCTTCGGTTTTCAAACCTTCAAACTTTACAAACGGATAACTAATATTATGAGCAGCATCGTTAATGATAAAGCCTGTAATCTGATCAGGATTTACAATAATTGAATCTCCGATTGAGCGTTTAAATAATAATTCCTTGTTGTGCGTATCATACTTGAGAGGTACAATCTTGGGGGCTTTGGTATTTTCTTTCACAAATACAAGTTGCCCGGTAAGCCACTCATCTATAAAATATCTGGAGCCTTTTACTCCTTCATAGCGTAAATCGTAGGCGGCCATAGTATTCTGGTTTTTACTAGGAGTGCCATCAACGGTTTGTAGGGAATTAAAAACCATAGCATCATGCACTTTATTTTCTTGTGCCATGAGCGTACAACTAAATAAAAGAGCGGCTGCAAAAGAGATAGCTTTCATTGATTAATATGATTATGTATTGCAATATAACCCTAGAACGAAAAAAATCCACTAATTGCTTAGTGGATTTGGTAGTTTGGTGCAAATATTTTTAATATTCGTGAGGTAATGGAATATTTACCTGCTCGTGCCATGGCAACCCTTGCGTATTTAGAAGTTCCATGAATGGGTCAGGGTTCAGCTCTTCACAATTCCATACACCTGGTTTTTGCCATTCAGGGTTAGTCAGCATCAGCATGGCCCCAATCATGGCAGGTACGCCAGTGGTATAAGAAACAGCCTGCGCCCTTACCTCGCGGTAGCATTCGGCGTGGTCGCAGTTATTCCATACATAATAAGTTTTATCTTTACCGCCTTCAATGCCTTTAATCTGGCAGCCAATAGAGGTCTGGCCTGTATAGTTTTCACCTAAGGTATCAGGGGCAGGTAAAACGGCTTTCAGAAACTCTAACGGTACAATATCCATACCATTGAATTTCACAGGGTCAATGCGGGTCATGCCTACATTCTGAAGAACTTCAAGGTGCGTAAGGTATGCCTGCCCGAATGTCATCCAGAAACGCGCACGTTTCAGCGTCGGAAAATTCTTAACTAATGATTCTAATTCCTCATGGTATAGTACATAAGATTCTTTAGGCCCGATTTCAGGGTAATCAATTGGTTTATGAATCGACATTGGCGGGATTTCGACCCATTCGCCATTTTCCCAGTAACGACCATTCTGTGTAATCTCGCGGATATTGATTTCAGGATTAAAATTGGTTGCAAAAGCCTTTCCATGATTACCGGCGTTGCAATCAATAATATCCAGATAGTGCATTTCATCGAAATGATGCTTATTGGCATAAGCACAGAATACCTGTGTAACGCCCGGGTCAAAACCACAACCAAGTAAAGCCATCAAGCCTGCTTCCTTGAAGCGGTCCTGATACGCCCATTGCCAGCTATATTCAAATTTGGCTACATCTTTTGGTTCGTAATTGGCTGTATCAAGATAATGCACACCTGTTTCCAGACAAGCATCCATAATGGTTAAATCCTGATACGGAAGTGCTACGTTGATAACCATTTTAGGGCCGAAACTTTTAATCAGTGTTACTAGTTCGGGTACATTATCGGCATCAACTTTAGCAGTTTTTATGCTTACACCGTGCATTTCCTGAATATCGGCTGCAATTTTATCGCATTTTGATTGAGTGCGGCTTGCTAATAAAATTTCCGTAAAAATGTGGGAGTTCATTGCACATTTATGGGCAACTACGCTGCCGACTCCACCGGCACCAATGATAAGTACTTTTGACATTTTATGAATGGAAAATGAATGAATTTTTTAATTTAGTAAACAAAGTTATACTAAGGTTTAAAAATAAGTCGCAAAGATAATGGTTTGAGAAGAAAGAATCAGAAATTCTATGTTGTTTTTGAGTAAAGATAGCCGTTCAATAAAAATATAGGCAAATCTGTATCCTTTTTACCTGAAAATACGTTATGTAGATAATATTAGATCCCAAAACCTTTATTTCTTATGCAAAAAACTACGAAAACTGAATCGCCGGTGAAGTACGCAGAACTGTTATTAGTAGCTATACTCACCCTTGTGGTAGCTGTTGGCATCTATTTTACGAACATCAAGCTCTGGTAAAATAGTTTTTTGAAACGCATTATACCGAAAAACCCCTGACGGCTAAATCAGGGGTTTTTCATTTATTTTTCTTGTTACTATTCAAGGGCAGCTACACCGGGTAGGGTTTTGCCTTCCATGTATTCTAGTAAAGCTCCTCCACCTGTCGAAACATACGATACGCGGTCACCATAACCGGCATTGTTTACTGCCGAGGCCGAATCGCCACCGCCAATAAGCGAGAATGCGCCGTTTTCTTCGGTAGCTTTTACAACTGATTCTGCAATGGCATTGGTACCGATAGCAAAATTAGGGAACTCAAAAACACCCATAGGGCCATTCCAGAGAATAGTTTTTGATTTTTCGATAATATCGGTAAATGTTTTGATGGTATCAGGGCCTATGTCGAGACCTTCCCAGTCGGCCGGAATTTGTCCGGTTTGTACTACTTGTCTGTTAGCATCGTTCGAGAAACCATCGGCACAAACGTTGTCAGACGGCAACACAAGGTTTACACCTTTAGCCTTTGCTTTTTCGATAAGCTCTAAAGCCAACGGTTGTTTATCGGCTTCTAGAAGAGATTTGCCTATTTCGCCTCCCTGAGCTTTAGTGAAGGTGTAAGTCATACCGCCGCCAATAATCAGGTTATCAACTTTGTCTAATAAACGCTCAATGATAAGAATCTTGTCTGAAATTTTAGCACCACCCATAATTGCTGTAAACGGGCGTTCAGCGTGTTCCAGAATTTTTTGTGCGTTGTCAATCTCTGCTTGCATTACGTATCCGCAAACGCGGTCTTCAAAGAATTGACCAATAACTGCTGTTGAAGCGTGCGCTCTGTGGGCAGTACCAAAAGCATCATTTACCCAAACATTACCTAGCTTTGAAAGTTTTTCAGCAAAAGCTACATCACCTTTTTCTTCTTCTTTGTAGAACCTGAGGTTTTCGAGCAATAGCACTTCGCCTGGTTTCAGGTTTTCAGCTTGTTCGTAAGCCGAAGCACCAATACAATCGTCAGCAAATTTAACTTGCAAACCTAATATTACAGAAAGTGGATTCACCAGATGTTTCAATGAGTATTTTTCTGTTGGGCCATCTTTCGGACGCCCTAAGTGTGACATCAGAATGCACGAGCCTCCATCATTTAATATTTTCTTGATGGTTGGTATGGTTGCAGTAATCCGAGTGTCGTCAGTGATTTCGTATTTTTCGTTAAGAGGTACGTTAAAGTCAACTCTAATGAGGGCTTTTTTGCCCGAGAAATCAAAAGTATCTAATGTTTTCATCCTTTGTAGATAATGAGTGAGTAATAAACGCAAGCAAAATGAGTAAATTTACTCATTCTTTCTTAGTTCAATTATTTATTGGGCTAGACGGTTTTCTTACGACAAATATAAATTTTCTTTTCGCTTTAATCACGAAAATTTACTACGATTCTTTTACTAAATACTAAAATATCTTTATATAGTTATATTTTTTCTTTGGTTATGAAAAATATTATTTCGCTTAACAACTATTTCAGGGTTTTAAGCGTCTTTCAGTTTGAATCTGGCATGATATGTCTTTGAAATTACGAATAGGAATCTCAGTTTTTTTGTAAATTTGAAATCATTTCCACTTATTATGAAATCAGTTATACCTTTCTTATGTTTTGTGTGTTGTTCATTTCTGACTTTCGGACAGGAGGAAGACGAGTATTATAAAAAGCCAAGCCAAAGAAGCGATGTGAAGAATAACATCTATCCTAATCTTGACCGTAAGTCAATTAACCTTTATCTAGGAGTAGAAGGTGGCATGGAACTAAACCAGTCAACCTTAATAAGCAACCTTGATGGGTTAATTGGTAAACAGAAAGGAAACGATTTATACTGGGGTATTGTGTTAGGATACAACATGAACGATAAGTGGTCGGTTGAGATGGGCTATTACAAAAATCCTACTTATATTATTCAGACAGTTAGCTCTGGCAGGTCAATACCTTATATTTATCGTTATGGAACAGGTTTACAAACCATTCCTATTCGTTACAAGCGTAAAGTGTTAACCATTGACCCTATCACAAAAAATGCAACCATTCATATTGGGGCAGGTATTCTGTTTTCGCCGGAAGCTGCTAATAAAAAAATAGGTGAGCGTATTTTTACGGCAACGACCCTTAATCCTCAACAGCCACGAGACACCCTTCGTCATGTGCTGAAAAGTGAGGGTTTTCTCAATAAAAATGCCATAGCACAAGCAGAAGTACAGGTCGAACTCCACGGGCGAATCTCAAATACATTATCAATCGTTGTTTTTGCCAGAGGTAATGTTACTCCAAAGGGTAATATTCGTTCAGATGTAGACTACTCTATTAATTCCGTTACAGTAGATAAAGCTCATCAGATATCAAACGGTATCAGTTTTAATTTTGGGTTGGTGTTCCGATACAATATCCTACGGGGCTATAAATATATTGATCAGGAACATACCGAATAAGCCTTTGCACTGGCAAGCTGTTTCATTTATAGTATTATTGCTCTACCTTTGCATGATTTAAGTGATGCCTTTACTCAATGCCAGATAAATCTGAAAAAACAACACCCGTTGTTACCATTATTAACCGTCATTACCCGCCAAACCCTGGCATTACAGGAGAGTCGGCATGGGACATGGCGAAATATCTCATAGAAAAATATCAGGCCGAAGTACATATTGTACATATTGACCGCACTTATGAGGGCGGTGGGCAAATCAGGCAGCCTATTGGAGTGCTGCATCCTGTAAAAACAATTTATGAAGGCAAAAACAAAATTCTTAAACTTATTTCTGGCACACTCGATGGCCTTTTTCTTGTACTAAAGGCCAGAAGGATAAAAAGAGGTAAGGTAATTGTCATGACAAGCCCGCCTCTGCTTCCTTTTTGGGCGGCATGGTTTTTAAAAGATTGGGTGTTGTGGTCGATGGATTTATTCCCTGAAGGCTTTGCTGCCGCCGGAACTGTAAAACCGTCGAACCGCATGTATCAATGGGTGTTAAAGAAAACCTACCAACGCCCGCCTGCACATTTAATTGCGCTAGGGCCTAATCAGGCCGCGTTTGTACAAGCCAGTTACAAACATTCAATAGACACCACTATTTTGCCTTGCGGAGTGCTTTTTCATCAGGAAAATGACACCAACATACCTGACTGGAAAAAGCAGGATGGAAAAATATATTTTGGCTACTGTGGTAATCTGGGTCAACCACATTCTGACGAATTCCTGCTAAGATTCATCGATAATCTGGATACAGAAAAACACCACCTCATTCTGGCCGTTTATGGAGAAAAATCAGCCGCAGTATTGACCTACGCTCAAGATAAAAAAGGAATTACTATTTTAAAAGGAGTACCGAGAAGCCAACTACATTTTATTGACGTGCATTTGGTGAGTTTGTTACAACAATGGACACACATTGCTGTGCCGTCGAAAGCAGTAAGTTCGATTTGTGCAGAGGCTACTATTTTGTTCTGTGGTAGCAAGGAGGCCGACACATGGGCTTTACTGAATGAAGCAGGATGGCTTATTGAAGAAAACCAGCACATGGACGCACAGATAAAAACTTTTCTGGCACAGTTGACTTATCAGGGAATGCTCCAAAAACGAACAAATGCCCGACATCTGTTTCAGAATTTACAAAAAATGGTGGTAGCAGCCTATGAAGACGTAAAGGAATTAGGGGCAAACTAATTTTGTACAAGGCTTCGGTATATTTTCAGATAGGCTTCTTTAACTACTTCCTGAGAATAGTTTTCTAATACTTTTTTTCTTGCCTGAGCAGATAAATCGGTAGCGTTGGCTTCAAAAAGTACCCATCTGATTCCCTCAGCCAGACTCTCGGCCGATTTGTATCTTGCCAGAAACCCCGTTTGTTTGTGGGTAATCATTTCGGGGATACCACCAACCTCAAAACCCACTGCGGGCGTACCGCAAGCCATTGCTTCCATAATAGTATTAGGCAGGTTTTCCTGGATGGACGGAATCGTAAAAACATCAGCAGCAGCATATATCTGCGCTATGGTAGCCATATCAGTAATGCGCCCCAAAGCATGAGTTTTAAAAGGCAAGGTTTGGTTTATGGCTTCATCGCTTTCGCCTAAAATAACCAGTTCTATGGTTGAGCTATCGGCTAGCTGTGTTTTTAATAAATGCAGGGCCTCCTGAAAATAGCTGAATCCTTTCCAGATAACCGTAACTTTTGCAGCCGCAAACAAAATTAATTTTTTATCAGCGGGTAGGTCTAGTTTTTTTCTGGCTTCTTTTTTATCAAAAGGTTTGAACAAACCTACATCTAACGGGTTGGGGATTGCACCCACAGGCAGGTTCTTGAAAAGGCTGCTTTTTTTTGCACGGTTGGCAAGCCATTGGCTACACGCAACAATCTGAATGTGGGCATCGGCCAAACCAGCGAATGCTTCCTGTTTTTGCTGCCATACCTGAGCCGATAAATCGTCAGGAGCAGGTGAACGAAGATACGGCAGGCAATTACCACAACCCGATTGATAATTTTCACAATCGCCGCTATGATGGCACCCTCCCGTAAAAGCCCACATATCATGTAAAGTCCAGACAACAGGTTTGCCAAGTTTAAAAAGTTTGCCAAGCGATTGAATAGAAAGAAAACCGAAATTAACCCAATGCAGATGTATCACATCGGCTTGTTGTACCAAAGGATGTTGGGTTATATCAATGCCAGTATTGGCTGGCGAAAAAGCAAAACGTACTTCTTTATTTTTTTCAAACAAACGAAAATATAAACGCTCGGTTATAAAACGACCCAAAGCCATTTTTTTTTGCCACCAGTTTTGTGCGATGGCCTCAACAGCGGTGTGATTCCGTTTTTTTTCCTGCACCAGCATTTGTGCTGTAACACCGCCGGTTTCTTCCAGAACCGATAACAAACGCAAGCAGGCAATGGCTGCGCCACCCATACTATCGTCGGTATTTATCAGGAGAATTTTCAAGAAATTAGTACTTTACTAGATGGATAACAGGTGCGAAATAAGCAAAATTTTGCCATATCTTTAACAAGCGTATACTGCAAGTCATAAAAAATAATGCTTGTGGTGTAAGTTTTCTCATTGTCTCTCGACTAATTGTTTAAAATCAAGCAGATAATCATGGAAAAAGAATTCGTCAATCTAATCAATACAAATCGGGGCCTCATTTACAAAGTATGTAATTTGTATTGCCATGATACCGACGATAAAAAAGACCTTTTTCAGGAAATTGTCTTACAACTATGGGCTTCTTATCCACGTTTCAGAGGCGAAGCACTTAGTACCTCATGGATGTACAGAGTAGCTTTGAATACAGCTATTTCGTGTTTCAGAAAAGAAAGCCGAAAGCCTGAAAGAAAAGCGATTTCGGCCGATGAACTGGAAATTCCTGATATGGCACTCTTTAGCGCAGAACAAGACAAAATCAGTTTATTGCAGCAGGCTATTGAGCAATTATCAGAAATAGAAAAAGCCATTATTATGCTATATCTGGAAAACAAAAGTTATGAAGAAATAGCCGAAATTATGGGTATCAGCCTCTCAAACGTGGGTGTACGGCTCAACAGAATAAAAACAAAATTAGAGAAAATAATTAAAGCGAACGAACAATGAACTTGGAAGAACTAAAATCGGTATGGAACGCCTACGACAAACAATTGCAGTCGTCAAAGGTATTGAACGAGAAACTCGTTAGAAGCATGATTAAAGAGCGGTCACAGACAAGAATGACAAAAGTCCGGCAGGAAAACAAGCTACTCTTTATTGTTATGATAATCGAGTTATTATTTATTGGAGCTATTTTGGTAGGCAACCCCTTCGACTTTGTTTATACTTCACAATACATTCCGTTTATTTTATTGAGTGTTGGCATTGTGTTGGCATTAATAAATATCTACAAAAATACTAGTGTGTTATCGGTTAATCTGAGCTACGTAACTCTGGATAGTTTTCTTAAAAATGTAATCAACGAATACGAAAAAAACAGAAAACTGCAACAATGGTTCGGAGGTATCATGTTGGCCTCTGCCTGTTTGGTAATCGTTGCCTTTTTGCCAAATAAGCTAGAAAATAAAGAACTCATACCCGCCCTTACAGAAACCGCTGTTATGATTGCTATTACGTTGGCAGTGTACTTTCTAATGCTTAAATCGGGCATATTTAAAACCCATACAAAGGAAGAATTTCAGAACGATTTAAAAGAACTTGAAGACCTGAAGGCACTGGTCGATGATTTGCATCAGGTTTAATGCCTGCCTGAAAACCATTCAAAAAAACGGCTTATATTATTTTTTCATACGTTTTGTCAGATTTTCAAATCATTTGTGGGGCTTTATGCGTTACATTCATATAAAAATCCAAAACTTCTATGAAAAAAGTAAGCATTTTAATTTTTATGGTCTGCTTTGTTATATTGTTGGGGTTTAATTGCAAACCCGCCGACAATGACCCAACCGGAACATCAAAAGATTCTACCTCGACGAACCCCGTTGCAGAAGAGTATCAGGCAGTGAACGCCTTCCCGAATCTGACTTTTGATGACCCCGTCGAATTTACTTATGCCCCTGACGGAACAAACAAAGTATTTGTAGTTGAACAAAGGGGTGTCATACGTGTATTTGAGAATGTGTCTTCTGCCGATAAATCATCGGTTTTTCTGGATATTGACGCGCGGGTAACTTCTGGAGGAGAAATGGGGCTTTTAGGTCTGGCTTTTCATCCTGACTTTAAAACGAACGGATTCTTTTATGTAAATTATAATCGTGATTCACCCACACGCCAGACGGTTATTTCACGGTTTAAAGTTTCGGCAGGCTCACAGGTAGCCGATGCGGGCAGCGAAAAAATTCTGTTGGTATTTGACCAACCCTATACCAACCACAAAGGTGGAAAATTGGCTTTCGGAGCAGATGGGTATTTATATATTGCCACGGGTGACGGTGGAAGTGGGGGAGACCCACAGAACAACGCCCAGAATCGGAAAAACCTACTAGGAAAAATATTGAGGATTGACGTAAACGTAGCCGAGACAACCCCCTACGGGATTCCTAAAGATAACCCGTATATAGGCAATACTGAGGGCTTCCGTGAAGAAATATATGCGTATGGCTTGCGGAACCCGTGGCGTTTTAGTTTCGATAAAACTACCAATAATTTATGGGTAGGAGATGTAGGGCAAAATAAAGTTGAAGAAATAGACATAGTAACCAAAGGAGGAAACTATGGCTGGCGTATAAAAGAAGCCAATGATTGTTATGATGCCAATGCTAATTGCAATCAGGCTAATCTGGTGGCCCCTGTCTGGAGTTATCAGCAAGGTAATGATGGGCGTTCGGTAACAGGTGGGGTAGTATACAGAGGTAGTAAATTAACAGGGCTTGCAGGTAAATACATATTTGGCGATTACGTAAGCGGAAAAATATGGGCATTAAATTATGATGGCTCAAAAGCTACTAATAGTAATGCCAAAATAAGCAATGTAAGTGCCATTTCGGCCTTTGGCGAAGACGCTAATCATGAGTTGTATATACTTGATTACAGCGCAGGAAAAATTTATACTCTGGCAAAAAAATAAGTATCAAAGTCCCACAAGAGCATATCCCTCTGTGGGACTTTTTTATTTTTTTCCAAAACTTGTAATATTTTGCCAAAGACTACGCATGGCTGTATTCAGTTCAGGAGATACTTTACTCCAGTAGATAATTACACCATATAAAGCCGTAATGGCCGTAGACCTATACGCAATATCAATAACCGTTTTGAACTTTGTTCCGCCTGTAACTGGTATGAGGCTAACAGCTAAGCCACTTAAAACCATTATTAATAAAACCTTCGGAATATCAATCGTAAAAGGCTGCATATCTAGTTTCCACCACAAGAGGGCGTATCTGATACCATTATAATAAATAGTGGCTACTGCTAAGGCAATGGCCGCCCCATTGATTCCGTAAATAGGTATTAGTATTTGATTCAGCAGAATAGTTAAGCCTATCAGGCTTACCATAATATAGGTATCATAACGATAATAGGGTGAAAGTGCCAGAATGGTACCATTCAGCCCTGTGGCGAGGTCGAACAACTTACCAATACTAAGAATAATTATTACCCATTTGCCACTTTCAAAATCTGGCGGAAGAAACTCGAAAAGATTATCGATATTGAGGTAAATTCCCAGAAAAATCCAGCAGCCTACAATCAGGGAGGTAGTACAGCTTTTTTTATAAATAGTTTTAATTTTATCTAAATCATTTGAAGCGAAAGAGTCAACGATAATAGGAGTAGAGGCTTTATTAAGTGCTATTAACGACATACCCATTACACTTCCGAAAAATGCAGCCGTACTGTAAACACCTGTGTCGCCCAGAGACGATAATTTTGAAAGCATGATTTTATCGATGTAAAGAATAATCATCGACGAAAAGCCTGTCAGAATGGTCAGAAAGCTATAAGTGGTAAACTGGCGGGTAAAATGAGGTGTCATAACCGAAAAATCGGGCTTTAATGAAAAGCCTTCGAGCTTAGTGGCTTTCCATATCATGGGTAGCACATAAAACGAAACCGCTAGTACCCAGAACCAGATATATTGCGAAAAATCGAGAATATTAAAAACAACCAGCAACAACGATAACAGAATCAGGAATCTCTGCACAAACTGCCCCAGAAACGTACCTGTAATGGTGTCGTACAGGTTCTTGGCATAGTTATCAAACATATTAAATAATACGGTGGCTAATGTAATTGGCAGCAGAAAATAAAAATTATCTGCAAAAAGTCTGGATTTGTCGTTGCTGGCAATAATCCAGTCTTTTAGAACAATTACCCCGATACTGCAAAGCAAAAAACCACTCAAGCAAACCATAAGCCCCAGAAACAGAAAACCTCTATGACCATGCTTGGCATCACGAAAGTTTACAAAAAAGCGGCTTCCGGCGGCGTTGAATCCCAGAGAGGAGATTTGTACCAGAATGTACATGTAAGACAATAATACATTGAGCAAACCTATTTCCTCTTTATCGAAAAAAGTAGGAAACAAAAAAAACTGAGAAATAAACCCTACTACCACACCCCCATAAGAGAAAATTGTGCTCAGGAAAGCCTGTCTTTTAATTACATTCATCTACTACAATTTTATTTTAACAGTATTGCTCATGGTACTTTCATTACTAAGGCGGTCAAGAGCAGTAACAACGTATACATAACTACGGCCCGAATCGTATGTCTTGTCGGTATAGTTTAGCATACCTTCGTTTCTGACAATTCCTATAATTCTGGCCGGATTCTCCAGATTAATTTTTTCATTTTCATCAAATCTATACACTACAAAAGCATTTACTTCATCGCCATCTTTAGGGGGGGAGCTAGGTAAGTCCCAGCTGATAAATATGCCTCCGTCGCTTACCTTTTTAACTTTGAGGTTTTCTGGCGCATTGGGTGGAATATTGTCTTTCCAGGGCATGGTAGGCGGAAGTGCCGGATAAAAATACAAGTTCCGTAAAGAATCGGTCACCGATAATTCGTTTTTAGTAAGTGGCTTGGCACTAAAGTAAATACTCCCCGAAATCTGAGTTTTGCTACGGTTATAACGCACTTGCCGTGGAATCTGATTAGGGCGTTCCCAGCCTATCTCGTTGCTTCCGGCTTTAACCCGATACGCGGCATGGCCTATATATAAATGGCGTTCATAAGTATGGTTTGTCCACCAGTCGGCTAGGGTTTTATACGGAACCTTGTTAAATTCAAAACTAAAGTAAATCTGCGGAGCTATGTAGTCAATCCAACCCTTCTGAATCCATTTTTTTGTATCGGCATATAAATTATCATAAGAAGTTTGTCCGCCTGCTGTCTGAGAGCCGCTAGGGTCAACCGAAGCATTACGCCAGACACCCACAGGACTAACGCCGAATTTTACTTTAGGTTTTTCGCGGCGAATGGCATCGCTTATGTCCTTTACAATTAAATCTACGTTATTTCTTCGCCAATCTTCTATATTAGTGAAATTGCCTTTGTATTTCCGAAAGGTGTCTTCATCACGTAGTTTTTCATTAGCGATGGTATAAGGATAAAAATAATCGTCGAAATGAATACCGTCAATGTCATAATACCGAACAATATTCACCACAACATCGGTAATATAAGTTCTCACTTCAGGAATACCCAGATTAAACAACTTATAGCCCCCATAACTTAAAAACCATTCGGGTTTAGTAAGTGTGAGGTGGTCAGGTGTAATACTTTTTGATGCTTTGTGCGTGCCGCGGTTCATGTTTAGCCACGCATGGAACTCCATGCCACGTTGGTGAGCTTCATGAATCATGAAGGTCATGGGGTCATAAAAAGGGGTGGGAGCTTTGCCTTGTTCGCCTGTCAGCCATTCTGACCACGGCTCTTTGCTACGTGCATAGAAAGCATCAGATGCCGCCCTGACCTGCACCAGCACGGCATTCATGCCGTAGCTTTTTTGTCGGTCGAGTAAAGTTCTGAACTCTTGTTGTTGAATATCGGCAGAAAGCCCCTTGCGTGAAGGCCAGTCAATATTATCGATAGTAGCTACCCAAACCGCCCTGAACTCACGTTTAGGGCCAACAGGTTTTGATACAAACTGTTGGGCAACCTTTTTACTACAACCACTCAGGAAAGCATAAATTATCAGGTAAAAAGCCGCACTTTTAAAATACATCTCAATTTGAAGTTTGAAATTTCATTCAAAATTAGACAAAAATTTAACCTAAAAGCTATTTTTTGTTACTTTTGCTGTGTTTAGCAATAATGCTGTATATTTAGCATTATTAATTATAAAAAAGGCAGTAACGTAATTGGCTTTTTTACATTATCACTCAATTAGACACTAATATATTGTGAAAGAATACGGAAGTAATATTCAGAAATTGACCGAATACATTGTTAGCCTGCCTGACAAAGAACAGCGTACAAAATATGCCCATATTCTGATAGAGTTAATGCGCCAGATTCACCCAAATATGCGTGAAGGCATTGACTACTCTAAAAAACTCTGGGATGACCTCTACATTATTGCCAATTTCGACCTCGATGTCGATAGCCCTTTTCCTCCACCTCCAAAAGAGATTCTTGGGAAACGCCCGATGCTTGTGCCTTATAACCAGCATCACCTAAAGCACCGTTTTTATGGCCGTAATCTTGAATTGCTTGTCTTGAAAGCCATGATTACCGAAGACCTCGACGACCGTAAAGCCTTTGTTTCTTATATGGTGCGCCTGATGAAAAACTTTTACCAGACGTGGAACAAAGACACCATCGAAACGGAAGATTGTCTGCAACAAATTCTGGAGTTATCAGGTTTTAGATTACAGGCCGAAATTGACGCGCTTCGTCGGGATGGTTTGATGGAGTCTTCGCCTAAAGATGGTAACGGAAGCCGCCAGCGGATACCTCAGCCACAACAGGCACAAGGCCGCGACAACCGTAATAACAACAATAATCGTGACCGTGACCGCGACCGCAATAAGAATTTTAACGGAGGGTATAAAAACGATAGAAACAACAACAACAATAATAACAACAAAAGAAGACGTTAACAAAAGGGTATACCCACTAAAAACATAGTTTGATATTACGACCTATATGGCATCATTTAAAATTACAGGAGGAAAAAAATTACAGGGAGAGATAATTCCACAGGGAGCTAAGAACGAAGCACTGCAAATTGTGTGTGCTGTTCTGATGACAAAAGAACCTGTGACTATTCATAACATCCCCGACATCAGAGATGTAAATAAACTCATGGAGTTGCTGGAAGATATGGGGGTACGCCGTAAAAAAGTCGGTGAAGGCTCATATTGGTTTCAAGCCGACAATGTGAATTTCGATTACTTTGAAACTTCCGAATATAAAGATAAAGCCTCAGCCTTACGTGGCTCAATTATGTTACTAGGCCCCATGCTTGCCCGTTTTGGCAAAGGTAAGGCCCCAAGACCCGGAGGAGATAAAATTGGTCGCCGTCCGTTAGATACCCACTTTACGGGTTTTCAGAAACTGGGTGCCGAGTTTATCTACGACCCTAACGATGCTTTCTATACCGTTGAAGGGGCAAAAATGAAAGGAGCTTATGTGTGGATGGACGAAATTTCGGTAACCGGAACTGCCAACGTACTGATGGCGTCGGTCATGACAGAAGGCACCACCACCATCTATAATGCCGCCTGTGAGCCATACCTGCAACAATTATGTAAGATGCTCAACAGCATGGGCGCAAAGATTTCGGGCGTAGGTTCTAACCTCCTAACCATCGAAGGTGTGAAAGAGCTACATGGTTGCGAACACACCATGTTGCCTGATATGATAGAAATAGGTAGTTTTATTGGAATGGCGGCCATGACGCAGTCAGAAATAACGATTAAAAACTGCCAGATTCCACAGTTAGGAATTATTCCTGATGTATTCAGAAAATTAGGGATACAGATGGAGTTCAGAGGAGACGACATTCACATTCCGGCACAAAGCCATTACCAAATCAGTTCATTGATTGACGGCTCCATTCTGACGGTTTATGATGCTCCGTGGCCAGGTTTTACGCCAGACCTTATATCGATTGTGCTTGTAACAGCCATACAAGCTAAAGGAACGGTATTAATTCATCAGAAAATGTTTGAAAGCCGTTTGTTTTTTGTAGATAAACTGATTGACATGGGCGCACAGATAATTTTATGCGACCCACACCGTGCCAACGTAATTGGACTAAACCGTGAACACACGTTGAGAGGTATTCGTATGACCTCGCCAGATATACGTGCGGGGGTATCGTTACTGATTGCTGCGATGTCGGCCGAAGGTGTGAGCATTATTGATAATATTGAGCAGATTGACAGGGGGTATCAGTTCATCGATAAGCGATTAAATGCCATAGGAGCAGAAATTGTCAGAATATAAAATGATTTTTTTCGGATTAAGTTTTGAATTGTAAAGCATAAGCTATACCTTTGCAATCCCAATTCGATTAATACCGAAACAAATGCCCAGATGGCGGAATCGGTAGACGCGTTGGTCTCAAACACCAATGCCTTCACGGGCATGCCGGTTCGACTCCGGCTCTGGGTACTATTAATTTTCAGCACTACAAAAAAGCCCTTTTTAGGGCTTTTTTTATGCCCTACTACTAAAGAAATAGGTAAAAATACCTGTTTTTGTGCTAAAAATACCTAGCTAACATATATCGGCACTAACATTGTTTAGCGATAGACTTTTTCACCATTAAATTTTATCGTTATGCAAAAAATTATGAGTTCTACGAAATGGATTTATGCTTCTACATTCGTCGAAATGATGCTGTAAACAAATCGGGTCAAACTTCTATTTATTGTACAATTACTATTAACGGTTCTTCCTGCGTGCCTTTTTCTACGGGAATTAAAGTAATTGCTAAAAATTGGCTACCTAAAAAGAAAACTACCAATGATGAATTTGCCGACGTTGTACGGAGAGAAATTAACAGGGTCGAAAACCTGTTAAGAAAAATTAAAAGTGATTTAGAAGACGCTTCAAAAGTCTGTACGGCCAATGTTGTAAAGTCAATTTTCTGTGAGATTAGAAGTAAAGCAATCAAAAGTAAGCCAGATAGCCCCAAAGAGAAAACTACTTTTCTGGAATTAGCTAAAAACTATCTGCACAAGAAAATACGTATGGGTGCATCAGTTAACACCAAAAAAAACAATAATACCTATATCAATAATTTAACTACCTACTTAGCTTCCATCAAGCAAAAGAACATTGTACCTTCAAAGATTGACTATGATTTTATAGAAGAATTTCAAATGTATTTTCAATATGATAAAGGTAACTCAAAGAACTATACCAATTGTCATATCGGGTTCATTTCGTCGGTGTTAGATTATGCCGTTTTGAAAAAGCATATCAAGCATAATCCTTTATTGAGTTTGAAGCTAAATTATTCGGAAAAGCACGATAACAAAGGAGTAACCGAAAGCGAATTATTGCTACTGCAAAATGCTACCGACCTGACAGAAAAGGAACAAAAGGCTATTGATATATTTTTGTTTTTATGTGGTAGTGCAATTGATTACTGCGATTATTTGAACCTTAGAAATGATAATCTTATAGAGCGAAACGGTAAACTGATAATCAAGCATGAGAGAGACAAAACCGATAAATACACCTCTGAAAATATTAATGTAGCAAGCCCAATTTTAAAAGAATCAGCTTTAAGGATTTTGCAAAAATATGGAAGTATTGAGAATTTACCCCGATACAAAAATTCTCAGAATGTGAATAGGAATATTCAAGCAGTAGCAAAGAGACTAAATATAAAAACCCACCTGACAACCAAAAGGGGGCGTAAAACCTTCACAAATATGTCTGTAAACAAAGAACTTCATACAGACGAGCAAACGGCTTATCAATTAGGGCATAGCTCTACAAAGCAGTTAAAACATTATAGGGCTTATGCTGATGAGATTTTGGAGAGTTTGTTGTAAAGTAGTGATATATTTCAACCATAAATAGGATTCATGTATTAGTATAATAAGAATTTTATAAATGAATTACTTCTACGCAAATAGAGTTCGTAGAAGTAATTTATTTTTGGATAAATTATTGAAGTTTTAATGTTTATCTTATGAAAGCACATAAACAAAAATTTTCTGCCATTGCAAATATTTGGCGCAATCACATATATGGATGTCAATTTTTTGAGTCAAAGTTTAATTTATCCGAAGTAAAAGGCAATAACTATTTTGGAGACTTGGTAACTTACTTTAATGATTTAGAAAGTATAATTACTACAGAAGATGACGGTAATTTAAGTGAGAATTTTTCTCATGATTTTAAAAACACAATTAGTTTTTTGCAAGCAATTTTTATTCAGCAAGATTTTGTAATAGAAATGTTAAGCATTTTTAAATGTAGTAAAGCCTTAAAAAGAATCAGAAAGGATTCAAACTTTAAAAGTAATAGAGATATTAGAAATGAACTTGTAGGGCATCCAATAAAAAGAAATCGCTCAACAAATGCTTTTTTGTCATCTGCTATCTTTAGTAGTGAGCTTAAGATAAATAAAATTGCCTACATGATTTATAGTAAGGACAATAACTTTAAGTCAAAGCATATCATCATTGAGAGAGAGGTCATTATAAATAGACATCAAAATCTTCTAAACTATTACTTTGATTTAATTCTTGAAAAACTAAAAGATGTGTTAAAGGAATATAAGAATAAATTAACACTAATTAAAAATTCTTTAAGTGATTCCTCTTTTGAAAATCTTCTTGCAGAATTACACTTTAATTATGATTTAATTTTTGATTCAGAAAGTTTATTTCATCCAAAGATATTAATGAAATTAAAAGAAAAAATGAATCTTCACCCAAGATATAAATCTTCTATTGAACACTTTTATAATACCTTAAATAATTACTTAGAAGAAACTATTTCACTTTTAGAAGATTGGATAAACTGGAAAGTTAAAGATGAAGAAATTAAAGACAAAATAGTGAATGTGGCTCTAGTAGAATATCCTCTTTTCAATGATATAAATGAAGAGTTATTTGATTTAGGAGATGTGCAATACGTTGATTCTTCTAACCAAATACCAACAATTAGTAATGACCATGATGACTATATAATTTCAAAGTTTCATGGCAGGGATATGTTTTTTGCTAATTATTTTAAGAAAAAGTATAAAAATAGTAAAAATGTGATTTATGAATTGGAATATATGAAAGCAAACATCAATGATGATTTAGAGTATCATTCTTCTTTACATTATTTATGTAAATTATTAGGGAAAGAATAAGTTTTTGAAATTTGCAGAAATATGGAAGTATAGAGAATCTACCCAGATACAAAAATTCTCAGAATGTGAATAGGAGTATTCAAGCAGTAGCAAAGAGACTAAATATAAAAATCCACCTGACAACGAAAAGGGGACGTTAAACTTTCACAAATATGTCTGTAAGCAAAGAACTCAATATAGACGAAAACGGCTTATCAATTAGGGCATAGCTCTTCAAAGCAGTTAAAGCATTATAGGGTTTATGATGATGAGATTTTGGAAAGTTTGTTAAAGATTTAATACTCATAAATACTTTTGTTGAAGAGCTTCAAAGCAATAGGCTACTAATAAACATAATCCATTTTTGTAAATACCCATTTTTCTCCCTTCATCAACTGCAACAGATAGACCTTCAAAGAACTCTTCTATTTCAATTGAGTCAGGATACGAGCCAAAGTCTAGCACCTTACCATATTTTTTATCTAACCAAGCAAATAATGTTTTTTCTCTAATATGTTTATGAGTTTCTTTAAGGCTAAGAGTTTCTCCTTTGTCAATAAGCGAATTTATTCTAAATCCGAGTAATGTGTATTTAACTGGGTAAGTCATATTTTAATATTTATAGTTTATATATTGGGATAAATATATGGATAAATGCCGATTAACAAAAATATTGAATAGTCAGGCAGGTAATATAAACAAAAAGCCCATCATTTGATGGGCTTTTTGTTTAACTCTTATTTTGTTACTAATTCTTGTTTTTCACTATCTTCTACTATTTTAACAAAATTCAATGGCGGTAATAATAATAATGGTAACCTTGCTTTTGAAGATAAAGAAGCAATATGCTCCCTAATAAATGGAAAAATAATTGCAGGTGCGTTAATTTTTGCAAATGATTCTAATCCAATATTATTGATTTCTGGGTTTTTTCTAAAAATACCAAGCATATGTACATTAAATGTAGCTTCATCTTCACCTCCAACACCTGAATTAATTCCAATTTTTAAGGTTACATATAAGTTAGGAGTATCAAAATGATGTTCTCTGTCTATAGATATATTATTCTGATACTCAGGAGAAGCAAAACTAACTTCTCCCTTTCTGCTAAAAGTACTTTCAATTAATATTAACTCTAGTAATTCAAACTCTTGATTGTTTTCCATTTGAAGATTTAGTTTATGCAGCCATTACATTATTTGTGCTTCCCATCAAAGTATCTTCAACACGTTCAAAATATAAATTACTTTTAAGAGCTACTTGCAAGTCTATTTCATAATCATTTTTATAAGTATACCCCCAACTTTTAGATTTGCTAACGATTCCAGTACCTTCAACCATAGGCGCAAATTTAATATGAAGTTTATTAGGCTCTGAAACAGGAATAACCTCTACCATTCTTACCTGTTGATTATTAGCTACCTTTTCATTAGAAAATATTAAAACATCGTTACTATAATGTGATTGTACAAAACTATAATCAACTCCATATAATAAGCCTTGAGCTTCAAATGTCACGTGTTTAATCGAATAAAGACTTCCTTCCGTAACAAAGCAAATAGCTTCATCAGGAAAAGTGTCTTCAAAATTCTTGGTTATTTCTATCTCCCTGTCAATATAGCCTTTATTAGAATTATAATAAACGGCTGGTAATACTTCTAAAAAATGTTCTTTTTCGGAAGCAATATGCTCATATCTAATTTTAATAAAAGGAAAGAGAGATACCAAATAATTGATTTGGGTTAAAATATAGTTTTTAGACTGCATCATAAATTAAAAATTCGTTTTAGGCTGCTGTTAATGTTATTCGCTTGTTGCAAGGCTCTTTGAGCAGTACTTTGAGTGATTTCTACGTTTTCATAATCGCTCGTACCTCTTGTTTTCTTTAGTTGGTGAAGCTTTTGTTTTAACTCCCTAGCGTCATATTTGTTTGTAGAAACTTCATATTCGGCTGCTATTTTTTTTATCAACCATAGATGTAACCCACCTTTAGCTGACTCAGATTCAGCCGATACTTCACTATCTGTTTGTCCAAAATGTGAACGAAGAATATGAAGCATCAATTGTACACATGAATAATATGAGCAATGAATACTTGAAGCATAACAACCATTGTTTGTTGATAAAATAGAGTGAGCAATTTGAATATTCTGGTCTGATTTCGTTTTTAGAAAACTTGACATTTTTAATAGTTAGCAATCATTGTTTTGAATTATTCACTTTTAATTTATCAGAATTTAATCTTTACAAAATCAGTAATATAGATAATATCCATGTATTATATAACACCAAAAAAGCAAATATTATTCCATAAGAGACGGATATTTATCCGATAAGACATCGGTTCTTTAGTAAAAGTGGTTGCATACTAGGTATTAAATTTTAGATTTGTGTTCAAAATCAAAGAAATAGTCATACAAAACGAGGTTCTAGCACAAAATAGTATAATAAAAAAATCATATCCAAAGACATCAACATTTTTATTACACAGATTCGAGTCAAATTTGACACTCTTTTGTGTAGAAAATGCACTACAAATGTATAAATCATTTATAAAAATTGAAATAATGCTGATATTTTTTTTTTAACGGTATTTTGCTAATGATGATAAAACTCTTAAATAACTCTTTTTGCTACATATTTACTAACTTTAACTGTTCACTTTAAACTTAAAACAATATGCAAGATTACATTTATTGCCGTGAATACGGCTTACAGCTCGTAATGTTTAATGTTAACTTCGGACGAAGCGAAGCCCGCGACAACCCGTTGGTAATCATCAACCAATCAGTACCCCAAGGCACACCGCTATGGACTGGCTCTATTGAATATAAGCCAGAAAATGAAATAATCGCGCTAAACAGGGTCTTATATAGTAAACTTATTACTCTTAGTGATTTTAACGGGTACGACCACATTTATGTAGGCAAGAAAAGTAATTTTTATTTTCAGAATGTACCTTTCGACTTCGTAAACGACAAGTGGAAAATAAGAGATTTAAACCACCCGCTTAACAATTATAAATTTAACGTTTGGGATAGGGAACATATCAAGAATATCCTTAACAACTTTCTAACCAAGCAAAAAGAAGAAGTCTTTAACCTGTTTTATGCCGAGATTTACAAGTCAGACGGTTTAAATAAGTCTTTAAGAATTTTAGAGGCTGTAATTGAGTTAAAAGACGATTTTTTGCCATTATTAACCCCTGCCGAGCTAGTTTTTTTACCTGCTTCGGATGACCTTCTTAATAAAGACAAGCAAAAAGGAAGCCCGCCCGAATCAGGTATGGGTACAGGTAAAGGCACTACCACTAACAATAGTTCTACTACAAAAACTATTTTCGGTCTTTCCTTGATAGGTTTGGGGCTTTATGCCATGAAAAAGAAGAAGATTATTTAACTAAACAAAGCCCGATTAGTTTCGGGCTTTGTTTTAGATGTTTATTAATACACTTTAAGTTGAAGCAATAATTAGTTTACACTTCCTGAAACACCTGAATAATGCACTTTATTATCTGAATCAATTACGGTTGCGCTGGTAAAAATATAATCATCTGCTTCAAATTCCCATTTCTTTGTACCTGTGATAGCATCAATAGCATATAATCTTCTTTGCTGTCCCCCTATATAAACCACTCCATTAGCTATTGTAGGACTAGCAATTGTGCCAAAAACTCCAATGTTAAATTTCCATTTCATTTGGAACGTTTTTGCGTCATAGGCATAGAGATACCCATCTTTATTTCCAAAATATAGTAGGCCATTACTTACTATGGGACTAGATTCTATTTCTCCACCTGTAACAATTTCTTTCTGCATAAGTCCAGTAGTAGCATCTAATACATATAATATATGGTCAGAACTACCGAAATATAATAAATTGTCTTTAACGGTTGGACTTGAACGTATTTTATCTCCAGTCTTAAACTCCCATTTTTTTACTCCCGAATTCGCATCAATAGCATATAACTTTTTATCATCAGAACCAAAATATATAATGCCATTATTAAAACATATTCCTGAATATATGGCATTGGACTTATCCGTAGAAAACTTCCATTTTAAAGTTCCATCTTTTACATCTAAAGCAAATATTTTTCCATTAGAATTAGTGAAATAGATTATATTATTGGCTATTGTAGGGCTAGATTCAATACTACCCCTACTTGAATACGGATTATTTGGGTCATCACTAGGACAAAGAAATTCCCATTTCTTTATACCAGTTTTGGCATCATATGCAAATAGGGAAGAGCGGCATCCAAAATAAATAATATCATTAAGTATTATAGGTGTATCCCCTTTATCTGACCTATCTAAATATGGAAAATTCCAAATTAAATCTTCTGTACTTATATCATAAACAAAAATTCCTCCATAACTAGGGCTAAATATTTTCCCGTCAAAATAGGCTGGACATTCCAAACTACCTGCAATGTTCCCCCCTTTCCATTGAATGGTGCCTGTACTAGCCTTTATTACATATAAATCATATCCCCAATCCCCAATAATAACTGCTGTATTACTCGCTGTAGGGGGAGAAGGTATTACAGGATTATTATTTGTGCTATTATTATTTGAGGGGGTAGTTATATTATCTTTTGAGCAAGAAATATATATAAATGATACAGTAAAAATTGTAAGTAAATTCTTCATAATATTGATTAGATTTATAACTTGGAAAAGAATAGTACAATAAAAAATTTAATTAAAATTTTAAATAATTATAGTAAACCCTATTTCTTTAGGAAGATTTCTAAAATACTACTTTTAGCCATATTGGTTAGGATTATAGTCAAAAATATGCAATGTTATGATATTATTTTTATAGAGTAACGAGTAATAAAGAATTTTTTATTTATGGGAGTTAAAATGTTGCAGTATTTTGCTTTGTATTGTCATAAATATTGCTTATATTGGTTAAATAATATTAATATACTATCATTTATATGACTGCATTTATTACACCTAAAGACTTGCAAAGAATCAAGGGTTATGCTTATATAACTGCTCAAAGAAAAATTCAAAAAGTAAAGCTGAAATATAATTGTAAGAATGTTACCGTTCAGCAATTTTGTGAATATTTCAATGAAAATTACTTAGAAATATTTGCTATGCTTAATGCCAAAAATGAATTAGAATATCTTCGCCTAATGAAAGAAGGAGCCAAAGAAGGCTATGCAGTAGGATTCAAAGGGGTATTGATGGGATTAGCTTAAATATTATTAAGCCATTAAAAAAGCCTTGAAATTAACTTTCAAGGCTTTTTAAGTAGATAGACATTCTACTTACTGTACTGCTTCTAATACCTCCGTTCCATAAATATCTTTCCCATCAACAAACCTGTTGGGTAATACTTTGAACTCCTGAGCAAGAAACCTTTCGTTAAACTCTCTGAATGCTTTGGTCGGTGCAACAAACTCCATGAAATGTTCATTCATCATGTGCATTGAGGATATATACTTTTCAATGGTTTGCAATGTGGCATCTTTGGGTAAATGCCTTCTGAAAAAACAGTACCTAACAAAATAAATACTCCAATCTATCTTGGCGTATTCGTCCAGATAAAAGACCTCTGTTTGCCCTTCTTCTTCGGTGCTTTCCTGATTGTCTGCCAATCTTTTGTAATGTGCCTTCTGCTTGCATGATTCCGAGCAATATTTGGCGGTAGCTCTCTTGCTGTCAAACTTCTTTTGACAAACTTCGCATTTCAATTTGTGTTCCATTATCGTATGATTTAAAGTATAAAAAAAGATGTATTAGCGTATGATTAAGCGTTAGTTATAGTCAAATAGCGTTAAACGCTACTTTTACGCTTTCCTAACAGATAATCGTTAAAATCCTTACTGTTAGGGTAGATTATTTCCGACTGATTAATTACTTGATATTGTTTATTAATTAGTTGATTTACAGCATTTTGACCGCCTTTGTCATTGTCTAAAAAACTGTTAATAATTGTATTAGCGTTAAAATAAGCGTAAGAAAGTGTAATATTGTTGGTTGTGTTTAGCACTATGCTAGTATTCTTAAAGGACGTAGTATTATAGTACTGTAAGGCTGAAAGAAAATCAAAGAAACCCTCGAATAAATTAACGGTATCGGTTTGTTTATCGAATACCGTAATGCCGTTAGCGGTCTTGCCTTTATAATCCAAAGGGTTTCTTAGTTCATAACCCCCGCCATTATTGGCGAAGCCTAAAGCAAAATAGGCTTTATCCTGATTGATAAAATGGACTTCTTTCAGATAGATGTTTGCCAGTTCAATACTGATACCTCTTTGCTGAATGTATCTAATGAGTGCCGAATGTGTCACGGGTTTTACGCTGACTATTTGAATCTTGCTTTCTTTGGTTAGAGAATCTTTGCCGGAGAGGCGCACTCCGCTAAAAGAAAAAGAGAAACCTGTATTGCCACTTTTTAGGCTCTCTAAGCGACTGACGGCATCTGAGAAAGGTATTTGCTCAATTAATCGGATTAAACGAATGATGTCGCCTTTTTGACCACTTGCGAAGTCATGGAATACATTTTTCTTGGGTTCTACAAAGAATGAAGGGGTCTTTTCTTCTGTTAATGGTGAGAAGTAAACCAACTGATGCTGTATGGTGCTGTGTGGCTCTTTACCAATGGTCTGTAAATAACTAACTATCGGTAATTGCTTTAAGCTATTGATATACGATTTGCTGTAAAACATCTCTTTTTCTTTTAGCGGTGAAATTGTACTGCCAATGCGTTTTGGGAGAATACCCCCTATTTTTTGGAACATTTGGAACAAATCCTATTTGAGCGTTTTTTTTGGAACTTTGGAACACTTTTGGAACATTTTTGGAACAAGCTATTTTTCTTACTATTAGTTACTTATCTACCTTTGTTCCAATGTTCCAAGATTTTAAGAAAAATAGAAACCACTTGTTTTGAGCTTCTTTTTGTTCCATTTGCTGTTCTAAACCTGTTCCAAACTGTTCCAAAAAAGCCCTTTTGGGGCTATTTCTCGAAAGGTCGTTTGTACTTTTCTAAGATTGAAATTGTTGTCTTTTGAATTGAAAATGGTAGTTGTTCTCATTGGTCGGGTGATAACTGCCAATGGCGGCACGTTCTGCCAGCTTCAAACTATGGTAGGTGTACCTATTCTTTTTTTGCTCTGTTAGGTTGAGTTCTTCAATAAGGGCTTTCTTGATTTTGGAGCGGTCTAAGAATCGCATACGTCCTTCTAATTCTTCATACAGGTTTGAGACCGAAAAGCTCAATTCGGCTTCTTCTTCAAAGTAGTTGAAGGAATCCATAATGAGTTCTTTAATGGCTTTGGCTGTCGGGGATAGGCTGTTTTGATAGTAGCATTCTAATTGCGGGGTGTAGTAGCTCTCTAATGCAAAATACATACGGCTTTCTTCCGTATGGACTAAGGTACGTTTGCTAAGAAAATGTAAGAAGTTGGGTATCTCTTTAGCTATGTCGCTTTCAATATTGGGATTCTCTTTTCTGCCTGTCTCTGTGAATGTCGGTACTTTGAACACAGCAAAGCGGTTTTCTCCTTTCTCTATCGGTAGGGCTTTGCCTTCATCGTTACTCAGAAAAACAAACTTGCCAAAGAAATCCAATTGCCTTTGGGCTTTGTTCTTTTCATTCGATGTTACTTTGCCTGTCTCTGTACTAAACCTTTTGAGCATCTGCATGATGCTGTTTTTCTCTAAGGATGTTTCATCCACAATAATGACTAAACGTTTAATCCATATCGAATTAAACTGACTGTCTAATTCAGCGTTACCCAGTTTAGCCGAATTATCCTGAAAGATAAGTTTTAACAAATTGCCAAAGGTGCTTTTACCTGTACCCCTTGCTCTGGATTCCAGAAGTAAAATAGGCAGCCTTTGCGTAGGTTTGGTATAAAGTAGCTGTAAATAGTCTAAAGCAAAATCAAGTTTATCACCAAAGATATGTTTGAGTAAGTCTAAGATAGTCGGGAATTGCCCTTCCTGTGGTTGATGTGATAACTGGTAATATTCATTAAAAAAGCCTTGTACTACCTGTTGGTAGTGGGTATGGGATGGCACTAAACAAAAGCCTTCGTACTTTTTGATTGAGCGGTAGAAATCACTATTCTTGCCTAAATCGTCCTGTACCGTTCCTTTGTCTCTTCTGACGTATGTACGGAAGAGTTTACCGTCTTTGTCAGGAATAAAGACTTCTTTCATGTATTCATCACCGACACGGATAAACTTTTTCGCTAGGGCTTCTTTATCTGAATAGCTAAATTTTTCTTGATTATCTTGCTGATTGGTCATAACTTTAGGGTGAAAGTTTGATTTACGATTGGTCTTTATCGGTAAGCAGTTCTATGGCGGTAGGACTGCTTTTTTATTGGCTTTTGGGAAAAATGAAGCACGAAAAAAAGGCTATTGTTTAGCCTTTCTATCAAGGATGTTCCGAACGTCTTTGAGTTGGTCTTTGAGCTTGCCACGTGCTGAGAAGATGCAGGGGGTCAGAAACAAGACTGCTTCATCAATGGTTTTCTTATAAGCGGTATAATCCTTGTCTTTTTGCTGTTCTTCTGCCAACTGTTTTTCTAAGCGTTCTACTTTTTCGATTAACTGCCGTCTGATGGCTAATTCAGGGTTAAGGCTCATAGTTTAAGTTTGTTTAATGCGTTTGACAAAGTATATCTTTCTTTGGCTGATAGCGTGAAGGTGATAGAACAAGCGTGTAGGTGTGTTTCTTGCCTTTGGGCTTTTAAAAAGCCTGTCAGGGCTGCAAGCATTTGACTGACTAATTTTTGTTCTTCTTGGTTGAGTGATTCCATGATAGAGCGATTTAACAGGGTTGGAAAATGTCTAATCGGGTGAAACCGTTGTAATGTCCACTAATGACCATTTGCAAGCCTTCACGGGTGATATATGCCATGATAGCGGCTAATTCATCGAAGTTGATAGACGTAACAACAAGGTAGATTCTTTGCCCTTTGTGTTTAAACTGTTTTATTTCGCTTGACTGGATTTTGTCAGGCTTTTGGATGAAAACAGCAAGGGCGTTGAGCGTGTCGGTGTTGATTTTATGGGTGTTCATAAGGAAAAATCAAAAGGTTGGAAAATACGTAAAAGCAAGCAATGAGAAAGGCTAATGAAACTGATACGTAAGCCTTGTTTGTCAAGCGTGGAAAGAATCCTTTGTAAATCAGCAGAACTAACGATAGTTACCATGATATGGGCTTCTTTGGGTCTTTTGGTGTTTCGTTGGATAAGTGCCGAAGAAATGATTCTTTCTTTTTTATGGAAGCAATCAAGGACGTTATCAATGGTTTGTTGATTGATTTTGCTCTCTCTCATGGTAACAAGTGGTTTTGTTTGTAAGCGAGATACTAATTTTATTTAAGTGGTAATTCAGATAAAAGAACAAATGATGTTTGATACAGAAATCAATCAGAGCCATACAATGAGCCATATCAAAGGAGATGTATTTAAGTTCTAATGAATCGGGCAATTGTTGGCAGTCGTGGAAATTGCAAAGCTGATTATCTTGTAAAAGTGCATCAATTAAGGTATCGGTTTGTGTTTGTGTCATGGAATGAATGCAGTTTTTAGGCTACTGCCAGTGAGCAAAAGAATGATTGGTATGAGTAGACAAATAGGCAATAGGCAAATGATTATTGCTATGGTTTTGCAAGTGTCTTTCATAAGGCTATTGGGTTTTAAAGGTTTCTGTAATGGCATACACCCAATAGGCAGTTATCAAGGCAATAGGCAGATATAAAACACACCACTCATTTGCACCTTTACATACTACGATTGCCATAAAAGGCAAAAGCCACAAACAAAAAACAAGGATAGAGATTAGCGTAATTATGTACGTTTTCATAGTGTGGAAATTGATAATTGTTGTTTATTCTCTTGTGTTTGTCTCACAAGTCTTGCATGGTTTGCAATCATTTCACGCAAGATGTTTATTTTGGTAATAAACTTCATGGGAACTTCTTCTACTGGTAGAAAAGAATAAGTTCTTAGAAATGCTTGATAGTCAGCATTAGAAATGAAGTCTTTTTTCCAAGTGGTGACAATTCCACCGTAGAACTGTTTAGCGTTATCATAGACCGCTCTAAGCTCATTTTTTTGTTTAGTAACCATAGTAGTTTTAAAATAAATTTGTATCAGTAATGAAATAAATTAATATATAATGTGTTATAATTGCATATTAATTCTAACACAAATCTATGTGTGTATTATATAAATTCCAAATAAATTCCAAAATAAAATAAATTTGGCTATGATTCACCACGGTAAAAATTTACAAAGGATTGCCAACGAAAAGGGTTTGAATAAAACCCAAATAGCAAAGATGCTTGGTAAAACGTCACAATCAGTTGATTATGACTTTAAAAGGGAAGTCTTAAATATTGAGACTTTAAAGAAGTATTCACAAGTATTAGAAATATCATTAGATAAGATTCAAATGGATTCAAAAGAAAATCCAAATGATTATATGGCAAAGTACTATAAAGCGATTGAAGAATTAAATTATTTAAAAGGAGTACTTTTAAAGAATGGTATTAGAGTAGATATGCCAAATTTTA
The DNA here is from genome assembly GCF_037153985.1 of Emticicia sp. 17c. Lineage (NCBI taxonomy): Bacteria > Pseudomonadati > Bacteroidota > Cytophagia > Cytophagales > Leadbetterellaceae > Emticicia > Emticicia sp. 17c. The sequence goes on from NZ_JBBAYI010000007.1 coordinate 266,624, forward strand.
ATCGTGTTAGTAGCTATGCGACTGTGTAAAATACATATATTTTTTGTCTGTACTAACACAGTTACTAACATAGTGCAAGCAGGGTGCTTGTAAGTCGCTGAAAATAAATAGTTTAAGTCTTAAAGTCCGTTCTCGGCTCTGGGTACGCAGTAAACAAATAAATGGCCGTAATTAATTGATTTTCAGTTAGTTACGGTTTTTTGTTTTGTTGGGGTGGTGGGTTTGTTAGCACTGGTGTTAGCAACTGGTTTTTTGAACCAAGATTTTAGATTTTATGAAGTTATTCTACGATTTTCTTACTCAAGTTGTCATTAATGTTTGAAGACTTTCAATTTTTCTTTGAAGTTCGTCAAAAGTCAAAATTTCAACATCTTTACAGTTACTTCTAAAAAGTTCAAACGAGTATTTTTGACTATCGTCAAGGTCTTTATTAGAGCCAATTAATACAACACATTTAGAATTGAATGTTTCAAAATTTTCTTTGCTTTTGACTTTATGTCCATAAAATTCCTTCTGAAAATTGTCTCTTTGATTAAGAACTTGAACTATGCAGCCTGTTAATTCTTTTGTTGCGCTATAAACATCTTCACCTCTATAAGGTGTATTTTCAAGTAATTTAGTTTTGTGGGTTTTTAATTCAACAAATGAGACGTTATTGCTTAAACTATTTTTAATAAGAAAATCATTAAACTTGCCGTTTTGATTATCAATAGTTTTACCACCTACGTATGCTTCTCTTTTAAAAAGTATTACTGGTTGAGCAAAAATCGATGAAAAAATCCAACTATTATTTCTTAAAAACTCTTGCCATTGTTTTTCTAAACTTTCACCATCTGTTTTTAATGCCATTAGTTCTTTATATTTTTTTAGGGTTTCTTGAATATATTTAGTGTCAACAATCTCTTTCGTTTTAGAAAGGGCTGTTTTAGTCAAGAAGTTTGTACTAATGGAAAGTTTATCAAATAGTTCTTTTATTGCATTTTTATCAGCGTCAGAAAATTCATCAATACTATTACCCCAAGCAGCTAAAGAATTTGCAAGTGCATCGGGTAAATAAGTATTAGTTGGTTTAGAAATTAATTTCGGGAAAGTATTATGTAAGTTAATTTGAAGTATAAATTCTACTTCAGCTTTATTTTTTTTAAAAACACTTCTAAATGCTGAATGAAGTTGTTCTAATGATTTTTCATCTAAATAGAGTTTTTTATTTGGAATGTCTAAATCTACTTTACCACCCTTTTCAATTATAATATTTTCAATATCATATTTATCATTTATAAAGTCTGCAAAAGGGTTCATAGTTTTAATAAATCCCCAACCATGACTTTCGGTTTTGAAAACACCTATTGGAAGTTTCCCTTTAAAACCTTTGTATACAAAAGTTTTAATTGTTCTATATTTGTCTCCTCCCTCAAAACCTCTTGGATAGTGAATAATTGTATCTTTATTTTTAAAAACTTCTCTTGAAATCTGATTTATTTTTTTTTCACTATCGATATAATAATAAACCTTCTTAGTTTTTGAATCAGTTACAAGCTTCTCACCTTTAAATTTAACCATGACTTTAAAATATTAGATAAGGGTGAAATGATAAATGATTTTGCGACCACTATCAGTAGATAAATTTTATTTTAAATTCAAATTTATTTTTGCATCTTTTCCCAATCATTTGGAATTAACTTCAAGCCGTCTCTCCAAACTTCTGTAACTGATTCTTTAAAGTTTTCAGTTTGTAAATATGCATGGTCGGTTATAATAACTTGTAAGTTTGGCGTTAAAGACGATACCACTTTGAATATAAAATCAAACATTTTATAAACAGCGATTTCATCCGAACTAACCTCTACAAGGTTATCCGTTTTCTCAGGTGGGTAGTAAACTTGTGTAGGCTGGTCAATAAGTACAAATCTTGGAACTGGTCTGTTATTCTGAATAAAATGTTGGTGTAAAGCAAAAATTATAAGTAAATGATAAGCTACCCAGTTAGCTCCACTTCCTATTTGTGGTAGAGCTATAGGCTTATTAGCATCAACAAACAAAGTGAGTTTATTAATATCAAACCTTATGGGGTCATTTTCATATTCCACATCCAAATTTTGAACCCACTTACTCATTTGAAGATTAATTTTATTTAAGATTGATAAGAGTCTGTCTTTCTCATTCTCATCATCAATTAATTTTTCAAGTTCTGAGATTTTACCTTTAATATCTGCAATTTTAATATCTATGTTTTCTTTCCCCTCATCTTTTTCTATGCTTTCAAGAAATAAACTTACCCTTCCTATTATTTTTCCACGTCTAATATTTAAATCTCTAAGTGTCCTTGCTTTTTCATTTTCTACGTATAAAGCAGTAATGTTTTTTTCTACTTGTTGTAGTTCAGATTCCAAAATATTATAATCAGAATCTAAAGTATCTATATAAGCTTGCACTCTTGGACTTTCTGCGCTTGTCGACTCTAAATCATTCCTTATACTTATTAAAGATTCATTGATATTCTGAATTGTTGGGATTGGAACTTCAAGATGATTGTTACACAGGGGACATTGTGTTGAATTAATTTCTAGACTTGAATTATAAAGCCTTATAGACTCTAATCTTATTTCTTGCTGCTTGGCTTCTTTAGAATATCCAAATGAATTTTTAAGATAATCAGTAACAGCCTTTTTATTATCTAGGATTTTTCCAAGTTCAATTTTTAATTCTTTTCTTTTATCAATTAAATCTTTTAACCCACTATTTTCAGCTTTAACTTCTAGTGGTTGGTACTCCCATTTAGAAACTTCTTCTAATAATTTATAAGCTTCTGATTGAGTTATAGGATTAGTTTTTTTATTTAAAATCCCTATTTCTTTTGCTTCCTCAATTAGTGAAAATGCTTGACTTATTCCTTCTGCCTTTATTTTCTCTGCTTCTCTTTTTTCTCTAATAAGTCTATTAAGCTGTTTTTTTAATTGATTTAGTTCACTTTCAATCAATAACGCATCTTCATTAACAGCTCCCAAAAAATAGGGTAGAGTATCTCTTATTGATTGAGGAACGAATTCTTTATTTTGATTATAAAATAGCTGATGGGGGTCAGCAACTAAATATTGAGGCTGATAACAGTAAAATCTAGAATGTTTAAAATTTGCTTTAAGAGGTTCTCTCGTTAAAGAATCTGGGATATGTAAATTTTCTGAAATCCCGATTTTACGAGTTAAAAAATCTTTTAATGTTTCAATATTAATATTGGAATTTATATCCACTAGGTTAGGAATTTCCGTATCAAGGTTTCTTATCAAACAGGCTGTTGACGAAGCTTGTATATCTTTTATGTTAGGATTTTCCCTAGCAATAAATGCTTTTTCTCCATCATTAAATATCACGATTAATGAAAAAAATGACACCGAATCACGTATTATGCCTTCTGGTATATCGCAATTACTAGAAGCTAGGCAATAATTGACAATTTCAATAATTGCAGATTTACCAGACTTAGACTCCCCTGTTATAATATTTACTTTCCCTTGCTCAAAAGGAAGAATTCTTTTTTCTCCCTTTAGACTAAATAAAATTATCTTATCAATTTGCATATTTAAGGTAGTATTCTAAAAAAAGAATAAATTGATTTTACATTTTTTGTTACAGCTAACCATTTACCAAGCATTTCTGCTTTTTTTAATATATTATTATATTCTGCATAATCTTCACTAACAATTGGGGTATTTCTCTTATCATTTGCTATTATTTCTCCATCTTCATTAATATTAATCTTTTCATACATTAACAAAAAAGATATAGCTTCCTTTGTGTATTTTACCATACTCCTTGCCCTTATAGCGAAATCAAAGAAAAGATTGTCATTTTCTTCTACCCAAACAAATAAATATGTCTTTGTAGTTTTTGGCATTTTATTCCGAGTTTCTTCATGTAGTAAAATTGGAAGTATAATGAATGAAAATGCAAAAGGAAAATTAGTTGATGAATTCTTATTATAATTGCTAATTGCAACTCTTAATACTTCTCCACAAAAAGCCGGATTAAAAAGATTAGCTACTATTGGATTTCTTTCTTCCCAAATTGATTTCATAATTCTTCGTTATATTTTGGATGCCACCCTACTTTTTTCATATCCGATAACATTTGGTAACTTCCACGAGTTAAATAGTCTTCATTAAATTTTTCTCTAATTTTAATCTGTGGACAAGTTTTTGCAAATTGTTCTAAGTAGAAATCTTTTCCGAGAGCTTGTAATTCTTCACTTTTTTTTCCATCAGCTAAATCACACATAATATCAAAAATGTTACGCCAATGGTCTTGTAACCGTCTATCATATTCTTCTTCTTCATCAGGATTCAACAATTGTAGTCTCATCCATTTTGACCTTTGTTCAAAAGCCCTTCTAAAATCACTAATTGCTCTTTTTACAGTTCCTGACTTAATTTTAAGCTGGATTAATTCTAGCTGTTTTAAGAATTTTTTATCTTTTAATGAGTCAATGTCTTCTTCTGAAACTTCAATTTGGTCAGGAAAATGATTTGGTAGATTATCTGCAGTAAAAGATTCACTAATATTTGCTATTTTTAATTGAAGTTCTTGTGAATCAATATAATCAATTTTTGAGCTTAAATTTTCAATTGATTTTTTTAACCACCATCCTTCCAGAATTTCTAAAAAAGCATCTAAACGTTCGGGATATGTAGAAAAAATCAACTCCTTTTTAATTTTTGAATTCACTTCCTCCATTCCAACTGATTTATCAATAATGGTTATTTTTTTTAATAATTTCTTTTTATTTTCTATACTTAGTTTTTGAAAAGCTTCATAAGCTTTTTTATTGGTGACATTTGTTGAATTAATCGCTACATCATCTAATCTATTAACTAAGTCTGTAATATCATCATCAGATAAATCGGTTTTTTTGAATTTTATAAGAAAGCTACTCTCTGGAATTTCTTCAGTCGTAATTAAATTAAAAGAAGTGTTTTCAAGGTCGATTATGTTTTGTAATATATGCTCCGACCAAATTCTTATAGTTTTCCAAAAATCGACACTAGAATCCGTTAAATTTGCTTTACTCTTAATATGTAGTTTTGTTTGATATAAAATCATAGTCTTTAAATCTTCGATTTCTACATCATCAAGATTCTCAATTCTAACTTTTGGATTATTTAATTCTTTTGACTGGTTTAATAGGAGTAATAATGCATATTTAATTTGGTAGAAATACCCTAATGAGGGCTCCTTTGCCGAAAATTCCGTATCTATTGTACTCATTATTAAACTCAATTATACATAGTTTTTACACTATATAGTTTTTATATTGATAGTAAGTAGTATTAAAGAAATGTACATATAATGATATAAATACAACTTAGAGCTTTTTATAGTTAATAATTAGCCCAAGGCATTTATTTATAGAAATATGAACATTACTTGTGTTAATATTAACAATTAATAGGCTTAATGTCAATAATTAGCAATAGTAATATTATATTTTTATTAAGTCAAATAAACTTATTATACGGATATCTTTTAGGAATAATACATAAAAAAAGCCTTAAAGCTCAACTTTAAGGCTTATATACAAAAGGATTACTTTAAGATTTATTCAGTCAAAATTTCTACCCCATAAATTTCTTTATTATCAACAAAGCGATTAGGGAAAACTTAGGGTATTCATTTAATAACAAAAATCAAAAATAGCCCTATCTAAAAACAAGCCTATCTTTTTTAAGTAAATCTCTGTTGTGGCTAGGCTTTTATGTCGGTTAATTCGCTGAATCATTTTAATGTCCATACCAGCCAGATAAGCATGGATATTACCCGTATGTTTCCAAGCGTACAACGTAGTGATTCTTTCTTTATATATCTCCAATTCTTTCAAAACCTGTTTATGCTCAGTTGTGGCATAGTTAGCTGATAATTTATCAGTCGATGGTGTTAGATTCTTTCCAAAAAGATAAAATGAAGCCGGATAATTGAGTAGTTTATTTTCTTCGATTAAATCATATAATGGCTTAAGAATCGGGATAACATCAAGCGTATTAGTTTTTGATACTTCACCTTTTACTTTGATGGTTCTTAACCTCAGGTCAATATCTCCCACTTTGAGATGAATTAATTCTTTAGGTCTCAGAAAAGCATAAAATATAAATCTTGTAAAGAGGTATAATCTGTAATTATGCTTTTTCAAGTAGTTTTCAATGGCTTGTTTTTCGTAGTCATTGAAGGGGGGGTTGAAATCACCATCGGCTTTATTAATATTTAATCTGATGCCAGTAAACGGATTAGAAGCTATTATTTTTTTTCTATTAGCTTCTGAAAAAGTGGCTTTCAGATGGTTGAGCGTATTCTTTACAGTGTTCGGATTGTAAGCAGTGGCAAAAGACTCAAAAAAGGTATTAACCAAGTCTTGATTAATTTCATTCATTTGATTGATTCTGACTTGCTTGAGGAACTTGCATAAATGGTACACAGAAGTTTTGTAAGTACTTTTTGATTTGTCACGTAATCTCATACCCTGAATTAATTGCACTAAGGTTGTTTGTATTTGAGCGGTTACAATAGGGAGTTGCTGAGCTTGTTTTTGAGCTTTATTGAATTGTTCAATAATTTTAACAATTTTCTTTTCGGCTACTTTGTAACGTTGTTTGTGATTTAATTTAGATGAAATCCATTGTATTTTACGGCTTTTAGTGTTCAGTACGGAGTCTTTTATATAATACTCAATATACCATCTTTTGGAATGGTCACCAGCATAATCTTTGAGAATAGGCTTAGTAATAGATAAAAAAAGAGTTGTCTTATTTTTTGTAAATGTGTTCATCTAATGCAATATTGGATTCTTGAACAGCCTTAAATTATCTTAAGGCTGTCAAGGATGCTGATTAAAAATTATTGACCGATATTTTCCACTCCCTAAATATCTTTCCCATCGATAAACCTATTAGGCAGAACTTTAAATTATCTATTCAATAACAACAGCCAAAGCAATTTAAGCGGTGTTTATGGCAACGCATTTTCGGCTAAAACAAAACGCGTTTCGGCTAAATCTGTTTTTAAAAGCTGTTGCAACTTTGCATCAACAAAAAACAGAAGAAAATGGACTTAAAAAATAGTACTATCCTGATTACCGGCGGAACCAGCGGAATCGGTTTAGAGTTTGTCAGACAACTCACTGCCCACGGGGCAAATATTATCGTAACGGGGCGTAACCCTGAGGCCTTGAACGATACAAAAAAGATGTTTCCGGCTGTTAAAACATTTCAGAGCGATGTAAGTAACCCGCAAGACATTGAACAACTTTGTGAGCGTGTTACGGCACAATTCCCTGAGTTGAATATCATTATTAATAATGCGGGTATCATGCGGGAAATAAACCTGCTTGACTCCTCAAAAGATTTACAGAATATAACCCGCGAAATTGACACCAATTTATCAGGAACCATCCAGATGGTGCATCAGTTTTTACCTCATCTGCAAAAGCAAAAATCATCGGCAGTTGTCAATGTTTCATCGGCTATTGCGTTTATGGGTTATGCCATTGCACCAATATATAGTGCCTCAAAAGCTGGCGTTCATACCTATACGAAAGTTCTACGGGCGCAACTCAAGAAAACAAATGTAAAGGTTTTTGAAGTAATACCACCGGGCGTTACAACACCTCTGCAAAAGGATTTTGAACATCAGCCCAACCCCAGCCAGATGATGAACGTTGAGAAAATGGTAGCGGTAGCTATAAAAGGAATTTTAAACGACAAGCCGGAAATAAAACCCGGATTAAGCAAAGTGGTAAAATTCATGAGCAGATTTATGCCTGATTTCGTATATTAACAGCAAACAACTATAAAACTACATTAAACATGGTAAAGAATATCATTTCCTTAGTGCTATTGTTGGTTTCAGTGGCACTAAGTTTTAAACACGGTTGGGATACGTTCAATTATAAAAATAATCCTGACGCATCCAGAATGATGGCTGAATTAGGAATTAACGAATCGTTTGTGCCTTATTTCGGTGCTTTAACCGTTATAATCGGTATCTTGTTGCTCATTCCTCAGACTTTTTTTCTGGGTAACCTTCTCAATGCAATATCTATTCTTCTTATTATGGCTTTGTCGTTGCAAGGCGGTAATTATAAAACGGCATTAATAGAAATTCCGTTTTTGGTTATACCGCTGGTCATGATTTGGTTGAAATATCCGTTTAAAAACTAATAGAAATGGCAACCCCCAAACCATTAAGAATTAAAACCATTACCGAAGGACACCGGATATTGGGTTTACCAAAGCCCGAGCATCCACTCATTAGTGTCTTGAATTATGCGGCCCTGCAAATGCCTGAAAATACCGAAGAACTAAGCGTAATGTTTGATTTTTATTATATTTCGCTGAAAAGAGGCTTTCGGAATAAACTGTTTTACGGCCAACAAACGTATGATTTTGATGAAGGAATGATGTATTTTGTTGCTCCTGCCCAGCTATTGAGAGGGGCGGGGCCAAGCCCTGAAGATGACCTCTCAGGCTGGATTCTACTCATTCATCCTGACCTTTTATGGGGTACTTCGCTGGCTAAAAAAATAAAACAGTATGAGTTCTTTAGCTATGCCGTAAACGAAGCCCTGTTTTTGTCGGATAAAGAAGAGACTCTTATCAATGGTATTATCGAAAATATCAGGACAGAATACCATAGCAATATCGACAGGTTCAGTCAGGATATTCTTGTGTCACACCTGGAAACGCTACTGAATTATGCCGAACGTTTTTACCAGCGGCAGTTCATTACCCGTAAGAAAAGTAATCATCAGGTGCTTGAACGATTGGAAAAACTCCTTTCCGATTACTTTAACAGCGAAGATTTAGTGACCAAAGGTTTACCAACCGTACAGTATATCTCAGATAATTTAAACGTTTCGGCGGGTTATCTGAGAGGTTTGCTTAAAACCCTGACCGGACAAAGTACCCAGCAACACATTCATGAAAAACTGATTGAAAAAGCCAAAGAAAAACTATCAACCACCGATTTAACAGTCAGCGAAATAGCCTATGATTTGGGTTTTGAACATTTGCAGTCGTTCAGTAAGTTGTTTAAATCAAAAACTAATGTTTCTCCTTTAGAATTTCGGCAGGCGTTTAACTGAGGCTTCTTTCATAGTTTTCTTAAAATAGCCTCTGTTTTTCTAAGGCAGTATCAGTCAGTAAACCTCAATAATTGCTTCTTTGTATTTATATGAGTTACTTTGCCTGTGCAAATAACAATAATTCATAACAACGCTATGGAAAAAATGCCCAATACTCAGGATTACGCTAAAATGACTCTTGAAGAATTAATGGAAGAAGAGAAGAAAATGAAATCGCAACGAATCATAACTGCCCTATTCATAGGTTTTCTGATTGGCATTGCAGTTTATTCTGCTGTATACAAAGGATTTGTACTTACTGTTATTTTACTAGTAGTAGTTTTTTTAATTGGCCGCAGGCATTCACAATCATTGAAAAATATTCAGGCAGAAATAAACCGCAGGAATAATGCGCAGTAGGTCTTTGGGCAATTTTCTGTTAGCTTTAGTACCATAGATTTACTTATCCATGAATGCTAGTCATTGTTTTAGCATTCTTTCAAAACTATCTTTGTGCTTCTCTACTGCTTCTATCAAATGAAACTTTACGTAGGTTTTGCCTTTAGGGTAAGGCTCAGGAAGCCCCGTTTCATCTTTGATTAATTCGTTTTTATAAAAAACTATTGCTACAATCATGCTAATTTGAGGGCGTTTTTATAACATTAGCACGTAAGACAAATGAAACTGTTATATACTGAAACAGATTTCCATACAGCTATTTCAGTATAAGACAATTCAAAGAAAAAACTATATATTTCTTTATTGTCTTTTTTTTAGATATTGAGAATAGTTTCCTACTTTTGCTTTCGGAATGAGATAAATGCTCATAATTACGTACCCTCTAAAAACTCTTATCAAATGAAAAATGTACTTTTTTTTAGGCTTTTAGGTCTAACCATTTTGATGTCGGTGAGCTTATCTGTTTTCTCTCAGAAGAAATCAGGAGGTATGACCCTCTATACGGTTCGCAATGAAATGGGCAAAGACCCTAAAGCTACCTTGAAGCAAGTGGCAGACCTCGGTTATAAATATATAGAAGCAGTAGATTATAAAGATGGCAAATTTTATGGAATGGCTCCTGACGAATTTAAATCTTACCTGAAAAGTTTGGGCCTTAAGCCTATTTCGGTTCACATGGGGTCTATGACGCTAGATAACGCCGACAAACTTGTAGCAGACGTAAAAGCTGCCGGTTTTAAATATTTTGTAGCACCGGTGCCACCAATGGGCATGTTTAAATTTGATGCCAAAGCCAGAAGTCTGACAATGGACCCTGATGTTGAAAAACTAGCCAATATCCTGAACACAATAGCACACAAAGCAAAAGATGCCGGATTGGAATTTCTGTACCACAACCATAATTTTGAGTTTGAAAAGAATAAAGACGGAATAGTACCGATAGATTATCTACTTGAGCACCTTGACCCTAAATACGTAAATTTTCAGATGGATTTGTATTGGGTAACTAAAGCGGGCGTTGACCCTGTGGATTATTTCAAGAAATATCCGGGTCGTTTTAAAATGTGGCATGTAAAAGATATGGATTCCCAAGAGCGTTTTGCACCAGTTGGGCAAGGAAAAATAGATTTCAAACGGATTCTGGCTAATAAGAAACTATCAGGTATGAAATACTACATAGTAGAACAAGACCAGACTTTCGACGGCATGAAACCATTCGAAGCTCTTAAACTCAGCAAAGAAGGTTTAAAGAAATTTGGGTTTAACTGATAAATATACAATGCAGATTTGCATTAAATACTTGGTCCTGAAACTGGTATCTTTAAACCAATTTCAGGACCAAACTTTTTAATTGGAAAATGGCTTTTGAAACTAAGCTCTTATGCCGATTAATGTGCCTATTTTTATATTAATCTCTACCAAAACACTCAAAAAACTGTTGATTTGACTTTAATCCTTTGTAAAGTCAACGTTAGATATATCTCCAGCCCTAAATGACCATTCCATGTGTTTATTTAAATCTTGTCGTAAAAACATATTTAATTGCGCTGTATGATGTTGCGTGTGTCTTAGGTTATAAAGTAGAATTTCCAAAATCGGATAATCCATATCATTAGGGTCGTCGCCTTCTTTAAACCTTTCATTTAGTTTTTCGTCAGTCAAAGACTCAATAAGTTGCTTACATTTATTACGGCTTTGGTTAAGATATCCCACAATTTCTTGTTTACTGTAATCTCTGTCAGGTATTAAATTATCAATAGCGTCTTTGGGTCTTGCTTCCGGTTCCTTATCTGTAAAAGAAAGGAGCGGTAAAAAATCTTTGGGTGGAAGTGTCAAATAGTAGTCTAAAAAAATTGTACTATGAAACGCAATATAGTAAAACCGTCGATTGGTCGAAAAATAGTTTTCAGGACAATTGGAAATTACATTTATGAGCATATCAATACTCGCTCCCAACTGATTCCATAATACTTGTCTTAGGTTTTTGTCCATCTATTAATAATTTGATTTTTGTTTATGGTTATTTTCTGAAAACCAACCCAGCAGTAAGGTTTTATTTTTATTCAGAAAAGGTTTCCAAACAGATAACCCATGAAATTACCTGCTATTGCATCCTTTTTGAATTTATATATTTTCTCTCCTATTTGAAATGATTTTGCCATTTTTGTTATTTCATTAATATTTTTGAATAGTTTGGATATATAATTTATCTTGCGTTGAGTATTCAAAAATACCTAATAACTTGTTAAAACAAAAACACTCTAATCAACAACCCGACAAACAAAACATGAAAAAAATCTTTCCTCTTTCTTTCATTCTCTTATTGGCTTTAGTTAGTGCGCAACCTGCATTGGCGCAGAAAGTGCATATTACTGATATTGACCCAAGCGTCAAACCCGGTGATGATTTCTTTATGTATGTAAATGGCAAATGGTACAATTCAGTCGAGATTCCGTCTACTCAGACAGGAGTAGGCTCATATTCATTCATGAATTTTCCGCAACGTATCCGTATGCAGGGTATTCTTGATAGCGTTTCGGCTACTAAAAGTCCGGCGGGTAGCATTGGCCAGAAAGTAGGAGATTTTTATGCGTCGGGGCTAGATGTTGCCACCATCAACAAACGAGGCTATGAACCCATAAAGCCCTTGCTTAAAAGCATTGACGGTATCAAAGATGTGTCATCGCTGATGAAATTTGTTACAGGGCAACAGAAGATGAACAATTACTCAATTATCGGGTTTCGTGTTGGTCCTGATATTAAAAATAGTGCCATCAATATCGTGAATCTGAGCCAGACAGGCATCGGGCTGCCCGAAAGAGATTATTATTTCAGAACCGACTCTTCTACTCTCGGCATTCAGAAAGCATATACAGCCTACCTGACTAAATTATTCGTACTATCTGGCACCGAGCCATCAGCAGCGGCTAAAATGGCATCAGCCGCTTATGCAATTGAGAAAGAACTGGCGGCCTCACACAAAACCAACATTGAACGCAGAAATGTACAGGCCAATTACAATAAATTGAAATTGTCGGAAATTGTTGCCAAGCAACCTAACATCGGTTGGGATGCTTATTTCAAAGGGTTAGGCTTAAAGGTAGACACCCTGAATATGCAACAACCAGCCTATTATGACCGTCTGAACGCCTTACTCGCTTCGGCATCTATCGAAGACTGGAAAGCCTATTTAAAAGCAAAATCGCTAACGGCCTACGCCGATTTACTTAGCGAACCATTTAGCAAGGCATCTTTCGAATACTCGAAAATTCTGACAGGGCAGGCTACACAAAAACCACGTGGCGAAGAAATAACCGAGGCCGTTGACCGTTCGCTTGGGCATTTGCTAGCACAATTATATGTAAAAAAATATTTTCCTGAAGAAGCCAAAAAACGGATGCGTATATTGGTAGATAACCTCAAAACCGCTTTTGAAGCCCGTATTACCCGCCTCGATTGGATGAGCGACTCCACCAAAGCTAAAGCTAAAGAAAAACTTTATGCCTTTACCGAAAAAATCGGGTATCCTGATAAGTGGAGAGATTACTCGGCTGTAAAAATTAATCGTGGCACCTACTTCGAAAACCGTCTGGCTACCAGTCAGAACGATTTCAATTATATGGTATCCAAATTAGGTAAAGCCGTTGACCGCACCGAATGGGGTACTACGCCACCAACCGTAACGGCCTATAATAATCCACCGCTAAATGAAATTGTGTTTCCGGCGGGTATTTTGCAACCACCATATTTTGATTTAAACGCCGACGATGCCCTTAATTATGGAGGCATAGGCATGGTGATTGGTCATGAAATTACACACTCATTCGACGACCAGGGCGCACAATACGACAAAGTTGGTAATGTTAAAAACTGGTGGAAAGCAGATGACTTTAAGAAGTTCAAAGCCCGAACCCAACAGGTTATAGACCAGTATAATCAGTTTACGGTACTTGATTCGGTACATGTAAAAGGAGCATTAACCGTCGGAGAAAATACGGCCGATATTGCAGGAATCGCTATTGCATTTGATGCCTTTAAACTTACTGACCAATACAAGAATGGCGAAAAAATTGATGGATTTACACCTGAGCAGCGTTTCTTTATTTCAATTGCCAGAATATGGCGTGTTAAAACCAAAGATGCCTTTATGCGGATGTATGTAAACACTAATCCACACTCGCCAGCCAAATGGCGTGTAAACGGTCCTCTCATGAATTTTACGCCGTTCTATAAGGCATTTAATGTGCAACCCGGCGATAAAATGTATAAACCCGAAACTGAACGTATTACGGTTTGGTAAACATAAGCTACTACTGAAACAGATTGATAAAATCTGTTTCAGTAGTATATATTACCATTACTATATGCTTTAGTAACTACTACCATAACTTTACCTATTTAATAATTATCCTGTGGTTTTCAGGTAGTTAGCAGCCATAAAAAAGCCCATAAAGGGCTTTAAATAATGCTTTTATTCTCAAATAATTGGTAATCAGGCTAATTTGCCTTTCTGCGCCCAAAGCATACTTACACCCTCCGACTCGAAATCAAGAAACAAAAAATCGAAAGGGTCAATGTAGCTATTGTTTTTCTTGAGTGTATAATGCAAATGTGGGCCTGTTACGGTTCCGGTAGCACCCACCTTACCAATCAACTGATGCCGTGTGATATTCTGCCCTTTCTTGACAGATATTTTGCTCAAATGCCCATAAATAGACTCGAAACCGTAAGAATGTTTAATTTTTACATAGTTACCTATATCGCTCTTATAACCCGCCTCAATTACCTGCCCATCTCCTGTGGCATACACTTTTTCACCAACATCGCCTTTCAAATCAATTCCTCTATGAAATTTTGTTACATTATGAACAGGATGGTTCCGCGAACCATAAAAGGAGTTGATATGAATGTCTTTATCTAAAGGGTAACCTGCGGGTATGGTATGTATGTAGTTTTCTTTGAGAGGGTCGCTATAAATATAGCGTAAGATGTCGTTTACTTCGAGCAGAGGTGTTAATCCTTTCCAGTTGTCTTCTTTTGTTGTTAAATTGTTGAGAGCGATGTTTTGAGAAAATCCTACACTACTAATTCCTGAAATTAATAATAAACTAAACGCTAATTTCTTCATTCCTGACCTTTTTTGTTAAAAAATATTTGCAAAAGTAACCAATTTAATCTGAACGGCTAAATTTTATAATTATTGCCCCATAGCTTTATTTGACAATTATATCCTTGAAAAGTTTAATCAAATGCCACTTATTTGCTGAATTAGCAATAAATATCCTCGAATAATGGGCTTTAAAAAGAATATCATATCTTTGATGTTTCTGAAATATATGCTTATCTGAATTAAATGAATATTGAAATTACCACAGAAGATAACGTTTCTATTGCTGAACTAAAAGCAGACAGTATAGTAATAAACGATGTACAAGATGCACTCGATATACTGGCTAATGCAGCGTATTCAGGAGCTAGTAGCCTGATTATACATCAGCACAACCTAACGCCTGATTTCTTTGATTTAAAAACAAAAGTTGCCGGAGAAATTCTTCAGAAGTTTTCGACCTATAATATGCCGTTGGCTATTGTAGGAGATTTCTCAAATTTTACCAGCAAAAGCCTGCATGACTTTATTTACGAAAGTAATAAAGGCGGAAAAGTGAACTTTGTTAATACACTGGAAGAAGCAAAGCAAAGACTAAAACGGTGTTGAGGATATTATTTGGCAATAAAACCAAAATCAACAAACCCATAGATAGATGTTTTATTATTTTCGATGTCAGGAAACTTTGCAACTGCCGAAAACGACGGCTGGCTTGTATAAGCAAAAGCCATAATTTTGAAATTGTCTTTTACTAAAGGGTAGGCTATCAACGACCCAGATTTAAGGTAAGCATCGTTCCAGTTATCAGAAATAATAGAAATGAAATAATCTTTATTTGCTTCAAGAGCTAGCTCAGGGACATCGGCCCATGCTTGCACATTGGGCAGGTATTGTACGACATATTTTTGGGCTAAAACAGTTTTACTGGCGGCATCCCAGACAGATACACGATAAACACCAGCATTGGGCAATTTTGAGCCTACTTTTACAATAATACCATTCTGAGTTACTTGAAATCTGAGTCCATATTCATAAATAGTAGTATTATGAGTGTTTGTGACCTCTGTACGCATGGTGCTATCAGCTAAAAAACTGGAAAACATCTCTTTTGATTGAACCAGCGTTTTTGACTTATTAATAGAAAAAGGAGTACAAATGGTGGCCTGACAGGTAGAATTAATACGTGCTGAATTAGTGGTTGTGTCAGTCATGAAACGCATAACACCCTCCCTAGGGCTTGATACCATTAAACCTTGCTTTAAAAGAAAAGAATTTAAAGTGTTACCGGCAAACGCATAAGAATTGCCAATAAATATAAGCATGTTTGCGGCAAAAGAGAAAGTAAAAAAACAGCTATTTAAACTTTTCATAGGTAATATCTTGATTAGTCACTCAAATAAAAGTCTTGATTAACTAATTTCAAGAATCGTACCAAAAAATAAAGCCTACATATTTTAGATGTAGGCTTTGAAAGAAATTGAAGATAACTTATTAAAGCTCTTTTATTTTAATGTTTTTAAACCACACTTTATCGCCGTGGTCTTGTAATGCTATTTTACCTTTAGCATATTTGCCAAAACCTTCCCAAGTTTTAAATTTACTGTTAGCTACCATATTATCCCAGCCCGGGCCGCTCAAATCAAACTCAACGGTTTGTTTGCCATTTAGCCAGAAAGTACCTTTGTTGGCTTTGCGGTCGATTCTCATTTTAGCGGTGTTCCACTCGCCTGCTGGTTTTACGGCTTCAAAAGTAGCCGGCGGAATCATGTCATACAACGAGCCAGCTTTATGGTTGCCAGTTTTACCTGCTTTAGCGTCAGGGTGGCGTTGGTCGTCTAGTACCTGCATTTCAGGGCCTGTTGAGTAAGGGCAGCAATATTTTTTATCTTCTACAACTCCCCACATTACGCCACTATTGCCACCTTCAGCAATTTTCCAGTCAAGCTCTAGTTCAAAACTTTCATATTCTTTATCTGTTACAATATCACCACCACCTTTGCCAGTCAGTACGATGGCACCATCTTCAACTTGCCATTTGTCACCAACAGGGCCGGTTTTATTGTAATTATGCCAACCGGTAAGGTCTTTGCCATTAAAAATTGATACCCATTTCCCTTTTTTCTGGGCAAATGTTGTAGTAGCACAAGCCATAACCAGCGCCAATAGTGCAATACTACCTAATTGAATTTTTTTCATGTAAATGTTAAGATTGAGTTTAAATTAAAAAGTATGCTATAAATTAAAATCTCACCAAACGTAATTACATACTTTATACGGGTGAGTCCACAATAAAAGGGCAGAGGTGCCCTTTTATTACGAATATCTATTTTTCAGAAATTAAATACCTAATGCTTTACGGTTTACTTTCTCGTCGGCACCAGTTGCAGCAAAGTCATCAAATGCGCGGGTAGCTACCTGAATAATGTGGTCTGCAATGAAAGGTGCGCCCTCGGCTGCTCCTTGCTCCGACGACTTAATGCAGCATTCCCATTCTAATACTGCCCAACTACCGTAGTCATATTGTGATAATTTACTGAAAATGGCCGAGAAATCAACTTGTCCGTCACCTAATGAGCGGAAACGTCCGGCACGATTAGCCCAGCCAGAGTAGCCACTATACACGCCTTGTTTACCTGTTGGGTTGAACTCTGCATCTTTTACATGGAAAGCCTTAATGCGGTCATGATATAAGTCTATAAAGGCCAGATAATCTAGTTGTTGTAACACAAAGTGGCTTGGGTCATAATTAATACAAGCACGTTTATGACCTTTAAGATAATCAACAAACATTTCGAAAGTAGCACCATCGAACAAATCTTCACCCGGGTGTAGCTCATAGCAATAGTCAACACCATTTTCGTCAAACACATTCAGAATTGGTTTCCAACGACGAGCTAGTTCCTTGAATGCTGTTTCAATCAAACCAGCGGGGCGTTGAGGCCACGGGTATAAAAAAGGCCATGCTAATGCTCCTGAAAAACCCACATGTGAGCTTAAGCCTAAGTTTTTAGAGGCTTGTGCCGCCCAGATAAGTTGTTGCTCTGCCCATTTACGGCGCGCTTTCTCATTGCCATGCACCGAAGCAGGAGCAAAAGCATCATACATAGCATTATAAGCCGGATGTGAAGCAATTAACTGGCCTTGAAGGTGAGTTGATAATTCTGTAATTTCAAGACCTTTATCTGCCAGTTTACCTTTCAGCTCATCGGTGTATGTTTTTGACTCTGCCGCTTTCTGTAAATCAATCATGCGGCTGTCCCATGTCGGAATCTGGATACCTTTATATCCTAAGCCTGCCATATAATCGGCAATAGTATCCAAAGAATTAAAAGGGGCTTCATCGCCCAGAAATTGTGCTAAAAATATTGCTGGTCCTTTAATTGTTTTCATAATCTAATAAAAAATTATTGAATGACTCATTTGCTAATAATAGATAATTCGGTCATTCTGATACGTGTTTTCTTGATTTTTTGCCTTGCCGAGTTAATCTGGCAAGAGTAATAGTTAATAGCAAATAAAGAGGTTTATGGATGCTTCATGAAACCACAAATTTATTTCATTCACCTCCTTTTACGAATTATCTGCTT
Source organism: Emticicia sp. 17c (assembly GCF_037153985.1). Lineage (NCBI taxonomy): Bacteria > Pseudomonadati > Bacteroidota > Cytophagia > Cytophagales > Leadbetterellaceae > Emticicia > Emticicia sp. 17c. The sequence continues at coordinate 284,880 of NZ_JBBAYI010000007.1, forward strand.
TAAGCTATACGTTAAAATTTAAGATTTAAACTTAACCCATTTTGAGTTACTTTTACCTGAAGCAATTACTGTTTCAACAAACAGCATTCCTCTGATACCATCTTCAATTGTCGGGAAATCCAAATCAATTGAACTTGGGGTTTCGCCATTCATTCTTTTACGGACAGTACGGGCAAAATTACGATAGATATTAGCAAAGGCTTCGAGGTATCCTTCTGGGTGGCCCGATGGAAGACGGATATTAGCTTTGGCCTCAGGACAAAGATTGCCTACTGATGGGCGGTAAATATGATGAAACTCCTGTGATTTATGAGCTAATGTATTAGGCTCCTGTTGATTCCACGTTACGCTACCAAGCTCGCCATATACCTTGATAGTCAGGTTGTTTTCCTCACCATTCGAAATCTGGCTGCAATGCAGAATACCTTTCGCGCCATTATCGAAGTGCAATAATACGTTGGCGTCGTCGTCTAGTAAACGACCTTCTACAAAAGTGCTTACATCAGCGCACATTTCAGTTATTTTTAAACCCGTAATATATTCGGCCAGATTCTCGGCATGGGTTCCGATATCGCCCACGGCACCTGCAATACCCGAGCGTTTAGGGTCGGTACGCCATTCGGCTTGTTTATAGCCACGTTTTTCTTCAAGAAACGCCAGCCAGCCTTGTGGATACTCAACCACAACTTTACGAATTTTGCCCAAAGCTCCACTTTGTACCAGATGGCGGGCCTGTTTTACCATCGGATACCCAGTGTAATTATGGGTAAGGGCAAAAGTAAGTCCGGTTTTTTCAACAAGGTCTTTAAGTTTTCTGGCTTCCGATAAGGTGAAAGTAACGGGTTTGTCACAAATCACATGAAAGCCGTTCTCCAATGCCATCTTAGCGGGGGCAAAGTGCATGTGGTTAGGAGTAACAATAGAAACCGCATCCATACGGTCTTTGCGTCGTTTTTCCTTTTGAATCATTTCTTTGAAATCGCCGTAGCAGCGTTCAGGAGAAAGCATTAAATCTTCGCCCGATGCTTTTGATTTCTCAGCAGTAGAACTAAAAGCTCCACAAACTAATTCGATTTCGCCATCGATGGCTGCAGCTGTTCGGTGGACAGCTCCAATAAACGCACCACGACCGCCACCGACCATTCCCATTCGGATTTTTCGTTGCATATTGTAGACTAAAGGGTTGAAATTTTAATTAAATTATTTACTGATAACCGCCTTTCGTTAAATAAATTTTAATGAAAAACGATGTTGTTTTAATGCTTTATACGTTTGATGCTAATTAAATTGCCTGTATCACTTTAATAGCTGCGTGCTAGTGTTGTATGGCTCTGTGGGTGAAGCTCTCTGCAATCAGAAATACCACCAAAAAGGCTTCAGAAGCCACTCATAAACTCGGATTTACAAACGCACGACAAAATTATAACTTTGTGTAAAATAAAAAGGTTTAATCTGATTTTACAATCAAGAAACCCATTATTTATAGAAATATTGCCTGTTTTTAATGGAAATCGGCCTTCATTTTTATAAGTAATTTTAATGTTTTTATGATTTTTGCCCGACTTGTAGGCAAAAACCAAGCGTTCATCGCATAAATAGGCGTTTTCTGTTTTACTGCCTGATTGATACTTTTGTAAGTACCAGCTCAGAAATTTAATTTGCACAAAGTGTGGGCATATTAGCTAGTTACTTTTCTTAAAACCTCTGGGTGTAACTTTTACTTGTTTTATGTTATTTTGGAAATCGACTTTAAATATCAAGATAATTGTACTTTTTACAATTATAAATATCATTTTCTTTTGAAAGATTATAAAAAAAACTACTTTTACGCTTGCAAAAATTATTGAACCCTAAAAAACTTCGAACACTATGAACATTAACAAGTCGCGCCTATTTCTTGGGAGTTGTTTTGCTTTAATTACTACTGCTTTTTCATTTAGTATCCGTGCCGGAATACTCGACCAACTAGGAGACCAGTACGGTTTTTCTGCCGAACAATTAGGTACTATTAATCAGATGTGGTTTTTAGGTTTTCCGATTTCGATGATTGTTGGTGGCTTAATTTACAACTCATTAGGTGGTAAAAGAATTATGCAATTTGCTTTTCTTTCACACACCATAGGTATCTTGCTTACTATCTTTTCAGGTGGTAGCTACGAATTACTTTTAGTTTCAACATTATTTATTGGTTTAGGTAATGGCTGTACTGAGGCCGCTTGTAACCCAATGATTGCCGATGCTTATGAAGGAAACAAAATGAGCCAGATGCTGAACCGTTTTCACATGTGGTTCCCGGGTGGAATTGTAATCGGTTCGTTACTTTCAGAGGCAATGACAAGGACGGGGTTATCGTGGCAGGCACAAATATGGGCTATCATGATACCGACCGTTATTTATGTAATATTGTTCTGGGGGCAGGAGTTTCCTAAACCTAAAGTACAAGCTGCGTCATCAATCAGCGAGAATCTAAAGGCTATGTTCTCGCCACTTTTCATATTTATTTTCTTGTGTATGGCGCTTACCTCTATTTCAGAGTTCGGCCCGCAACAATGGGTTAAATTGATTCTTGGAAAAAGTGGAGCTAACCCAATGGTATTATTGGCCTTAACTACTGGAACTATGGCAGTAGCCCGATTCTTTGCAGGGCCAATTATTCATAAAATAGACCAGACAGGTGTATTGTTGGGTTCAGCCATATTAACTGCTATTGGTTTGTATATGTATAGTACCATGACAGGCCCAATATTATATCTTGTAGCCATTGTTTATGCTTGTGGTATTGCTTATTTCTGGCCTAATATGGTAGGTTTTGTAGCCGATAAGATACCCGCCAGTGGTGCATTGGGTATGTCGGTCATTGGTGGTGTAGGTATGTTTTCGAGTTCAATTTTTCAGCCGATTATCGGCCGTTGGATTGACTCTAACAACGCCAGTGCATCGGCTGCTCAAGGTGTTACTGTTGACACCTACAAAGAGATGGAATCGCTTTCAAAATTACTGGACAAAAAAGGAGTTTCTTTAGCTGATTTGCAAAAAATGCTAGATAGCGGTGTGCAGGAATTTGAGAAAATGAACATCACCGATATTATTAGTAAAATCACTGCCTACGATAAAATTACACTAGCCTCAGGTCAGGCTACACTTTATACAATGGTATTGTTTCCGGTTATACTGATAGTTGCCTTCACAGGTTTGTATTTCTACATGAAAAACAGAAAAGCTGCTAAAGCCTGAGTATAAGTACTGATATTTTTTAAAAAAGCCTTGTTAAGTTACTTAGCAAGGCTTTTTTGTATAATTTTAGGGCTGTAAACAATTTATTCAATCCTTTCAATGCTAACTATTTCTACTCCGGGCAGAATATGCCTTTTCGGAGAACATCAGGATTATCTCGGCTTGCCCGTTATTGCATCAGCAATTTCTCGCAGAGTTCAGATAACAGGTGAACACCGAGCCGATAAACAAATTATTATTCATTTACCCGATATTGAATCGGAGCTTCGTATGGAAGTTTCTGATACCAGAATGCCCTACATACAAAAAAGAGACTATTTTAGAAGCGGCTATAATCTGATGCTCGATAAAGGGCTTACTTTTTCTAAGGGTATTGAATGTACAGTTACGGGCAATATCCCTATCAATTCAGGTACTTCAAGTTCATCGGCACTATTGGTTACTTGGATTCATTTTTTATCAAAAATGGCCGATATACCCCAAAACTTTACTCCCGAACAGCTTGGAGAAATGGCCTTTCAGGCAGAAGTAGTCGAATTTGGCGAGCCGGGTGGAATGATGGACCAACTCTCAACAGCTATCGGAAATGCTGTTTATCTTGAATTTAGCCCTAAAGTAATAACAGAGCCTTTACAACCTTCGCTCGGAGCGTTTGTATTAGCCGATTCAAAAGAGCCTAAAGATACCATTGGTGTATTGAAACGTGCAAAATTTGCACGGCTGGACCTCATTGAAAAAATCAAAACAAAGTATCCTGATTTTTCGTTACATACTTTTGAAACCGCGACTTCTGAACAATTAAAACCCTACCTCACAACCGATGAATATGTATTGCTTATAGGTACGCTTCGGAACAGAGATATTTTGAGAGAAGCCTTGCAATTGTTCAGAGAAAACAAAATGACAGATAAACAACTGGGTGATTTGTTATCAGAACACCACAGTATTCTCAGAGATGTACTGCATATATCAACCCCCAAAATTGAGCGTATGTTAAAGGCCGCTATGGCAGCCGGCGCACTCGGTGGCAAAATTAATGGTTCTGGCGGCGGTGGGTGTATGTTCGTATATGCACCTGAGAGTCCCGAAGAAGTAGCAAGAGCAATTGAAGAGGCCGGCGGTAAAAGTTATGTTATCCGAATTGATGAGGGAACGGTTGTATTATAAACCATTAAAAATAAAAGAGATAAGAATTAAAATTGGCACGAATTTTTTTTGAAAAATGATTAAACCTCCACTTAATCATTTTTCAAAAAAAAGATATTTCGGTATATTAACAGAACGATATTTGGGTATAATTAACTTTTTCTTAATTTTTAATCATCGTTTATACTAAATTTTAGAAAATAGTATGATTTTTGTTGTAAAAAACGAAAAATAATATTGTATGAAAATCAGCCAGATTAAATTTGAAAATAACTGCTGGAAAGAATTATCAAAAGAAGAAAATTTTTCGGAAAAAAAAGCCCAACTAGTACTTGCTTTTGGTGAAAGAACGCTCCTCGAAAAAAATAATCCTTATCCTTATTTGCGTGAGTTATTTCCCTCAGCGGAAATTGTTATCAACTCAACCTCAGGAGAAATATATGGTGATAGCGTAAACGACGACTCTATTATTGTTACAGCCATTGAGTTTGAAAAAACTGAAGTAAAAACAACCAAAATAGATATTACAAACCATACCGAAAGTTTTCAGGCAGGTGAAGTAATCGCCAAAAATCTGCAAGCCGATAACCTGGCGGCTATCCTGATAATTTCAGATGGCGGTAGGGTAAATGGTAGTAAACTAATTGAAGCATTAAATATTACAACAAACCATCAGATTCCGATTTCGGGAGGTTTAGCTGGTGATGCCGGCCGTTTTGAAAAAACACTTGTAGGGCTGAACGAACAACCACAAGAAGGCCGTATTATAGGCATTGGCCTATATGGTAAAGATTTAAAAATAGGCCACGGTACAATGGGCGGTTGGGATGTGTTCGGGCCAGAAAGAGAAGTAACTGAATCAGAATATAACGTTTTATATAAAATAGGCGACAAAGCCGCCCTTGATTTATATAAAGAATACTTAGGCAAATACGCCAAAGATTTACCCGGAGCCGCCTTGCTTTTTCCGCTTTCAATGCGTGAAAAACCCGACTCTGAACCACTTGTGAGAACAATCCTTGCTATTGATGAAGAACAAAAAACCATGACCTTTGCTGGCGAAATGCCTAAAGGAGCTATGGTAAGGTTTATGAAAGCTAATTTTGACCATCTGGTTGATGCCTCTTCAACAGCAGCACAAACGTCTATTAAAAACATGGAAAAAGCCCCCGAACTTGCACTTTTAATTAGTTGCGTAGGGCGCAAACTGGTTTTGGGGCAACGCACTGAAGAAGAAGTTGAGGCTGCCAGAGATGTTTTTGGAAAAGGAACTGTTATTACAGGGTTTTATTCGTACGGAGAAATATCACCCCTCCGCCCGGATGCGCAATGCGGATTGCACAACCAAACCATGACAATCACGACCCTTTCTGAAAACTGATACCATGAATCTTGATAACATACACAAACTACTGGCCAAACAATTAAAAAAGCATTTATCAGAAGAGTGTTTGCAAAACGAAGCCTTTCAGAGCTTCGTCAAAGCTGTAAATGATTCTTATTTTAGCTTTGACCGTGATAAAGAGCTTTCAGAGCATTCGGCATCTTTAAATGAAGTAGAATATTACGAAATTAATCAGAAGCTGAAAAACGAAATAGCCGAACGTAAACACTCAGTAGAAAAACTGATTGAAGCTATTTATCTGCTCGAAACCCCAGAAAGTAACAATTTATCTGAACTTGACGATAATAATCTTTCGTCGTTGGTTGACCTGCTTCAACGCCAGATTCAAACCAGAAAACAGATTGAGCTTGAACTCATTCATGCAAAAGAAACAGCCGAGAATGCCACACAGGCAAAATCGGAGTTTTTATCCATGATGAGCCACGAAATCAGGACTCCCCTGAATGCCATTATCGGGCTAACTTACCTGATGCAACAGGAAGAACAAACCCCGTCGGTTATGGAAAATCTAAAGACCTTGCAATTCTCGGCCGAAAACCTGCATTTGTTAATCAATGATATTCTTGATTTCAGTAAGATTGAAGCCGGAAAAGTAGAACTGGAAGAAATGCCATTCGACCTCAAGCTACTAGTCTCAAACATCAAGAAAGCCAATCAGGTAAAGGCAGAAGAAAAAGGGAATAAAATAAAGCTGATGCTCGATGATGATATTCCTAATACCCTGATAGGTGACTCGCTGAGAATCGGGCAGGTATTGGCAAATCTGGTATCGAATGCCGTGAAGTTCACCATCAACGGTAGTGTAACAATAGAAGTATCGGTTGTGAAAAAAAATACCGAGAAAGCAACTATTTTCTTCTCGGTTACTGATACGGGTATTGGTATTCCACCTGAAAAGCAAAAACTGATTTTTGAAAGATTTACACAGGCTAACTCAGAAACAACCCGAAAATTTGGTGGTACAGGATTAGGGCTGGTCATCAGCAAAAAACTTGTTCAGTTATATAACAGCGATATTATTCTGGAAAGCGAAGCAGGCAAAGGCTCAACCTTCCATTTTACACTTGATTTAAGAATAGGTACTTCAATTAAGCAGCAATTGGCTTCTATGGCTGAAGATGTAAACGAGGTAAGTCTGGAAGGTGTAAAGCTGTTACTCGTTGATGACTACTTTGTTAATATAAAAGTAGCTTCAAAATTCCTAGAAAAATGGAAAGTTGAATTTGATACGGCAGAAAATGGCTTGATAGCCATTGATAAATTCAAAAACAACTCGTACGACCTGATTCTGATGGATTTACTTATGCCCGAAATGGATGGTTATACGGCTGCCGAAAAAATAAAAGAAACCGGAACAGATATACCTATTATTGCCCTAACAGCATCGGCGACACTTAATAACCAAGACAGGGCCTTTAAAGTAGGTATGGACGACTACGTAACAAAGCCTTTTAACCCGAAAGAGCTGTATCAGAAAATAGCTAAGTACAGTGGCCGTTTGTAGGGGCGTAGGTGTTTAAAAGTTTGTGTCTGCCATTATTCTGGAGTAAATGCCCGAATATGGGTAATAATATAATTGCCTAGGTATAATAGAACGCCAATAAATAGCTAAATTCGTAACAGATTTAACGATTAAACAAAAGTTACACAACTTTGGCGGCTATTTATATCAATGAAAAACATTATTATTTCAGAATTTGGAGTGATTAAAAAAGTAGGTGATTATGAATCACCTGTTGACTCATTTTCTGAGGTTTTTGTGTCAGATAACATATTTGCCCGAATTAAAGACTTCGTTTTTACACATACCAACGATTTACTTTTTACTTATGCCGTACAGCGGGCAAAAGAACAGGTAAAAGTAAAGAACTATGTAGGTCTTTTGCAGATAAGCGACAACCTTCAGATAGAAATTCTGCCTAAATCGACGGCTGGTTCTGCAAAAGAAGCACGGCAGATGCTGCTAAAAATGCTTCAAACTTTTTCAACGTATCAGTCACTAACAAAAGCGCATCTGGCAATAAGTAAATTACCCTTACTGGAGGTTTACGTTACTGTGTTTCTGGATGAACTCGAAAAACTTCTGAATCTGGGTTTAGGAAGAAACTATGAACCCAGAGAATCGAACGAGCAATATATAAAAGGTAAAATACTGATTGCCGAAAATATTCATCAGAATTTGCTAAACCAACAAGCTATATTTGTTGCTTACGATGACTTTATTTATGACATACCCCAAAACAGGATTCTGAAAACATGCCTTGCAAAGCTAAAAACCTTCGTGTTTAGTAATGCTACAAGGCAACGTATATGGCAGTATTTATCAGTACTTGAAGAAATCCCGCTCTCTGATAATCTTCAGCAGGACTTTACAAAAAGCCAAGTCGTAAGCCCACATTCAGAACGTTATAAACATATTTTACAATGGGCATGGGTGTTTTTGAGCGAACATTCTTTTCTGCCGTTTTCAGGCAATAGTTTTCAGATGTCACTACTGTTTCCGATGGAGATACTGTTTGAAAACTACGTAGGGCAGCTATTTCGCAAATATTTACCCGACAACTACGAAGTAAAACTACAAGACCGTCGTAAACATTTGGTAGTAAGTCATAAAGCGCAGGCTAGGTTCAGGCTGATTCCTGATATTGTGATTGAAAAACAGCAAAATGAAAATAAAGAGGTGTTAATTTTTGATACCAAATGGAAACTCATTGATGCTTCAAAACCCAAACAGAATTACGGTATTGAGCAACAAGATTTATATCAGCTATACGCCTACGGAAAAAAGTATAACGCCCGCCATTTATTTCTGATTTACCCTGCTAATGAAAATTTTACACAACCTTTGGAAGTATTTGATTACGAAGAAGATATGGTGCTGCATGTCTTACCCTTCAACCTGCTGAATGAGGGTTCAGTGGAGGTCAGGAAAATAATGTTATCCTGACGGGTGCTTTCAAACTTGACATTTTTGATTAACTTGCATTTAAAACAAAACCTTCAACCTATCTGAACAATGCCTATAATACTTACTTTGATTGCTATCATAGCCCTGATAGTGCTGGTAGCTTTTGTAAAACTAGATACCTTCATTTCTTTTATATTAATTGCTATTGGTTTAGGGTTAGCTAGCGGAATGGAAGTTGAGAGTATTGGCAAATCAATTCAAAAAGGTATTGGTGGAACCCTCGGAGAACTAATTTTGATTATCGGATTTGGTGCAATGCTAGGCAAACTGGTGGCAGAAAGCGGAGCCGCCCAACGAATTACAGACACGCTGATTCGGGTTTTCGGAAAAAAATATCTGCAATGGGGCTTAGCTCTGGCAGGCTTTATTATTGGTATTCCGCTGTTTTATAATGCAGGCTTTATTATTGTTGTTCCACTTATTTTTTCCATTTCTATTTCAACTAATATGCCCATATTGTATGTGGGTATTCCTATGTTATCGGCTTTGTCAGTAGCGCATGGGTACTTGCCTCCACATCCGTCGCCGGCTGCTATTGCCAAAGAACTACACGCCAATGTAGGGCAAACCCTGATGTACGGTATCATTATTGCTATTCCGGCTATTGCTATTGCCGGGCCAATTTTCGGGCGCACATTGAAAAAATATAAACCTCAGATAGACACCACTCTATTTAATGTTAAGCCTATACCTAAAGAAAAACAGCCAAGTTTATTCGAGAGTCTTTTGGTTGCCTTAATGCCAGTAATTTTACTGATGTTTACATCATTTTTTAAAAAATATTATCCTGTCCCATTTATTTTTAAAGCTCTCAGTAAAGTCTTTTTTACTGATACAGCCACAATAACAAAATATTATACCAAACTAGTTACCCTTATTGCCGAACCTTATGTGGGTATGCTGCTATCTTTACTATTAGCCATTTATTTGTTGGGTATCAAGCAAGGGCATAGCATTAAAACGGTTAGTAAGCAATTAGAAGAAGCATTTAAAAGCTGTTCGGTTATTTTGTTGATTATTGCGGGGGCAGGTGCTTTGAAGCAGATTTTAAGTGATAGCCAAATCAGCTTATATATTGGAGAGCAGCTACAAGGGTTTCCGATGAATCCTCTCGTATTGGGTTGGACAATCGCAGCCGTTTTGCGTTTATGTGTGGGTTCGGCTACTGTGGCTGGCCTAACCGCAGTAGGCATTGTGGCACCACTCGTTAGCGGCCAAACAGGCGTAAAACCTGAGCTAATGGTGTTATCTATCGGAGCCGGTAGTTTGTTGTTTTCACACCTGAACGATGGCGGATTCTGGCTATTTAAAGAATATTTTAACCTTTCTATCAAAGATACTATCAAGACTTGGTCAGTCATGGAAACCATTGTTTCGGTGGTTGGGCTGCTCGGTGTTTTGGTTCTGAATATGTTTATTTAAAAATGATTAATTGTGTATGACACCCGAAGAAAAACTTTCAAAACTTAATTTAGAATTACCTCCTGCGCCCGAACCTAAAGGTATTTATAAGCCTTGTCTGATTGTCGATAATTTTATTTATGTATCAGGGCATGGGCCAGTTCAGTCAGACGGCGAGCTAATGGTTGGCCGCGTTGGTTCAGAAGTTGACATTGAGGCGGGCAAACTGGCTGCGCGTCAGGTTGGTTTAACCATGTTGTCTTCGCTGAAAGTTCATCTGGGGAGCCTGAGCAGAATCAAGCGCGTAGTAAAAGTATTAGGCATGGTTAATTGCACGCCAGATTTCGGAAGCCATCCGTATGTAATTAATGGTTGTAGCGAGCTATTTGCCGAACTATGGGGTATCGAAAATGGCATAGGTGTGCGGTCTGCCGTAGGCATGGGTTCATTACCCGGTAATATTTCTGTCGAAATCGAAGCCATGTTTGAATTAAATCCTGAAAACTGAGTATGGTTAAAATTAATAAAGTTCATCATATTGCTATTATTGGTTCTGATTATGAGCAATCTAAATACTTTTATACAGAGGTTTTAGGCTTGAAAGTAATAAGAGAGGTTTACAGAGAGGCTCGTCAATCGTATAAACTTGATTTGGCTATTGATGATAATTACATTATAGAATTGTTCTCTTTTCCAAGCCCACCACCGCGCCCGTCCAGACCTGAGGCATGCGGTTTACGCCATCTGGCTTTTGAAGTAGCTAATGTTGAAGAAGCCAAAATCAGTATTGAAGCCAAAGGCGTAGTGGTTGAGCCTATCAGAATTGATGAGTTTACAGGAAAGAAATTTACTTTCTTTGCTGACCCCGATGACCTCCCGATTGAGATTTACGAACAATAGCAACTCAGTATGCCTGAGCTTGTTAAACAGACTATTATTTTATGGATTGGTACAGAATCAGCAATGAAAATGAGTTAGATTCTCCGTCGCTTCTTATTTATAAAGAACGGATAGGGGAGAATATTAACAAAATGATTGAGATTGCCGGAAGTGTTGAGCGTCTTTTTACACACGTGAAAACCAACAAAATGCCCGAAGTAGTAAAAATGATGCTGGCTGCGGGTATTACAAAGTTTAAATGTGCCACCATTGCTGAGGCCGAAATGGTAGCCATTGCCGGAGGTAAATATGCCTTGATTGCTCACCAGTTGGTTGGGCCTAAAATCAATCGTCTGGTTGCGTTGTGCAAACAGTATCCCGACGTATTATTTGCTTCATTGCTTGATTCACGCGAGGTAGCACAGGCTCATCAGGAGATTTTTGCTGAAAATAACCTTGTAGCTAACGTTTTTCTGGATGTAAATAATGGAATGGATAGGTCGGGGCATCCGCTCGATGATAAAATTCTGGAATTATACCGATACATATCAACCCAGCCAGCTTTACACTTATACGGTTTACACGTGTATGACGGGCATATAAGGGCAACCAATTTTGAAGAACGTAAAAATGAAATCGATAAGGGTTTTGTTGATGTACAACATTTTTTAGAAGCTATTGCCGCAGAAGGATTGCCTGACCCTATGGTTATTGCTGGCGGAACTCCCGCTTTTACTTCTCATGCTTTAAGGGTTCAAACTTTTTGTAGCCCGGGTACTTGTGTTTTGTGGGACTGGGGCTATGGTGATAAACTAACCGAACAACCCTTTGATTACGCCGCGCTGATAATGACACGTGTAATATCGAAACCGCAGCAGGGTATTGTAACCGTTGATATGGGGCATAAAGCCGTAGCGGCTGAAAATCCTATCGATAAAAGGATACGCTTTCTGAACCTGACCGATTATGAATTAATCGGACAAAGCGAAGAGCATGGTGTATTAAAAGTGAAAGATTGGGAGGGCGTTAAAGTTGGAGACGTATTATACGGAGTACCTTTTCATGTATGCCCTACCGTGAATTTGTATGACGAGGCTTATGTGGTTGAAAACCAGCAGGTTAATACTACATGGCAAGTACTGGCAAGGCGTAGAAAAATTAATTTCTGATAGTTTTTTTCTCAAACTTTTTACTTTTTCAGGCCGTACTAATATCAATAAAGCCCTGCAAATAACACCAGTTTAGAAAAATAACCTAAATGTTTGCAAAAAACAAGTTTTTATTGAATATTTACAAAAAAACGCTCACCCTTAATTTTAAAACCAAATGAGTAAACTAGCAGAAGCTATTGAAACCTATATGGACCAAGTAAACAGTCTTGGTCTGGGGCTAAGTGAAGAACTAATAACAGCCGTTGCTAAAGGCTTAGGCCCATCTATTTACAATGCAGATGCTTCAAAAGTATCAGCAAGTGACCCTGAGGAAGTAGCCAGAGTCAAGAAAAATTTCCTTATCGATAAACTTGGCTTAGCCGATAGCCCTGCGCTTGATGCTGCCATTGATGAAGTAATGGAAAAACTAGGCTCATCGAACAGAAATAAATATCGTGCAGTAGTATATGCGCTTCTGGCTGTTAAATTTGGTAAAGAGTCCTTATATCTATAAGAGCCATATTTATCAACCCGAAGGTAAAGAATTAATAGGCGGTACTAAGTTATTAGTACCGTTTTTTATTGTCCTATTGTTATGCCTAGAATATCTGTTTGGCAACAGCCATTGTGGTATCAGACTTACTCATGGTATAAAAATGTAGGGCAGGTACGCCAAAATCTGCCAGTTCGCGGCATTGTTGCACACACCATTCAATGCCTATTTGCTTGGCTTGTTTATCATTCTCACAGGCGGCAATTTCTTTTCTGAATGCTTCGGGCATATCCAGATAAAACAATTTAGGCAGCACATCCAGTTGTTTTTTTGTTGAAAGTACCTTTAACCCAGGAATAATCGGAATTGTGATACCTTCAGCGCGGCATCTTTTTACAAAATCAAAATACTTCTGGTTATCAAAAAACATCTGGGTAACAACGTAGTCGGCACCTGCGGCAATTTTTCGTTTCAGATTTTCAATATCTTGCTCAAGGTCAGGAGCTTCAAAGTGTTTTTCAGGATACGCCGCCACACCTATACAAAAATCGCTGGCACTTAAATAGGCGGCTTCTTCGTGTAGGTATTTTCCGGCATTCATGTCTTTGATTTGGGCTACCAACTCATTGGCATAAAAATGCCCATCTTTTTTGGCTTTAAAATAGTTGTAAGGCTTGGCAAAGTCACCGCGAAGTGCCAGTACATTTTCTATACCTAAATAATTGAGGTCAATGAGCAGGTCTTCGGTTTCTTCTTTAGTAAAGCCGCCACACAACACATGCGGAACGGGGTCTATCTTGAATTTATGTAAAATAGAAGCACAGATACCTACTGTGCCGGGGCGTTTACGGATTTTAATTTCTTTGGTTGCACCGTCGGGCATCGATTTTACGATATATTCTTCCCGATGAAATGTTACATCAATAAAAGGCGGATTCAATTCCATCATGGGTTCAATCGAGGCTAGTAAGTCATTAATATTACTTCCTTTTACTGGAGGAATAATTTCGATTGAAAAAACGGGCTTCCCTTGCGTGTTATTGAGGTGCTCTGTTACTTTTGCCATTGTATTGAAATTGAGAATATATCTTTTATTTTTGGCAAAAATAGATATATTATTTATTAATACAAATTTTATTAGTTAAATTATCTAAATATTTTTATGCTAGTAGTGTTTGTATCGCTTTTAATGCGTTTGTGTAGAAAATTATTGTTTTTTAATTAAAAGCTAACGATTTTTTTGTTTTTGATATAACTAAAATAATTATCTTGCATTTGTATTAACAGCATTGTCGTATTTTACCTAAAAACATTTTAAACAAATGAAAAGACTATTGCCACTATTATTTATTGGCTTTTTTGCCCTTACTTTTGAAGTATCAGCACAGACGCAGGCTTCAACTACTATTGCCCTTGATACCGTTGCTGCTAAAAGCTATGTTGGCAAATATAAAATGAAAGACTCGCCTTTTGAAGAAATCATTGTTACCATACAAGGTGGTAAACTTATGGGAGAAGCCGTAGGACAAGGTTCTGCTGAATTAGCCCCTACTAAAGAGATTGATGTTTTTTTGGTAACAGGCTATGATGGTAAAGTAGAGTTTGTAAGAGACGATACAACAAAAGCCGTATCAAAAATTAAACTAAGTATGCAAGGTGCAGTTATGGAAGGTGACAAGCAGCCTTAAAACTTACTATAATAGTAAATCAAAAGCCTGAATGTGTGTAACTTTCAGGCTTTTCTGTTTTTTCAAAATTTATTACCTATCATCAGAACTTAAAGGCTGTTTTTATTTTAAAGAAAATGTCATTATTGAAGTAAAAACCCGAAAACAGGCTAGCACCTTTGCCATAAGCAAAAACCGGAATCATTACACCAGTATGGCCTTTGGTAGTAAACTTGCCTTCAATGTGGCCATCTTTATCGGCGTCGTTAATCGAGAACCCTCCGGTTTCATGGTCGGCTGTAATAATAACCAGCGTATTACCGTCTTTATCGGCAAAGTCAAAAGCTGCACCAATGGCTTGGTCAAAATCAAGCATTTCATTAACAATATATTGTGTATCATTGGCGTGGCCACCCCAGTCAATCTGAGAGCCTTCTACCATCAGGAAGAACCCTTTTTTATTTTGTTTCAGTATGTTTAAGGCCGTTTCGGTCGATTTTAGCAATTGATTACCACGCCCTTCCGACATCTTAACTTGCTCCACATCGGCCAGAAAACCTGCCAGTTTGCCACTTTTTATCTTTTCAACTTCTTCAATAGAATTGGCAATCTGATAGTTTTTGCTTTTTAAGTCATCAATCAGGTTTTTACCATCCTTACGTTGGGCAAAGTGGTTGCGGCCACCACCTATAAACACGTCTATATCAGTATTCAGAAAATCGGCGGCTATTTCTTCAACCATTGCACGTGAGGGTTGGTGTGCAATAAATGCAGCCGGAGTAGCCTGTGTAATCGAACAAGTGGCTACCAAGCCTGTGGCTAAGCCTTTTTGCTCGGCAATTTCCAGAATAGTCGGCAGGCTTCGTTTGGCACTATCAACGCCAATGGCACCATTATAGGTTTTTTTGCCAGTAGCAAACGCAGTAGCACCCGCTGCCGAATCGGTGATAAAATTGTCGGTAGCCTGATTTTTATGGAATCCAATTACCTGACTTCTTTCAATATTTAGCTTTGTTTTACTGGCAACTATGCCGGCATAAATCTGGGCAGTACCCATGCCATCGCCAATTAATAAAATAATGTTTTTGGGGTGTTGTGTTTCTTTTTGTGCAAAACTGTTAGTAAATGTGAGGAACAAAAAACAAAGAGTGCAGGCAATAATTACTGTTTTTTTGGTTTGTAACATAATTGGTAAGCAATTTAAGTTTCAGAGAATACTGTTTTCTAGCAAATCACTTTAAACAAGTGCATTTGCCTAGAATTAATCAGTAAAACACGCAAACTAAAACTTAATTACGCAGCATGGCTTGTTATTTTTTCATTAAGAAAGAGCCAAAGAGAAAATTTCAGAAGAGTAATAGCTATTTCGATACTATATTGCACAGAAAGATTTCAGAAAAGGAAAGCACATAAGTTGCTAGTAATGCTAAACAATACTAACAGGTATTTGCTTTTTCAGATGTTTGACCAATGGTTTTCTTCTTCTCGAAACCTCCAGTTCGGTGCCATCTGTCATTTGTACGCTTATTTTTTTGCCATTTCTGCGCAAGCCAATAATGTGGAATGGATTTAGTAGAAACGAGCGATGTATTCTTAAAAAATGCTGCAAATTTTCTTTATCTGCGTTTTTTTTGAGTGTAGTGGGCGAAATGCTTTTTTTTCCATTATAAAAATGGAAAATAGTATAGTTTATGTCGGCCTCTAAATACACTATTTCGGAGTAGTCAAAAGGTACCATGGGACTTCATTTTAGGTTAATGTCAGATACTGACATTAGTCGTAAAATGTTGATTTTCGTAAACTACTCTGGTAAAAAAAATTAATGGTTAATTCTGCGTCGTTTATAATTGAAATAAGCTAAGGCTCCGGTCATAAGCATAACGGCACATGCTGCTAGTAAAAACCAGCCATTAACGATTGAATTACTAACAGGTGTGGTGTCGCCGATTAAAATAGAAGAACCCCATAAAGTAGGAAACGCATATCGGCCTCCGCGTTCAATAATACTTTGTTTGGCTTTTTGCAGGGCTACATCTTTGGTTAAACCTTCGTTCAGGTATTGGTAAAAGAGTTCTGTTAATTCGCAGGTAGCTTTTTCATCAACGCTCCATAATGTAGTAATAAGTGAAGGAATACCCAATGCCGAAAACCCACGTGACAAACTGAAAATGCCTTCGCCTTTAATATTTTTCCCTAAACCTGTTTTACAAGCGGAAAGAACTATCAATTCGGTGTTAATGGCCGGATTCTGATTAATTTCGGATACACGTATAGGGGCATTTTGCAGGTAGAAAACAGGGCCTTGCTGGGTGGTGTCGGCGTGGGTATAGAGTTGTACTAAACGATACTCAGGAAACTGTTTGATGAAAGCCTCTTTGGTTGCTTCGGTTTTAATGAGCAGTTTGCCATTAAAAATTTGTTCGATTTTCTGGATAGATTGCCCTGACAAAGCAAGGTTATTAACAGAGAGCGATTGCGCAAAATTGACAGGAGCAACGCCCAAAAAAGATTTACCTCCTGCCAGAAAGAAGGGTTTATTTCTGTTTTCAATGCTTTTCAGAAGAAAATTAGCCGAATAAGCATAGCTAATAGCATGATGTGCTACAAGAAAGTCGGCTTTTTGTGAAGAACGGCTCAGCGCCTCAAATGGCAAGAAGTTATCATCATACGAAATAATGATACGGCCTTCAGGTAAAGCGAGTGGCGCAACCAGATAAGTATATAGTTGATTGGCACTTTGCAAAAAGCCAGCATAGTTCTTATTGATGCCACTTTCGTCGGCACAATAATTAATGAACTGACTCGTCAGGTTATATTTATCACGCGGTAATTTATAAAGTAGTGTAGTAGAATTAGTTATTTTCATGGCATAGGTTGCGCTATCGCCAACAAAGTAACTAACAAATGCTTGTAACTGATTTTTATTGAGCCATTGCTGAATATCAGATAAACTCTTGAAATCTTCGTTATACTTGGCTGCATAGTAATCAGGATACCGTTTTTCTAAGTCTTTCTTGAATACCGAGAAGGCATCTTTCATATAAACCAGTTTTTTAGAAACCTGCTGGTATTCGACTGATTTTTCAGGCTTGTTTTCAAGCTGTATCTGTAAGGCAAGTATTTGTTGCTGGAATGATTTTTCCTTTTCCTTGTCGGTAGCTGATAGCAACTGCCGGGCTGTGTTTTCTTTGAGGTCGTCGAGTAGTAGCATAGCCCTTGATTTCTCAAGAAAGTAAAAAGCCTTTGTGGCATTATTACTTATGTGGCACGCTTCAATAGCAGACTCATATAAGGTACGCGAATGTTCGCGCCAGAAACTTTTCGATTCTTGGCCTTGATGCTCTTGCCGCATCAGGTTCAGTACAAGGTCTGCATACGAAAAATATCGTAACGAACCATTAAGCAATTCGGGTTTGTGGTTTTTCTGATAGGCTTGCAGAAGATTTCTTGCGTAGTCTCTGAAAATATAGAATAAAGTCCTTTTGCTGCGTATGGCATTAAAATTCTGATTCTTCAACACCAGTAAAGGAAATGCCTCAATGGCTTTTTCTAAAGCTGTTATTGACGAATCAAGTTTGTTTTCTGCTTTCAGATTGATTGCATAATTTAAATACATTCGACTGAGTTCTACACTTTTCTGGCCTTTTAGGCCCTCTAGCCCTTTTCTGAAAATTGTATTTGCTTCTTTGTATCTATGGAAATCAGTGTATAAAATTCCTAAATTATTATAGATGTTTCTAGGCAGCAAAGCAGCCATATTATTTTGAACAAGAATACGCTCGGCAGTTTTAAAATAGTTTTCAGATTTCTTTAAATCTTTCAGGTTTGAGTAACTCAACCCCAAATTGATAAGTATATTTGTTTTAAGTTCTATGTCTTCGGTATGTGTGGCATTAAAATATTTCTGATATAAAATTTGCGCCAAATCAAGGTTTTCTATGGCTTTTTTTTCGTTGTGCAGCATCATGAAAGCAATTCCTTTACTATTATAAATATTACTGGCTAGTAAAAGAAGCTGTTGGTCGGTGGGGTTTTCAACAAAACTCAGGGCTTTGTCAAGGCTGCTGAGCATACCGTCATAATCTCCAAGTTCTAACTGCAAATCTGAAATCAGTTTAAGACAGTAGCCTTTCCAGTAGTTTTCTTTGGTGTAAGCAATAGTTAGCTGATAGTACTTAATAGCATCGAGATAGTTGAGCAATACATGATGATATACTGCGGTACCGTAAGTAGCATACATGAGGCCATTAGGCTTTTTGCTGGCGTAGGTTTCCCAGTATTTGACAGCCAACTGGCTGTATTTAATTGTTTTTTGCTCATCTTTCTTCTGATATGCATTGAACGAAAGGCTATTACAGATTTTACCACGTATCGAATCCTGAATATTGGCACATTTTTGTGAAAGAGAAAGCAGGTTTTCAAGCCTCGTAATTTTATCGGGGGTAGTAATGGTTTTGATTATCTTGAGCGAATCGAGCAGTACAGCATCAGTAGGACATTGGGCGAATAATCCGTTAGAAACAAATAAAATAAATGTAATAATTAGTAGCTGTTGCTTCTTCATAAGGATTGATATAAAAAACTAGGTAATCCTAATAATGTAATGCTTTTATTTCAAGATTGTAATTGCAAATAAAATACTTTATTG
>NZ_JBBAYI010000008.1:0-293143 GCF_037153985.1 Emticicia sp. 17c
CACGCTTACGGCAAGCGGTTGCGCAGGAACCGTCACATGGTCGAATAGCAGCACCGGAACGAGTTTAACGCTTTCTTCGGTGGGAACATACAGCATAACGGCAACTTGTACGGTTGGTTCTTGTACCAGTCCAGCAAGCACGGCAGTAACGGGTTTAGAGATTGTAACGCAGCCGACAGCACCAACCATCAACGCACCAAATCCGAAAGTAGTTTGCGCACCAAGTACGCTCACACTTACGGCAAGCGGCTGCGCAGGAACCGTCACATGGTCGAATAGCAGCACCGGAACGAGCTTAACGCTTTCTTCGGTAGGCACATACAGCATAACAGCGACGTGTACGGTTGGCTCTTGTACCAGTCCGGCGAGTACGGCGGTAACGGGTTTAGAAATTGTGACACAGCCGACGGCTCCAACCATCAACGCACCGAACCCGAAAGTGGTTTGTTCACCAAGTACGCTCACGCTTACGGCAAGCGGTTGCGCGGGAACCGTCACATGGTCGAATAGCAGCACCGGAACGAGTTTAACGCTTTCTTCGGTAGGCACATACAGCATAACGGCAACTTGTACGGTTGGTTCGTGTACCAGTCCAGCAAGTACGGCAGTAACGGGCTTGGAGATTGTGACACAGCCGACGGCTCCAACCATCAATGCACCGAATCCGAAAGTAGTTTGCGCGCCAAGTACTTTAACTTTAACAGCAAGCGGTTGCGCAGGAACTGTCACATGGTCGAACAGCAGCACCGGAACGAGCTTAACGCTTTCAAGTGTAGGCACATACAGCATAACGGCGACGTGTACGGTTGGCTCATGCACCAGTCCGGCGAGTACGGCGGTAACGGGTTTAGAGATTGTGACACAGCCGACGGCCCCAACCATCAACGCACCAAACCCGAAAGTAGTTTGCGCACCAAGTACGCTCACCCTTACGGCAAGCGGCTGCGCGGGAACTGTCACATGGTCGAATAGCAGCACCGGAACGAGTTTAACGCTTTCTTCGGTGGGAACATACAGCATAACGGCAACTTGTACGGTTGGTTCTTGTACCAGTCCAGCAAGCACGGCAGTAACGGGTTTAGAGATTGTGACACAGCCGACGGCCCCAACCATTAACGCACCAAATCCGAAAGTAGTTTGCGCACCAAGTACGCTCACCCTTACAGCAAGCGGTTGCGCGGGAACCGTGACATGGTCGAATAGCAGCACCGGAACGAGCTTAACGCTTTCTTCGGTAGGCACATATAGCATAACGGCAACTTGTACGGTTGGTTCTTGTACCAGTCCGGCAAGCACGGCAGTAACGGGTTTAGAGATTGTAACACAGCCGACGGCCCCAACCATCAACGCACCAAACCCGAAAGTGGTTTGTTCGCCAAGTACGCTCACGCTTACGGCAAGCGGTTGTGCGGGAACCGTCACATGGTCGAATAGCAGCACCGGAACGAGTTTAACTTTATCAAGCGTAGGCACATATAGCATAACGGCAACTTGTACGGTTGGCTCATGCACCAGTCCGGCAAGTACGGCGGTCACAGGCTTAGAGATTGTGACACAGCCGACGGCCCCAACCATCAACGCACCAAACCCGAAAGTAGTTTGTTCGCCAAGTACGCTCACGCTTACGGCAAGCGGTTGTGCAGGAACCGTCACATGGTCGAATAGCAGCACCGGAACGAGCTTAACGCTTTCTTCGGTAGGCACATATAGCATTACCGCAACTTGTACGGTTGGCTCTTGTACCAGTCCGGCGAGTACGGCGGTAACGGGTTTGGAGATTGTAACACAGCCGACGGCCCCAACCATCAACGCACCAAACCCGAAAGTGGTTTGTTCGCCAAGTACGCTCACGCTTACGGCAAGCGGTTGTGCGGGAACCGTCACATGGTCGAATAGCAGCACCGGAACGAGTTTAACTTTATCAAGCGTAGGCACATATAGCATAACGGCAACTTGTACGGTTGGCTCATGCACCAGTCCGGCAAGTACGGCGGTAACGGGCTTGGAGGTAGCCGCTCAACCTTCTGCAATTGCTAATAATACTGGCCCTTATACTATCGGGGCAACAATTGCGCTGACGGCTTCTGGTGGAAGTACCTACGCATGGACAGGCCCTAATGGTTTTAGCAGTAATCTGGCTGCGCCAACCATTGCAAATGCAACGGCCGATAATAGTGGCATCTATACGGTTGTGGTTTCTAACGGAACGTGTTCGGCAACTGCCACTACCCAAGTGCTTGTCAATGGTACAAGTCCTTGTAATCAGCTACTTGAATATCAACTTGTGAAGGCCGGAAACCCTTACCAACCCTTATTCGGTATTACTGACGGAATGTCGATTAACCAGCTAGCCTATCCTGTCTCTATCGTAGTGGTTCCGGTTTGTCCTACAACAATCATCGAAAGCCTTAACATGGTGCTTCAGGGGCCTTCAAACAGTATTACCATTATTCAGAGTGTTTCACCGTATGCCGTTTTTGATAACCTCGAAAACAATGTTTACGGACGAGAATTGGCTCCGGGTACTTATACCCTAACCGTAACCGGCTATACTGAAGATAACCTGCAAGGCAATGTTAACTATGGCCCTGTTACTACTACCTTTACTATTTTACCTAAAACTGTTACGATTAGCGCACCTACGGCTTCAAAATCGGTAATTTGTAGCGGAAGCAGCATCGATGTGAGTTTCACCACAACAGGCTCTTTCAATATAGGTAATCAGTTCAGGGTAGAGTTGTCGGATGCCAACGGTAAATTTGGCAGTGTGGCAAATGTTGGCAACCAGCCTGTGAGCAGCAATGCCATTGCACCAACTTTAATAGGGGCAAGCAATACTGCCGGAACAATCAGTTGCAGTATTCCGCTTGGCGTAGAAGGAGGAGAGAATTATCGGATAAGAGTGATTTCGACCGATGGCGTAAGTGTCAGCGAGGTAAGCACGAATGCACTTACCATTTATCCGAAAAATCTGGCATTGGGTAGCCCGACAGACGATTACAACAGCAATGTGGGTGTTAAACAAGCGTCACAGAAAATTACAGCAACCAATAAAATCAATAATGCTGGCGTAGTAAGTTATCAGTCTGGCCTGAGTATTGAGCTGCAACCCGGTTTTGTAGCCGATAGCGGTACGGTTTTCAAAGCAACAATTGAGGGATGTAATAACTGATAAACCCTATTGAGTAAATACAAGCAAAGCGCACAGGGTTCTAGTGCGCTTTGCTTTTTATTTTGCATTCAGCAATGGCGACGAAGCCTTAAAGCCTTTAAAAAGCAGATAAATGCCCAACGAAAACTCGAATACTGCCACCATAAGGGCCGACAATCCCGCCAGCGGAGAAATTCGGTCTATCAAGCCAAATATTAGTGCAAAGTAACCCGCCAGCAGAGGTAAGCCTCCGGCAATGCCTATCAGGGCAAGAAAACGTGGCACCAGCCCCGACCGATAGAGCAGCAAACCCAACAGTAAATCGTTAATAGCCGGAATAAAGCCTTGCCCTAATACAAAAATACGGTCGTATAAAATAACAAGTGTCTGGGCAACAGGCAATGCCTCGGCTCCGGCCCCTGTCTGGCGTAAACTTACTACCCCTAGTAATAATGCTACTCCTGTAAACATAGTACCGGCCTCTAGTATACGAGCAGCCACAAGACCCATTGCCAGACTTTCGTTTTGCTTCCTGAGCAAAGGATACAACACAACAGCCGTAATAATGCCACAAAGTGCTACTACAATTTCTGAAATGCCACCTATAATAACGCCATTGTCGTTACCATTACCAAGCAGATACGCTGGCTCATGAATGGGGCCGTATAAAAACAGCGTTGGCACCGACACAAAAGTTAAAAGATAAAACAAACCTGCGGCTCGTGATATGTTACGATGTTGGGGCAACAAAGTGTTTGGCAATAGATGCCCCGTGGTTTCGATATTCATCTGATAAAGAGGTAAAAACTGACCTGAATAAATTGTTTTTGTGGCATGGCTTATTGTTTATGCAAGGCTTTGGAGAAAAACACACTAACCATTAAGCCCCTGTTATAGATTTCTTTGCTGCGCGAAACATTGGTTAAGCCATAGTTATACCTGATGTCAAGCGCGATTCTTTTTTGTTTGATTGGAAACGCCAGCCCTGCGCCTACCTGAACGCCTGCTTCAAAACGCTTGAATCCGGCAGCCGAATTGTCAAAAGAAATCTTGTTCGATACTTCACCTATGGTATTCTTGCCACTCAGGTTATAGGCCACCGAAGGGCCTGCGTTTAAATAAACCTTACCCAGATGCAAACGAGCCAGCACGGGTAATTCGAGTGTGTTGAAGCGTAAGCCTGATGCCGCGGCACTCCACGGGTTATTTTCTTTGAGCTTGCCGCCTTTGCGCATAAAATACAGTTCGGTTACGAGCGAAAAACGGTGAGTAATACCCGACTGAACCGATACGCCTGCCTGTAAGCCATTGGCCGCTTCTTTGTAGTCGGCCAATGTGCTGTTTGCGGCTCCATAATTGAGGTTGGTACTAGCTATGTTTACCATCAGGTCGATATAGCTTTTGACTTTCGGGCGTTTGTCTGTGGTAGTTTCCTGTGTTTGGGCAATGGCCAGAGTCGATACGAGCATAAGGCTCAACAACGCTGTTACATGTACTTGCTTTTTCATAATTTGTTTCACTTGATTATTAATAAATAATTGAATGAAACAAAAGTACAGGGCTGCCAGAAGGTGGGCAAAACCACTATGCAAAGCCAGAGGGGATGTCTGCCAATGCCTGATTTTAATCTGCCAGATGAAACCCAGTTTTAGAGCTTGCTGTTAATGCGTTGAAGAAATGCCTCTTTGTAGGTTTCAGAAACAGGTATTAGCTGATTGGCAATTTTTATTCTGCTGCGCTCAATAGATTCTATCTTGTTAATGGCTACCATGTAAGATTTATGCACGCGGCATATCAGGTTGGCGGGTAGTAGTTGTTCAAGCTCGCCGAATCCCTGAAGGGTCATTATTTTCTTGTGTAGGGTATGAATACGCAGGTAGTCTCTCATACCTTCGATATATAGAATATCGTTAAGCATGATTTTTTCGAGCCGGTTTTCGGTTTTGACAAAAATAAAATCGGGTTTCGCTTCTTCGGCCCGATGGCTCAGGTTCTCCTGTGCTTTATTTACAGCCTGTAAGAAACGATTAAACGTAAAGGGTTTCAGCAGGTAATCGGTTATACTTAATTCATAGCCTTTCAAGGCGTATTCTTGATAAGCCGTAGTGATAATGACCTGACTGCCGATTTTTGAACTCTCAAGCAATTCAATGCCCGACAGTTCGTCCATGTTAATATCCAGAAAAAGTAAATCTACCTTGTTGTTATTTAAAAAATCCAGCCCTGCCAGTGCATTGTCGAAAGTTGCGGTCAGGTTTAAAAACGGAATTTTCTGGATAAAACTTCGGGTTTTGTCCAGTGCCAGCGGCTCGTCTTCAATAATGATACAGGTAAGTTTACTCATAGGGTATATTTAGGTTAATGCTGTACAAGTCATCGGTTTTGTGTATGGCAAGCGTATGCCTGTTATTGTAAATAAGTTGAAGCCTCTTTTCAATCAACCCATTACCGAGGCCCCCAACGGAGTTGCCACCAATGGAATTGCCCGCAATGGAGTTAGTGTTTATGGGCTGTTTTGTTTTTTGTCGGGCATCAATTTTATTTTCACATATCAGTTGTATGGTTTCGTTGCCAATCACAATACTGACGGTAATGGCGTTTTCCAGTTTTTTGTTGCTGGTATGTTTAAAAGCATTCTCGATAAATGGAATAAACACCATCGGGGCAATATGCTTGTTACCTGCCTGACCGCTTATGGTTAGCTGCACATAGTTTTGGTTAGAAGTACGTATTTTTTGCAGGTCGATGTATTTTTCGATGTATTCAAGTTCTTTAGCTAGCAGAATTTTATCTGTTTTTGTTTCGTAAAGAATAAACCGCATAATATCAGAGAGCTTGTTGAGGTACTCCGAAGCAGCCACGGCATCTGTTATAATGAGCGAGTCGATGTTATTAATGGTATTGAAAAGCAGGTGGGGGTCAAGCTGTAATTTTACCAGAGCCAGTTCCATTGCATGGTTTTTTTCTTTCAGGGCTTCTTTCAGTTTCATTTCGTTGAGCCAGCTTACAAAGCCTTTTATTATCCAGCCTACTATGCCGCAAATCATGCCGATGATGGTCATAACGATAATGGTCGATAAGGCCGTTGACCTGCCCTTTCTGCCACCTTCGTCCATGTCGGCCACCTGCCCTGTTTCAATAAAATACCGATGCAGAATATACCCCGCAACCGCAACCATAACCGACACACCAACACCCGCAATTAATGCCTGTATGTATTTTCTTTGCTGGATATACCGCCGGAAAAGCAGGAAATAATACACATAAAAACAAACCACCGAAGGAATAAAAGCAAACAAAAAAATATTCTTAAAGGCATTCATAGTGCGGGCCATTGGGTTAATAGCATTCATGTCAGTTCTGGAATAAACTGCCAGAACAATGGCTACCATTAAGAAATAAATGAGCCATACCCCCAGATGTAATAAAACCACAATCGATTTCTTCATGATTTAAAATTACTGATTAAAAGAACAATCTCTTTCAGACCATTCCAAAAAAAATATGCAAAACTCCGCCTGCAATCTGCCAATGGCGGTATATACGCTTTTACTGATTCGGCCCATGAAAGCACAGGAAGTTTTTGGGCTTGCTGAAACACATAAAAACCTATGACAGAAACCATTTTTTTGCTCCAATTTTAATCCCGTTCAGGTAAAAAATAGTCACAAAATAAGGCTCTATCAACTATTTAAAAGATAAAATTTATAGTGTTTGGTAGGCCGTTTATTATTCATTAGCTTTGTATTCGGCCTTGTTTATGCCAGTAAATGAGGGTTTTAAAACACTAAAGAAAATATCCAGACAGAATGAAATCCATCGTAAAAACGCTCTCGGTAATTGTGCTTTCCGTAACAATTTTTAATTGTATTGCCCAGAAAAAACACACATTTAAAGCTAAAGAAGTTTACAAGTCGAAAGACCTGATTATCAACCAGATTGCCGAAAATTCTTTTCAGCATATCTCGTTTCTGCAAACCAACGATTTCGGGAACGTTCCGTGCAACGGGCTAATTGTGCGCAACAGCAACGAAGCCGTTATTTTTGATACCCCCAGTAACGACAAAAGTTCGGAAGAGCTAATTAAATGGGTGAAAGAATCGTTGCATTGTAAAATAAACGCCATTATTCCAACCCATTTTCATAACGATTGTTTAGGAGGGCTGAAAATATTTCATGCCAGTAATATTCCTTCTTATGCCTATTTCAAAACCATCGAACTGGCAAAAGAAAACAACTATACTGTGCCAGAAAACAGCTTCACAGATTCGCTTGTGATAAAAATGGGTAAGCAATACATAACTGCCCGATTTTTTGGCGAAGGGCATACAAGAGATAACGTTATCGGGTATTTTCCTGCCGACAACGTAATGTTTGGCGGGTGTTTAATAAAAGAAGTAGATGCTACCAAAGGGTATCTGGGCGATGCCAACACGGCTGCGTGGTCGGGTACGGTCGAGAATATCAAAAAGCAATACCCTAACGTAAAAATTGTGATTCCCGGGCATGGAGAATATGGCAACGTGCAATTGCTCGATTATACCATTAAGCTATTCAGAACCCAGTAAAAGCATTTTACTAAAATGCTTGTTAAAAGCCGCCCGTGCCAGACCAAAAGGTTTGCCGAAAGGGCGGCTTTTAGTTTTGCAGCTACCTTGTAGTTTTGCCAGCAAGGGTATTAGTCTGTTATCTGTTTAGCCTATTTGTTGCTTAGGGTTAGGCTACCGAACCTGAAAAACGCATAGCTACAAAAACTACTCAATGCCGTAAGCAAATGCCACACCGCATGACCCTGATACCACGAGTAAGGGTCACAGCCTTTTTTCTGCACATCAAGCGTTCGTATTTTAATGGCAACCACAATCAGCACAAAACTTAGTATAGCCAGCACAAGAGAACGCTCTTTTCTGAACTGAAAAAAGTTAATGAGGTTCATGGCGGTGAGGGCTAAAATCATGGCGGGTAACAAAACCGAACTCGAAACCAGCAAAGCAATTTTAAAAAAAGCCATAATTACTAGCACCAGCACACCCGCCCACACATAACGGCCAGTAGCTGAAAGCCGTATTTTATGAAAAATATGATACACCCCAATGCTTAAGAGTGTGATTGAAACGCCATAAGTGCCGTTCATGTCAACCCGTTGCCCTGCGTAGGTAAGCGACGCATGAAAAAAAGCACTGCCAAAGCCCAGATAAACAAAATAAATGCCCATCAGGGCCGATAATAGCGGAAATTGCTGCATTCGGTTCATCAATTCGGCAGACTGGTTTTTATAATCTGCGTAGGCAAGTTGTATAATAAAAACCCCAAAAAAGAAATATGCCAGATTAGAGTACGTATTCATGGGCTGATGAAAAAACTTGTCGGTATGGTTAAACTCGCAGTATTCGACCGTTAATGCCGATTTGCTGACAGCCATGCCCTGCCAGACTTGCGCCGACACGAAGGCATCGAGGCACACCCACACCACCAGCATGGCTGCCGTAAAACCAACCGACCTCATTAATAGCCTCAGAAGTAAATGTTTGGGCATAGCAAAGAAACCTGTAATGTATGTGTTGAAAAGATTTTTACCTTATTGCCTGTCTTTTCGGGCCTGTGTAACAATTATCACAGATAGCAACAAAGCAGCATTCTACTTTTGTAGCCTCTAATTAAACGCTATTAAAGTATGAATGCAAGCGAAATCGTAGGGTTTTCATCGTCTGTTCTGATAGGAGTAAGCCTCGGCCTCATTGGCGGCGGCGGTAGTATCCTTACGCTCCCTGTGTTAGTGTATTTACTAAATGTAAATCCGGTGTTATCAACCGCTTATTCACTTTTTGTTGTTGGCACAACCTCGTTGGTAGGGTCGGCCAGTTACATGAAAAAACGCCTTGTCAATTATCGGGCGGCTCTTGTGTTTGCCATTCCGTCGTTCATTTCTGTGTTTCTGACACGCAAATATCTGGTTCCGGCCATCCCTGACCCTATTTTGCATCTGGGCGGTTTTGCTATCTCAAAAAATGTAGGAATCATGGTGTTCTTCGCCCTCATTATGCTTGCGGCTTCTTATTCCATGATAAAATCGAAACAAGAAGAAAAAACCGACGACGAACAGGTGCTAACGTTCAATTATCCGATGATAGCCCTCGAAGGTGGGCTGGTGGGTATCCTGACGGGCATTGTAGGGGCTGGCGGTGGTTTTCTGATAATACCTGCGCTAGTGCTTTTTGCCAAACTCCCCATGAAATCGGCCGTGGGTACATCGTTGCTTATTATTGCCGCCAAGTCGTTAATTGGCTTTCTGGGCGATTTGTCCAACCTTGAGGTTGACTGGGTTTTTCTGTTTGAATTTACAACCCTTTCAGTGGTGGGCATTTTTGTAGGCTCGTACCTGTCCAGATTCGTTACAGGGGCAAAACTCAAAAAATCTTTTGGCTGGTTTGTGCTGGCTATGGGAGCATATATTATTATTAAAGAGTTGATTCTGAAATAGTTGCAAATTTTTTTGCTATGTAATAAATGTCACAGAGTTTCAGAAAACAACAATATAAATTTGTCATATAATTATTAAAAACCTTATTAAAGATGTTTTTTCAACACGTATACGATAAATCATTAGCCCAAGCAAGCTACTTTGTTGGTTGCCAGAAAGCGGGCGTTGCCATAGTAATTGACCCTAAAAGAGATATTGATACTTATCTGGAAATTGCTCGCCAGAACAATATGCGCATTACGCACGTAACAGAAACGCATATCCATGCCGATTTCCTTTCTGGAGCGCGTGAGTTAGCGGCGGTTACGGGTGCTACCCTTTACCTTTCTGAGGAAGGCGGCGAAGGCTGGTTATATGAGTTCGACCACGTGGGCCTGAAAGATGGCAGTATCATGACCGTCGGGAATCTTAAAATTGAAGTATTGCATACACCCGGGCATACACCCGAAAGTATCAGTTTCTTGCTGACAGATACCCCCGCCAGCCCTGAACCCGTGATGTTGTTTACCGGAGACTTTGTGTTTGTAGGAGACATCGGCCGCCCTGATTTGCTCGAAAAAGCCGCCGGAATGAAAGGCACGCAGGATGCAGGAGCTTTACAGATGTATAAATCGATTCAGCGGTTTAATGCCCTGCCCGATTTTATTCAGGTATGGCCAGGGCATGGCGCGGGGTCGGCTTGTGGAAAAGCATTAGGAGCCGTGCCGAGTTCGACCGTAGGGTACGAGAAAATCAGAAACTGGGCTTTTCAGTATGACGACGACCAGAACGGTTTCGTGAAGTATCTGTTAGCCGACCAGCCAGAGCCGCCCAAGTATTTTGCCATGATGAAAAAACTTAACAAGGTTAACAGACCCTTGCTTACCGAAGTGCCTGTGCAAAAGAAACTAACGGCCGAAGAAGTAAAACAGGCAATGGCACAAGGTATAAAACTGATAGATACCCGCAACAAAACTGCGTTTACCGCCGGTTTTGTGCCAGATAGCATTAATATTCAGGGGAATAACTCGTTTGCTACTTGGATGGGCTGGTTTGTAAACTACGAAGAGCCTTTTATGCTCGTAGCTGACGATAACCAGATTGATGACCTTACCCGTAAACTGATGCGTATCGGGCTCGATAACGTGCTGGGGTATATAACTGACGTAGATACGCTGGGTATTGAATTAAAGGAAAGTGCTGTAATCAGCCTAGATAAATTTAAAGAACTGCTGACCGACGAAAACGTGCAAGTGATAGACCTGAGAGGGGCAGCAGAATTTAAAAATGGCCATGTGGCAGGTGCCGAAAATGTGTTTGTCGGCACTTTGCCACAAAACCTCGACAAAATAAGTAAAGAAAAACCCGTAGTTATTTATTGTCAGGGGGGCGACAGAGCCGCCATTGGCTATTCGATACTGGCAAAGAACGGTTTCAGCAATATCAGCAATTATTCGGGTGGTATGAATGAATGGGTAAACAAAGGCAACCCCCTTGTAACGGGCCAACCAACAGAAGTGTTTTGTGAAACATTGTAAATATAAGGCGGCTCCCTCATTGTCGGCTGATAATGAGGGAGTTTTGCATTTATAAGAAACCAATTCGGGTCTGTTAATGCCCAGAAACCTACAAACAACCAAGAAAAGCCTTTGTGTTTGATGGTTTACTGTGTAAATTACCAGATAAATGTAGTAGTAATGAAAAAAGAAAACCCAATTAATAAAGACCTGATATTAAGAGAACGTCTGGCAATACAGCGCACTATTCTGGCCAATCAATCTACATTTCTGGCTTTTTTGCGCACCTCCATGTATTTTTTAATAGCGGGTTTATCTATCGAAAACCTACTCAAGACCGACATCCGGTATCAGTATGTATTCTTTGGCTTTGCGCTTGTGTTGTTTGTTTACGGAGTTATCAATTACTTTATTCACCGCAAGAAAATAAACCAGAACAGGGTTCATATCGGAAACTTTCAGGACGATTACCTCCAGTAAACACGTTGGGTGGTCTTTTCTGTTTTACTGCACATAACTTTTCTGGCTTCGACTTTTAATCTTTATTGCCTGATTTACCTCATGGAAGAAAAAAATATCAAGCGCGTAATTACTTTTCTGAATATACTGGCAGTGCTGGGCGTTTTGCTTATTGCGGGCCTGCTGCTAGGTATGTTTCTTGAATATGCACCCGCGCCTGCCACTAACCCCAAAAAAGCATTTATTAAGATAGATACCAATTTTGTTGACCTCTGGACGGCCCCGTCCGACTGGAGAATGAGCCGCCTTGATGCCGAACAGCAACAGCTAATTAAATACGGAAAAGAACTCATTGCCCATACTGCCGACTACCTCGGGCCAAAGGGAAGCGTAGCGGCGATGTCGAACGGGATGAACTGCCAGAATTGCCACCTCAATGCCGGTACACAACCCTGGGGAAACAATTATTTTGCAGTTCAGGCTACTTACCCCCGTTTCAGAGAACGCTCAGGTTCGGTCGAAAACCAGTTTAGGCGCGTAAACGATTGCTTTGAAAGAAGCCTCAACGGCAAAGCTCTTGACTCGAGCAGCCATGAGATGAAAGCCATTCTGGCTTATATTAAATGGGTAGGTACGGATGTACCCAAGAAAACCACCCCCAAAGGAACCGGAATTTTTAAGCTCAAAGGCTTAAAACGCCCCGCCGACCCCGAAAAAGGTAAGCTGGTATATGAACAAAAATGCCAGAGTTGCCACCAGCCCGACGGCGGCGGAGTTCTGGCAGCCAACGGCAAAAGTTATAGTTATCCGCCGCTTTGGGGTAAAAACAGCTACAACAATGGTGCGGGTTTGTATCGTATCTCAAATTTTGCCGGATACGTCAAATACAATATGCCGCTTGGTACTGACTACAAAAAAACACAGCTTAGCGATGAAGAAGCGTGGGACGTGGCCGCCTTTGTGAACTCAATGCCTCGCCCCGAAAAAGACCTCAGCAAAGACTGGCCCAATATAGCGGGTAAACCTTTCGACCACCCCTTTGGCCCCTATGCCGACCCTTTCCCTGAAAGCCAACATAAATACGGGCCTTTTAAGCCAATAAAAGACTGGAAAGAAGCCCATAAGAAAAAGACCCTCTGAGACCCTTAGCTACATTTTCCGGTTCTGATACCTGCCCGCTGTTTACCCAGAGGGCTTTTTTGATATGCGCCTTCAGCACCAACAATATTTTCTCAATGTAACATTTGTCACGAACATCCAATGTTGTAGCTGATACTTTTGCATTCATGTTAGTGTCAGATTATGAGAAAAATCAGTTTACCACATATTTTCTGGTCATTTATTATCTCGCTCGGTTTTGCCAATGCCCAGATTATCCATTCGCAACCCGAAACAGCAAAAGATACCAGCACACTAGGCTACTTTTTTGGGAAAGGTCGTTTCTATGGCCATGCCCGCTCGTATGTGTCAGGCACAATAAATGAGGGGAGCCTAACCGATTACCACGCTTGGGTAATTGGTGCAGGCATAGGCTACCAGACCCCCCGATTCCTGAAACGCTTTCAGGTGGGGGTAAGTGTTTTTTTTATGTTTAATATTGAAACCTCCGACCTGCTGAAGCCAGACCCCTCGGCTAATCAGCCCAACCGTTACGAAATCGGGCTGTTTAATATCGAACGCCCCAATGATTACAAAGACCTCGACCGCCTCGAAGAACTGTTTCTTAAAACACATTTAGGCAAAAAATCGGTGTTGGTGGTGGGTCGTCAGGTTCCGCAAACGCCTTTTATTAACCCGCATGACGGACGAATGCGCCCAACGCTGGTTGAGTCGGCGGTGCTTGACCTGAACGAATGGAAAAACCTGAGTTTTCATGCAGAGTATATCTGGCGGATGTCGCCCCGCTCAACCATGCGGTGGTTCGATATAGGCCAAACCATCGGGCTTTATCCGGTTGGGTTAGGCATAGACGGCAAGCCCTCGCAATATAAAAACAACCTTGAGTCGAAAGGCATACTGATTGGTGGCGTAACGTATCAGAAAAACAAATGGAATATTCAGTTCTGGGATACCTACGTCGAAAATATTCTGAACACCAGCCACCTGAAAATTGAGTGGAAAACCAAACCCTTTGCCGGAAAAAACTGGCTACTGGGCGCGCAATATACTCATCAGCAACGGGCAGGTGATGGCGGCAACCCCGACCCCGCCAAAACCTATGTTCAGAGCAACGCCGGGGCCGATGTTTTTTCGGGGCGTGTTGGGCAGCAGTCGCCCAGATTCGACTGGTTTCTGAACGGAACCCGCATTACGGCACGCGGGCGTTATCTTTTGCCACGAGAGTGGGGCAAAGAGCCTTTCTACACATTTATGCCGCGCGAACGCAACGAAGGTTTTGGCGATTTAACGGCCGTTTCGGTCAATACTTTTTTCAAACCCCGCAAAAATATCAGAATAGAGGTAAGCGGAGGTTATTTCAAACTGCCCGATGTAAGCAACGTAGCCCTGAATAAATATGCTATGCCGCCGTATTCGCAGCTTAACCTGAGTTTCAACTACCAGTTCGGGCCTTACCTGAAAGGGCTTAACGCCCAATTGCTGGTAGTGCGTAAAGACTACCTCGGTAACGACTACCTCAAACCACAATATGTATTCAATAAAGTAAACATGACACATCTGAACTTAATTATTAACTATTATTACTAAATGCGTATGAAGCAATTTTTTGAGCTTATCCTCCAACCCTGGCCGTGGTATGTAGCCGGCCCTTTAATTGGCCTTACCGTGCCAACCCTTTTGCTGATTGGCAATAAATCGTTTGGGATTTCGTCGTCTCTGCGGCACATTTGTGCGGCTTGCATACCGGCCAATATTCCGTTTTTTAAATATGACTGGAAGAAAGAAATCTGGAACCTGATTTTTGTGGCAGGCGTGTTTCTGGGCGGGGTAATTGCCACTCATTTTCTGGAAAACCCCAACACATTTGTGCTTTCGGAAGCTACCATTGCTGATTTAAAAGCACTGGGCATTACCGATTTTTCGGGGCTTATGCCTGCCGACCTGTTTTCGGTCGATAACCTGTTTACTTTAAAAGGACTGGTTTTCTTCGTGCTGGGTGGTTTCATGATTGGTTTTGGTACACGCTATGCAGGCGGCTGTACGTCGGGCCACGCCATTATGGGCTTATCAAACCTGCAATGGCCGTCGCTGATAGCTACCTGCTGTTTTATGGTAGGAGGCATTACCATGACACACCTGCTTTTGCCACATATATTCAAACTATTTTAATCAGGAAACAACATTCAGTATCAGTTAAACTTGCCTTATGAACTATATTAAGAAAGAAATTACCAAACAAGAAGAGCTATTTGTGTGTGAAGCCCCCAACGACATGAAAAAACCGGAAGGTATTACGGGCAACCTGAAATACCTTGTAGTGGGCATCATGTTCGGAATAGTATTTGTAAAAGCCGAAATCATTTCATGGTTCCGCATTCAGGAGATGTTCCGTTTTCAGAGTTTTCACATGTATGGCGTAATCGGCAGTGCCGTGCTGGTAGGTATGCTGTCGGTCTATTTAATCAAGAAATTCAATATTAAAACAATAGCAGGCGAAACAGTAGAATTTCATCCGAAGAAATTTCAGCAGGGACAAATCTATGGCGGGTTGATTTTCGGTTTGGGGTGGGCCATAACGGGGGCTTGCCCGGGGCCGCTTTTTGCGCAAATCGGCAGCGGCTTTTTGGTAGTTATTGTTACGCTACTGAGTGCCATAGCCGGCACATGGGCCTACGGGTATTTTAAAGACAAATTGCCGAACTAAAAAACAAAATACGGCCTTGAAAGATTTTACCCAACAATGTGCAGCACAAGCACATTGTTGGGTTTTATTTGTTACAATGGCAGTGGTGTTTTCTGAAAATATGCTGAGCCAAATGGAGATATTTCTGGATACGATGATGGTAAGGAATATCCTTTTAATCTTAATCTATGCTCAGAATGCTCATGGTAAGGGTGTTATGGTTTGCAAGGTAAAATTAGCTTTTAAATGGGCTTCTTTTGGGGGCTTGGTTTAGGCACTTTCTTTGAAAAAATTCATCCATTTTAATGGTATTCATAAAATTATTACTTAAAATTGAAGTAATTTTTAATCTTCTGTGGCTTTGTGAGTTATTAAAAATAACAAAAACCTCTTTTCTGTGTCATAAAATTCTCGGCTTAAAAAGAAGTATTTGTCAGTTTAATATAATTTTTGCACAATAATGGATGATTTTAAATTAGAAGAGAAAAGAAGAATTGAGGCCGTGCATCAATTCCTGAAAATTGATTTTGATAAATCAAACGATTATCAGGATATTGTTGATTTAATTGCTGAAACTTGTGAAAAACCCATAGCCTTATTATCGCTTGTTGATGAAGACGTGAGCCGTATAAAAGTATGCGTGGGAGCAGATGCAAACCTGATAGCCAAAGAAAATTCGTTTTGTTTTCATGCCATGCAAGCAGGCGAACTGCTGGTAGTAGATGACCTCACAAAAGACAGCAGGTTTGACAACAACCCACTGGTACATACCAACCCCGGGCTTCAGTTTTATGCAGGTGTACCGCTGATACTGAGCAGTGGCATAAAAATTGGCTCGTTGTGCGTACTCGACTTTAAGCCAAGCTCTCTTACACCTCTCCAGAAAAGAATCCTGACTGTGCTGGCCAAACAAACCACACACCTGATGGAACTTGAAATTACCCACAAGCTACTGAAACTACAAGTGGAAGAAACAGAGGCAAGGAACAAATCGCTACAAAAAATTGCCTTTATACAGTCGCATGAGGTGCGCCACCCCTTAGCAACCATTATGGGGCTGGTTAATTTAATCAAAGAAAATTACATGACTGTAAACGAAGATTGGATTAACCTGCTTGACCAAGCTGCCAATAGCCTCGATAAAAAGATTTATTCTATCGTAAACGAAACCATTGCCGACAAAGATGTGCGGACGATACGGTTTTATAAAATGATAGAAGAAATTGAAGACTACGCCATTATTCTGCTCGATAGAGAAGGGAATATCGAAAACTGGAACATAGGTGCTGAAAAAATTAAAGGCTATAAGCCCATTGAAATTATAGGCAAAAACTTCTCGACGTTCTATACCGCAGAAGACCTGCACAATAACCGCCCGCAAATGTTAATTAATCAGTCAATACAAAATGGGTTTGCTAAAGACGAAGGCTGGCGGCTGAGAAAAGATGGCTCAACGTTCTGGGGGAGTATTCTTATTACAGCCATTCATGACGATAAAAAAAATGTAATAGGATTTACGAAGGTAACCCGAGATTTAACAGAAAAACATCTGGCAGAAGAAGCCAATAAAGCCTATATTAAACAACTCGAAAGCCAGATAAGAACACTAAGCAACTCATCTGCCAGACAGGCCTAAGACACATGGCAGACTTTACTGTATTAAGGGTATAACTGTTTATTTATACCCTTAATACAGTTTTTTATTTGTATTGCTTTCAGGCAGGCGTTTTTTTGCTGCGTACCCATGCAATAAAAGCAGCCATGAGCGCAAAAGCTACATTTATGCCTATCTGCGAGGCTTCTCCTCGGGTAATATGGAAAACGCTGGCGGCTACCATTAACGCAATAATGGCATAAGCAGTATAGACGGTTAGTATTGGCCTGATGCGCAGCACCTGCGGGAGTATCAGCCCCAAAGCTCCCAGAAAGTCGAGTACGCCTGTTAGTTTGGTGAGTAGGGGGTTAGGGGCCGTCCAGGGCCACATTTGGGCAAGCTGGCTGGCTGGCTTGAACAATTTCATGCCCGAGGCCCACAGCAAAGTAAGTGCCAGCAGAATCTGGCATATCCATGCAGCTATGTGTAATGGGGTTGAGGTATTCCGGTGATTTGTCATAGAATGAAACAGTTTCTTTATTTTGATGCAAGAATACCTAAATTTGCTATCCGAATGATAGTACTATCCTATTGGATAGCACTATCCGGCAAGATAGTATCGTTAAAATCATACCCCAATGTTAACAAAAGAAGGTTGCCCCAAAACAATGCTTTCAATTAAAGATGCCCTTGAGGCACTCGAAGGCAAATGGAAACTGCTCATATTATTTACGTTGTCGGCGGGGCCAAAGCGGTTCAGGCAGATAGCGCGCGAGGTAAGCGGCATAACCGATAAAACGCTTTCAAAAGAATTGAAGAATCTGGAAGCTAACGAACTCATCAGGCGGGATGTATACGATACTTTTCCGCCAACTGTCGAGTACTCTATTACTCAACATGGGTTATCGCTCGAACGCGTACTGCAAGAGCTACATTACTGGGGCTTGCAGCACCGCAAACAGGTAATAGGGAAGTAAAGAAAAGCGTAGGGCGGCTTTTACTTACTGTCCCCGCCAAGATTACTCGCCGTACAGAATTACCATCATGCTGCGTGCGCCGTGTGCGCCAATGACCAGTGCCTGCTCAATATCGGCTGTTTTAGAAGGGCCTGCAATAAAAGCCCCATAGCTGCCCGGGCTACCCAGCCGTTTGTAAGCCTCGTGCATATTGGCTACTACATTTTTTTTGGCCAGTACCAACACCAGATGCTGCGTTATGAAAGGCAAGGCCCTGTTAAGCATATTGGCCTCCGGCACCCAGATAGCCCCGTTTTCGGCCACGCCTATTTCGCCTTGTATAACGGCAAGGTCGGTTTGTTCCAGAATAGCCTTCGGGGTATCGGCGTTAATAGGTATGCTAGCTCTTACAAGCGCAGAACTCACGTTTTTCAGGTCAGCATAATAGGTATTAATTACAGCTTGGCAGTCTGGCAGTGTGGCTACCTCAATAGCGCGGCCACCTATGCCTTCCAGCACAGTTTTGAAGCGTGTCAGGCTGCCGTCGCCCTCAAATGCCGGAATCACTGGCACGGCTACTGCCGCAGGCTTGTTGGCTTTTATGTTGGCTAATATTTTTTCTCGGCTACTCATACAATCTCAGGATTTACCTTTTTGGTTTTTACTGTACCACTCCTTGAAACTCTGGCTCGGAGCGTCGGGCAACTCGCGGGCTTTTGCCCACGGATTCAGGCTTTGGGCATGGGTTATGCCATGCGGAAGCACCCGCAGTGCCCCGCGCGCCAGTTTTCCGCCGAGGTCATACACTTTAGGCATAGCTAGCATTTTGGCTAGCCCTTTCATGCCCCATTTTTTGCTTAGGGGTAATTCGTTCTCTTTGGCAACTACCTGCCGCCATTTATATAACTGTACGTGAATATCGATTTTTACGGGGCATACATCCGAACAGGAGCCGCAAAGTGTGCTGGCAAACGGCAATGTGCTGTATTTGTGCAGGTCGATATTGGGCGACAGAATAGCCCCAATTGGCCCCGGAACGGTAAAGTCATAGCTATGCCCGCCGCTGCGCCTGTATACAGGGCAGGTGTTCATGCAGGCCCCGCACCTGATGCACTTCAGCGAGTTTCTGAAATCGGCGCGGCCAAGCTGTTGGGTGCGGCCGTTGTCTACTATTACGATGTGCATTTCTTTGCCTTTGGCGGGTTTAGTGAAATGAGACGTGTACGTAGTAACGGGTTGCCCTGTGGCACTGCGTGCCAGTAGCCTGATAAACACCGAGAGGTGTTCTATTTTCGGAATAAGTTTTTCCATGCCCATGCAGGCAATGTGTACTTTAGCCAGATTCACGCCTAAATCGGCGTTGCCTTCGTTGGTACAAACCACAAAGCTGCCTG
The DNA here is from genome assembly GCF_037153985.1 of Emticicia sp. 17c. Taxonomy (NCBI): domain Bacteria; kingdom Pseudomonadati; phylum Bacteroidota; class Cytophagia; order Cytophagales; family Leadbetterellaceae; genus Emticicia; species Emticicia sp. 17c. Next base: position 19,334 of record NZ_JBBAYI010000008.1, read on the forward strand.
TTTCGGCCACTGCAAAATTAACGCCCGTCAGGGCTACATCGGCCTCAACAAATTTCTGTCTTAAATGCTGGCGGGCGGCTTCGGTGAGTGCCTGTGGGTCTTTCTCGCCTTTGGGTGTGCCGAGGTGCTGGTGGAAGGTTTCGCCTACATCTTCTTTTTTCAGATGAATAGCTGGCATTACTATATGGCTGGGTGGCTCGTTCCTGAACTGCACAATGCGCTCGCCGAGGTCGGTGTCTACTACTTCTATGCCGTTCTTTTGCAGAAAGGGGTTCAGGTGGCACTCTTCCGTAAGCATCGACTTGCTTTTAACCATCCTGACAGGCCCTGTTTTGCCTTTTACCGAAGCAGCATTGCTGATAATATCCAACACAATGCGGTTGTGTTCGTCGCCGTCGGCAGCCCAATGCACGTGTACGCCATTTTGCTGCGCATTTTTTTCAAATTCGAGCAGGTAGGTATCGAGGTTGCTCAGGGTATGGTCTTTGATTTGAGAAGCCAACTGGCGCAACTCCTGAAACTCAGGAATCGGATAAATGGCGCGGTCTCTTTTCTGGCGAACAAACCACAGGGTTTCGTCGTGCCAAGTAGTACGGTTATAATCGCTGTTAAATTTTTCGGCTAGGGCAGGGTGGTTCATGGTTGGCTTCCGTTCAGGATTTCTGCAATGTGCATAACTTTTATTGGTGCTTGCTGGCGTCTGACGATGCCCTCGAGGTGCATCAGGCACGACATATCGCCGCCTGTTAAAACCTGTGTCCCGTTTCGCAGGTGGTCGGCAATGCGGTCTTGCCCCATTCTGGCCGAAACGGCTTCTTCGCTGATACAAAACGACCCCCCGAAGCCGCAACACTCGTCGTTACGGTCAAGTTGGGTAATTTCAATGCCGCGTAGTTTTTTCAGCAGGGTCAGTATCTGCCCGTTTTTATCGCCTGTTATCTCCGAGGCGTTGGCCTGCCTTAGCCCGCGCTGCCCGTGGCAACTCAGGTGTAAGCCTACCTTATGCGGAAAATCGACCGGAATTTCGTCAACTTTCAGGATGTTTTCCAGAAAATCAACCAGTTCGTACACGCTCTTTCTGACCTTTTGTACGGCCGGCGTTTGCTCAATAATATCGTAATGTTTCCTGACGTGGTACGTACAACTCCCCGAGGGGGTAACCACGTAGTCGTAGTCGGCAAAGGTATCTGTAAAATGATGATACACCTCTTTGGAGTCCTGCTCGCAGCCGCTGTTGGCCATTGGTTGCCCGCAACAGGTTTGTTGCATAGGGAAGTGAACCTCAACGCCCAGTTTTTCTAAAAGCTGTAAGGTATTGATACCGACTTTCGGATAAAACTGGTCGACATAACACGGAATAAACAACGCTACTTTCATGATGTTTGGCTAGGCTGATAAATAAATCTTACTTTTTCTTGCGTTTATACACACATGATTTATTATCAGATTTCACGTAATAAGATTTGTAATTGCTGGCTTTGGGGTCGGTGCAGCCACACAGATTTAACAGTTCGACCTTGCGGAAATCGACAGGGTGGCTTTCGCTTTGCAGCGAAATGTACCCCTCGCCCAGCAGTTTGCCTTCAACCAGCAAGGCAGGGTCATGCCCAAGCACGTTGCCGCCGCCTGTTTGGGGTTTGGTGTATTCAAGTACTTTTTCGCCGTTTACATAATGCCTGATGAGCGAGTCGCCCAAGACCAGCACCTCGGCGCGCACCCATTGGTCGCCGTCGTAGGTTTTTGAGTCTGAGTTAATGCAATGGCGTTTATCAAGTTTGTTCTGGAACACAAGGTTTGTGCCGGGTGTACACACGTTGCAGGTGGTGCGTTTGCCGTTGCCTAAACCGCCCAATAACTGAACTTCTATTGAAATGGGGAAGTCTTGGTCTTTGCCCATACTTTCGGGCGACTGGCAATGCAACATGATGCCACTGTTGCGGGTAGCCCAGCCCGGGCCGTCTTTGGCCTGCTCGCCTACAAAACGGTATTCGACTGCAATTTTATAGTAGGAGAATTTATCTTTATAGAAAATATGCCCGAATTTTTCGTCGAACGATGAGTAGCCGTCATAACGTACTTTCATGAGGCCATCTTCTACCCTGAATGTCTTGCCAAAGTTATCGTCAAGGGCGTAGTTTCTGATTTTAATGTGCCAGTCTTTCAGGTCTTTTCCGTTAAAAAGCTGTTTCCATTCTTTAGGGGCGGCGTCCTGTGCGAAGGCCATCACAGGGAAATAAAGCAAAAAAGCCAGGATTTTTCTCATCGGTTGAATAGAGTAAGTTGTAAGGGTAATAATTTCAGTACAAAATAACAGCAAGTTTTGTAAACAAGACAATACCTGCCGGTTATTTTGTAATAAAAATGTATTGAGCCTGTTTTACAAGCCTGTGGCTACGCTGAATTTGCCGCGTTGCTGAATGAGGCTCTGGCGCACTTTGGCCTGACGGAAAGTAGCCACGGGGTCGAGCGCGCCACCTACCTGACGGCTGGCTTCGGCTACCAATGCCCTTACGTCGGTAAAGAAGGCATCGCGCAGGATTTCTTCGGCGGCCAGAACATCGTTCTGTTCCTGTGCATTGTTGAGGGCTTGGCGGTCAACGAGTAAGGCTTTGGCGTAGGTTGTCAGAATGGCATTAACCGACTGCAACAAGTCTTCGATGGGGTCTTTGGTGTTATGGCTGGCATCAATCATCCAAGCTAGTGTAGGGTTTTTCACGGCTGCATCGTGCATACCGTCAACGAGTTCGTTAAAAATCAGAAAGAACTGATACGGCTTGATGCTTCCGGTGGTGAGGTCGTCGTCGCCGTACATAGAGCCATTGAAATGAAAACCACCCAAACGCCCGAAGTGCATTAAACGCCCCACTATCTGCTCGATATTGGTATTAGGCAGATGATGCCCCAAATCGACCAGTACTTGTGCATTTTTACCTACCTGCTGGCAAAGCGAATACGAAGTACCCCAGTCAGGAATAACCATTGAGTAAAAAAACGGCTCATAAGGCTTGTATTCTATGAGCATGGTCCAGTCGTCGGGCATGGCTGCATAAATAGCACTGAGGGCATCGGCGGTGCGTTGGTAGGCGCGGCGGAAATGCTGCTGCCCGGGGAAATTGGAGCCATCGGCCAGCCATACGGTTAGCGTTTTTGAGTCGAGTTGTTTGCCGTATTCAATACAACTGATGTTGTGCTGAATGGCGAGGTCGCGGCTGTCGGCTCCGGTATGAGACAATGAGCCGAATTTATACGAAAAAGGTTGGTCTTTCTGGTCTTGAAAAGTATTGGAATTAACCGAGTCGATGCTCAGTTGATGGGTTTTTAGTAGTTGTTTGATGGCTTCAGGGTCTGACGGAATATCCCACGGGATATGTAAGGAAATTGAGTTCGACGACCCATTTAATTGGTGAATCAGCCCTACATCTTCAATTTTTTCTTCCAGTGTGCGGGGTTCGCCACCATTCGGGAAACGCCCGAAACGTGTGCCACCCGTACCCAATGCCCAGCTTGGAATAGCCACCTGAAATGCTTTTACTTTATTGATAATGGACTGTATATTGATGCCCTTGCGGTCGAGGAGTTCGCTCAGGTAGGCGAGTTTAAACTGGTGGTCGGCGTCGAGCTTCTGGTTATGGTTCTGTATGATTTCAGTTGTAAGCATAGGTATATGATGTTTGAGCGTTGAATCGGGCTAAAGGCTTTTGCGCCTGATAATATAAAACGGATTTTTGACTTTAATCTGTTTTTTGTCGAGCAAGAGGGCGGCGGCTGTGCGCCCCATGGTTTCAAAGTCGGTTGTGATAACGGTGATGTCGAGCAATTCTTTGAGCGTGGTTTCGTTGAACGATAACAGGCCGATTTCGTTGCCAAGCGTGTAGGGTGTCTGGCGGCTTTTTTTGATTAGCTCGGCCAAATCGGTTTCTTCTACTACCACATAAGCTGTTTGCGGTTGCAGGGTTTCGTCGGTGGCGTTTTCCCGAATTGCATATTCTTTGCGTGCATTAATACAGAAAAACCTGAAACCTTTTACAATCTCCTGCGGGTAGTTGCCATCACTCGGAAAAATCAGCACCATGCGCTGGTATTTGGCCAGCAGGTCGTTGGCCGATTCGAGTGTGTCTGCCACATCGTTTTCAAAATCCTGATACACGCTCAGGCAGGGGCTGGTGTATTCGGGCAGGTCTTTATCGAGCAAGACCAGTTCGTTCGGCGGAATTTTATCGAGTACTTTCAGAGCAAGGTTTTTGTCAGTTTCAGGAAAAAAATGGGGCATTACTACATAGTAATTGTACTTACCCAGATTTTTATCTATGATTTCTTCAAAAAGGCGGGCGTTGTAGTGGTGTATCTGTAAATCAACGCTTGCTTTCTCGCCCAGTACTTTCAGAAAAGCGTAGTAGATGATTTTCTTGTAAGAGCTTAATTTGTTGAAAACCAACAGAATACGCATTTTGTTATGCTCCTTGCCATTCACATAAAAGCCTTTGCCTTGCACGGCTGTAATGTAGCCTTGCTCTTTTAATTCGCGGTAGGCTTTCTCGACGGTATCACGCGCTAGGTAGTACTCTTCGCTCAACTCACTGATAGAGGGCAACTGCTCGTTTTTTCTGAGCACAGCCCGCTCAATATCCGCAACGACCGACTGCACAATTTGCTTGTACTTGGGGGTTTTATCATTGGGGTTGAGTTGTAATTTATACATTTTTTCCGAATAATTTTTTTGAGAAAAACAGCACCCTACGTTTGTAAATAGGGTTTTGCCCTGCGTAGCTACCTACGCAGGGAACGAGCAACGGTTATCTGACAAAGGCAACGGCTACGCCGCCATCTACGTTTAATATATTTCCGGTCGATTTCGCCAAACTGCCATCTACAAAAACTCTTACGGCTTTGGCTATGTCTTCGGTCAGGATTTCTTCGTTCAGCAACGTGCGTGAGGCATACATTTTGGGCAGGTCTTCTACCTTTATGCCGTATGCTTTGGCGCGGCCTTCGGCCCAGTCGCCTTCCCATATTTTACTGCCACGCAGCACGGCGTCGGGGTTTACGGTGTTTACCCTGATTTTATCTTTGCCCAGTTCGGCAGCCAGCAGGCGGCTCATGTGTGCCTGTGCAGCTTTGGCGGTTCCATACCCTACATTGTTAGGGCCTGCAAATAAAGCATTTTTGCTGGCAATATTCACGATGTCGCCACCTAAAGCCTGTTGGCGCATAATTTTTACGGCCTCCTGCGACACCAGAAACTGCCCTTTTACGAGTACATCCTGCAAAATATTCCAGTCGGCAAGGGTGTGTTCTTCCAACGGTTTCGAGATAGACAAACCCGCACAGTTAACAACGATGTCGACCCCGCCAAACTGTAATACGCCGAGCTTGAGTGCCTCGGCAATGGGTTCGGGCTGGGTTACATCAATTTTAACTGTTATGGCTACATCTTTGCCGTATTTCTGGCGTAGTTCGGTTTGGGTTTCTTCCAGTAAGTCGCGGTCGGCGGCTATAATACAAGCCCCTTCTCTGAGCAATTCTTCACAAATAGCCTTGCCGATACCCCCTGTGCCACCTGTAACAAAGGCTACCTTGCCCGAAAGCGACTTTGGTTTGGGCATCCGTTGCAGTTTGGCTTCTTCCAATAGCCAGTATTCAATATTAAAGGCTTCTTGCTCGCTTAGCCCTACGTACTCCGAAATGGCCTCGGCCCCTTTCATTACGTTAATGGCATTGATATAAAACTCTGAGGCCACGCGGGCCGTTTGTTTGTCTTTGGCAAAAGAGAACATCCCCACACCCGGATACAGAATTACCACAGGATTGGTGTCTCTGATAGTGGGGCTGTCGGGGTGTTTGCAGCGTTCGTAGTAGGCGGTGTAGTCGGCACGGTAGGCTTCAAACTGTGCGGCTATTGCTTCTTTGGTAGTGCCTTGCAATACCAGCGGGCGTATTTTGGTACGTAAGAAGTGGTCGGGGCAGCTAGTGCCTTTTTGCGCCAGCCTTTCGAGGTCGTTCGAGTTCACAAATTCCAGCACACGTTCGTCGTCAGTAAAGTGGCCTGTCATTCTTCTGTAACTCGATGCCAGCCCCCGTAGTGTAGGCATTAGTTCTGCTGCGGCGGTTTTGCGTTCGTCGGCAGGTTTTGAACTGATTTTGGCTCCCCCAAAAACAGGGCGTTTTTTGCCATAGTGTTGTTCGAGGTAAACCGAGGCCATTTCAATGACCTGAAGCGTATTTATATAAGACTCATACGAGGTGTTGCCCCAAGTAAAAAGCCCATGCCCGCCCAGAATAACGCCCCTGAGGTTGGGGTTGTCCTGAACGGTTTTTTCGAGTTGTAGCCCGAGGTCAAAACCCGGGCGTTGCCACGGAAGCCAAGCTACGGTATCGCCCCAGATTTCCTTCATGATGGCCTCGCCGTCTTTACTGGCAGCAATGGCAATGAGGGCGTCGGGGTGCAGGTGGTCAATATGTTTAAATGGCAACAGGCCATGTAATGGAGTATCAATAGAAGGTGCGGCGCATTTGGGGTCAAATAGGCAATGGTCAAACAGCCCTACCATTTCGTCTTCAAAGGCCAGCCCACGGTAACGTTTTTTAAGTGCATGAAGCCTGTTTACATACAGGTTGGCACAGCCTTTTTTGGTAAGTGTGCCGATGTCACCGCCAGAGCCTTTTACCCACATTACTTCTACGGGGTCGGCGGTGAGGGGGTCGGTTTCTGTAATTTTGCAGGAGGTGTTCCCGCCAGCATAATTGGTCAGGCGGAGGTCGGCCCCAAGCAGATTTGAGCGATAAATGAATAAATCTACTTCGTTATTGGCTAATTCGGCGGCTTTGTTGTGGTCCCACAGGTAGCTAACATGTTTGAATGTTAGGGTATTTTCCATGTTTTTATAGTAAGATTAAATGATGATACATACGCTTGAACTTTGTACAAAAGTCGGCATATTTTTACAAAAATCTTCATGTACTCTCCTGTAAGCGCAGGGTTTTAACCGGAAAAGATTAGGCAGCAGGGTAGGGGCAGAAAAGTTTGGAATAGCCTAAAAAAATAAAGTGCCAGATTAGCCAGCACTTTATTCTCGTAACCCAAAAAGTAAAAAATAATGTTTTTAAATATCTTTATGACATCCTGATCGATGTCTTTAGTTTAATAGTTGAAGAAACGTTTTGGCCGGTGGTGCGTAAAAATCTTCTGTATTTACGACGAAATTCGGCGGCTTTTCTTCTTGATATAATAATTTTCTCGTCATGAATCAGGACTTCTCCTCCACGACAATTAAAATATAGGTCTTTTACGTGTTCTAAATTAATGATGTACGAACGGTGTAGTCTTACAAAGTTTGTAATATCTTCTAATTCCTCTTCAAAGATTCTTAGCGTTTTAGAACTGATAACTTCTCTTCCGTCGGCGAGCTTAAAAATTGTGTAATTTTTAGCGCTTTTTAAATATAAAATATCACCGAGCTTCACCATGTTACGTTTGCCAGCAACTCTCATGGACATATTAGCTCCAGTAGCTTGGCTTTCCACATTATGTACCACCGTGAATCCTTCATGGCTGAACGGTGTCTTATAAATTAGCTTATTCATTCGTTCAAGGAAAGCTTTAATGTTGTTGAATTTTAAAGCAAGTTAATTTTGACGTATAACTATTACAACAACGATTCGGTAAATGGTAGCAAAAAAAAGATAAGTGGCAGATAATCTTATGTAATCGAACTTTTTACGAAACCACTAAACCGATAGAGAAAGGTATTTTTGTATAATGTAGTGTTTTTTTTTAATATTTTTTAGATAAAATTATTGAACGGATACATTTAAAGAGGCAATTTTGAGGTGTTTTTGCATGAAAAAAGGAGCAGAAACACGCTTTTTCTGCTCCTTAAATCTGTATAAAAAATGTGCCAGTTTTGTTGTTCCGAGATTAAAATTTGTTGTGTCTAAAACCTTAGACAGCAACGTAATAGAAGCTCCGGCAAAGCCGTTTGCACATATACCGTTTTTTATTTGTACTAGATGTTGCTTAGCCACTCCAGAAACTCCGACTTCCGGCGGCGCGATACAGGCAGTTCGGTGCCTTGTTCGGTCGTGATGGTTCCGCCCTCGCCTTTGGTGTATTTCTTGATGTAATCGCGGTTCACAAGAAACGAGTGATGGATACGGAAAAAGTCATAGCTGGCCAGTAGGTCTTCAAAATCCTTGATACTTTTCGAGACGGTTATTTTCTGGTTATCGTTCAGGTAAATATGCGTATAGTCTTCGTCTGCTTCACAATAGATAATATTATTGACCGGAATAAACTGAAAGCCATTCAGAATTGGTAACGGAATTTTGTTCGACTTGTCGCGAGGGTTGCGCAAGTTCTGAATCAGGTGGTCGAAATTCTGTTGACTGTTTTTCTTTTCAATGCGTTCTTTGGCTTTGGCAATGGCTTGTTTAAGTTCTTCAATATTAATGGGCTTTAGCAGGTAATCTAAGGCACTGAATTTAATAGCTGTAACGGCATAGTGGTCAAACCCTGTGGTAAAAATAACCTCGAATTTCGGATTAGTGAATTTCTCTAAGAGGTCGAAACCACTCCCATGAGGCATCTCTACGTCCAGGAATACAATATCCGGCGATTTTTCCTGAATAAGCTGATACGCTTCTTGTATTGAATTGGCGGTACCAATTACCTCTACCTCTGACGAGCAGAAGAGGTAAATAATACTGCTTAGGGTTTCAACACTTCGATTTTCGTCATCAACTATAATAGCCTTATACATAAAAGGTTTTGTTTACAAGTTTACTGGTCTACGAATAGTTAGCACAATATTAGCCAAAGCAAATTTGCCAATAATTCTGTTCTTTTATTATTGGTGAATAGGTTTATGTATAGGGAGGGGGATGCTTAATACCACAAAAGAAAAGAAACATTACAAATTAACCAAATTTTGGAAATTTAATTTCAATTGTTGTACCAACATCGGCTCCGGTTTCAAAAGGTGGTTTGAGGCGGTCTTCAACCAGAAAATGGATGTCAACATCGGCAATCTGATTGAAGGTCTGCAAGCGTTCTTCTGTGATTTTCAAGCCCTGAGACTTATAGCCCTTTCTTGATTTGGACTGAATCTGTCTGGCGCGCTCGCGGCCTACCCCGTCATCTTCTATTCTACATACAAGGTATTTACCCTGATTGAAAAAACTCATATATAAATTGCCTTTGGTTTCTTTGTACCGCAGGCCGTGGTTAATGGCGTTTTCGATAAACGGCTGGAGTATCATGGTCGGAATCTCGACAAAGCGGTTTACTTCGGGCGATACGTTCAGATGAAACTCAAATTTGTTTTCAAAACGCAACATTTCTATCTCTATATACAGGCTCAGGAGTTTTATCTCGTCGGCAAGAGTAATGTACTTGCTGCGCGAGGAATCCAGAAACAGCCTGATAAGATTAGCAAATTTCGATAAATAGTTATTAGCCGCGATGGTGTCGCGGTTAAGAATAAAACTCTGTACAGCATTGAGGGCATTAAAAACGAAGTGGGGGTTCATTTGTAATTGCAGCGTGCGTAGTTCGAGTTCGGTTACCTGCCGGTGGTGCCGTTGCTCCTCGTCAGACCAGAATTTCAGAAAACGCTCGCGGCCATAAAACAACCCGAACAGCGTAATAAAACAAGACCCCCAGAACCACCACGACCGCCACCACGGGTATTCTATTTTAAACTCAACAATGGCGGGTTCGCTTTCTTGTTTGCTGGCATTAATGGCCACAAGTTCAAAATGGTAAACGGCTGGCCTGAGGCTGTCGATTTTTACCATAGGTTTAGACGTATAAAACCACTCGGAGGGTTTGGCTCCCTCAAAGCTGTTTTCTACGATGCGGTATTTATAGCTTACGTTTGGCTGCGCTGGTACTGCGGCCAAATCAAACTCCAGTACGTTGTTATCGTAGTCTACATAGTAATTTTCCTGAATCGGCATGTCTCTCCCAGCTATCTCGATACGAGTTATTTTAGCTTTAAAGTTTTTGGCTTTTTCAGAAGAATTATTTTTCTGTGCAAAAGCACCAGTATGTATGCACAAGCAAAGTAAAACAATGATAAAGAATGGCTTCAGCATCAGAAAAATTAGGTAGATTAGAGAATAAGTAACCCTTATGCTAGTAAAATACTTTTATCAAAGCAAAAGCAAAATTAGTGCCGTTTTTTTATCGAACGGTGGTTTTTTTGCTCTCAGACTCATAAAGCCACAAATGAAATAAAAAACCACAGAAAGAAAAAGAACCAGCTTCAAAAATAAAGCCGAAACTCTCAGGCAAACAGGTACGATAGTATACGTAACGCAGGCATTTGGCTGAAAACCCCAAACATAGCAGCGTTGCTGCATAGCACCCATAAACCAACCCACTAATTTATGCCAACCATTTAATAATGGCCGGCCCCCAGTATTCTTTAGTGAAGAAATAAGTGCCTAGAAGCAAAAAGCTGATAACCCCTAGCAAGATAACTGTAAATACAATGTTAATGGCCGTTGGGGGAGTCTTGTTTTTATCGGAGCGGATAACTATTTCGGCTACCAATAGGTTGGGCAGGTAAAAGAAAAACGCCATGACACCATCAAACAACCCAGTAAAGTTTGAGTTATGCCCCGCGCCACCGGTCAGAAGAATCCAGAAGCCGTAGTCCATGCGGTAAAGCCATGAGCCAATAGCCAGTGCATACAGGCGCAAAGCCCATGCTCGGTGCTGGTCGGTTTTACGCGCTACGGCGTATTTGTAAGTAGCTACCGAGCAAAGAATCATTAACAGGCCATATAACCCAAAACCAATGTTCATGACCATGCCGCCAATGGTTCCTTTAATAAATATAAAAGATAGCCCGCCTAAAGCAGCAAAAAGAGAAGCTATGAGGTAAATACGCCCGATGGCGCGGTGTATGGCCGGATACTTGATTCGGACGGCATCAATCAGTTGAATACTACCCAATACAAGGATGATTCCGCCCATGAAAAAGTGTAAGCCTATACCCGTAGTAGCTTGTGTGGCCCCCTCTGAGTACAAACCGGGCAGAATTTCGTTCCAGCGGGTTAGTTTCCCTTCAGACAAAGCGGCTACATAAAAAGCCAGTATGTACAAACCAAACAACCCTGCACTAACCCAGACGGTAGCCACAAGTAGCGTACGTGTCCAGCCCAGAATACGGGCCGATAATAGATGTACCTTTGAAAACTCAGGAAGTTTATTAGCTTCAAGCGTATTTGTTTCTAACATAAAAAGAGGTAATTATAGTAGTGTTTAAAGTAAATACTGGCAAAACTATGCTTAGGTAGGTACATAGTTTTTTGCCATGAAGGGTAAAATTGCTAAGAAAAAACTTTAACAAAAATACAATGAAAAAATCTTTTTCCCAGAAAAAAAGCTATTCACTTGGCAGGTTTTCGGCAACAAATACCTTTTGTGCTGTGCCGATTTAAAAAATAGCGGTATATTCACCTGCCTAATTTGGCTATTAATGATTTGTGCCTGATTTTTCTATGAAGTTTTTAATGCTATTAGCTACCCTTTGCCTGAGTGTTGTCTGGCCGCAGGCCGTAGCACAAACAGCCAAAGCCACCGCTATTGATACCCTGCTTACACGCCTGCACCACCAACAGCTTTTTAATGGAGCCATTGTAGTAGGGCAGAAGGGCAATATACTCCTGAGCAAAGGCTATGGTTATGCCCATTTTGCTAAAGAGTTACCCTTTACCCCCGATACACCTGCCGACGGCGGCTCAAATGCAACTACTTTTACGGCTGCTGCTATGCTTATGCTGGCCCAGCAGCACCAGCTAAGCCTCCTCGACTCGGTGCAGCAATATGTGCAATACCCATATACTCACACCAGCCTCTGGAACCTGCTCACCCATAGCACGGGCGGCTTACCAGACTATGACTATTATTTTGAAAAACTTCCGGCCGACGAGGTGCTAAGTTCTTTAAGTATGCTGCGTATACTGAACGAGCAAAAACCGCCCCTCGGCTACGCCCCCGATACGAATTTCAGTTATGACACCCCTGCTTTTGATGTAGCGTCGGCGGTGGTGGCGCAGGTAAGCGGAATGCCCTATCTGGAGTTTCTGTATACGCACTTTTTTACGCCCCTGCAAATGCAACATTCAGGCGGGAGGCCCTCGTTGCTTGAACAATGGAAGACCGACAGGGCCATAGGCTACCGCTACCAGAATGGCTCTTTACAGGTTGATGACATCGGCGACCGCGAAGGTTTTTATGGTGGAGGAAATTTGTGGTTTTCGGCGGCCGACCTTTACCGCTGGGGGCAGTCGTTTTACTATAAACCGCTGCTCGATGCCTCGCTGATTCGTGTTATTACCTCAACCGTAGCAATTAAAAGCAAGGTGTCGCGGCTTAGCCTCGGCGGTTGGTACGAAGGCCGCAGCCGCCATGCCCACTATTACTGGGGCAGTGTGGCAGGTTTTTACAGCTTTGTTTACTGGGATACCCAACAGCAATTTACTATTGCGCTGGTAAGCAATGTTAGTATTCCGCAATGGGCCAGACCTGCCCTCACAAACGCCTTGATTGATGCACTGGAGGGCCGCCCTATACCTGCCATTAAAGAACCCCAAGCCGAAAAAACCGACCCCGCTCAATGGCCTATGCTGGCAGGTACTTACGACACAGAAACTGCCGGACGTGTAACGCTTTACCTGAAAGATACCCAACCTTTTTTGCAGGTGCAAACGGGTATGGAGTATCGACTCTTTCAGGTAGACGACAAAACGTTTTATGTACCGGGCCTTGATTGGTGGTTGTCGTTTCAGGACAAACAGAACAACATATTTCAGACGTTGCTGTGGCGTTCAAGCCATGAGCAGTCTGTTGGTAAAAGAGTGGTAGAGTAAATGATAGTGCTAGACCCGTAGGGAGTAACACTATCATTAATGCTGTAATCGATATTATGCCTGATGTGGTCTAGTTTGCTTTTGACCACACAAGAATTGAAACACCCCCCAACGCGTGCGTAGGTATTTCATGATTTATGTGCTTAATTTATGTGCTTAGCAACCGCCCTTGCGAGGAGTACGTGTATAAAGTACTTTACTATCTCGTTCTAGATAGTTGCCCGCTACTATTGCATATAAATACTTGGGTGCATACGAGACACTATGGCTTTTGATAATTATTTTGTCGTTAACTTTCAGGCTCTTCAATTGCTGCAATTGGGTATCGTTTTCAGGGTCAAAAGTAAGAATATAATCTTCGTCATTAATACAGGCCATTACTCCGAAACCTAATCGTGAGCCTTCAGGAAGAGTAAGAGAGGTTATAATAGCCTCGATATTGGCAGAGGCGTTTATATACTTCCTTATTTTAGCAGCTCCGTCAAGCACTTTTTTACCTTCGGGAGACGCTTTCCATTTAGTAACCTGTATACCATCGGGTGTAGCCTCCCATATTTTCAATTGGGCTTTCATTTCGGCGGCAGTGAGTGGCCTTGAGAGCGATTTCTTAGCAGGCTCATTTTTGGTATCGCTATAAGCAAATACTAGTCCGCCTACCGCAACCAGCGGTAACAATAGCGCATAAACAACTCTTTTCATGTTTTTTTAAGTTTAATTAAATATTTCTAAACTATAACGGTGTTTCAGTATGGCGCACATACTGTACGCTGCTGTGAACCATAAGTTTGTATTGACTGGCTGGTTATTTTTTACTTTTAAAATCCGTAATGGTTTGCTGTTGGACGTGAGCATATTTCAATAGATAATCAGCCGGATTACTTCTGCAAACCTATGTCTAAAGGAAATTGAGTCCTAGTAAAATAGTGTAAAATGAATTGTAAAAAGCGTAAAAGCAGCCGTAATCTATGCGTTCCGCAACGATAGTTTTTCTGTTAAGCTCGTTATTGCTGATTCTCCTTGCTTGCTGCCGATAAAAAAATGTAGATTTACATAAAGAGCTTGTCGTTACGGTAGTGTATAACGGGCGGGTATATGAGGCATATATCGTGTTTTTTGTATTCTTTTTTTCTGTTTCTTTGTAAATATTTGTGACTCCTTAGAGCATACTACCGATAGACATTAAAAAAATAATCAGGCTCAGCAATACAATTGGAATTGTATCTATTATTCTGCTTGTTTACTGAATGCCTTAATAGCTAATGCCCCACTTGCTACCAGAAGCATGTAGTGCCACAAACCTGCTTATGATGGGTTGTGGCCGTTAAATCAGGATACATACACCCTCAATTTATGTTTTTTGGTTTGTTTGTTTGCACAATTCTAAGCAAAATATACAATTCCCTGAAAGGATTTTTCAAGTACAACGCCTTTATAATCAACGGTTTGATTTCTTTAATGAAATTTTAAATCTTAAAATCGCACAATTTTTATTAGTTTTGCGATTTCATCCATTTAACAATAATTAGCGTATGATTTTAATGGGCGTAATTTTTGCCTATTTGTTAGGGTCAATTCCTACGGCTGTGTGGTATGGTAAAATTTTTCATGGCGTCGATGTCCGTCAGCACGGAAGCGGCAATGCCGGAGCTACCAATTCATTACGTACTTTTGGCCGCAAAGCAGGTATCATCGTCCTTATCATCGACTTCCTGAAAGGCTTTCTGGCGGTGTTGTCGGCTCGTTTTTTCTTCTCTGATACCACTCTCGACAAATACTTGTTCCTCATGATGGGTATTGCCGCAGTTATTGGGCATTTGTATCCGGTTTTTGCACAGTTTCGTGGTGGCAAAGGGGTGGCTACGGCTTTGGGCGTTATTGCGGCGTCGTTCCCGATGACGGTCATTCTCTGCCTTGTCGTATTCCTGATTATCGTATTTATTACCAAATATGTATCGTTAGGCTCCATGATAAGCGCGCTGGCTTTCCCGATTCAGATAGCTTTCAATGTATGGGGCATTAACCCCGACCACGACCCCTACTATCTGGCTTTTGGTAGTTTTCTGTGCCTCATACTGGTGTTTACACACCGCCACAACATTCAGCGTTTAATGAAAGGCACCGAAAATAAAATCGGCGCCAAGAAATAAACCCGCCTGCGCAATTTCCTTGTATTGTCTTACACAATTCGTTTTCTTTGTGGAAAGAATTATCCGCCCTTCTGGTGCAGATACATACTTTTCATGAACGTTTGTGAGTTCTTGTATAAACATTTCTGATACTTCATTATAACATATTGTATATGAGTAACTATATCGACCAGCATAAAGACCGTTTTTTAAGCGAATTGTTCGATTTCCTGCGCATACCTTCTGTGAGTGCCGACTCCAAGTTTCAGCCTGACATGATTCGTGCAGCCGAATACATCAAAGATAAATTATTAGCCGCTGGGCTCGACAAGGCCGAAATATGCCCCACCGAAGGCCACCCCATTGTATATGCCGAAAAAATAGTTGATACCAACCTGCCTACCATACTGGTATACGGGCATTATGATGTGCAACCCGCCGACCCTTACGAACTGTGGGAGTCGCCGCCGTTTGAACCAACCATCAAAAAGACTAAAATTCATCCTGAGGGAGCTATTTTTGCCCGTGGCTCATGCGACGACAAAGGCCAGATTTATATGCACGTCAAAGCCATTGAGATGATGCTCGCCCACGGCAACCTGCCTTGTAATGTAAAAATTATGTTTGAAGGCGAGGAAGAAGTAGGCTCGGAGCATCTGGGTACTTTCGTGAAAGCCAATAAAGAAAAACTGAAAGCCGATATTATTCTGATTTCGGATACCTCAATTATTGCCAACAATATTCCGTCGGTAGAAACAGGCTTGCGTGGCCTTACTTATATGGAAGTGTCGGTTACAGGCCCTAACCGTGACCTCCACTCTGGGGTGTATGGCGGTGCGGTGGCCAATCCGGTAAATGTGTTGTGCCAGATGATTGCCTCGTTACACGATGCCGACGGCAGAATTACCGTAAAAGGTTTTTATGATAAAGTAGCCGAACTGAGCCAGCAAGAACGCGACGAACTGGAAGCGGCTCCGTTCGATTTGGAAGAATACAAAGCCGACCTTGATATTGCCGAGGTAAGCGGAGAAAAAGGTTATACCACGCGTGAACGCGCATCAATCCGCCCGACGCTCGACGTAAACGGAATCTGGGGCGGTTACACGGGCGAAGGTTCCAAAACCGTATTGCCTTCAAAAGCCTTTGCCAAGATTTCGATGCGCTTGGTTCCTAATCAGGACTGGGAAGAAATAGCCGAGCTTTTCGATGCCCATTTCAAAGCCATTGCGCCACCTACGGTAAAAGTTACCGTAAGCCGCCACCACGGAGGCCAACCTTATGTAACCCCAACCGAATCGGCAGGTTATAAAGCTGCCATGCTGGCTATGGAAGAAGCCTACGGGCAAAAACCTGTGCCAACCCGCGGCGGCGGAAGTATTCCGATTGTAGCACTTTTTGAGAAAGAACTAGGCTTGAAATCGATTCTGCTTGGCTTCGGGCTTGACTCCGATGCCCTCCATTCGCCTAACGAGCATTACGGGCTGGTAAACTTCTTCAAGGGTATCGAAACCATTCCGTTGTTTTATAAACATTACGCCGCCTTAATGAAATAAACAGCCTGATGGATAAACAACGCTTTTTTGAGCAACTGCAAGGCATTGTGCCTGCGCGTGTAAGCAACCAAAAAGCCGTGCTGAACGAACACGGTGCAGGTTTTAGCTACCATGCCTGCACACCGCCCGACTGGGTTGTGTATCCTGAAACAACTGGCGAAGTAGCCGATATTGTACGCCTGTGTGCCGCTCATGTTGTGCCTGTGGTGCCTTTTGGCGCAGGAACTTCAGTTGAGGGGCACATACTGGCTTTAAAAGGAGGTGTTTGTGTTGACCTCCGCCGTATGAACCGAGTGCTGGAAATTAACGGGGCTGATATGTACACCACTATTGAGGCAGGTGTTACCCGAAACCAGTTAGACCAAGCACTCGAAGGAAGCGGTTTTTTCTTTCCGATTGGGCCGGGCGTAAATGCCACGCTCGGAGGCATGGCTAGTACAAGGGCCTCAGGTACGAATGCCGTTCGTTACGGAACCATGAAAGATAATGTGTTGACCATGAAGGTAGTACTGCCCGATGGGCAGGTTATCAGTACCGGCAGCAAGGCGCGTAAATCGTCGGCTGGTTATGACCTCACCCGCCTTTTTATCGGTGCCGAAGGCACGCTGGGTATCATTACCGAGCTTACCCTCAAGCTGCATAGCTATCCGCAGGCTATTTATGCAGCCGTTTGCACTTTCCCGAGTGTTGAAGCGGCCGTTAACACGGCTATCCGAACAATTCAGAAGGGTATTCCTGTGGCTAAAATCGAACTACTAGATGCCCAGATGATGAAAGCCATTAACCTATATTCAGGGCTTGACTACACCCAAGCCCCAACCCTGTTTCTGGAGTTTCATGGCTCACAGGCCGAACTCAACCAGCAGGTAGCACAAGTGCAAGCCTTTGCACAGGCACATGGCGCAGACGCGTTTTTGTGGGAAAAAGACGAAGCCCGACGGCTAAAACTCTGGCGCGCCCGAACCGATGCCGCTCCGGCGGCTGTTGCCCTGCGCGCAGGCGCACAACTGATGTCGACCGATGTTTGTGTGCCTATTTCACGCTTGTCGGGGTGTATTGTAGAAACGCAGGCCGATATTGAAAAAACAGGTATTCTGGCTCCGATACTGGGGCATGTAGGCGATGGCAATTTTCATCTGACAATTGTTATTGACCCCAACAACCCCGACGAAATGGCCCGTGCCAAAGCCCTCAATGAAAGGTTGGTTGAGAGAGCCTTGCGCATGGAAGGAACCTGCACCGGCGAACACGGCATTGGCGTAGGCAAACTACCCTATATGGCACAAGAACACCCGCAGGCCATACATACCATGTGGGCCATTAAAAAAGCCCTCGACCCCCACAACCTCATGAACCCCGGCAAACTCCTGCCCGAAGTATAACACGCCACTGCCAACATAAAAACCACTTCTGCTGCTGCGTTTATGCAGTATTTCATTTATTTTTCAGCCATAAAACCTTGTTTCTGCCGCCTGAAAAACAGAAATAAGCCTGCTTTGAAAGAAATATTAGTAAAATCTAAATCATTCTTGAAAAACATCAAAAACTTGTTTTAATTTGTCCAAAACTTTAAAAATTAAACTCATTAGAATAGTCATGCTAAAAAATCTGAAACTAGATACAACGGCAGAGAAGAATATCAAAACTTGGCTGAAGGGCAAGTATGATGACGAAACCAAAACTGCTATCCAAAAACTCATTGACGACAACAATGCAACACAATTAACAGATTCGTTCTACAAGAATCTGGAGTTTGGCACTGGCGGTATGCGTGGCGAAATCGGTGTAGGGTCTAATCGCATGAATAAATATACGGTAGGGGCTGCCACACAAGGGCTGGCTAACTACCTTAACAAGACTTTCCCTGAGCAGGAAATAAAGGTAGCTATTGCGCACGACAGCCGGAATTTTTCGCCTGAGTTTGCCCGTGTAGCAGCCGATATTCTTTCAGCCAATGGCATTACTGTTTATTTGTATAAAGAATTACGCCCTACGCCGCAGTTGTCGTTCACGGTGCGTCAGTTGGGTTGCCAGAGCGGTATAGTCATTACGGCCTCGCACAACCCAAGAGAATACAACGGGTATAAAGTATACTGGACCGACGGATCGCAGGTGGTAGCCCCACACGATAAAAACATCGTGGCCGAAGTAAACGCCATTACCAACGTAAAAGATATTAAGTTTAAGGGTGTAAAAAAACGCATTAAGCTCATAGGCGAAGTGCTCGACAAAGCCTATCTGAAAGCCGTAAAAAGCATTTGCGTAAACCCGCGTATGATAAAACGCCAGTCAGACCTTAACATCGTATTTTCGTCAATACATGGTACGGGTATCACAATGGTTCCGAAGGCATTGGCGCAACTGGGCTTTACCAACGTAAATATTGTAGAAGAACAGGCAACCCCCGATGGCAATTTCCCGACGGTTGTGTACCCCAACCCCGAAGAACAAGAGGCCATGAGCCTTGCGCTTAAAAAAGCCAAAGCCCTGAATGCTGATTTGGTTATTGCCACCGACCCCGACGCCGACCGCGTAGGAATGGCCGTAAAAGACCCTAAAGGTGAATGGCAGTTACTTAACGGGAATCAGGCCGCCAGTTTAATTATTTACTACCTGCTGAAAGCATGGAAAAAAGCTAAAAAACTAACAGGTAATGAGTTTGTAGCCAAAACCATTGTTACAACCGACCTGATTGACGAAATGGCGGCCAAAGCGGGTGTAAATTGTTATAATACGCTTACAGGCTTTAAATATATTGCGCAGGTTATCCGCGAACTGGAAGGTCAGCAAACTTTTATCGGAGGGGGGGAAGAAAGCTACGGCTACCTGATTGGCGACAAAGTGCGTGACAAAGATGCCATTGCCAGTTGCGCCATGATAGCCGAACTAACAGCCTTTGCTAAAGACCAGGGCATTAGTTTGTTCGATTTTCTGGCAGAAATGTATCAGAAAAACGGTTTCTATTACGAAGGGCTTATCTCGCTTACCAAAAAAGGCAAAACCGGAGCCGAGGAAATTCAGCAGATGATGGTCGATTTCAGAGCTAAACCACCGAAGAGTCTGACAGGTTCAAAAGTGATTCGTATGGACGACTACAAATCTTTGAAAACAACCGACCTGAAAACCGGCGAAGAAAAAGAGATTCCTTCGGGCAAAATGGGTATCGAGTCATCAAACGTGTTACAGTTCTTCACCGCCGACGGCACTAAATTTACTTGCCGCCCGTCAGGAACCGAGCCTAAAATCAAGTTTTATGTAGGGGTTCGTGCCAAACTCAAGAAAAAAGAAGACTTCGACGATACCCTCGTTTCGTTGAAAGAAAAAGTAAAAGCTATTCAGAGCGAACTGAATCTGGTGTAATAATAAACAAATTTGCAGAGCCGTCTGGAATCTACTTTCCAGACGGCTTTTTTATGCCCCCTTTCTGCCAGCCCAATGCCCAATTTGCACAAAAGCTAACTTATGTGTAACTTTGTGGCCTCATAAAACTACAATCAATGTAATAGTTAAGTTTCAGGTACAGCCGTACTTTGATGGATTCCGGCTCCGACGGAATATTTTGATAACCCAATTGTCAGACTCGTCAATTACACGATAACTACGTGTACTGGCCCAACTTAACACACATGTAATCCTTGTTTTTCTTTCCGGCGAGCCATGCTCTGCCCCCTCTTTTCAGCAAACACCTTTGCGGGTTTGTCTGAACGCTACTTTTATATTCTCTACATTCAAACGACAATTATCATGAGTATTGTTTTGCAATCGCTCACTTATATACATCCCGACAGGGAATTGCTTTTCCAGCACCTGAGCATGGCCATTAACAAAGGCGAAAAAGCCGCACTGGTAGGTAATAACGGCACAGGTAAATCGACTTTATTGCAACTCATAGCCGGAGAGTTGAAACCTTCGGCCGGAGAGATAAGCCTTTCGGCCAAACCTTTTTATGTGCCACAGCAACTGGGGCAATACAAGGCCTTTACGCTTGGGCAGGTATTGGGTATTGAAGCTCAATTAAAGGCTTTTCGGGCTATTCTGGCCGGCGATGCCTCGCCCGAAAACTTTACAAACCTGAACGATAACTGGGAAATTGAAGAACAGATTCAAACGGCACTGGCTTACTGGCAGTTACAGCATTTGCCACTCGAGCAGCCTATGCACTTGCTCAGTGGTGGCGAAAAAACAAAGGTATTGCTGGCGGCTCTTACGCTTCATGCCCCTGAGATTATTCTGCTCGACGAGCCTTCAAACCATCTGGATGCCGAAAGCCGAAAGTTACTTTATGCGTTTATCAGAAAAACAAAAGCAACTTTACTGGTGGTGAGCCACGACAGAACCCTGCTGAACCTGCTTGATACCACGCTGGAACTAAGCCCCGAAGGGATTGAAGTCTATGGGGGCAATTTTGATTTTTATCAGGCACAGCGCACGGGTAAACTCAATGCCCTGCAAGCGCAGTTGGACGAACACACAAAAACCCTGAAACAGGCGCAGCAAAAAGCCAGAGAGATAGCCGAGCAACGCCAGAAGAAAGAAGTAAGAGGCAAAGTACATGGCCTGAAACAAAACCTGCCGCGCATTGTAGCAGGAAACCTGAAAAGTAAAGCCGAACAAAGCACCGCCAAAGCCAAAGAAGTGCATCAGGAAAAAATGAACGATATTAACGAAAACCTGAGAAATATACGCACGCAGATACAGGAATACCAAGTGCTGAAAATAGATTTACGGAAATCGGATTTACATAAAGGTAAAATTCTGATAGAGGCCGAACAGATAAACTATGCTTACAACCACCAGTATTTATGGGAAGCACCTCTTAGCTTTCAGCTTCGTTCGGGCGATAGAATCAGGATAGAAGGCAGAAATGGTTCTGGAAAAACCACCTTGCTACACCTTCTGACGGGGCAGCTAGCACCAGCGACAGGTACTATTTACCGTGCTGATTTCTCCTGCTTGTATATCGACCAGCTATATTCCGCACTTAACCCCGCATTATCTGTTTTTGAGCAGGTGCAGCAATATAACAGCAGGCATCTACCAGAGCATGCGCTGAAAATGCTGTTGCATTACCACCAGTTTGCGCGTGAGGTCTGGAACAGGCCCGTAAAAGCCTTGAGTGGTGGCGAAAAAATGAAACTTCTGCTTTGCTGTATGATGGTAAGCACAGATAAACCCGATATGCTTATTCTGGATGAACCTACCAATAATCTGGATATTCATAGCCTTGAGGTGCTGACAGAGGCCGTCAGGAGTTTTGATGGCACGCTGGTGCTGATTTCGCACGACCAGCATTTTGCCGATGAGGTACAGACAGATTTCAGTATCCGGCTTGGTTGATTGGCTTGGCGTAGCTTTTCATAAAGTAAGGGTCTGGGGGGATTGAGGCTATAAAAAAATTTTTGGGCTTATTATTCCCTGAAGCCAGTACAAACTGGCCTCAGGGAAGCAGTAATGCTTATGCTGCAAATAGTTTAGTCAGGTACTGCCGCACACTCGTTGGTTTTCTGCCCAGTAATTTTTCGAGGTCGGTATCAGTAGAGGCAAACTCGCCTTCTTTGAATGCTCCGGCAAAGCCTACCGAAATACCTATAACTTCAGCCGGAACGCCCGCCTTCGTAAGTGTATCAACGAATGCTTCGGTGCTTGGGCTTACATAACCTACTTCTTTGCCCGATGCCTCGCTGATAATAGCCGCAATGTCATGAAAAGAAACCGAAGAGGTGTTTGAAATCAGGTAATCCTGATTTTCATGCCCTTCGCTTGTCAGAATATTAGCAAAGGCTTCGGCCATATCGCTACGAAGTGTAAAGGCCACCTGTGTATCGCCGGCAGGTAGAAAAATTCCGGTTTCCAGTACTTGCTGCCCGATAAAAACCGGAATATACTCGGCATAGATATTATTCCGCAGAATGGTATACGGCAGGCCGCTGGCTTTCAGGTATTTTTCTGTATCAATATGTGACTTCGCCAATTGCGCTATTGGCGAAGTTTCGGTTTCGTTTTTGCGCACAAAACTCGTGTATAAAATATGTTTCACCCCCGCTTCTTTGGCGGCGTTTACTACTTTTTCGTGTTGTTGGCTACGTTTGGCAATATCATTACCCGACACAAAAAACAGCTTATCAATGCCTTTGAAGGCCGCAGTTAAAGAAGCATAATTATCATAGTCGCCTGTAACAATGCTTACACCTTTGGCTTTTAAATCACCTGCTTTGGCTTCGTCTCTTACCAGTGCGGCAATATTGCTGGCTGGTGTACCTTTCTGTAATAAAAAATCGATGGTGGCTGTTCCTAAATGACCCGTTGCGCCTGTTATTAAAATCATGTGCTGTATTTTTTTGTTAGAAAATTGTTTATGGGAGCAAAAGTAAATATATTTGCTATACAAAATATAGTCATATACTTTAGTATAGTGCTATACTAAAGTATAGTTGGCAAAAAACAGATAGATAAAAGCAGATGAAAAAAATTATGGATTTCGCAGATGTAAAGGCGTGTCCCGAGCAATTTGTATTAGCCCTTAACGATACCCTGAACGTACTAACCGGAAAATGGAAATTGCCTATTCTGGGGTCGTTGTTGTTTGGTATCAAGCGTTTTACTGATATACAGAAGAATATCCCGAAAATAACGCCGCGTATGCTCTCAAAAGAACTGAAAGACCTCGAACTGAACGGCATGGTGAAAAGAGTAGTGTATGACAGCACCCCTGTACTGATAGAATATGAACTGACCGACTCGGCCAAAAAACTATCAGACGTGATTGACAGTATGCTTAACTGGGGTCTCGACCACCGCAAAGCTGTAATGGTGGGGTAGGGTAAACTATCCCCTCATCAATTCAGCATAGCATTTGGTCAATCAGATGTGCAAAAGTGAATAGCCCGCTTCTATTTTGAATAAAAATTCAAAAAATGAAAGCTATACTTTTTGTAACAATCGTATTATTGACACCATTACGGGGTTTCGGGCAAATTGTGGGGCGGGTTATAAGCCTGCGGCAGGAGCCTGTGCCTTTTGCCAATGTAGTAATGCGGGCAATGCCCGACTCTGGTATTGTGGCAGGTGCTGCCAGCGACGAAACCGGAAATTTCCTGATTAAGACAACAAAATCGGGTGAGTTTTTTCTGCAAGTGAGTAGCATGGGCTATCAGACCTCCCTTTCGGGGGTGTTCAGGGTTAACAATACTAACGCAACACTCACACTGCCGGATATACAGTTATTGGAAGAAACCAACGCACTGAACGAAGTAGTGGTTTCAGCCAGAAAAGATTTTATTCAGAATACCCCCGAAGGCAAAATCTTCAATATCCAGAATAGCCTCATGACCAAAGGCAGCAATGCCTTGCAGGTGCTCGAACGCCTGCCGGGTATTATTACCGACCGCCGTAATAACCAGTTTAGCCTTAACGGACAAAGCGGGGTAACTGTTCTGCTGAACGGCCGACGGATGCAGTTATCTACCGAAGAACTAATGGCGTTGCTTGAAAACACGGTGGCCGATAATATTGAACGCATAGAAGTAATTACATCGCCGGGTGCGCAGTACGATGCCGACGGCGGGGCGGGCGTTATTAATATTGTTTTGAAGAAAAACGAAAACGAAGGCACACGGCTTAATTTTTCGGCTACGGGTGGCTATGGCTATCGCGAAAAAGCCCTGACTTCGTTAAGTTTATCGCGGGGGAGTAGCAAAATAACCCTCAATGCCTCGTATGCGTTTGCACATGGCCGTGATTACTCAGGCTACGAAGGCAGCGGCACAAACGAAATGCCTTTTCTGGGGGGTAAAAACAGCGTATTGTTTGGCGGGCTTACCGACCGCAACCAGAATGCCCATAACTTCAATCTGGCGGCTGAGTTCCGGCCTGCTACCCGATGGACGTTTGGTGGCGAAATGGCTTTTTCGTGGGTGGCTAACCATAATCTGGTTCATATCTATGCCGACAGGCAACTACCTCAGGAGGGGTTCCTGAGTGTCAGGGCTATTTCGGATGGTTTAAATCATCGGCAAAATCTGGTTTCGTCGGCTTATGTAACCCATCGTATCACCGAGAAATCACAGTTAAGCCTCGATGCCAGTTACATTACTTATACCAACGATAGCCCCGCGTTGCTGGCTTCGCATTATTCAGATAAAGACGGCAACCCTGTTGTGCCACAAAACCCGATTTTTACCTATGGTAACAGGGGTGAAAGCAAATCGACGATACAGATAGGCGTACTAAAGGCCGATTACAGCCTACAACTTAACTCCAAGATTTATACCGAATTTGGTATGAAGGGCAGCCTTGCCATGAATATGAATAACAGCAAAGTTGAGCGTCAGACAGACGATGGTTGGGAGCCAGACCCCCGCTCGCAGAGCAATATAAACGGGCAGGAGCGCATCTGGGCGGTGTACTCACAATTCAGATTTACGCTGAACCCCAAAGCCAGATTACAGGCTGGCCTGCGCTACGAATACTGGCAGCGCGACATCAATATTTATCAGGAACCTTTCGTTATTAATGGGTTGTTTCCGTCGGTACAATATACATATACTATCAACGATAAATCGAATTTTAGCCTTGCTTATAACCGCCGTATCAGTCGGCCGGCTTATACCGACTTAATTTCAAACCTGTTTTATAACGATGCAACGTTTGTTTTTGCCGGAAACCCCTTATTAAAACCCACCCTTACCGATGCCCTCAAAGCTGATTATACCTTTCGGAGTTTTAATGTGGGCCTTGCGCTGCAATATGAGCTACACCCCATTCTGAGATACCAGATAAGCAGTAACGAGAAGAAAGACATCGGGATTTCGTCGCCTCAGAACCTCGACTACCAGAAGGGCATCAGCCTGTTTCTGAACGCACCTGTGCCACTTACACGCTGGTGGAAACTCTCGCTAGGAAGTACTACGGCTTTGCGTCGGTACAAAATATCGTATAGCCTGAATCCGGCCGAAAAAACGTATCTGTTTCAGAACCTGAACTTTACGCAGACATTCAGCCTGCCCCATGCCATTGAGATAGAGCTTTCGGGCTGGCAGAATTTCCCGTTTTATGAGGGCAGTAACAAACTGAATGGCTTTGGAGTGATGAATCTGGGTATTGCCAAAAAACTGAAAAATGATAAAGGCACTTTTCTGCTAACATTGCCCGACCTCTGGCAGACGTTTGCCATTCATACACATATCGGAGGCATGACACCCCTCGTTTTCAATAATGATGCTGTTTCGGTCTATCGTGACGAAACGGCTTTGTATCGGGTAATAAAACTTACTTACTCGCGTAGTTTCGGCAAAAATAACCGGAGTGTTTCACACAAAACCGACGACGAAGAACAAGAACGGGTAAAACGCTGAGGATTTTACTCAGGAAAAAGCATCAGGTCTGAACAAAAACACTAAATTTGTTTGCTCAACCTTCCGACCTATGCAAAAATTAACTCTCCAGCAGCGTGTAGTAGCTGTTCTTTTTGTGTTGTTTCTTCTGTTGTTTCCGCATTTTGTGCCATTGCCTTTTTTCTCTTATACACTGGTGTGTTTTGGGGTAGGGCTTTATTACCTGCGCTGGCAAAAACAGAATCTGGCGGGGTTGGGTTTACAAAAAACGGGCCTTACCTTGAAGCCACTGGCAATTGGGTTGTTATCGGCCCTGCTATGGGTGGCTTTTATGCGCTGGGGGTATATTCCGTTTATTTTCCATTTCTTTAAAGATATGGTTCCGCCTTACACGGAATATGATTTTATCAGGAACAACCCCGCCAAGTTGCTCATGGTAATTGTAGCCGCTTGGGTTGTAGGTGGTTTTTATGAAGAAGTGGTGTTCAGGGGGTTTATTCTGCGAACCATTCAGGGGCAATTTCCGAAACCTGAAAAATCTTTCTGGGTGGCGGGCATTATTACCAGTGTGCTTTTTGGGTTGTATCATTGGCAACAAGGTATTTTTGGGGTTATTCCGGCAGTACTTGGGTCTTTATACTGGACCTTCCTCTTTAAACGCTTTGGCGAAAACCTCTGGTACAGTATTTTTTCTCATGCGTTTTATGACACCATCACGCTTGTGATGATATACTACGGGGTATTTGGCAAATAATGGGGTTTGTTGTTTACCGCATTACAGAATAATACAATGCCTGAACTCCGTTCGGTAGCAGGCGTGTTCGTTCGGCTCTGAGCCTGAACAATTGCTTATGAGGCTGAAAAAGCCGAATACCGTCTCCGAAAATAACCGGATGAATAATTACCCAGAAGCCATCAATCTGCCCGATGTCGATAAGTGAGTGAATGGCTGTGGGGCTACCAAAAAGCAGGATGTTTTTACCCGACTCCTTTTTCATGGCTACAATGTTTTCGTGCAGATGCTCCCCTACAATTGTGGTATGGGTATCTTGGGTAGTGGGTAGGGTGGTCGACAACACAATTTTTTTAGCGTCATTATACCACTTTGAATATTTTCTGACTAACTGGCTGGCCTCAGGAAGCTCGGCGGCCGTAGGCCAGTAGGCATTCAGAAGCTGATACGAAACCCGCCCGAAGAGGGCTGCATCGGCCTCGTCGGTGAGGCTGCATACAAAACGGAGGCTATCTTCCCCGCTCGAAAAATTGTCAAACTCTCCGTTAGGTCCGGCTACGTATCCATCAAGCGAGGTCTGTGCCACAGCAATAAGTTTTCTCATGATAACATGGGTTAATGTAAGTAGCGTACTTACGGTTTTTTCTGTTGCTCAAGCTCAAGAATAGCCTTTTCAATCCGTCGGTTACGGGTTTCGGTTGTTTTGGCTTGCTCAATAGCCCCAATATAGTATTTTTTATTGCTGTTTGATAAACCCTCGAAGAATTGTTTTGCTGCGGGGTTATTATTGAGTGCTTCCTGAAAGTCGGCCGGAGTTTCTACCACACGTGGCTGGGTGTCGAGCGTGAGGCTTACTTCAATGGTATCTCCGCTACTGATACCCGCTTTCTCTCTGACCTCGGCACTAACCGGAAGCATAAAAACGCCACCCATAACGGCCACCGTACTAGGGTAAGTATACGCATTAATTGTAACTTTTACAGGTGGCCGCTTGCCATTGCCGAGTTGTTCGACTACGGCTGCCGGAACCTCAATGCCTGTGGCGGTTTTTCCGGCAAGTAATAAACTGGTTTTAAATGTAATTGACTGGTTTTCCATGAGAGATATTTTTATTGGCAAAATAAGCATAAAAAATATAAATGGAACAGGCCAGAAAACGACAATCTGGAGGGGTGTTCAGGACAAAACACTTTGGTATTGCCCTCAGGCAACAAAATGAAGGTAATACGCGGCAGCATAAGCACTACCGCGCAGGGGGTGGGGGTTGTTATTTACTCAGGCGTTCGAGCATTTGTTTTCCACCCCTGTTATTGGGGTTCAGGTCAATTGATTTCTGATACATCCTGATGGCTTCTGATTTTTGGCCTAGTCGGGCCAGTGCTTCGCCGTAGCTGTCGTATACATTCCAGCTTTCAGGGTATAATGTTATGTTCAGCTTGAAAAGCTCAAGTGCTTTATCGGTCTGATTACTACTCATAAGCCTGTATGCCCAGTCGTTCAGCTGGTTTTCGTCAGGCTGAAACAAGGCATCTTTCGTTTTCTGTTCTTTCAGCACTTCGGCGGCTTTATCAAAACCCCGTTTGTTAAGTTCCATGCGCAAAACCGTGATAGGGTCCGAGGCCGGAATTTCAGGGTTGTAGAATCCGGCTAGTTCTTCAAGAAAGTTTTCGGGCGATGCCCCTCCAAGATTCGTCAGCACTATCACGGCGAGGTCGTCGTCGGGGTATACCAGAAAAGCCGAGCGGCCACCGCCACTCATGCCCACGGCCTTGTGTTTGGGGCGAATTTTGGTAATGCCCCAGCCTAATGACCATTGCGTGGGCGTGCCGTTGGTATGGCTGGTGGGTGTCCACATGGTGGTTAAGGCTGCCTTGGTTTTCAGGAGCTTGCCCTCTTGCAAGGCAATTACCCAACGAGCCATGTCTTCGGCAGTGCTGTTGAGGCCAGACCCCGTACGGCGCGACGGAAAAAACTCTGCATAGTTATTCGTAAGTTTTTCGGTGGGTAGGGCGTGGCCATCCATATACTTTTTATAGTTGTAGGTAGGTGCAAAATGCGGAATCACATCGCGTGAATCGCCAAAAACCGTGTTGGGCATTTTGGCTATATCAAACTGGTTTTCCTGAAAAAACTGTGCAAAGGGTTTTCCGCTGAGCTTGTCGATGATTTTACCTAGCAGCACATAGTTGGTCTGGTTATAACTGAATTGTGTACCCGTCGGGAAATCCATAGGCATGGCCAGTACTTTTTCCCAAGTTGCGGCTTCGTTGGCAGCACCGGCGGGTTCCTGTATGCGCAGAATATCAGGCAAGCCCGAAATATGTGTCAGCAACTGATTAATAGTAACCGCTTGCCATTGTGCAGGCAGGCCGTCGAGGTAGCGCGACACAGGCGCCGAAAGCTCCAGCTTGCCTGCTTCCACCAGTTGCATAATAGCCACCCCCGTAAACGATTTGGTGCAGGAGTTAATGGCAAAAATCGTTTGTTTGTCGGCAGGTACATTATCCTGAATGTTGGCCGTTCCGTAAGCCTTGCTGAACACGATTTTGCCATGCTGTACTACGGCAGCCTGTAAGGCCGGAATCCGCAGGTCTTTCATTTGTTGAAGCAAAAATTGTTCAACCTGTTTTTCTTTCGACTGTCCAAAAGCCAACTGGCTGGCCAGGATTCCTAAAGTAATTAGCTTTTTCATGAATAGTTTTTACGATACAGCCCATAAACTCAGGAAAGGCAAGAAGGTTACAGGAATACAGCAAAATTTGCTAACACCCCGATTTAATTCTTGTTTTTTCTTTATTTTAAATAGTTTTTTTATGCTTTTAGGCTGGCTTAGGTAGTAAAAAAGCCATGTTGGTACAAAAATGTTATTTGCGAAATATGACGAAGGTCATATTTTTTTATGAATCCACTCATGTTATGCCATACAAGATAAATGTAATTTTGTTCCGTCAAATAAACGTACTGACCTATTATTTATGTAATAGTAAATGAAACAAGCGTTGCAGACACCAATAACGAAAATACTTACATAAACACTTTTGCCTATGAAATATAACAATCTTATTCTCTGCCCAAAAGTATACGTATAAGCCACCCATCATACACGCATTACAAATAACATTACAAGACACGAAAGGTCAGTTTTTTTTTTTCTGAGCGACTGACTTTCCCGAGCCGGAAGTACTATCGGTGATTAAAGAGGAGTTTGCAAGTGGGGTTTCCGATGATATTCAGGCAGGCCAAACCTGATTTGCTGTTGGTATTAATGCCAAGCTGGTATGTGTGGTTCGGGGGGTCAGTCTGTAAGAAATTAATTCGTATAAAGCTAATCGTTAACGAACTTCTGTTGGTGACAGCAGCGTTTTGTTCCCTACGCTTTATGTGGTATGCCTCGGCAAGCATGAGGCTGGTAAGTATTGGCTTGTGCAGATAAATGTGTTTTCAGAGTCAGATAAAAGGGGTAGCCCATTCATAGCAACTTTATAGCCACAGATATAAATAATAGCGAATCGTAGACGCGCAATAAGTTTTTCATGGTGAATAGAATAGGGTGCGAACGATTCACACAACGAGTTATTTTTACGTGCTTTCCTACACATAAGTGTACAGGGAAAATTTTAAAAAGGTGTAGAATGTGTGTAACATCAGATGGTTAGAATTTAAAAGGACAGGGTTTTACCTTGTCTTTTTTTGTTTTCAGGCCGTACCTGACAATATAGGTACCGGAAAATAACTATTTCTTGTGCGTGCCAATGGGTTTTCGGATATTCATCCCAGAAATTTTATGCTGTGTACTGAATATACCAACTAATATTGTCTGAAGCCTACATCTAAATAAATTTTGCAACCATGAAAAAGTATTTTATAGGTTTTTGTATAGCCTGCTGTTTACTACAAAGTTGTATTACTCATATTAATGAGTTTCATTACTTTAAAGATGATTTACGCCCTTTGCCTAACTATTATAGAGTGCATGTGCGTGGGTATTCGTTTCTGTATTCACAAACCAGATTCTATGCAGGTTTTTTCAAGAGCGATGCCATTGATATTTATTTTAACGAATTCAGCCAGCCTAAAAATGGAGAATTACGTAAAAAGGCCGATTCGACCAACATTCATCCGATTGATGGCGATACCGATAAACAACTGGTAGTGATTCTGTCGAGTAATGCCGATGCCATTGCTGACCAGATTGGTAATGTAACTCAAACCCAGAATGCTCTCAAAAACCTGATGCAGCTAACCAGTACAGATAAACAGGCGAATCTGGTGAGTTTGCAGGACAAAAAGGAGATTCTGATGGACGAAAACGAAAGCCTGTTTGATATAGGCAATACTCTGCTAACAGGTGTAGAAACCGTACCTGCCGGAGATACTCTGAAGGTACAGGCAAGTTTATTACAGTTGCTGAACCAACTGGCTAGCACAGAAGGGAAGCCGGTATCGTTCAAGTCTTTTAAAGAGGCGCGGGAGTGGTTTAACAAAAATGGTTTTCCGGTGAATAATTAAAAACGAGCTTAACAACGAAATCTATGAAAAATCTTATAAAAATCTTATTGATAGGTGTAGTGCTGCTGCTTTCGGGGTGTATGGCCCGACTAAAAATTGATATGAAGGTGCTCAAACGAGAATATATTCTGGATAACCCTATTTACTGGCGCGAAAATACACGCCCGCTGGCTGAAAAAGCAAGACAAAATATGTTAACCAATCAGTACGAAAACCTTGAGAAGGAGCTTACAACAAAAATTGAAAATGCACTTAATAACTTAAACAAAAGATTAGAGCAAGAAAGACAAGCTATTGTACAGGATACTACTGAGCTGGATTCTTCGATAAAAAAAGCTCAAGCAACCAAAAAAAGTTTAGAGGATAGCCTTAAAACGGTACAAAATACTTTGAATGGTAAAAAAATAAGTGCAAGCCTTAGAAAAACAAATACAGCTAAAAAAACTGACTTAGAGAAAAAAATCAAAGCCAAAAATGATAATATAAATAGTATTAGTCTGCAAAAAAAGGACAAAATAAAAGAATTAGACAGGGCGGTCTTGGTAGATGATTTCTCAATGAGAAAAATTAACGATGGCTTCAAAGAAACAGTAAGCAAGAATATCGATTCTGTAAAGAAATTTCATACAGGAGGGCTAGTTAAATACGATGAAGCACTAAATCTGGCTTTAAAGGCTTTTTTTATTAATAATCCGAATGCTTGTAAAGATATTTACTCGTATCAGGATTGCTGTGGGCTTATTGTTACCAACAAACCCAACTTTGAGGATTTTGTCGATAGCAAGCAGCTAGAATGCTGCTTTAATGCAGAAACTTTGTTGAAATTACAGGAAGCCTATGCGTTGTTGAATCAGGGATTTCTGAAGCTGGCAGGCCTGAATTATTATCTGAATGAAGAGTTTAAAAAACTAACTGAATTTTTTAGAGCTAATAGAGGCCAGCAAAATGACATTACAGGTTTAAAAGACATATTTGTGGAGGCACAAAAAAGTGTAAAAGTATTGGGTAATGCCTCATCTTTACAAAATCTGCAAAACGACCCTTTCTTGTCTTTGGTAGCGGGGGCGCGGAGGAAGTACTGGAAAGCCCGTTCAAATGAAGCCAAAGCATACGTGTCAGTCGGGAATGCCGATATAGCCATTGTAACACAACCTAACGGCGAATATACCATAAAAGGCGTAAGAAACGATGCCTCGCAGGCTACCAAAGCCACTTTTTCGATGCTGAACCTGACGGTTGAGGCACTAGCTAAAGTATATGGGGTAGGGGCAGTAACCAGTATCAAGAACGATTCAACACTTGATACCACAGCTACTCCGTCTGTCAACAGCGAAATAATAAAGGCAGAATCTGACTATAAGCGTTTAAAGGCTAAAACCCAGCTTGCCAAAAGCAAGATTTTTGCGGCTATTCTTAGTCAGGAAGGGCAAATAGTTGACTCTACGGCTACTGATGCCAGCCGAGAAAATGCTGTTAAGACTATCAAGGCTGTATTTGATGGCAGTAAAAAAGCTATAACAAACCAATAAACTATTATAAAAATGGGAATATTTCGGATAAATGACCGCGTAAAGTTTATATGCAATAACTCGAATATTAAGGCCGGAGAGGTAGGTGTTGTAACCGACGTGACTTCTAACGATGGTGTTGATTTAAATATAGTATTTTTTGCGCGTTTACATCTGTCGTTAGGTGTTGTGGACGAATGCCTTGTGTTGGCTGGTAGTATGGAGGGTCTCGATGGCATGTCTTTGGCTATGGGAGTTGGTAATGAAGTTATTGTTACGGCTAGAAGTGCCAAAGTGAAAGTCGGCACCAAAGGCGTGATTGAAAAAGAGCTTCCGAAGAAATTCGGGAAAGAATTTGTAGCCGTACTCTTTGAAGGTAAGGCAGAGGCAATAAATGTTGCATTAAGCAGTGTGTCGTTGCTGAAATAGCGTTGGGTGTATTTAAATCGAGGGCATAGCTACAAAAGTCTATGCCCTTTTTTGTTTATACAAAAACAAAACAATAAAGAGCAAAGCACCACATTACTGCATTGGCTAGCCATTGGCATAGACCAATTGCTGCCCATTAACTCACTATTTGCGCTGAGGGGCTTTTTTTATGGGTTTGGTGGGTGTTTTACTTTTAGAGGTAGCCGTTTTGTCTAGAAGCGAGTAGCGTAGCCAGATACTATGGTATTTGAATGTGGTGGCATCGAGGGCATCACGCTGATACCCTATCATGAGTGCTGGGGTAGGCCTGATGGCAGCCCCGAAGCGTTGTAACTGGGTGCGCTCAAACCCGAAGTTCTGCACGCCTACCGCCCCGTTTACATAAATAAGCCCTTTGTAATGAAAACCCAAGTCGACAGATAGCGACTGGCCGGGTTTGACAGGCCCTTGTGGCTTGAAAACATCGAACTGTAAATAAACTGCCGGAGTAAACTTGAGGTCGTAGGGCAGGTAGAACGTGTATCCGCCTTGCAGGATAAGTGCCGAAAAATCGCCTTGAATGAAATCGCCTTTGTGAATGAGCGTTACCATGTGCGGAAACGAAATACCTACATAGTTTTCCTTGTTTTTACTCTGTAAAGCCGCACTCAGCCCATACCTGAATACCTTGCTGTTTTTGAAATCGGTGGGGTCATATACGCCCAGATTCAACCCTGTCGACAAAGTGGTTTTTCGGCCAACAGGCATTTCATAAGCATAATTGAGCATAAGCTCGTTGCTCGACTCCTGCTGCCCCCATACGTAAGCCCCAAACTTGTGCGGGCTGTTGGTGTTGGCATAAGAACCCGAAACCAGATACTGGTAATGTGAGAAATTAGACGTAAGCCCGGGGAAATTGATTTCGTACCGCCCTGTTGAAAACGACGCCATTACATTACTGGCAGGGGCATTGCTTAATAAGGCGGCATTGGTAATTTGTTTGTCAAGATACCATTGCCTGAACTCGGTAACTATTTGCGCGTTTGTAGAGAAAGAAATGCTCAATAAAAGAACGAACAGTCGTTTCATGTTGGTAAAATTAGTTTTCAAAGTCTGTGGTTATTATTATTAACAAACTTATCGGGCGTATATTGTTCTGAAACCCCAGAAATCATAGCCGGATTATCTGCAAAATAGAGAGAGAAAAACTATGTTTGCTCTCTCTGGTATAAATAATGTTAGTGCTGGCACCGAATTTTCGTTGTTCGGTTTATTGTCGGGTAAACGACTTGGTATACCATTTACTGGTGCCAAACTGCTTGTTGGTGTCGTCGTAGAGGGCTACGAAATACTTCACGTTATGTGTTCCGGTCGGAATACTGATGTCGTTATACGGGATTGTCATGTATAAATCGCTGTTTGAAGAATGGTTATAAACTGTTGTTTTATACCCGGGCCTGAACGCCGCACAGTACGACAACGCATTATTATTGGCATCTTTCAGCGGAACCTCATTGTTGTCATAAAAATACACACAGGCTTTGCAGGTAACGCTTTGACCGTTTTTGACAGCAAATTTTGGCATAATATCCATGGTATTGTTATTGAAATTGGCAAGCACCTCAAAATCTTCGCAGATAAGCCCTTTGGTATACGTAAAATAATAATAGCCGCTCTGAATTAGCTCTTTTCGGTCTTCGCTCCAGATAGATACCTTATATTTGAGTTTATGCTCGCCGTCTTGCATTTCCAGTTCATCATAAGGTAAAAATATTTCGAGCTTGGTAAACGAGGTATTATCATACAAGGGCGAGAAATCGCTGCCACTTGCCACTTTGCCGTCGGTTGTTTTATAAAGATTGTTAAAGTCTTTCAGGGCGTCGCCATCTTTATAATAAAAATAGGCCGATGCCCGACAATTTTTATTCTTGGCATTGTTAATCGTAAACGACAGCAGAATTTTCATGCCTTTCTGGTTGTTGCTGTTGGTTACGTTATATTCGCAATCGATGTTTTCGAGCTTGCACGAAACGCTTCCGGTTGTGGTTGTAACAGGCTGAGGCCGCGGATACATTTCTGCCGCCAGTCGTTTATCTTCAACCGATAACTCCCTGTTCCAGCCTACCGAATAGCCATCCGTCGTGAACTCGCGCGGTATCGGGTAGTGCATAATCGAGAACTTGTCATAGTTGTGGTTCGAGAGCGTTACGCTGTATTTATCAAGCACCTGCGCGCGTATATCCGGTATACTCCAGCCCTTTGCCTGATAATAGTTATAAACCACGGGGTAGTTCCAGTGAATAGTGGCTGCCGGGTGCATGTGTTCGTGCAATAACCCCAGCGCATGGCCAAATTCGTGTAGTGTGGTTCTTTTAAATTCTTCTTCTGTG
The DNA here is from genome assembly GCF_037153985.1 of Emticicia sp. 17c. Classification (NCBI taxonomy): domain Bacteria; kingdom Pseudomonadati; phylum Bacteroidota; class Cytophagia; order Cytophagales; family Leadbetterellaceae; genus Emticicia; species Emticicia sp. 17c. Next base: position 54,769 of record NZ_JBBAYI010000008.1, read on the forward strand.
GTATTGTAATTGAACCAGCCGAAATTCATGGATGGTTGCCCCTGTTGGGTATAATATTTTGCGTTGGTACCTACATAGCTCCACGAAGTTCCGTCGGGGTTAAACGAAATCAGGATGTCGGGCGTACCTGAGTCAATATACTGGAAACTTATATTGGCGCATGATTCCCAGAATCTTGAGTAATACGTAACTTTGTTTCTGACGAAATCGGTACCACCCGTAAACTTGACCTTCAGCACCGAACCGTTGGTCCATTTGGTATTGAAATCAAATACACCATTTTGGGCGTTGATGTTTTGCAGTTGTCGGGGTACTTTATCGACGCAGATTTGTATTTGTGCAAAAGCACCAGTATTGAGTAACAAACAAAACCCCAACAATAAGCTAAGACGAGCATATTTTGGTTGACTGGCTAAAAAACAAAAAGGGTTTAATGAGAAAAAACACTTCATAAAGGTAGTATTAGGCATCTGTACTGGCATGAATAACTGTTGCAGTATTTAGGAACAATTTTACTAAGAAATCTGTCAAAATTCAAAGGGTATATCCATAATAGCGTGTTTTTTAGTTATCGGAATAAGTGTTTGGGCTAGCTTTTTAAGCATTATACGATAAGAAATATCACGCAATTTTTTACCATAACGCAAGTTATGCTTCTATTGACATACGTACAGCAAAAAAATCAAGATAAGATTAATAATTATTAGATACTAGTGATAATGTTTATCAAGTGACTAGGTATATTTTAAAGTTTGTGCCGAAAAATAAAAAAAATAATATTTATTATTTTTTTTAATAAATATTATTCAATTTAGAAAAATTAACCTTCAATATCTAATATGGAAAATCAAATACAAATTAAATCTTTTTCACAAATTGATATAAATAATCCTTTTTTTGATAGTTTAAAATTAGATTACAGAGAGTTTGAAAAATGGTTTGCTAAAAAAGCCTCTGATGGGGCTGAAGCGTATCTATTGATAGATAAAAATAATATTGAGGCATTTCTATATTTGAAAATAGAGGAAGATGATGTATTAGATATTGAACCCCCTTTACCTAGAGCTAAACGAGTTAAAGTTGGTACATTTAAAGTAAATCCTCATGGGACAAGGTTAGGAGAGAGGTTCATAAAGAAAATTTTTGATTACGCTTTTAAGCATAATACTAGTCAAGTATATGTTACCATATTTGATAAACATATAGCACTTATACAACTTTTTGAAAAATATGGATTTAAGAGAATAGCACTTAAACATACTAATAATGGCACTGAGTTAGTGTTTTTAAAAGACTTTAATACTATACAAAATGACGTATTATTAGATTATCCAAGATTTAAATTAAATAACAATAAAAAATTCCTCCTTTCTATTTATCCTGAATATCATACTCGTTTATTTCCTGATTCGATTCTTAATAATGAAAGTTTTTCTGAGATAGAGGATGTTTCACATACAAATAGCATTCATAAAGTGTATATATGTTTTATGGATGTTAGTGTTCTAAAAACGGGTGATCTAATTCTTATATATAGAACTAAAGATGATAAAGGTCCTGCTTATTACCGGTCTGTTGTTACCTCTGTATGTGTAGTTGAAGAAGTTAGAGTAAAAGCAAACTTTAATAATATTAATGATTTTTTAAATTATTGTAAACCATATAGTGTATTTAAACAAGATGAACTTTTGGATTGGTTTAGTAAAAAGAATATTTTTGTAATAAAAATGACATATAATGCAGCTTTTCAAAAAAAAATTACACGAGGTAATTTAATTGATAATCTGGGTTATAATAGTGATATTAAATGGAGTTTTTTTGAAATATCTAATGAGCAATTTTTAAAAACTTTAAAAGCAGGAGGGGTCAATGAAAGTGTTATTATCAATCAAACCTGAATATGCAAACAGGATTTTTGATGGAAGTAAAAAATTTGAATTTCGTAAGTCAATATTTAAAAATAAGAATGTTGATAAAATTGTAGTATACGCATCGTCTCCAATGCAAAAAGTCATTGGAGAGTTCGAAATAAAGAGAATTTTATTAAATGATCTGGATAGTCTTTGGGAAAAGACTGAGAAATACGCAGGTATTTCAAAAGCTTATTTTGATAGTTATTTTATAAATAAGAAAATTGGATATGCTATTGAAGTAAAATCAATAATTAAATATGATGAGCCTCTCTGTTTAAAAAATGATTTACAGATAAAAACACCACCTCAATCTTTTATGTATTTAAAAAGTTTTTAATAATCTAAAAGTTGAGTTCAACTTTCTTATTTTTAAAACTAGTTTTAAAAATAAGAAAGGATTAAAACCAAAACTCATTGAAAAAAAATATTTTAAATTCTAGTTCTTTTCTCCCTCACAATTCATTCGGCAAAGCCTGCAATCCAGTAGGTTTATCAGCCATTTCATTCGGCTTGTTATTTCAGAAATAGGGTATCTGTAATAGTTTTGATGTGCCAATGCTACTCAACCGTAGGGCGTTGGTTTACAAATTATGAAAAAGAAACTATTAGAAACTTTCGCGTTAATGGGTGCGCCATTTCTGGGCATTGATATGCTCACAGGAGTGTTTTTTCCTGACTTTGTTGAGGCAAACCCCTGGTTTTCCGGTTTTACCGGACTGCTCTACATTACTGGCTGGCTGGCGTCGATGGAGGGCCTGCGCCGCCTGCTCGACACCCCCACCCGAGATTTAAGCTGGTATGCCATCCGTATCGTTATGTTTACCTTAGTCATTGCCGATGTATCAAACATCTGGGCTATGGTTTCTACACAAAAACCTGTGCTTTTTTACATACTCGATGCCGGTTGGCCTGTAAGTAACCTGCTGATGCTGCTAGTAGCATGGGCGGTTTTCCGAAGCGGTCAGCTAAAACCCTATGGGCCATTAGTTACGTTGGCTATGGGTTTGTGGTTGCCGGTATCGTTGCTACTAGGGCGTAGTAATGTTGCTTTTTGTATCGACGGCATTTATTCGGCGTTGGTGTGGGTATTGTTTGCGTGGGTGGTTATGAAAGCCCGCTTTATGCCTGTGTTAGCTGTTCAGTCTTTATTTATTAACCATAAAAATTTTAACTAATCATATAGCCATGTTTATTTCCTATTTTTCTCGTACCCTTATAATAGCCGCCTGTTTATGTGTAGGGGCATCGGCCTGCACTACTCCTGATAACGAGAACCCGTCGCCCGATAAGCCCGGCGGGCAGGCTGGTTACCTGACCGGAAAAGTAACCGACCCAAGCGGCAAGGGGCTGCCCAAAGCAACTATTTATATCGATAATACTGTTTTTAAAGGACGTGGCTCCGAAACCACATCGGCTGCTGATGGGTCTTATAAAATAGCAGTAGTGCCGGGTTTAGGCCAATGGGTAGCCAAAGCATATATACTAAAAGCCTATAACGGCCGCGTGTATAAACTTATGCTAGACCCCGAAAACGATGATTCTTTCACGCAGGAAGAAAAACCTGTCAGGAATTTTCGATGGAAACTGCAAGGGCGTATGCCTGATTTAAGCCTGAATTTATACTACGGCGGGGCGGCAGAATTATACAAAGACCCTAACGAAGAAGAAATGCAGGATTCGGAAAACATAGAATTTACCTTTCAGCCTGACGGCCCTTTGATTGATGGCTCACAGGGGAAAACCCTGAAACTCAGAGGTGGCAAAGCAGGTACGCAGAACCGTAACCGACTGGTTGATATTCCTATCGGGCGGTATAAGATAACAGCCGTGTATTTGCCTACGGGTAAAGCCTTACAGGTAAAAGATGCTTGGAATGACGACCCCTACCAGAACAGTATGATAGCCGACTTTCATGGAACAGAGGAGTCGTACAGGGCTAACCAAATGGGTATTGCATTCAGGCAATAAAGTAGCAAGTAAAAACGGCACACCCGCACCTTTGGGGGTTTGGGTGTGCCGTTGGGCTATAAAGTTAGAACTTTTGACCAACGCCCCTCAATACACCTACACCGTATAACTGATAGAACCATAATAGCTTAATGCAAGATTGGCAATGAGGGCGTTTTTATCGGTGCCGTTAATAATTCTTCTGGCACCTTTCCAGTCTTCTTTAGTTGCATTGAAGTAATTGGCCAGTTTTTTTCCGGTAAACAAGCCGCCTATCATACCCATAAACAATATCTTCGTAGAGTTGGTGAGTTCCATCACCAGTTCAGGATGATTAATAAAATCCTGTCCGAGCAGTTGCCCCATTTTTTCGTAATTGTCGTACCACGTAAGCTGCACAAAACCACGGCCATAGAACAAATTAGTAGTGTTGGTATAGCGCGTTCTTTTGTTCATTTTCAGGTTTTCGCCATAAGGTTTGCCACGGCCTTTACCTATTTCTTCAATAGGCTGAAAAGTCATGTTGGTTTCGTGGTGTACTGTTGCCAGCATATAGGCCAGCCAGCGGTCGTCGTCATTACTATGGTGTGCCTCCCATTCGTCGAGTATGGTTGTGATGCCATCTACCTGTTTTTGCGTGAGCCTGCCATTCAGGAAAAGGCTACGGCAATTATTAAAAAAGAAATTCCGGTTTATCATAACATTGGGGTGTTTATGGGTTTGGCCAAGCAATAAAAATATGTAAACTGAAAGTACTTACAACAGCCACGAATGAATAGTAAATATTAATTGAAGATGGTAGATAAACAATAAAAACTGATTATCCGGTAACTTAATTTATTCTATGGTACCTATGCCGGTGTTCCTACCCATAATGGTTGGCTGTTTGATGAAATCGGCATAGCAGCAAAGCCTGATTCTAGGCTTTATCTGTCAGGCGAAATTTATACGTATATTTATAATGGTTATTTGAGTGGTGAGCCAATAAAACGCTTAACGGCCTGATAGAGATTTGTTTTACAATTGGTAATAATTTTTTATTTAATACTTATATTGTAAGTATTAAATTTTGTATATTTGCCTATTAAATCCACAATAAATGGCTCAACTTACAGAAAAACAGTATTACCAGTTAAGATCAAAAAATGCAAAGGACAAAGCATTTAAAACCCCTGCCGCATTAATAGAAGCGTGCAACGCCTATTTTGAATGGTGCCTCGATAACCCCCTGATTGAAGAAAAAGTGTTTCAGCATCAGGGTAGGGCTGTTACGGCAGATGTAAAAATTACGCGTCCGTTTACACTTGAGGGGCTGTGTAATTATATCGACCTCAGCACACAGGGCTTTAAAGAATATGAGTCGGAAGAAGCCTTTTCGCCCGTTGTGGCGCGTATCAGGCAAATTATTGAAACGCAGCAGTTTGAAGGTGTGGCGGCTGGCTTGTTCAATGCCAATATTATTGCCCGCAAGCTGGGCCTGACCGAGAAAAAAGACACGGGCGAAGGGCTTGTAAAGAGCTTTTTCGATTTTCTGAAAGAAACGTCTGCCAATTATGACCACTGAATTATACGAAACCACCGCCAAATCTAAAATCGGCGACTGGCGCAACGACTGGTGCCTGTTTGCGCGCGAAGCATTAGGCGTAAACCTCGATGCCGAGCAAGAGGCCATTTTGCGCTCGGTGCAGGTAAACCCCCGCACAAGCGTGGTGTCGGGTACGGCACGGGGTAAAGACTTTGTGGCGGCAGTAGCTGCAATATGTTTCATGTACCTGACACCCCGCTGGAACGACAAAGGCGAACTCATAGCCAACACCAAAGTAGCCCTTACGGCCCCAACCGAACGGCAGGTAAAAAACATTTGTGTGCCAGAAATTGCCCGCCTGTTTTATCGGGCCAAAGGCAGGGGTGTTGATTTACCCGGCAGAATGACCTCGTTCGATATACGTACAGACGACGAAGAGTGGTTCCTGACGGCCTTTCGGGCCGACCCTCACCGGCACGAGTCGTGGTCGGGTTTTCATGCGGTCAATACCATGTTTGTGGTAACCGAAGCATCGGGTATTCTGGATGACACCTTCACGGCTATTGAGGGCAATTTGCAGGGTAATTCGCGCATACTGATAGTTTTTAATCCTAATTCGAGCATTGGTTATGCCGCCCGAAGCCAGAAGGGCGACCGCTGGGCAAAATTCCGCTTAAACTCACTCACGGCCCCGAATGTGGTGCATCGGCAAAGCCTGATTCCCGGACAGGTAGATTATGACTGGGTGAAAGATAAACTCGATAACTGGTGTACACCCATTCGGGAACAGGATTTTAACGAAACCCTCGACGATTTTCAGTTTGATGGAAAATGGTACAGGCCCGAAGACGATTTCCGTAAAAAGGTATTGGGCAAATTCCCGAAGCTCTCCGAAGATGCCCTCATACCGGAAGTCTGGATTGAAATAGCACAAAAACGCTGGCAAGATTACCACCAACAGCATGGCTATGGATACCACGAGCCTTTGCGGTTGGGGGTTGACGTAGCAGGTATGGGCCGCGACAGCAGCGTTTTCTGTTACCGCTATGGCAATGTGGTGCAACAGTTTACGACTTCAAATTCGGGCGGGCAGGCCGACCACATGCAGGTGGCCGGACGCGCCGCCGCCGAACTAAGCCAGCACCACCACGGCATTTGCCTGATTGATACCATCGGCGAGGGCGCAGGCGTATATGCCCGCCTGACCGAACTGGGCTTTAAAGCTCGCGTATACTCATGTAAGTACAGCGAAGCCGCCAGCAACGAAAAAGGCGATAAACTGAGCGACGTAACAGGGCAATATACTTTTGCCAATATGCGGGCTTATCTTTTCTGGGCCGTGCGCGACTGGCTCAACCCTAAAAACAAGCAAAATGCCATGCTGCCGCCCGAAGCAGGGTTAGCGCAGGAAGCCACCGAAATAAAATGGCGGTTTCAGAGCAACGGGAGCATCATTATAGAACCTAAAGAGGAAATCAGGAAGCGGCTTGGCCGCAGCACCGATGCCTTCGATGCACTGGCGAATACCTTCTGGCCTGCCAGAACTGGCCGGAAAATTGCAAATCTGGGCAATTTGTTTTAGGGTGTGGCGCGGGGTGTGGCTGCCACACCCCGCTTGTATTAGGTATTTGGCTAACACTACATAGACACAGGCATCTTTATGAGCCTTTTTCAGAGCAGCTTTATTTTTAACGCCAACATTTTGTTGCCCAATGTGCTGGTGTTTTTCTGAGAGATAATGCCCCAACGCCCGATTAATAAAAAAACTGGTGATTTGCCTGAAATTTTTTTAACTTGCTGCAAACAGCAAAGCTGAGTAAAATTATAGGGCTTGATTTTATGACTAAAAAACGGTACAATATTTTTCTGGCTTCTTCGGAGCAACTGGCGAAAGAAAGAGATGAATTTGAAATAGCTATCGGCCGTTATAACGACGAACTGGACGAGAAAGAAACCATGCTAACGGTGGTTCGGTGGGAGTCGCTTGACCCCGCCGTGCATGATACCCCCAAGCAGGATTTCTACTACAAAAAACTCAAAACCTGTCATATTCTCGTGCTTGTATACTGGGGCGAACTGGGCAAGTTTACCAACAAAGAGTACCAAGAGGCTCTTGCGTTATTTAAGGCACGTGGGGTGCCTCATATTTATATCTGTAAAAAAACAAACCCTGTTTCGTTTACGCCTAAGCCAGAGAACGTCAGGAATCTGGAAATCCTTGAGGCCGAACTTGCAAAAACAGGTCAATGGCCGTTCAGGTTTACCGAGGTAAGTGAGTTTACGCTTAACATCAGAGACCATATCGGTAAATTATTTACTGATAAAGATAACCTCGATTTTGTGTATGGCTCTGAAGCCCCCTACCTGAATTATTACGAAACAGAGGCAAAACTCCTGAGCCTTAATGGGGCAATTGAACCCAGCCTTTTTATTGGCCGTAAAAACGAACGCGAGCAAATACGCACCAGCCTGACAAGTTCGGGTAGTTTGGTACTAATAAATGCCGAAGGGGGTATTGGTAAAACCACATTGGCCGCCCGATACTGGCACGATACCCTGCACCATTACCAGTACAACGCCTGGCTTTTCTGCGAAAACGGTATTCTGGAAGCCCTGAAAAGTCTGGCAGAAGAACTGAACGTGAATCTGTCGGGCATGGACGAAACCCAGCAGTTGCAAGCCCTTAAAAGGGCCTTCAAACAAGTGCATGATAATTGCCTGCTGGTGCTCGACAACGCCAACAACGAACCCGACCTCCATTGGTTCAGGCGTGAGTTTGCGGGGTTTCACTGGCACGTACTCATAACCAGCCGTTGTAATGGGGTATTTCCGTCCACGCAGGAGTTGCCTATTAGGCACTTGCCGCCGGCTTTGGCCAAAGATCTCTTTAAGCATTTCTACAACGAGCCTACCAACCCGCAGTTTGAGGTCCTGCTCGACCGCCTGTTGGAAGCCATTCATTATCATACTTTACTGATAGAGATTTTTGCCAAGAATCTGGCCGAACTAAGGGGTGCAGGAATAACACTGGCTCAGTTCTTGCAACAATTACAAACCGGAGGTTTGTACCTGAAAGCCCATAGTTTTGAAATAAATACCGACTACACCCTTGCCCCCAAGCATGGCCCTGCCACCACCGACGAAATTCTGGATAGGCTCTATGATTTTAGCAAGCTTGCCCCAGAACAAATAAAGCTACTGCTGAACTTGGCTATTTTACCCGCCGAGCCTTACGAGCTGCGTTTCCTTAATGAGCTTTTAGGGCAAAACCTGCCAGAAATAGACCTGACTTTACTGAAAACCCTGAAAGAACTGGTAAAGAAAGGCTGGTTAGGGCTGGTAGAAGAAAATTACCGCCTAAGCCCTGTTATACAAGAATTGCTACTAACCAAACACCAGCATCTCTTAAAACAACAAACACAAGGCTTAATTGACAGGCTAATGTTTATACTAAAGGACGACGCTTATAACCTGATAAATATCAGTTTAAAAGACGCTGCTCCTTACATTAAACTGATTGAAAGCATTAACAAAAGTTTCAAGGCTTTGCCAGATAAAAATATTGCTAATTTGAATTTTAGTGCGGGGGTTTATGCCAACAATACAGGTGACATAGTAGCAGAAAGCAGTTACTGGGCTAATTACCATGCTATTTATCAGGCATTAAACAATCAGGAACCAGCCAATCTAGTCTATAAAAATGGTTTAGCTATTTCTTATGAGAACCTAGGAAGTATCTATCGGGCAAAGGGAGATTTGGATAAAGCCTTGGCGCATTATCAGGATGAAGAGGCATTATTTAAAGAACTATGTGCCCTTAGTCCTGACAACCTTAGCTATAAACATGGTTTGGCTATTTCTTATAGTTATCTGGGAAATATCTATGAGGCAAAGGGTAATTTGGATAAAGCATTAGAGCATTATCATGAGTATAATCGTTTGAGGACAGAAATAAATGCTGTCAGTCCTGACAACCTTAGTTATAAACATGGTTTAGCTATTTCTTATCACAAATTGGGTAATATCTATAAATCAAAGGGGGATTTGGATAAAGCATTAGAGTGTTATCGGGAAGATTTAAAAATTACAAACGAACTTGATAAACTTAGTCCTGACAACCTTAGTTATAAAAATGGTTTAGCTATTTCTTATGAGAACCTAGGAAGTATCTATGAGGCAAAGGGAGATTTGGACAAAGCATTGGAGCATTATCAGGAATATAACCATTTATGTAAAGAAGTTGTTAAACTTAGTCCTGATAACCTTAGTTATAAAAATGTTTTAGCTATTTCTTTTTATAAGTTAGGGGATGTTTATAAACAGCAAAAGAATTTTTTGGAGGCTTTATCTTGCTTATCAGAGAGCCGTACGCTTTTGCAAACTGTGTGTAAAGCTACACAGGGTGTTATTGTGGAGTTTGTCTATAATTTTGCTGGTATTTCCAGAGACCTTGCCGACTTAATGAAAATACTACTGGCAGAGCATTACTACCCAGAGGCAGAAGTGCCTGACATACAGGCTTCGGCAAAAGCCATCCGGCGTGAGGCTTACGCAATCATTGCCCCATTAGCTGAAAAAGGTTTGTTACAAAAAAATCAAATAGGGCTTTATGAAGAGTTAGCCAATGAAGATTGGTATGGGTTTTAGGGGAGGGGTGTTGGTTTTGAGGTTTCACAAATTATTTTCAATTTATACTTATAATGTAAGTATAAATTATTATATTTGTTGAAAAAATATCCACATGAAAGTTTTCGAGATTACCAACACCCACAACATCGAAGAATCAATCAGATTTTTCAGAGAATCCAAAACACACCCAGCCGTCGAGACCCTCAAGGCTCAGTACGAGGTGAGTCTGCACCCCGTTTTTGACTGGCACAAACGCCCCGACCGCAAAATCCTGAATGAAGACGGCAGTTTCGACCGCTGGGATGCTGTCAATCGACTGGGTTTGCCAATCCAGAAAAAGATAGTCGGCGCATCGGTGGCTTTCCTGTTCGGAAATCCGGTCAATCTGGTGGGGCAGCCCCGAAACAATGCCGAAAGTAAGGTGCTTGACCTCCTCAGAACCATTCTGGCCGCCAACAAAATGGACAGTTTCAACCGCAAAATTGCCCGCGATTTGTTCAGAGCCACCGAGGTAGCCGAAGTATGGTTTATTACCGGCGAAAGTACCGACGAAAAACACAACGATTACGGCTTTGAAACACCGTACAGGCTCAAGGTATTGAAAATAAGCCCGTGGACAGGCGACGAGCTGTATCCGTTCTTTAACGAGTACGGCGACATGACCGCCTTCTGCCGCGCGTATCAACGGCAGGGTGACTCTAAACTGGTGACTTTCTTTGAGGTCTACACCGATGAGGAATACAAACTTTTTGAACAGACCGACGAGGGCTGGGAAGAAAAAGTTTCGGGCGTGAATGCCATTCGGAAAATTCCGGTCATATTTGCCAGAGACGAACACGCCGACTGGGCAGAAGTACAAACGGCTATTGAACGGCTGGAACACCTGCTGAGCAACTTTGCCGATACGAACGATTACCACGGCAACCCCAAGATTTTTATTGAGGGCGAAATTGAAGGCTTTGTAAAAAAAGGTGAAACGGGTGCTATTATTCAGGGAGAAAAAGGCTCGAAAGCCTCATACCTGAGTTGGGACCACGCGCCGGAATCTATCAGGCTTGAAATCGAAACGCTTTTCAAAGTGATTTATGTGTTTACCCAAACGCCGGATATTTCGTTCGATACCCTCAAGGACCTCAAACAGGGTATTTCGGGCGTGGCACTGGAAATGCTTTTTATGGATGCCCACCTGAAAGTGCAGGAAAAACGCGAGATATTCGACGAATACCTGCAACGCCGCACAAACCTCCTGAAAGCATATATCGGTTGGCTAAGAACCGACTACAAACAGGCAGCAGCTACGCTGGCGGTTCAGTCGGAAATTACGCCGTATATGATTAACGACCAGGATAGCCTCATCCGAAATATGACTAAAGCCAACGGCGGTAAAGCCCTGTTGTCGCAGAAAACGGCTATCGAAAAGTCGGGTCTGGTTCATAATGCCGAACACGAACTGGCACAAATACAAAAAGAAGCCGCAGAAGCCAGAAAGCCAGTAACAGAAAAATAGTGTTTACACTGAGCCAATGTGCCGATAAATACCCAGACACACTTACAGGATGCCCCGTACCTGTAAACTGTGGGTGTTTATCGGCACAGGGTTTTATCAGGAGCCTATAAAACCGAAAAAACTTTAATGAGTGCCATTAAATAAATTTTTGCCTTTATACAAGCCCAATACTTGGCTTTTGTTTAAATTTTACTTCGTATATTAGCTAGAGTTAAAATTAGCAGATAATGATTTTTATTGGCAAATCTATTCGGTTCGTTGCGCTGCCCTTGTTGTGTTGTGTGGGCAGCATAAGTGCGTTTTCGCAGCTTTATTACAAAAATGGGCAGGTAGCTTGGCAGGGGCTTAATGCGTATTACGAAAGCGGGAAAAACGCTTTTATTCCTCCGGCCATCTATTATGAAAATCAGCAGCGGGTGTTAAGTGGTGCAACTGTTTACTATGAGGGTGGTAAAACTGCATGGAATGGCTCATCTCTTTACTATGACGATGGTAATATCGCTTGGAATGTAGGTGGTTTGGCGTATCACCGCAACAGAAAAACGGCCTTTACTGGTACAGATGCTTATTATGACAATGGTACGAAGGCATTGAGTAATATCGTCACAAATTTTGATGAGCAACAATTAGCCGCTATACCGCTTAGCGAACTGGCACTTTCGGCGGAGGTAAGTATCCTGATTAAAATATCATCTGGTAAAGTATTTTTTTGTGGCCTGAAATTCAGCCTTACAGAAAGCCACAAGTTCGTTTTTGACTATGAAAACAAGCAGGTCGAAAATCATATAAATCTTGGCAGAGATATTTTTGTTCAAATAGTTTCGCCCCGAAATGCCCCCGTCAGAACAGCCGCTCTGTATGTTTTAGGTGTAAAGGTTTTGTAGGGCAATATTGGTTAAGCAGGGCTATTTTTTATTTCTTCTACCAGCGATTTTAGTTGAATCTTACCACCCCCATAAAAAACAAATACTTCATACACTGGCGCAAGCCGGAAGGGGGTAGGCTGTGCCTATGTGCCTGCGCCAATATTGGGGTAAATAAGCAATAATCACACTCAGAGTTTGTGTATTTTGATGTTCCGGTACCAGACAGTACTGCCCCAGTCTTGCAGGCCGATTCGACCGCTGAAAATGGCTTTGGCAATAGGTGCTTTGGCGAGTCCGCTTTTGGCGATACGGTCTTTCCAGTCTTTGCTGTTGAGGTCATGCTCTTGTACCATAAAGCCATTTTGATAGACAGTAAGTTTACCTTTCTTCACAATAAAATGAATCTGGTTCCATTCGCCTTGTGGGTTGCCTTCGCGCAGGCGGGCATTAGCCACACCGAAGAAGTCGCTGGCGCGGTGGGTGTTTTCGGCGGCACCTTCGTAAATTTTATCGTCAATAACCTGTAATTCCAGTCCGGTATCGTGCATATTTTTATACTGAGGGGCTTCTTTCACAAAAAAGAAAATACCGCTGTTAGCAAACTTGCTCACTTTCCATTCGGCTTTTAATTCAAAATCACCGCTAAATTCTTCGTCGGTTACGATATCGCCGCCGTTTTTGGCTTTATTACCGGCGCGTTCTGGCACACTCAGCTTGATGGCGCCCTCGTCGATTACCCAAGCCGACCCAACATCTTTTGCGCCGTAGGCATGCCAGCCTTTAAAATCTTTGCCGTTAAAGAGTAGTTTCCAGCCTGCTTTTTTTTCGTCGGCCGAAAGTGTATTGGGGTTTTGTGCAATTGTTGTACCTAGTGCAAGGCTAAAAAACAGAATTAAGGTTGCGTATTTAAGCATGATAAAAAAAGGTTAAGTGTTGTACCTCAACAAATATACGCGCTTTTGTTGAGGTATCCAGCCAAGAGCCTCAGAAGTTTTAATAATGCCTAAACCTGCCATTATCAGGTACTTAGAGGCTATAAAGGAGGCTTATTTCTCGTCCAGATTGTTGGTCTCAAAGGTTGACTCGGCTTTATCGGGGTAAGTATTTATATCGTCAGGAACATAGCTGATGCCCTCGTCGGACGGATGCGGTTTTTCATCGGGTAGTTCTTCGTCTTCCAGATTTTCATCTTGCAGAACCTCTTTGTCTTTCAAGGTTTCGTTGTCTGATTTCCCGTTGCCAGCCACAAAAGTGTTTGGTAGGGTTTTTCTGTTCATCAGAAAATAAGGGGCAAGTATGTGTGCTGTTTTCATGGTATTGCTTTTTGTGGGCTAAGTTAAAAAAACTATACCAGCTTTTGAAAACTTGTGGGGGGATTCCCCCCCGAAATTTTATTCGGGGGAAGAAACTCGGCTTATTGTGGTATCTCTTCAACTAGTAGTTCATGGCCCGCTTTGTTGTAGTAGGTGCAGGTCATTTTTTCCATCGAAACCACCCACTTGTTTATGCCTAGCCTTGCACAACTGTCGCAGAATGCGGGGTAGTCGGTCTGGCCTGCTTGGTGGGCTTTTAGTTCGGCTATGAATTGCGGGGTGTCAGACTGCTCTGCAATAGTGAGAGCGGTATATTTGGCGGCTGAAGTAAGCTGCTCTTGGCGTTGGCCTACAAAATGTGTATGGCCGTCGCTTACGTAAGTTTCGTAAAAAACAATGCCTAATTGTTTAAGTTCCTGAATGTATTTCGGGAAATCGGCCCCTGATTTTACTTTTGCGTGTGCGGTTTTAATTTGCTCTAATGTAAACATAATGCTGATTGTCGGTTTTGATGAAACAATATTTAACCTGCTGGCCAATGCTGTTTAATACCTTGCAATATTGACCAGTGCCATAGGTTTATCTGCGTACAAATTTCCGACAATCGGGTGGGCTGGAATTGTAAAAAATCGTTTTTCTATAACGAACGCTTGAAATTTTCGGGGGTGTCGCCTGTGTATTGCCTGAAGTCTTTAATGAAATGCGCCTGATCGAAAAAATGGTTTTCGTAGCAGATGTCAATCAGCGATTTTTCGGTAGACAGCGCATTAATAACCGTGTTGAGCCGCACAATGGAGGCAAATTTCTTGGGCGTAGTGCCTACCAGTTTTCTGAATCGTTTTTCAAACGGACTCTGGCTGATAAAAAGTTTTTCGTTCAGTTCTTTGATACGGATATTGCCCTTTGCGCTATAAATCAGTTTTACGGCTTCTATTACCAGTTTATCGGTCTGAATATCTTTCAACTGTGACACCAGAAACTGTTCTACGTGCTGAATCCGCTGTTTGTCGGTTTGTGCCAATGCCAGTTTCTCTTCTATTTCACGCACTTTTTCGGTATCGAAAAGGTTGTCGAGTGCCACACTCTGGTTAAATAGCTCATGGGCGGGGCTTGTAGAAAAATGCGCAAAACCGATTTCGGTAAAATAGACAAGAATAGTACCTATACCCGCCGAGTTTTTGAAAACCTTGTAGGTATCTGCCATGCCTGTAATGCCTGCACCTGCAAGGCTGTTTTCGTGTTGTTGGTTCAGTACCGAAAGCCTGCCTGTGTACTGAAACCCCAGTACGAGGCTCATAGAGGGCAACACCTTGTAGGTATGCTCGTGAGGATTCTCGGCAATAATAAAGTGCCGGATATAAGGCTTTAGCCTGTCGCTCGGAAGTACCTTGTCGAATCGCATCATGAAAAATCAATAAATAAAGATACACAATAACAACCATTTCTGAAACCCAGAAGTGCCAGATACAAAACCGGCTACTGCCCTAAAATACTTTATACGCTTGTTTTTATAGAGAAATTGGCCAGAAGCCTTGATTTTGCGTATTTTTTTTGCTTAATTTTGTATATTCTGTTACATAAAACCCAACGCAACCGATTATGAAAAAATTAGCTATTCTTTGTCTGATTGTTTTAGGCGTGGCCTGTAAAAAGAACGAAGTAGATACTGGCACTCAAAGTTTAGGTAAAAGGCTTGTCAGCCTGACGGCTAATAACAAACCCCAATACACATTTGTGTATAAGAATAATCTTCTGACGAAAGAAAACTACTTTGGTTTTTGTGAAACAAACCCAACCGACGAGTACAGTTACGAATACAAAGGTAATTTGTTATATAAAATAACCATGAAGAGCCGTAGTTTGTACTCAAGCACTTTGGCGTTGTGTAATCCGGAGATGGGTGTTTTGTCAGAAGAAATATTTGAGTACGATAAAACCGGAAAACTGGTAAAGATTAGTAGGCTTAACGATGTAGTTACCGAATTTGTGTATGATACCAAAGGCCGTGTTGAAAAGCAGTTAATTAAAAATGGGCAGAATACCTCGGTTACTACTTTTGAATACGATGCCCGCGATAATATTGTTCAACTCAATAACCCCGATGGCAGCGTGGTTATTTATGAGTATGATAACCACCCCAACCCTTATTATTACATGAACCAACGCCCGGGCTGGATAAGTGCTTTTAACAAAAGCCCGAACAACGTAATAAAAGCAACCGGAGGCAGCAACTTTACAAGGGTATTTACTTATGCAGCCGACGGTTTTCCTGAAAAAGTGCTTGAGAACAACGGCATTAGTTATACGTATAATTATGAATAATGATTTTTAATAAACAGGTTCTGCTTTATTACCCATATCAGGAAGTTGCCGGAAATTTTTCTATGCCTTTGAGTGCCTTGCCACCAAAGGCATTTTTATTGGCTTCTCTGCCCATAGTGAGCCTGAGAGTTCGGCAAAAGGCGTATGCTCTCCGGCAAAAAAATCGGGAGCAGTAACCAAAAAATAACATAAAAATAATGGTGTAAGGGCAATAAGCTGTTTGTGCTACCTTTTAATCATCAAAAGGGTTGGTAATTTATTTTTTTTTAATATTGTTTAATTTTTTGTGGTTTTTTGTTGTTAAAGTTTAAACAAAAAATGTACCTTTGTATATATCATTGCTGCTTATGACTCTCTACCCCTGCAAGTTTATAATTAATTCCACCTGCTTTTAACATAATTTATCTGATTTTACCATTTTTAAAATGACATAAGCAATGAAAAATTTTCAGGAACTAAACAGAGACATTACCTACGCACTGCAAGAATGCGAAATTGCTTATAGCGATTTAAAGACTAGTTATTTACAGGAATCGTTGGTGATTTCGATTGACAAGGAGATTCCGAAAGAAAAACTAAAGAAATTTGTTAATTATCTGAACGAATCGAACCTTCATTTTCAGTCTTCCTTTTCGCCTAATACGGGGTTTATCAAGTTCACAGTATTTAATCCAGAAAGCGTGGGCGTGTAAGCTGGCCGCTAGTGCCTGCTAATCTTGATAGGGTTTTAGCACACACAAACAGAAGTATCATGTTTATTAGTAAAAACATACGCTTTTTCCGCAACTAAAAAACCCGTTAAGATTATTTACCAGCTATACGCTGGGCCAAATAGAACCATTGCTACTATCAAAGCATACGAAACAGGGGTTGGCTTTTCATGAAACCCCACATTTGAATTCATTCGAACTGCCATAACTTAACACAAACACCACAGATGAAGATTTTAATTTTAGGTATGAATAAAAAATGAAACGCCCTTTTCCTGACAGGAAAGGGCGTTTTTATGAACTAGGTGCTGTACTGTTTCAGGGCTGTAAAAGCCGCTTAACTACACTTTCCAGCCATCGCGGTAGGTTGTTCTACCTACAAACTGATTGGCTTCTTCCAGATTCGTGATTCTCATATTTTCACCATCCCACAATAGTTTTTTACGGGCAAAAAACTCTGCTTGGCCTTTGCTGTTGTCGCGTTTTAGCAAATAGCTTCTGATAGCCAGATTCCCCATCAGAACGGTTTCTGTCATTGGGCCGGCGTAATCGAACGACGAGGTAAGCCCCAGATGCTCTTTGCTTTTGAAACCAGCCTTACAGGCATCAACCCATCTGCGTTGGTGGCCGTATTCAGGCTCAATGTCTTTTGGTAAATCAGGGCCGTTTTCTCTGGTTCCATCGCTCAGGAATAACTTCGGCATCATAGGCGAGCTATCGTTGATATTGGTCGAGATAATTCCTTTCTCGCCTATTATCAACACGCCGTTGCTGCTGTTGGTGCCGCCAATATCTTCATTAGCCGGAATGAGGTCGGGGTGTGAGGGTCTGATACCGCCATCGCTCCACGTCATTTCTATCGGCGATTTGCTCTTTGCTGTGGCTCCAAAATGTAAGGTAATGAACGAAGAAGCCGGACAACCCTCAGGGTTATATTCAGGATTCCACATTTTGGTATAGACCGAGGCCACGCTACACTCGGCATCGGTTGGGTATTTCAAGCCCAGGGTTCTAAACGGAATATCTATCAGGTGGCAACCCACATCGCCCAATGCGCCTGTGCCGTAATCCCACCAGCCACGCCAGTTAAAGGGGTGCATATTGGGTATATAAGGCTTATATTCGTTAGGCCCAAGCCATAGGTTCCAGTCTAAATCTTTAGGTTTAAGGCTTTCGTCGGGTTTAGGCATGGCGTTGCCTTGTGGCCATACGGGGCGGTTTGTCCAGATTTGTACTTTCGATATTTTGCCTAGTTTACCGGAGTCAACCCAGCTTTGTACGGTCTTGAGTAGTGGGTTCGATGCCCCCTGATTTCCCATCTGGCTCACAATTTTGTATTTACGCGCCATTTCTGTCAGAATACGCGCCTCACGAATGTTGTGTGTCATGGGTTTTTGCACGTACACGTGTTTGCCGCGCTCCATGGCAAAAGCTGCCGCAGGGCCATGCACGTGGTCGGGGGTCGAGATGGTAACGGCATCGATGTCTTTTTCTTTGTCGAGCATCTCGCGGTAATCGGCATATAATTTAGCCGTCGGGAATTGCTTCACGGTTTCTTTGGCAGAGCCAGAAAAATCTACATCACAAAGGGCCACTACGCGCTCACGACCTTTTACCGAGGCATTGGTTATGTCGCTGCGGCCTTTACCTCCGGCTCCGATGGCTGCAAGGTTAAGCTGGTCGCTTGGCGAAATAAAACCTACGCCACCCAGTACGTGTCTGGGAACAATAAAAAACGAAGAGGCAATGGCTCCTTTTTTCAGGAATTCCCTCCTTGACTCGCTTGTCTTTTTCTTCATGTCTGAATTCTATATTTTAGGATTGAATAATTGCGTTGTAAAACACACGAAGCTGGTATTTTCGTCGGTTTTCTTTTGCTGTGCTAAAGTAAAAAAATTACGGGCAAAAACACTCAGGAAAAACGAATAAATTTCGTTCGCAGGGGTTGGTGGCGGTTAATTGCTACACAAGGATTCTGTGGAATATGACAATACAGGGGCGGCCTCAAGAGTAGAGGCGGGCAATAAAAATGCCTGACCGCAATACACCAGATAGCGGGTAGGCATCTGGGCAGTCAGGAATGCTTGCAGCGAATGGGGCATATACTACACCCTAATGGATATACTTAAGCTACCAATAAAATTGTAGTGTAAAACGGCGGTGTTATTGGGCCGCCGTTTTTTTGTTAAATTCATCGAAAAGGTCAGAACTGATAGAGACTGCCTTCTCCATAAGTTTGGCCCCGTATTTTTCGCCCGTTTTATAAACGTTATCAAAGGTTTCCTTGAAATTGTCGCCAGCGGTTTTGTTGTCTTTGCCGTCAAGGCTGCTCACTACGTAGTGCAAACCGCCTAAAATAATGGCTGGCTGAATGGCAGCCAAAGCACCTAAAAAACCTCCTATTTTGCCCGAAGTACGCATAACTATATATGTTTTGATTGAGTCAGAAAATTAAAAACTGTTCAAAAGTACATATACACCGCCACCCCACCAGAAAAATATAGATAAGTGGTTAGTTTTATAGACAACACAAGGCAAAAATTTGATAAGTATAGGTTGTTGAAGGGTAGCGCAAGCCATTCATTCTTATTTGCCTGCGCTACCCTTGCCCTGAGATTTATTCTGTTTTGAGGTTTTTTACTGGATTCATACGGGCGGCTTTCAGGGTTTGAGAGCCTATGAGCAACGAAGCCAGTAATGTAACTGCCAGTAGTGGCACAATGAACTCGTATAGCTCTAAGGGTAAATGGTACACAAAGTTTCGGAGTACCAGTTTATCAAAGAAAAAATAGGTTGCTGGCAGCCCTATGAGTGCCGCAATGGCAAGCAGGCTGAGAAAACCACGGCTTAAGAGGTAAATCAGGCTGCTTTCGTTTGCACCCAGCACCTTGCGGATGCTGATTTCTTTCAGGCGGATTTGGGTGGTAAATACTACCATACCAAATAAACCCAACGAAGCAATGCAGATAGCCAGAAAACTAATAAAGCCTATTACCTTTACCATGACCGAAAACTGGCTGTATGCCTGCTCAAGCTGGTCGTTATAAAAACGCGCACTTAGCTCATGCACCTTGTCGATTTTCTGCCATGCGGTTTCAATGCTCTGCATGGTGGCGGGTATATCGGTGGTTTTGAGCTTGACATTTATATAACCCCACGGCTCGTTGTCCGAATAACCAAACATAACCGGCTCAATTTTGTTTTCGACGGTTCCGTAGTGGAAGTCTTTCAGAACACCTATGATGCTGAGCTTTTTGCCATCAACCATAACGGTTTGTCCGAGGGCTTTTTGTGGGTTCCCCTGCCCAATATTGAAACGTTTCAATAATTGCTCGTTTACAATTACTTCGCTTTCTTCGCCTTTTTTGGGGTGCAGCGTAAAGTTGGTTCCGGTCAGGAGTTTGTGTTCATGAATGGGTAGGTAGTGTTCGTCAACCATATTGAGCCATACCATAGCCGAATCGGGCGGGCTGCCGTATTTCATGGTTGTGCCGTGCATACTGCCGAGGCTTGTAATCATGCTCGATTTTGAAATTTCCTGCACGGCAGGAATTTCGTTCAACTCTTTAATGAGTAGGTCGGCATTGTTTTGCTGTATACGGATATTCAGAATGTTATCAGTCTTGAAGCCTAAATCGAGCGAAAGAAAGCCTTTATATTGCCGATAACCGATGAGGGTAGTAGCAATAAACACCAACGAAAGCGTATATTGCACAACAATGAGGGCTTTGCGCAGATTGATATGGCGGAAGACTTTAAACTTGGCGTTGTCTTTAACCACCTGCAAGGCGTTGATACGCGCAAAAAACAAGGCAGGTAAAAAACCAGCCATAATACCCACCCCAACAGATAGCAGCAGAAAATAAAAAATGAGCCTAAGCGAGAGCCGGAGCGAAAACAGGTTGCTCAGGAAGGAGTCAAGCTCCAGAAAATGCCCCCGCAAAAAGAGAAATAACAGAAAGGCAAAAATAAGCGACAACAGGGCTGTAAAGACCGATTCGGTCATGAATTGCCCGAAAATATGCCCACCCGGTGCGCCAATAATTTTGCGGATGCCTACCTCGCGGGCGCGCCGTAGCGAACGGGCTATTGACAGATTCATGTAATTGAAACAGGCCGACAAAATAACAACCAATGCTAATACGCCGAGCACCCACATAACCACAGGTGGCACGGCAGGCCCAATGGCATTTGACAGCGATTTGCCCAGTACAATGCTTTTGAGTGGTTGCAGGCTTAGTTGTATTTTATCGGTATCAGAGGTTTTGTTTTCTTGTGCCGACAGCTTGTCGAGACTGGCTTGCAGGGCCTGTGGGGCAGTACCCTGAGGCAGCACTACATATACGTAGTTTGACCAGACGCTGTTCCATTGATAAAAGTTTTTGTCGGTTTTGCCCATGCTGGCTTCGGCGGAGGCAAACGAAACAAGGGCATCGAAACGAATGTGCGAAAACTTGTCGGGTTCTGCTATTACGCCGCTTACCACGTAGTTGAGGGTATCAAATTTAACTACTTTGCCTAGTGCGTCGGCTTCGCCGAATAGCTTCTGAGCGGTTTTTTCGGTCAATACCAACGAGTAAGGTTCTTTTAATGCTGTTTCGGGGTTGCCTTTGAGCATCGAAAAAGAAAAAACCTTGAAAAACGATTCGTCGGCCCATAGGCCATTTAGCGGCAGGTACTTTTCGCCCACATGGGCATCGCCCGAAAACCCTTGCCGCATAATGGTGAGGTTTTCTACACCGCTGACCGACTCTCTGATACGCTTGCCAGCTTTAACAGAAGTTGAGGCCAGTTCAATTGTAGTGTTGCCCTTCGAAGTGGTTATGACCCGATAGATGCGGTCTTTTCTGACATGGAAATCATCGTACGAACTCAAGTCGGTTAGTAAGGCTACTACCAGCAAGCCTACCGAAATGCTTACCGCCAGCCCGAAAATGTTAATAAAAGTAAACAATTTGTTGCGCACCAGACCGCGCCGAAAAGTTTTAAGATAGCTGCTAATCATAATTATGTATATGTAAAAGTTGAAAAAATCAGGTTCACGAATGGTGTATAGGCGAAAAAACTTAAGCACGTCGAGCCAGTAAATCAGTCTGGCATAAGTGGCTCCTCTGGTTTTAAGATTCCGCTCGAAATATTCGTTCAGGTCTCCCTGAAGGTCTTCCAGTAATTCAGCACGGCAATACCACCCCAACAGGCGTTGTGCCATGCGGGGCGGGTTTACAGGCAATTGTTTGTTCTGAGGTGCTTTCATATTGACCCCTCCAGATTAAATCCGGGAATTATCCGCCATAGTGCCTCACGGGCTTCTTTGGCTTTCAGCAGGGCTACTTTTCCGGCATGAGTTACTTCATAAAAGCGTTTGCGTTTGCCTCCTCTGGCACTAGTGGCTTCGCCGAGGTGGCTTATTACCAGCCCTTTTTCTTCGAGCCTGTTCAGCACGGCATGCGCAATGCCTAGCCGTACGGTGCGGCCGGTGTGTTTGCTTAGTTCGTCGCAGATGGCCACGCTGTATGCGCCGCTTACTAAAGCCGCAATGGTGAGTAGCACGAGTTCTTCAAATTCGCCAAGATTGGTTCCTTTCATATACTTCAAAAACTATTTATTCTGTAAATGTATGTAAAATAAAATTATTAATTCTGTATTTGTATGTAAAATGTTTCTGGCTGCAAACAAATGCCTTTATTGAAACCTGAGCAAGTGCTTTTTAAGCATTAATAAGGGGCATTGTATGCTGCGTTGCTGAAGCTACAAAAAGATTACTACGGCCATTTTTTTATTCCACCATACTTTATGCTGACTTTTCCTTATTATTTGCATAAAAATGTATATTTGCCTTGATGTTTACACAAACGAAAGATATTATCCGGCGCGAAATCAGGCTGTTTTTCCAGTTAAAGCAGTCGGAGCGGCTGTGGCACATTCCGGTGTTGGCCTCGGTTTGTGTGGGTTTGCCGTTGCTGGCGGGGTATGCGGTTGGCCGGCTCGATTTCGGTACGTTGGCCAGTATGGGCGGGTTGGTTATTTTGTATCTGCCTTCAACCAACCTCGAAAACCGAATGCTTACGCTGTTGGCTTGTTCGTTCGGGTTTGTGCTTAGTTTTACCATAGGTATTGTTTTCAGCTTTAATACTTACCTATCGGCGGCGGTGCTGGGGCTGTATGCGTTTGGTGTAAACTGGCTTACCAATTATTTCAGGCTGCCGCCACCGGGCAATTTCTTTTTTGTGATGATAGCCTCAATGGCTAGTTGTATGCCTTTCGATTTGCTGGCTATTCCGGCTAAAGTTGGGCTGATAGCCCTCGGAACCATAGGCGGGTGCTTGTTTGCGATGGCGTATAGCCTGTATATTGTGAGGAAGTATCCTGAGAAAATCAAAGCCCCTACTGCCAGAAAACGCCATTATACTAACCTGACGGAGTCGATGATTATAGGGTTATTTATTGCGCTTTCGTTGCTGACAGGGCATATTTTTGAGTTTGATAACCCGTACTGGATACCTGTTTCGTGTCTGGCAATTATGCAGGGTATGAATGTGGTGCAGGTGGGGCAGCGGAGTTTTCATCGTATTGTGGGTACGTTTGTGGGTATGGGGTTTTCGTGGGTATTGCTGCGGCTTAACCTTTCTACTTTGCAAATCTGTATCAGTATTATTGTGTTACAGTTTATTATTGAGGTGCTGGTGGTGAGGCATTATGCACTGGCAGTAATATTTATTACACCGCTGACCGTTTTTCTGATTGAACTCAGCCGAGGGGCGGGCATAGATGCTAATGGTGTAATTGCCGCGCGTTTTCTGGATATTACCATTGGTAGCCTGATAGGCGTGCTGGGTGGCTGGCTGTTGCATAACCAGAAACTGCATCAGAAAGCCGAACGGCAACTCCGCAAAACAAGAATTGCCATTCTTCGGAAACAGACATAAAATGCTTGCGGATGCTGTTGGTTACTCTGCGGCGGCTATAACTGGCGGCTCGTTGTCGTTGGCTTGTGGCTGGCGCAGCAGGTTTAGCACCTTATCGACCACGGCCCTGCACGTAAACACATACCGATGATAATTGGTGTATTGCCTGTTGTTTACCAGAATTGCCAAGCTGCCTACACCCTTGTAATCGGCGTTCTGGAGTATCTTTGCTACATCTCTGAGTGTGGCGGGGTTCTGCAACCTGAACGGATATTGGTTTGTAGGCGTAAAATTCTGCCCCTTGATGAGGTCGGCTAGGTTAAAAAACGTAAAGCCATCCTGTAATTTATTGGCCTGTTTTGCCAGAAAATCGCCATAATTGCCGAGGTTACGGTATAAGTTGCTTTTCTTTTGCCGTTCCTGAGTGTCTGGTTCTTGGTCGAGGGCTTTGGCTCCTACAAATTTTTTGGTACTGGCATAAAGCAGAAAATCGTTCTGGTCATGAAAAATATGTATATGGTTACTTATTTTTTTGAGGTTTTCGAGGTTATATAAAATCGGGTCTTTGCTGTTTTTCCGTTTAAAATTGTTTGGTATAGGCTGTACGTCTTTCTGTATAGCCATGTGCGTAATGTCGGGGGCCATTAAAAAAATATGCTCGAAGGTAGTCGACAAGCCGTTGGGTAGGGGGTTTGTCATGCCGTTCAGGAACTGCAAACCGAACGAATGCACCACCAGATTCAGGAATTTTCCGCGCTGTTTGAGTTGCTGCGATAGTTCGGTAAAGAAACTGAAAAAACCTTTCTGGGTAAATTCTTCGCCTGCCCTGATGCTGTCGTCGTCAACTTCTTTACGGTCTGCCCGCCCCTGCGAAGGCCACATCAGGAATATAACTTTGGCAATAGCGTTTTCTGGATGAGCCATGTAATTCTGTGCAAAATGATTCAGTAAATCGAGCTTCATGTTAGCCATAAACCTTAACTGAAACCCATGAATATAAATAAAGACGTGGGTGCGTTGGGTTTGCATGGCATCAATGTCTTGCAGAATCCTGTTTACAAAGAAGCCTGAAGGCATCGGATTGAGCCTTACGTTGGCTTCCTCAACAGGCAGGCGCACAGGCATAAACGAAAGCTGGTCGGGGGCGCGGTCGCTTAGTAGTTTGGGTTTGCCAAAGTCGTCTACCTCAATAAACGACACAATGTATTGCGCTTTGTCTTCGTCGGTCAGGGTAGGGCATTCGGCATCTACTTCAACGGCTCCGGCCCACACGAAACGGCCATTGTCGATTTCGTACCAGCTATCATCCCCTTCGATGGTGTCTCCTGTAATGGGTTTTTTAATCTGGACAATATCTTGTACCGTTAAAGTTTGCAGTTTTTGAGCATTGGTATTAGGGCTTGCAAAAACATCTGTGTTACGGTTAATGATTCCTTTCATGAGTATGCTTAATGTAGATGATTGTTATTTGCCGCCATTATTTGTGTTGCCTTCAGATGTTTTGAGTTTAATTAGCCTGTTAAGGGTATCGAACCAGAATGGCGCACCCAACGAAAGTGCCAGTATGGTAAGCACAAAACCCCCTAAATGCGCCCAGAAATAGTGCCATTTATATTTAAAAGCACTCAGAGTAACAAAGCCCTCTTTTGGGTTGCACGATTCCGCCGGCGGCAAGGCTTCTTTCAAAACAGGTATGTCGAGGTGTTCGGGTACAAGCAGAAACTTTGAAGTTCCGTATGGCATACGCACAAAGCCTTTAGGTATGGCAGTGTTAGAGTCATACTTTAAGAACTCAGGAAGCCCCCACGAGGTCAGGATACTTTCGGATTCTTTTATGTCGGCCTCCAACGTTTTTTTCAGGTCGAGAACCATGTCTAACTGTTGTTGTGCGGCATCTTTGGTGGTATCTGGCGGGGTAATGTTATTTGCTTTAGCGTCATCTGGCGGGCTTTTCTTATTGGCTTTGGCGGTAGCTGATGCGCTAGCATCTGGCTTTTTATTATTGTCTTGTGGCTTGGCGGTTTTGTCTTTTGCATTGGCTGTTGGTAGGGTTGGGTTTTTCTCGCTAAACTCAACGGCCATTGTTACCAGCCTGTTGCGGGCGGCTTCGTCGTTCGAGAGTTTTTTTATGATAGACAAGGTATCGATTTTAAACGTAACTGCCAAAGCCAGCCCTATCAATATCAGAAAAGCCTGTGAGGTTTGCTTATACCAGCCCGAAGCCCGTTGCATGGTATTAAGAAACCAGCTTTCTAATGATTTCTTGAATTTCTCTACATCATTGTTGGCATCGTCGAGCAAAGACTCAATCAGTTTTTTTGTTTCGGAGTTTTCGGTAAACAACGGCGAGGTTTCAAGCCCCTGTTTGATGGCCGCCAGCGGGCCAGCATTGGGGTTATCGGCTTTGAAGGAGTCGAGCAACGCCTTGGTGAAGTTTTCGGGCGAAATAAAAGAAGGCGTATTGCCCAGCCCACCGCTTGAAAGAAACTTGATGAGCGGCTGATTAAAAAAAGCCTTGAAAAGGGGGCTGTCCTTCTGGTTAATGGCTTTGCCGGTGACACGTACAAACGACGTAAACAAACGGGCAAAGAACGATTTGATTTTATTGGAGTATTGTTTTTCGTCTGATAACATACGGTTGAGCGCGTAGCTCAGGTTACGCGCACGCAAGCCCAGTATGGAGGCAATAAGCTCGAGTATTACTGTGGCATAAAGGCTATATAGCAGATAGATAAACACCAGACCGATGACTACATCGAAGGCAACATTCTGAAACATGGGTAATATGGGTTAAATGAGTACGAAAATATTATGAGCTAAAGCCTGTAATGAGGCCGTATTGGCGTTGTCAGGGTACATAGTTGTTTGCTGTTGTGCCAATGGCATTGGGGTATCTTCTGGCAAATCAATCCATCCGTAATGCTTCAACTTATGCGGTGCAGGCTTGCTATGGGGCTAAGATTCAGAAAAACTTTATGGTCAACAACAACAATTAAACAGGTAAACAAACGCACGTTGGCAGGAGTTTTTCAGGCACAGCAATAAATACTGTTTAAAAGTTACGGAGAAAATGGTTACGCTGTATCAGGATACCATTTTTTCTATTTTTCGGTACCCAAAAGGCTAGTTTACGCGTGCTTTTACACATTGGTGGGTAGTGGTGTCGAAAATCAGGATACCTTCCTGTGTGTGGTCGAGTTGGGCGAGTAGTTCGCCCGTATTACTCCAGACGGCACTCTGCCCCGCGCTTTCAAAGTTGTCGCAAGGGCCTGTACTATTTGCCATTAAAACGGGCATATTGTACTGGCGGGCTATACGTGGGTAATGGGCAAAGGCAGTGTTGATGCCTTTTTGCGACTTGGCTACACTGGCCAGATATATATTAGCCCCTAGCGCGTGTGCATGGGCAGCATGGTTCTCTTGCAACGATTCGTAGCAGATAGCAGGGGCAATGTTCAGGGCGTTGTGTTGCAGGATGAGTTGCGTATGACCCTGTACGAAATACGGAAGCTCGTCGGTATGGAGCATTTGCTTGGCATATATTTCCCGACTGGTATCGGGCCGGAAAACAAAGAGGGCAATCTGTATGCCTTTGGGTGTGCGCAAGGGTGCGCCTATGCCGAGCATAAGACGGTGCGCATGAGCCAACGACTCAAAAACAGTAAGCACGCCAGCATCAGGTGCTAATGCCAGTGCGTGGGCTAGTTCGGGTTCGTAGCTTGTGAGAGATAGCTCAGGAAAAAACAGGGCGTCGGCCTGATGGCGCACCGCAAGGCTAATAAGCTGCTCGTGCTTGTGTGTATTAGCAGGAATATTGCCCTTGACAGGGCGTATTTGTGCCAGACCGATTTTCATGTTTGCCAGAGAAATATAACAAGGCTAATTTAATAGATATTGGTCAAATAAAATAACTGGCACTGGCATAAGTGGTTTGGGCTGTTGGTTGGTAGTAGGTTTTGATTGGTAAATTGGAAAAACAAAATGTGGACAACTTGTGAATAAGCCAGTTTAGCTTATAAAATACTGGCTAATGGCATCGAATAGCAAATAATATTCTGGCAAGGTACTGTTGCCAGATGGTGTTTTTTATGCCCTCTATGCCAATGGTATGAGGTTATAGGGTGGCGAAGAAAAAATGTGTATTGCCCTTTTAATGCTGGTAATAAGCAATTACGCGTTCATCGACAATGATGTCGCTGGGGCGGATTTCCTTGTTCAGAACAATGCCTTCGAGGGTACGGCAGCGGCTCAGGGCTACGTAGGTTTGCCCGTGGCTGAACGCCCCGCTGCCGAGGTCGATAACCACTTTGTCGAATGTTTTGCCCTGGCTCTTATGGATTGTCATGGCCCAAGCCAGTTTTACCGGAAACTGCGTGAAGGTTCCGAGAATATTCTCTCTGATTTCTTTGCTTCGGGCATCATACCGATAGCTGATTTCCTCCCACGATTCGCGTTCAAGCTGGTACACATTTGCACCAATTTCTACCCAGATGGCTGTTTCTGTTAGTTTGCTTATATGCCCCACAGTGCCGTTAACCCAGCGTTTCAGGCTATCGTTTTTTATCATCATTACTTGTGCGCCAACTTTGAGTTTCAGAAACACATTGGTCGGGAAACGCATCTCGATTTCATCTTCAAATTCTTGCTCCGAAATCTTTTTTTCGGCCAAGCGGTTTTTTAGTTGTTCAAACTCCTCGTTGATTTTGCCTGTCAGGGCTGCTTCATAGCTGAACTCTTTTGTGGGCAGGTTTGCCAGATTCTCTTTGTTTATTTTCTTTACGTTACGGTTGGTGGTTGTTAGAAACACCGAACTGTTGTTGTCGCCCACGTTGTTGCGGTGGCGGCTGTTGAGCAACACAAAATCTTTGAAACTGGCGTTGTTTTCGCGTATGCGGTTTAGTACCTGCTTAAAACGTTCGTCTTTCTGCCTGAACACGTGTGTTAGTTCTTTCCGGTGATAAAAAAAATCGGTTTTAAAAACGGGGCTGTCGAAGAAATAATTGCCCCCGTAGGTAGCCTTGAAGTACTCTTGGAGGTCGGTTTTAACGACGGGAGGCAACTGGAACAAATCGCCGATAAAAACCATTTGCAGGCCACCGAAAGGCTCGTCGGGGCGGTTGCGGTTAATACGTAACGACTGGTCGATGGCATCCATAAGATTGGCACTTATCATCGAAACTTCGTCGATAATAACCATGTCGAGGTTTTCATATAAGGCATTTTTGGCGTATTCGGGTTTGAGTGTATGCGGCTGGATGAGCCTCGGCGGAAGCCTGAAAAACGAATGTACGGTCTGGCCTTTTACGTTCATGGCAGCCACGCCCGTCGGGGCCAGTATTACGTATTTTTTTGTGGTTCGGGCGGTAAAATACTGCAATAACGTCGATTTGCCAGTGCCGGCTTTTCCGCTGATAAAAATACTTTCGCTGGTGTTGTTCAGTAGATGCAGAATGTCTTTGAATTCGTCGGTAACGGTGAAGGCACTTTTCTGCTTTTCATACATATAGAAGCAGAAAACCACAATGGCAATAAACAAAATGAGTACAATAAGACCTTGCATGAGGGATTCAGAAATTCGGGTAATATGTTCAATATACAGCAAATTTGCAGGAAATATTGTTTAAATAAGCCAGTTTTTTGATGTTTTTACGGAATGGGCTTGCTAGTGCTACAAAATTTGACGTGTGGTAGTATAAAGAGTAGGTTTTACAAGGCTGAATTGGCTGCGGGTTGGTATAAGGCTGAAAAACCTATTGGCTGAAAAAAATTGTGGCAGGTATGTTAACATACCTGCCACAAGAAAAGATTTTAGTGGCTGAACAAACCCGTAATTATTTTTTTGCGCGCATGGCTTCTTTGTAAGATTTCAGTATATTTTTTAAATAATCAGGGTCTGGTTTTTCGCGTTTGTTGGGGGTGTAGGGTAAATACATAGCCACCAGCCCCAGAGAATCGTCAACATCCATAAAGATACAATAGTTTTTATTATCGTCTAGTGCTACTGCAAGGCCTTGAAACACACCAGAAACCGGATAACGTTCATGAATAAAGTCTGCCAACTCGTTAACAACTGCCTTCGTTGTGGTTAATATGACTAGGCTAGATTCTAACTGATTATTCGTAAAATGATAAATCACATATTGTACTTTGCTGTTTTCTCCGGCATAAAAAATATATTCGTTGTCTTCGCTTTTTATTTTTCTTTTTTCCATTGATTTAATTGCCTGTGCCGATTTTTTGAAATCCACCGAGGGTTCGGTATACATATTGGTATACGGCGTTATTTCAACACTAGCTTTTACAGTTCCTTCGTTTGTGTAGGCAATGACATCGGTCTTGCCGATTTTACGCCCTTTAAAATTACCGTCATAATCAATAGTGCCTATTTTGGTGTCGCTTACTTTCCAGTCGATTAGTGAGTTAGAGAGTGTTTGCGCGCCTTTTTTAACAGTAAATAAGTGTTTGCTATCGTATTTTAATTCTAAACTTGGGTCCGAGATAGTCAGAGGGTCTTCTTTGGTACAGGCACAGCAGAAGATAAAACACATCATGAACAGTTTTTTCATCATAAAAATTGATTTGAATAATACGTTTTGATTTGAAATTTGTCAGCAGCTTGGCAAGCGCAAAAGCGGGTAGTTCTGTGTTGTCAGCTCAATAAAATCTTTTGTGCAAAGAACCTTCTGCGGGCTAGCAAAATCAAGCGATTTTTATTTAACGGCTATACATGTTAACAAGTAGATTGGTGCATTTTTGCAGTGTACGAAGCGGCTAACCACATTGTTAACAAGGTTGAGTTTAACGGCATGAAAGATGAAAAAAAACTGTCAGCGAGGTTTTCGGAATATCAGAAATTATAGCTTATTTTGAAAACATAATGTACTTATAATGGCTACCAAGTACTGAATAACTGTGACAACTGCCAAACAATAAAATATGGAAACTGTAAGCGTTGAAGAGGCCCTGCGTAAAGGGCAGCGTATGGTAGACTACCCCACCAAAGGCATTCTGATAATAGGGGGTGCTATTGATTATTATCTGATTTCTGCAAGGCTAATTGATGGGTTTGGGATTCTGTTAGCCATAATACTTCCTTTTTTGGTGGCGTGGCTTTGGTGGAGTGTGATGGTTACCAAATGGCGGCTATGGGCTTTTAAAAATGTGCGTAATGTACACCGATTGGAAAGAGAGGCCGTACGACTCAGTCTGATTTGGCCGCGGGGAAGTTTTTTTGAGAAAACAGAGATACGTACAGCGACCGAAGAGGTAAAATGGGCCGACCTCCAACAGAAATTTCTGAAAGATGATGTCTTTACGGATGACCTGAGTGTGCCGCAGGAAACAAGGGTCTATATATCTAAAATGCAAAAGAGGCTTGAATTCGGGCTGGGTGTACTGGTACTTGCAGTAGGGTTGTTTTTTTGTGTTCTGCGGGAAGATTATGTAATGGGGCCATTTTTTGTGTTAGTGGGCTTACTGATAACCTACATCGGATACAGGGGAATGATAAACCGCAAGCCGCAGATTATTATCAACGAAAACGGAATACAAACGGCTTCAGCTCCGTTTACCGACTGGCGGGAGGTCTACAATGAAGAAGCATACACCGATGCGTCAGGCAAAAACAGCCGGAATTATTTGTCGTATAATTGCCCTAGTGGTCTGGTAAAAATAGAAATAAGCGACTTGGACATTGCTCGTAAAACCCTTAGCCATTTATTGATAGTTTATCGGGGGCGAAGCAAGCAACGCAAGGGCATCTGATAAAGGCGGTAATAAGAATATATAGCCCAATAACTGGCGTGGCACTGAGCTTTTCAGGGGTTTGTTGATAGCAGGGCTTAAGTCTGGAGAATTGCCTGAATCGTCCAATCTTCAGAGTAATTCTATTGAATGAATTAACCTTGCTTTCGCCACATGATTATACCACAATACATTCTTTGGAGTGCGTAAAAATATCGGTACTATTCTGGCTAATTACTGTTTTTTGTATGGTTAAGTTTTTGTAATGCTGTGATGAGTGGTTGCCAAATTTCTTTGATAGATTGGATAAAGTTTATTTCAAAATCTGGTTTATTAATTTCATATTCTTTGTAGAATATAGAAGTCCAGTCTTTACTATTATTTTTCTCTTTGGCTACCTTTAAGCGGCCATTGTATTCATTTACAAGCTCACTAAAAATTCCATTGGTAGCCTTATGCCATTCTTCATACCAATATTCACTTCCCGCAATCCAAATATTGATAAGAAGTTTATTAGTATTTTCATCATTGAAAAATACATATCCATACAAAGGTGTACCTTGTATTTTAAAGTTCATGGACGCTTTTCTTTCAATAGTTACTTTAATTTGTTTCCCAAGAGTGCTTCTTATGATAGAGCTAACTTGTTGGAGATAACTTGATTTTACTTCATTCACAAGCCTAAACAAGTTGATTATTTGTTCATTATTATCTGATAGAAAAGTCAGTTTTTCTGTTAGATTTTCCACAATGTCGTATTGTTGTTTTAGTATTTCAATGAAAGTTTTATAATTTTCTGACTGTCTAATGTTTATTTTAGGAGCCAATAATTCAAACCTTTTTTCAATAATCTGAAATAGTTGTTGATGGGTGCTTACCTGCCATTCTCCAATGCTTTCATAATACTTCACTACTGAAATAATCAGGTATTTTCCAGTTTTTTCATTATCATAAGATTCATATATTTCCAAATTATTGTATATATCCGCAAAGAGCTTATTCTCAATTAATATTAAGTTTGAAGCATCTCTAACGATGATGTCAATATATTTTTTTTTGTGGTGTACTTCTCTCTTGATACTGATTGTATTAAGGTCAAAATCTGTTTTCAAATCTAAGAGTTCTCTAAGGGAATCAAGAAATAAACTCTTCAACCCATGAGACTCATGCGGGTTAAGAAAGTAAGCATATAAATTACTGATGGTTAGTTCTTTTACTCCTTTTCCAATGGTTAAAATATTGGGTTCTGGTAGAGTATTTATTTCTTTTAGTAATGGGTTTTCTATTAGATTTCTGAATGTGGTGTCGTATTCTGTCATTAGCAAAGGTGTTTTTTAAGGGTGTTCTATGTTTATCAAATAGTTACAAACATATTTAATAATATTTGATAAATCTGAAAAATTTATCAATGAAGTATTGTAAGTGTCTGAAAATGAATATATTATGTAGGTATTGATAAGGTAATGTTATTGTGTTATACCTACCTCTTAAGCTGATTGATAATCAAAAAAAATAAGCCTTGCGTGGGCAAGGCTTATGGGGGTGCATCTGTATTGTATGGATTTCTTAATCAGGGGGAATATCTGTTCCCATGATTTACATAGGCGGGATGGCTGCTCACTCATTCGCACACAGCTTATTCCTGTGCTGCTTCTTCGTTAATGTGTGACTCCGCCAAATCTGTCAGTTTCTTATCGGCTGCTCCTTCTTCATCAAGAATAGTTTGCAGTACTTCGGCCACTTCATGATACCCAAGTATACGGGCTACACTTCTGAGGCTACCATAAGAGCCAATCTCGTAATGCTCAACTTTTTGTGCGGCCATAATTAAACCGCAGTCCCGTACGAAGGTGCCTTTGTCGGTTGATTCGATTACTTCTTCGCCCTCTTTTATGAGGCCCTCCATAGCCGGACAATGCTTGGCTTGTGCCTTGTGGTCGATGAGGTCAAAGACCTTTTCGAGCTTGCTTACATGGCCTTCGGTTTCGGTCAGGTGCTGCTCAAAGGCACTGCGGAGGTCGTCAGAGGTAGCTGCTTTAGCCATTTTTGGCAATGCTTTTACCAGATGTTTTTCGGCCCAGTAAATGTCTTTCAGGCCATCCACAAAGAGTTCTTGCAGTTTTTCGCTTTCCTGCCCGGCAATTGCTCCCCAAAAGCTGTTGTTTGAATCTTTCATGGTATTAATAGTTAAAGATAAAAAAAGAAAAGTTTCGTTGCTTAGGCAAAAAAAGTTGTGCCATAGGTATATACCCATGTTTAGTTGTGGAATTGTATAGACAAAACTACTCAAAGTGGTTGCCTGTTGCCACACCTTAGAAAGCCAGCGCAATTTTTTCCTCACTTTTGCGTGGTCTGATATTTTAGTTGATTTTTTATAAAAGCCAGAGTCTGGCAAAGCAGTTAGGAATCATGAAAAAGGTATCATTCTTAAAGAAAAACGGACTTTCGTTGGCCTTAGCAGGTTTGTTTCTGGTTTTCTGGGGTGGGCAATCCGTTACAGGCTGGTACGTATATAATAAAGAGTTAAAAGGTGATTTAATTCCTAATATGGTGCAATTAAAAGAGCAATTTGCGTTAACTGCCATGGGGTTTATTTCGTATTTAATTCCTAATATGGTGCAATTAAAAGGCGTTCATGTAGGGGTGAGGTAAAAAACAGCCCAGAGGGGTCGTCGGATGTGTAATGGTACGATTTTATCTGCCCTCCGATAATTCCTCTGCCATGTTCCTGTCCGGTTGCGGTTACTTAGCCTGATTTTTTTGCTCCTGATAAACGCCTATACGCTTGTGTATGTATGCAACCATCAGGATTTGCCGTATTTGCTCAACTGAATAAATTCTATGAATTGCAGATGTTCGTCGAAATAAAAGTTTTTTCTTGTTAAAATAGTATTGCCGAGGCTGTCTTCAAACGAGTATCGGATATAAACCTTGAAATACGGTGTAAATATGCTGTTTTTGCCCTGTACGGGCTTATTGTAAAACTGTGCCATACAGCCTAAATCCTGAAAACTGGTAGGTTTGTCGAGCGATTTTATCACAAGCAGCTGAGTTAAAAGTCGGGCATCGGTCAGCATGGCGGCTTCTTCAACAAGGTGTTCTTTGCGTTTTAATCGTTTTTGGTTGGCAGCCGAACTGTTTACCTGAAAACTCTTTTTGGTTCGTTCTGATAAACTGTATCGTACTACGGCAAAAACCAGCAGGCTTGCCAGTAAGAGTCCGACAAATATTATTCCGAGATGTTTCAGGCTGTACTCTTTTGTGTAGGTAGCCAGCCTGCCAGAGGGGCGGTTGTGGTTATCCGGCTCCGGCCATGATGTTCTGTTAGGTACTTCGGTATTCAATGTTTTGTTGTTCGTTAGTCATCAGTCATCCTTAGCATAATAGCAACAAAGGTATATTGTTAGCTAGGTTTTTGTGCTTGGGTGGCGTTATTTCTCCAGCCTTCGGCGCAGAAAAATCAGTAAAGCCAGCAATGCGCCTAGCACCACCGTATAAATGCCATAGGTGATTTCCTTGTTTCGCGGAGGCGTATAGCCACTACCATACAGGCTCATCCAGAAAAACAGGGTTATGGTTAATAAAAGAATAAGAATGATTTTTATTATACGAATAACGATTTTCATGTGCATTAATTCTAAGCCGGAAACAAAAAACATCGGAGCAGATGCTTAATTCTGAATCAAAGTTCTAATTAAAATTCCAGTTAAAGAAAGGAAACTTCCTTTTTTCGTTTATGTTCCAGAGGCCTATCTGTATTCCTTTCAGTTTTAATGTTTTGGTAAACAAGCCCATCTGCAAACCTCTAATTTTTTTTGAAACGCTGAACACTCCTAACTGTATGCCACGTGTTTGCATGGTTTCGTTCAGGACTCCGATAGATACCCCATTCACAACCCCGTTTAAATTTAAGAGAATAGCTATTGAAAAACCGTTTAGTTTGGCGGTAAATGTATTGGCTCCGCTAAGGTTAACACCACTGACGCTTACATCATGCCCGGCTATGCCTCCGGGCGATACCACCACACCATGTATTTTATATACCGATTTGTCGAAGGCTTTAATGGCCGAATCGAGCTTTATGGGGTCCAGATAAAACTCATCTTTTTCCTCAAAGATAGGGTCGCTTGGAACCAGAGGCAAGATAATACCGATGCCGGGAAGCTCGATACACAGGCCGTTGATACGGGAAAACTTAACATCATGAGAGGAGTTTACGGCTAGCCCTACGGCTATTCCGTTGATTTCTTTATTAATAGCAGGCAAAAGAGATACTGTAAATTTTTTGGTTTGTGCTATGGCTCCATTAAAAGCCAGTAGGCACAGTATAGCCACGGGTAATTTTTTCATCACAGAAAGTGCTTAGCTTCCATTAAAACGTAAAAAACTTATTATACGTATATTGGCTATTGGATAAAGTAATTTTGTTCTTCTTTAAATTAAGCCATGCTGTTGTTTCCTGACAAAAACAACGGCATGGCTTAGTACAGGCTTATTGCTGTTCAAAAACATAGAAATTGCTCTCGCCGCCTTTGAGCATTCCCCACATTTCGGTTACATAGTCAAATTTCCTGACAGCCCCGTTCTTTTTGTCGAAAACTACCTTGAACGACTCGCTGCTTTTGGGCTGAAATGCTTCCAGTTGCTCATCAAAACTTTTTCTGACATCGGGTGTCATGTTCATTTTATCCCAACCCGCTTTGGTGCTTTGATTGAAATACTTTTTGTAATCAGGCTCCGATACCCTCGATATCAGGCTTACCTGCACGGCATCGCCCGCAATAGCCGA
The DNA here is from genome assembly GCF_037153985.1 of Emticicia sp. 17c. Taxonomy (NCBI): domain Bacteria; kingdom Pseudomonadati; phylum Bacteroidota; class Cytophagia; order Cytophagales; family Leadbetterellaceae; genus Emticicia; species Emticicia sp. 17c. The sequence goes on from NZ_JBBAYI010000008.1 coordinate 90,938, forward strand.
AGCCTTCATTTCAATGCTTTTAGGCAAGGTAATGGTTTTGGTGGCATCGAGTATGTAATCCTGAAAAACTTCGGTTGTATCTTTTTTGTAGTCGGCCTCGGCAGGTAGCAGACCAAATGCCTTGAAGAAAACCTGTATTTCAGGCACATGGGCTTCAAAGTAATCGGCAAAAGTGCCACCCAGAGCCATCATTGAATTGGCGCTTTCTATACACATCTGGCTGCCGTTCTTTTTGGCTTCCTGTGCATAAAACGTTGTGAATTTCTTTTTAATATCGGCCTTGTTAAGCCAGCTTACGTATTTGCCTTTGGCATTTAATTTTAGCTGGATAGGCGTTTGTAAAAGAAACTTCTTGAACGTAACGGCACATTCTTCTTCAAGGGTGTCGGTATAGAAAGTAGTATAGCTGGTGTATTTCCATTCAACGGTGTAGCCCGGTTTTCCTTCGGGGTTTACGGCCAGTACTTTTAGCTGAAAGCCTTTTGTTGTGTATACATCACCACCGGTAATGCCACCCAAATCGCGCTGGTCAAGTTTATATTTCCAGGTGTCGCCAAGTTTCCATTTAACAGGGGCTTCAATAGTTTGCGCAAATGCGTAGCCAGACAGCACGGTGAATATCACCAGCAGTAAAATTGATTGTTTTTTCATGATAGTTGAATTTAGCCCGATATCTGTACACAGATTAATAATAGTCAGCAGCATAAACAGACATCCGGCGGATATTGATTAAGTTAATGTATGAATGCTTAGGGAAGGGTTTTATCAGAAGCCAGCCAGCGCATTTGTGTACAAAGATGCTTATTTAAACCATAAAAACGAATAACAGGGCAATAAAAAGGGGGATATGTTGCGCATATCCCCTCATAAACAAGTGCATAAGTTAAGATTATAAACGTTTTTCAAGAATACTCCAGTGAATAACGTCTGTGGTACCTGCCGAGGTAAGGCTGTGCGTACCAATGGTTAAAGAACCTGCAAAATAACCAACAATATGCAGCACGCCTTTGGTATCCAAGAAAGTACCGAAGCCTTCCGAATAAGCCGAATTACTGGTTGGGGCTTTTGCCGACAGCAGGTTGCCTTCATAATTATATTTGGCGTAGTAAATCTTTTTTTCTGAGTTGCCGTTCGAGGCCAGCACCTGTGGGCCTATAATAGAGTTGGCTTTGTAATAACCCGTTACGTAAATATTACCCTCGGTATCGCCAACCACGCCGTGGCCTTCGTTGTCGGCTCCGCTTGTAATGGAGTTTGCCCATGCCACATCGAACAGGGGCGTAAGTTTAATGAGGCACATATTGCGCGCCCCCGACGACGTAAGCGCCATGCTGCCTAAACTCATGCTGCTACTGGCAAACCAGCCGCTGAATATCACGCCGCCGTCGGCGAGCGACCCACCCATATTAAAAACCTTGTTTATGTAGGTCAGGTCTCCGGCTTCATCGTCGGCAGTTCCGCCTAATACCAGTTTTCGGGTAAAGCCTAAAGCGGTGCTGTACTTAGCCAGAAAAATATCTTTCCCGCCGTTTGAGGTCGAATTTGAGGTGCCAATACTGGCAGTACCCTGAAAAGTACCGCAGATGTAGACAGAAGTTCCGTCGAAAATAATAGATTTGCCGGAGTCGTCGGCGGTGCCTCCGCCACCGATAGCCGCCGATAAAGTACCCGACGAGGTCGAGAATTTGGCAATGAAGAAATCGCTTCCGCCAGCCGATGTAAGCGAACTGCCCAGATAGGCACTGCCGTTAAAATACCCCGTAATGTAGCCGTTTCCGTTGTTGTCAAGCACAATGTCGTTGGCGGCGTCGGTCAGTGTGCCGCCTGCGTTCGACACCCACGACACATTGCCGCTGGGGTCGTACTTAATAATAAATACATCGTAAGAGTTGGTGTTGGAGCTAATGTTGCCGTACCCCTCAAAGGTGGCCGTGCCTTTGAAGGCTCCGGTTACATACGCATACCCGAGGTTATCGACCGTGACGGACATCCCGACATCAAAGTAAGACGGCCCCCCTATGCGCCGCACCCATAGCACCTCGCCGGCGGCGTTACATTTAGCCACGAAGGCATCGCCCCCGCCGTAAGAAACTACCTGTATATTACCAAAAATGGCCGTACCCGTAAAATAACCCGTAATGTAGGCATTGCCGCTGGCATCAACGGCTACCGAATAGGCGAGGTCGTCGGTTGGGCCACCCATTTGCTGAATTTTATCGGGTAATTGGGTATCTTCCGAAGTCAGGAAATACACCCATTTGTTGCCGTTATAAAAACGCATACAGTTATAGGTGGTATCAACGGCGAGGTCGCCCACTTTGGGGCTGGAAATATCCAGAATGGCTTTGTACGAAAGCCGCGGAACAAGAGGCGTAATGCCCCCCGGCACAATGCTGACATTCTGGGCAAGGGTATTAATAAAAACAAACGACAGAAGAAGTAAAGGTATCAGTTTTTTCATCTTTAGAAAAGGGAACAAGTCTTGTAATATTGGTCAGTTCCAACAAATATAAAGTACGAAAAGCGATGTAGAGATTAAAATAAAAAATTATTTACTAAATGGCTGAAACTACTGGTTTACAGGTGGTTTGGGCTATAAAACAAGGCCAGGGAATGCTTTGCTACCGCCCAAAAACAAAAAACCTCATTAACCAACAGGCAAGCGTTCTGTAAAAATCTTTTTCTACTGCCGAGAGAAAAAACGCTTACCTGCTGGCACGAGGTCTTTCTTGTACAGAAAAGCCGTCAGGGTTTATCTGTTGAAATCTTTATTAGGAGCTTTGTCGCCCGGATTAATATTCTGGTCTGAATCATGCTGAGACTCCATGTCTCGGTCGGGCGAGGCATCTGCTCTGTCGCGTTCACTATTGCCCGAATAATCGGCCTGATGGTTAACGGCATCGTCGGCATCTACGTCATACTCTTGGCCGCCTTGCCCCCGATACTCCGATTCTCCCTGCTGCCCGCCAGTATTGTTATTTTGTTGTGCCTGCTGGCTGCCTGTTTGCTGGCTGCCCTGCTGTTGGTTGGGCGTATTACTGGCCTGCTGTTGTTGGGCAGGGTTATTCTGTGACGACTCCTTTTTGGTATTTGGTTCGCCAAAAGGCAATTGGTCGTCTTCTCGTCTGGGTGTATTTTCAATCGTTTGCATAGTTTTAACTAGTTTAATGTGGTACATAACTAGCTTAAAAATATGTGCCAGCCTTAGGGCGGTGTTGTTTAGGATTGTTCTTTTACACGGCTCAGGTAGGTATACATTTCGCCCAGATGAAACAGTTGGTCGTTGGTAAATTCAGCACGGTTCAGGTGTATCAGTTCCTGAATGTACCAGTCGGCAAAATTGGCGTAGTAGGCTTGCTTTTTCTCTACGCGCCGCACGACTCTATGCCCAAAAATGAGTATGAAAGGCTGATACAATACAAACACTACTACATAGAAAATACGCGCCAGTAGTTTTGGGAAACCAAAGATAAAATGCCATACCGACCCCACTCTGTACACAAAATTATTGAAGAAGTTAATGTTAAAATTGGTTACCTTCACCATGAGGTCGGAGACGGCCGGCGGAAGCCAGAAGCGCGACATGGGCAGAATCAGGGCAAGGCACACGAGGGTCTGGAACAGGGCATAAACAAACAGGGCAAACGTTACGATATTTTGCACCGTTGGGCCTCCTACAAAACCAATAAAAAGCCCCGCAAGTAGTAGTATAAAGCCTATATAGCCCGAAAAGAAATAGCTTACTACGGCATAGTAGGGTACTTCTTGTTTCAGGTCTTCGTTCATGAGGTCTTTGATGGTGTCGCCTTCCGACAGCACCACGGTTTCTTCGGTATACATGAATTTCCGTTTTTTGACCTCCTCAAAAACCGACCGCAGCGTTGCCTGCATTTCAGGCACTTGTTCCCACAGAATTTCCTCGCTGCTCTTCTGGGCTTGTTTGGGTTGCCCCTTGTAGGCCGACTGCGGGTTGTGGTAACTGCCATTCATGAACGACTGAAGCACGGCAATGGCTTCATCGATGAGCTTGAAGTTTTCTTCATATTCCTGCACTTTCTCGGCCGATGGCTGCATTCCGGCAATGGTGTCGGGGTGCCAGCGTCTTTTAGCTTTTTTGGCAATGGCTTTGAGGTCTTCGGGTTTCACCTCGCTGGGGTTGTTTACCTCCAGTATGTCGAGGGCTTTATCAAGGTTTATCATAAGGCTTTATTGGGTTATTGTTACAGTTTTTTATAAAAAGAGGTTTATGAAACGTTTTTCCGAAACATTTTTTTATCGGCTCGTTATTGGGTTTATGTTTGTTTCGGCCATATAGGTTAGTGGTTACGCCGCTTTTTTTCCCCGCCGTGCGGGCATTGCTGATTTTCTGCCACAACATTGGGGCAATGGGCCGCTGGGCTGTTTTTTTCGCCCCAGAAGCGTACATCAATCGCATAAAACAATGAGCAAAAAAAAGCAACAGCCCTACGTACTTATTACGGGTGGTACAAGTGGTATCGGATACGAACTGGCCAGACTACTGGCTAAAGATGGCTATAACCTGCTGATTGTTGCCCGCGGACAACAGGACCTCGACCGTGCCGCACACGAGATAAAGTCGGCGTATCAGGTTGAGGTACTTACGTTAGCCAAAGACCTTTTCAGGCGAAAAGCCGCCTTTGAGGTATACGACTTCGTGAAACAGCAGGGTATAAGGGTCGATATTCTGGTAAATGATGCCGGACAAGGCCAGTACGGAGAATTTATTAATACTGACCTCGCTCGTGAAATTGACATCATCGAACTGAATATCATTAGCTTGGTTACGCTTACGAAACTGTTTCTGATTGAGATGGTAGGCCGTAAAAATGGCCGAATCCTGAATCTGGCTTCAATAGCCAGCAAAGTGCCGGGGCCGTTTCAGTCGGTATACCATGGCACCAAAGCCTTTGTGCATTCGTTTACGGAAGCCATTCGGGCCGAGGTGAAAGAAAGCGGTGTAACGGTTACGTCGTTGCTGCCGGGTGCTACGGCTACCGATTTTTTCCGTAAGGCCGATATGCTCCAGTCGAAAATAGTACAGGATGTAAACAAACTGGCCGACCCCGCCGACGTAGCCATGGATGGCTATAATGCCCTGATGAACGGCGACGACATGGTGGTGTCAGGACTAAAAAACAAAATGCAGGTAGCCATGAGCAACCTTATGCCCGATGAAATTGCCACCCAAAATATGTATAAACAGCAAGAACCCAGAGAGGGCGTAATTAAATAAATCAGTAGCTCCGCTATGCTAATACCTGTTTACTGGCATAACACCAGCAAACAGGTGGCGGGGTTTGGCTATAATGTAGAACTTTACTCTCAGGCTGCGCGTTTGCTTTTCATCATCCGGCGTATGGTGGCGGCTTTGCGGCGGGCAATAGCGAGCGAACGTTTGTTAGCCATTTCGAGTTCGTACCTGCTGTTTACGCTGGCTATGTAGTCGAGGTTAACAAGGTACGATTTATGGATACGACAAAAACGGAACTCTTTTACCCGTTGTTCGACCTGTTTCAGCGAGATAGCTACTATTTCGCTATGTGTCAGGTAGTGTATCAGCGTATAGTTGATATTAGCTTCAAAAAAGATAACTTCCGAGGGAGCTACAATTGTTCGGACACTAAGGTTTACATTCTCATTCTCCATAATTAATAGCAATTTACAGGGTTAAAAACTAAGAGGTTATGTCTGGCACCTGTCAGGCTTTTGGCCGTTAACAGATGGTTTTTAGCAAAATTTGTTATTAATTCAGTTGTGTCTGGAAAGGTTACATCAATTCTGAAAAAATTTCAAAGATTTTTTTTTGGTTACCATAACACCTTATCGAAGGTCAAAAAACACGGGTAGGGTTGAAGCGCAAACATACCAGATGTGTAGAGGGAATGAGCGGCAAAAGCGGGGTGGTAGCAGCCTTGACATATAAGGCGCGGGGGCTGGCCTCTGCAATCATAGCTGCCCTAGCGGGTTAGGTTGCGCATGGGTTGGTTGTGGGGCAATGCACACCATACAGGAATTGAGTATGGCTTTTGCATAAAAAAAGACACAACAAAATGCTGTGCCTTTTTTACCAAACCTATTATTATTCAATTAAACTACTTACTATTCCATGGCCATTTCTGTATGGGCTGGCGCTTCGATTTTCTTCCCTATAAACAATAACAACAAAGGCAAACACACCAGAAAAAACGCGCCTATCACCAGAAACGTGTCGGCGTAGGTTAATACCAATGCCTGTTTTACAACGGTTCCCTGCATGAGCTTATAGGCTTTTTCGGTGGCTGTTACCATTGCGTCTCCTTTCGACATAAACAACCCCACAAACTGCTTCATGCGCTCAACCGAAATTGGGTTATAGGCCGTAATGTTGTCGCTCAGGCGATTAGTATGAAATACGGTACGGGTCGATATATACGTAGTCATGATGGCCGTGCCGAACGTACCGCCCAACTGCCGAACCATGCTCGAAAGGGCTGACCCCTGCGCCATTTTGGCGGGTTCGAGGTCGGCCACGGTAATGGTCATGAGCGGAATAAAAATCAGCCCCATACCTATACCGCGTATCATGAGCGGCCAGAAGAAATCGTCAGGCCCTGTGGAAAGGCTCAGCCCCGACAGATAGTAACAGAATGCCACAAAGAGCGCAAAGCCAATGGCCGAGTACCAGATGGGCGACATCAGGTTTTTACGCATCACTACGCCCACAATAAGCATCATAAACCCTGTTACGATAGACCCGGGCATGAGCAACAACCCCGTTTGGCTGGCTGTAAAGCCCAGAATGGTCTGGCAGAAAACCGGAATAATAAACACCGATGCAAACAAACCAAACCCCAGAATAAAGTTAAACAGGTTGGCTACCGCAAAACGGCGGTTGGCCAGCAAACGGATGTCCAGAATCGGGATATGCGCAATGATTTGTCGCCAGATAAACCCAATCAGCCCCACCACCGCAATAAGGGTCATGACGATAATAAAGCCCGACTCGAACCAGTCTTTTTCGTGGCCTTTTTCCAGAATAATCTGTAAGCCTCCTACACCCATCACCAGTAATACCAGTGCCAGCCAGTCCATCTTGCCCACAGGCACGGGGTCGGTGGGTTCTTTGATGTAACTGAATGTCAGGAAAGTAGCCAGTATCCCGAACGGAATATTGATGTAAAACACCCAACTCCACGAAAGGTGGTCGGTTATATACCCGCCCAGCGTAGGCCCGATAGAAGGCCCGATGATAACGCCCATCCCGAAAATGGCATTGGCAAGGCCGAGGTCTTCTTTCGGGAAGGTCTGAATCAGAATGGCCTGTGCGGTGGTAAGTAAACCGCCGCCGCCAATACCCTGCACTACCCGAAAAAACACCAGTTCCCAGACATTGGTCGAAAGCCCGCAAAATATGGAGGCTATCGTAAACACAATGATTGAGGCCGCAAAGTAATTACGGCGACCGAGCTTGGCACTTAACCAGCCCGACATCGTAATCATGATGGCACTGGCGGCGGCATAGCCCGTTACAACCCAACTGATGTCGCCCAGCGATGCCCCCAGATTCCCCATCATCTGATTCAACGTTACGTTTACAATCGACGAGTCAATGGTTTGCAGCAAGGCGGCTGTGGTAACAGTCAGTACTATTATCCATTTATCAAATCCTAACTTCAACATGAGCTTATTTCTTTTGTACGTCAACGGCTACGCCTACACTCAAACCCGGGCGTAATTTGGCAAAAACCGGACTGTTTTTATCTACTTCGATTCGTACGGGTACACGTTGTACCACTTTTACATAGTTTCCGGTGGCGTTGTCTGGCGGAATCAACGAGAACTTCGCGCCTGTGGCTCCGGCAAACGACTCAACCTTGCCTGTCAGTTTTTCATCTCCGAAAGCATCTACTTCAATATCTACCGGTTGGCCTATTTCCATTTTGGTTAACTGTGTTTCCTTGAAGTTGGCCGTTACCCACAAATTATTGGTTGTTACGATTGAACACAGTGCCTGACCGGGCTGAATTAACTGCCCTACCTGTACCGAGCGTTTCGATACCACACCTGCTGCCGGCGCTACTACTACCGTATAAGATAATTGCAGTCGGGCGAGTTCGAGTTCGGCCTGACGCTGCTTGATAGTAGCCTGCGACACCGCCGCCTGGCTGGCAATTGCCTTGCGTTGCGAACTCGTAACACCTGTTTGTGTATTGGCGGCATTTACCTGCAACTGCGCTGTTTCGAGTTGCGACTGCGCCGCTTGCAAGGCTGCCTGTGCGGCGTCTCGCTCGGCCTGTACGTTGTCGAACTGTTGTTGCGGAATGGTTTTTTCGGCCAGTAGGCGGCTGTAACGGTCAAAATCACGGTTGGCTTTCTGCGCCCTTACCTGTGCGGCCGCTACGTTGGCCTGAGCGGTGCTTACCTGATTACGCGCCGTTTGTACATTGGCTTGCGAGGTCTGAATGGTGGCCGCCGCTACACCAATATTAAGCTGGCTTACGCCGCTGCCTGCTTCGGCTGTTTGCAGGGCTGCTTCGGCTTGTGTTACCCTGATGCGGTAGTCGGCATCATCAATAATAAAAAGGGTGTCGCCCGCTTTTACAGGCTGGTTGTCTTTAAAACGAATTTCTTTAATGTACCCACCAATTTTAGGCGTAACGGGGTCTACGTCGCCATCAATTTGTGCGTCGTCGGTGGTTTCATAGCGTTGCAGGTACTGGATTTCCTTGTAGCCATAGAAAAGGGCAGCAATCAGCACGATAACGCCCACAACACGGATTATTACTTTGGTATTCATGATTGTTTATGATAAATAATGTGTTTTTAAATGTTGGTTTTGTGTTTCTCCCCAGTTCTTCCCCGCAAATGGTGGCCTAAGCTGCCATTGTTGGGGAAGGTGGTTTTTGCGTTTGTTTTTCTGGGGATACGGTCGGTTTTTTATCCGTACTCTGCATAACAGAGACCGGATTTTACTACCCGCCCGCGGTGCGGTGTGTTATTTCACACCACCACCTGTGGCTTTCAAAAGACGTTGGTAAGCAAGCTGGCCATCTACTTTTGAATTAATCAGGTTTAATTTTGCTTGTAATAAAAAACTGTTGGCGTCGAGCAACTCGGTTGACCCTACCAGCCCGTTACGGAACCGTGATTCCGTCAGCCTGTAATTTTCTTCGGCTTGAGTTAATGCTATTTGTATTACTTTTTGTTGTTCGAGTGCCAGTTCATAATTATGATACGCCGACACCACCTCGGTACGAATCTGGTCGGCCTGTTGCTGGCCTTGTGTAATGCTTTCGTTAATGGCAACTTTCGCGCTGTTGATACGCCCCTTAAGGTTATATAACGACCCTATGTTGTACGAAACCCCCAAGCCGATATTCCATGCGTTGATAAACGCATTCGGCTCTGGAATAAGGCTGGCTGCCGGATTTATGTAATTATAGCCGGCCGATAAACCCACGTGCGGATATTTGGCACTCTTGACAAGGCGCAACTGGGCGTCGGCCGATTGCTGGCGCAAAGCGTTGGCCTGCAATTCGGGGCGTTGTTGTAAAGCCTGCCCCAGAAAACTATTGAGCGATTCCACCACGGCTGGGGCGTTGGTAAGGGTGGTGTCGATGCTTATAGTGGCGTTTTCGTCGAGGCCAACAAGTAATCCGAAATTAAAGAGGGCTGTCTGGCGGGCTTTTTCTACCTGCAAGCGGCTTAGTTGCAGGTTGTTTTTTTGTAACTGTATTTTTAAAACTTCGTTTGGCAGAATCACCCCTTCTTTTTCGAGGTTGCGGGCATCACGTTCGCGCTCATCAAACTGCTTGATGTTCTGGTTGATAATCTCGGCAGAGCGCATCAGCTTCACAATGTTATAATAGGCATCCGTAACGGTGTAAGTTAGTTCTTGGCGGTTACGTTGCGCATCGAGGCGGCTGGCACGTAACAGTAAGTCGGCCGATAGTTGTGAAGATTTCTCGGCAAAACCTGCAAATAGTTCTTTCTTGATACTTACAGCACCCATTGTTGCGCTGAACCCTCCGGCCGGAAGCCCAAACAGCGGCTTGCCGTCTTCGCCTTCGCCAAAGGCAAAAGGGGTAATCAGGCTAAAACGCGAGTACGACAACGAGGCACTTGCTTGTGGTAAGTTGCGGTCTTTTACTTCCTGTGCGCGGGCCTCGGCTCCTTGCACGCGGAGGTCGGCCAGTTTTAGTGATTTGTTATTTTTCAGGGCCATCTCAATGGCCTGACTCAATGGCATTGGTGTAGCCGCCGACTGCGCAAGGGTGGTTCCTAGCGTAAGGCAGCTTAGCCCAATGGCGGTGATGTACTTTTTCATTTTATTTGGTTCTGATTTTGGTCAAAAGTGTGTTAAGTGTTTTTACTTCTTCGTCGGTCAGGTGGCTCACGATTGATTCGAAATTCTGAAATTCGACGGCTACTTTCTTGACAAACTCGTTCGATTCTTCGGTGAGGCGCAATTTCACCCGCCTACGATTCAAAGGGTCGGTTTCGCGCACAATCAGGTTTTTCCTGATAAGGCGGTCGGTCAGGCGGGTCATGTCCGAATTGGTTTCGTGCATTTTCCTTTTCAGTTCGCCGGCATTCAGGCTTTCGGGGTAGGCCTCCTGCAACTGGCGCAACACTACGTATTGTTGTACCGACAGCTTAAAGGGAGCCAACTTCTGGTCGAAATGATTAAAAATATACCCGTCTGTTATATGCAGATTGGCAATCAGTTCGTGATACTTGTTTTTATAATTTATGCTCATGCTTTTTTCAATTGCGCTGCAAAGGTAGCGGAATATTCGTTTAAACAAATAACGTTTAAACGAGCGTTCCGCAGAAGCACTTTTACCTCTCTGAAATCAGGTTAAAAGGGGTTTATACAAGGCAAAAAAAACGTAACTTCGGGGGTGAATATGCGTATGAGGCAGCATACTTTCTTTGAAAAAGACAAGCCAGAAACTGAATAATACCAAAATACAGCAAAGTGTGTAGGGCAGATTAAAGTTCGATTAAAATTATTAAAAACACCGCATAAAGCCTGCTGAAAAGGCTTAAAACTGGCTTGCAAAAGCACTTGGGTGGGGGCAGAGCGGCGGCGGTATAAGCCTGCCCTTGCCAACGGCTTGGGCGAGTTACGAGTAAGCACACAGGCTAATTGTACCTTAAAATAAATTTAACTTGGCAATAAGCCGGATTTATGGTTTATTGGGTGGCAAAATTTTATATACCTCATGAAAGTATTCAGTATTTTTTGCTTTTTGGCATTGGTCAGGCTTATGGGTTTTTTGACTGACAAGCACACGAGTGTATCGGCTATTACGGTTTGCCATGGCAAGTGTGTTGGCAGTGCCTACTGCACCGCCTGCTCGACCTGCGAATATTGCAAGTATTGTAACAGCGGCGGAACCTGTGGTGTTTGTGCGCCTTCTAAAACCCCAAAGCCTGCCAGTAGTTCTGCCTACGAAAGCATAACGGGCAAAACCTCTTCGTATAATTCGGGGGGTACTACTATTACCACTACCTTACGCTTCAGGGTGGTCAGTGCTAAAGCCTATTTTTATAAAAGCCCCGACAAACGCACAATTCAGAAACGATTTCTGATAATGGGCGATACAGGCGTGATTATGCATAAAAGTACTAACTTTATATATACTGAATTTGTGAACTCAAAGGGAATTATTACAAGAGGATGGCTAAAACTGGAAGATATTGCGTTAGAGTAATAGCTTGCAGGGGCATGGAATATACATTCAGTAAGAACTTGGTTTATGTCTTAAACTCAACATATATACTTCTATGAAAACACTTCTTTTACTTTTTTGTCTGGCGGCTCCGGTGCTTTATTCTCCGGCAGTTCACACGCCTGTTGCGGCGGTGACTGGCCCTTGTTCAGAAACTTATGAGTTATCGAGCAATAGCATACCGACCTATCGGGAAACAGAAACTAAAACGGGTTTTGGTCCTAAAGATGGGCGTTTTTTCTATTGGATAATTACTTTTTCCGACAACACCACCGGAAGGCTCTTTCAGGGGGGTAGCTCGCAGCGTTTTTTTGTCGAAGACAGCAACGGCAATAATTATTATTATATCGACCGCCGGGCGGCCGTCAGGGCTTTGTATATCTATAAAAAACACGGTTGTTTTTCTACCATAGACAGGGGCTAAAAAAAGTCCCGTTCTGCTTAACATAAACAGAACGGGACACATACCTTTATGCCTCAGGGTAATTGGTACGTAACGCGTATGCCCTTTACACTCATGAGGTTAGTGCTGCCGCCTGTGTAATTCCAGCGTCCATAGCCATACTCGCCAGTTGAGTTTACGGGTAGTACAAGTACAAAAATAGCTTCGCCAGCATCTACCGTATGCGACAAAGTACCACTTGCAAGCGAATTTACATTAATATCGTTATTGGTATTCTGAAACAATGAGGCAAAGGTAGTGCTATAACCCACATCAAGTGGCGAAGAGAGAAAGACGAATCTCAAGTTATTAGTTGCGTCACTATCTATAAAAAAGGCTTCTACTTTAGTAATAACTACACCCGCTGGCAGAATTATCGGTGCTACTAGGTCTTCATTAATATTAGTACCTACTATTTCACAACCCGAATATGCGCTCGATGTCGTAAGCGAGCCACCACCTGTGTTGTTTCTGCGTTGGAAACCCTGGGGCGGAACCACCATTGTAAAAGTTCGGGTTTCGGCGTAGAGTGTACCCGACGCGTTGGCATAAACAGGGCGGTTACCCGTACCCGCTAAGCCCGACGACAGGATGTTACCTGCTACCGAGAGCTTCTGAGCAGGTGCGTCGGTGCTTAGTAGCCCTATACCCACATTGCCCGTTTTGCCGTCACGGGGGTTAATGATGGTGTTTCCGTTGGTATTCAGCAAAACCTGTGCGGCTCCGGCATTGGTACTAAGCGCCATAGAATGGTTGGTAGCGGTTTGTAACCAGCCCGTTAGGACACTCGACTCCGACTTGATATAGGTATTCATGCGTAGTACGCCGTTGGTATGTTCAAAGCCTGCCTTGTTTACATCCGTTTTGGAAACAGTGGGCGGTTGTGTGTCGGCAGAAATAGTAACAGAGGTTTGGCTAAATGCCGTATAAGAGGCAATCAGAAGCGAAAAAAGTATACTTTTTTTCATAAAAAATGAGGTTTATTGATATGTGTTTTTTGAGATGGTATTGTATGCTTATCGAGTAGTTGCGGGTATAGGGGCCCTTACCACCGGAGGCATATTACATTTTACTAATTGAGTAGTATAAAATTAGATTAACTAAAGTTATTTAACCGCAATAGGCCATTTGCAGTTGCGAAAAATTTATTGAGCGGCTGGCGTTCAGGGAGATTTAGGGAAATTCTCAGACGTATACAGATGTCCGCGTAGAGCTATACTAGCACACACAAAACGGTATCGCTCTGCCTACAAATAAGCACATTTGCCAATTGCTGTATGTGACGATGGCGAGATTCAGAAGATTCCAATTCCTATATGGTGCGATTAAAAGTATAAAGAATAAATTAAACCTATCAAGAAAATAAAAGTTTCAATTCCTATATGGTGCGATTAAAAGAGACGAATTAAAAGGGTTTGATATTACGAAAGTAATGTTTCAATTCCTATATGGTGCGATTAAAAGGACGAAGTAATGAAAGCTGAGCAGGCAGCAGAGTATCGTTTCAATTCCTATATGGTGCGATTAAAAGAGATATTTTTCCGTGACCCATTGACTGAGAAATAAAGTTTCAATTCCTATATGGTGCGATTAAAAGACCACACCCGACCACTGGTTTAGTAGTTGAAAACACGTTTCAATTCCTATATGGTGCGATTAAAAGTTTTTGAGGTTGGGGTAGGGCTATTCCAAAAATATAGTTTCAATTCCTATATGGTGCGATTAAAAGCTTATCTGGCAGCGGTGAAGGTGCTGCTGGAGAAGAGTTTCAATTCCTATATGGTGCAATTAAAAGGACTATCCGAGATATTTGTGCGTATGACCCTATTACGTTTCAATTCCTATATGGTGCGATTAAAAGTATGAAAGAAAGTTATTTACCGTAAGCTCACAATTAGTTTCAATTCCTATATGGTGCGATTAAAAGGGAACACAGGTTCCGTATGCAGCTGCACAGAACGAGTTTCAATTCCTATATGGTGCGATTAAAAGTACACGTTTACGTTTAACTATCATCGTTGTGAAGTTGTTTCAATTCCTATATGGTGCGATTAAAAGGCAAAGGAAAAGTAATTAAAATAACCGAGGTATATTGTTTCAATTCCTATATGGTGCGATTAAAAGCCGGAAAAAACGCCCTCAAAAAGGTACAAGAAGCGTTTCAATTCCTATATGGTGCGATTAAAAGTTTAAAATCTTAATAGCTCTTTCTATATCGTTTTTAGTTTCAATTCCTATATGGTGCGATTAAAAGACTTGAAAAATAAACTTGTAGATGTTGATTATGAAGTTTCAATTCCTATATGGTGCGATTAAAAGTGATTTCTATTTTAGGAGAAGAATTTGATTTAGAAAGTTTCAATTCCTATATGGTGCGATTAAAAGTGTACGATATTGGTAAAAATGTAAGCAGCCGAAATTTGTTTCAATTCCTATATGGTGCGATTAAAAGATTTGAAGGAAACTGGAGCTTCAACGATGTAGAAGGGTTTCAATTCCTATATGGTGCGATTAAAAGTCGCCAGTTTGGCCGGATAAAACACAATTGTTTGAGGTTTCAATTCCTATATGGTGCGATTAAAAGATCTTTCAGCTTGTCTACTTCGTCAAGAATCAAAAGGTTTCAATTCCTATATGGTGCGATTAAAAGGATATTTCAGTTAATTGTCATATAAAAATTTATAAGTTTCAATTCCTATATGGTGCGATTAAAAGAAGAGTGCTAACGAGGGGCAACCGTTTCAACAAGCAGTTTCAATTCCTATATGGTGCGATTAAAAGTACTATTCCGGTTGTTGTAGTTGTTGTTACAATTTGGTTTCAATTCCTATATGGTGCGATTAAAAGAGACTAACTTTTTTGCGTGTATACTTCCTTGATTGCGTTTCAATTCCTATATGGTGCGATTAAAAGTGTATCGCCTATATTGGCCAATTCTCCTGATTCCACGTTTCAATTCCTATATGGTGCGATTAAAAGTAGTTCATCGAACATTCGGCGGGCCGTTTCTTTTGTTTCAATTCCTATATGGTGCGATTAAAAGAAAATTCTGAAAACTTAATGTATAGGTTGGGCTATAGTTTCAATTCCTATATGGTGCGATTAAAAGAACAGAATTTTCTAATAATCCATTAGAAATAATTTTGTTTCAATTCCTATATGGTGCGATTAAAAGAGATTCAATAATTGAGAATATGAATAAAAAAACCTTGTTTCAATTCCTATATGGTGCGATTAAAAGATCTTGACCGGATGGATGATGAACCCATGATAAAACGTTTCAATTCCTATATGGTGCGATTAAAAGGTGGTGCATCATTTAATGTTGGTCAAGGTGAACAAGTTTCAATTCCTATATGGTGCGATTAAAAGTTTTTCAGGTCATACAATAATATATTCCCTGATGCTGTTTCAATTCCTATATGGTGCGATTAAAAGTATCGCATATAGGTGTAGGGAAAGCACTTAAGGTTTGTTTCAATTCCTATATGGTGCGATTAAAAGTAATTACACAAAGGTCGTCGTAAAGACGATTCTTAGGTTTCAATTCCTATATGGTGCGATTAAAAGCACCATGTGAGTGTTATGTTGGTAGAGTTAGAAATGTGTTTCAATTCCTATATGGTGCGATTAAAAGTTGGTCAGCACAAAATAACACTATCCTTAATACAGGGTTTCAATTCCTATATGGTGCGATTAAAAGTTCAACCTCAGTAGTTTCAGTAGGCAAGAAATTTGGGTTTCAATTCCTATATGGTGCGATTAAAAGAAAGAAATTTTTGGCATAAATGGGATTGATTATGATGTTTCAATTCCTATATGGTGCGATTAAAAGATGACTTTTGCGTTCTTAAGTCGGCTGGTTTTAAAGGTTTCAATTCCTATATGGTGCGATTAAAAGAACGGAAAGCAAGATAAGCCGTTGATTCTTAATGTGTTTCAATTCCTATATGGTGCGATTAAAAGAGCAACGAAGCTGAAACATAAAATTTTTAAGAAGAGTTTCAATTCCTATATGGTGCGATTAAAAGGGGCGTGCAAACCCCTAACGGCTTCGTAACACCAGGTTTCAATTCCTATATGGTGCGATTAAAAGAGGGTATATTACCGTTACACGCCATCCGGGCGTAGAGTTTCAATTCCTATATGGTGCGATTAAAAGCTTGTATAGTACTACCCTGCCCTCCACCATTTGCACGGTTTCAATTCCTATATGGTGCGATTAAAAGTAGTAACTCTGTTGTGTATGAAACAGGGTTTCGGATGTTTCAATTCCTATATGGTGCGATTAAAAGCCAAATAATCCGGCCTATTCTGCGAAGTTGCAAGGTGTTTCAATTCCTATATGGTGCGATTAAAAGTCCCTTCAAGATAGAAAACGCCGCCGCGTTCACCGCGTTTCAATTCCTATATGGTGCGATTAAAAGGCTTTTTGGAAGTTTGCATTAAATACGATATTAAAAGTTTCAATTCCTATATGGTGCGATTAAAAGCACTTTCGATAGCCCATTCCTTGAATCTGTCAGGAAGTTTCAATTCCTATATGGTGCGATTAAAAGCCGTTCAAAAATAGGCTTTGTAGGGGCTAAGATAGGGGTTTTCTGGCAAAAAAACAAACCAGAAAGTCGTCGGTGTGTAATGCTACGGTTTTACCCGTAGACCGACGACCTCCCGACCCGAATATCTTATGCCGATGGCTTCTCGATTGTCCAACCCTCTGCCAGAAAGGCTTTTACTAACGGGCTTTCTTTGGCTCCGTCGACTTCAGGAAAAACCCCTAACTTATAGCTTTGCCTGTCAGAGAAAAAACCAAACAGATAAAAAGCTGCCAGAAATACCACAATAAAGCTGATAATGAACCCAACGGCATTGAATAAAAACCAGCATAGTATAATGGCCGGAATAAAAAATAATGCGGCTTTGAGTGCGCCCGAAATATTTGCATCGGCATGAGTTTTTTTGCAGGCTGCGCAACGGGTAACACCTACTGTTATCTGCTGAAATTTTACCGATTTGTAAACAATAACATTGGTTCTGTCCTGCTCGTTATAGAGCGGTATAAAATAGCAGTCGTCAATGCTGCTTACGATGCCATTATTGCAGTAGGTGCATTGGGTGTAAGTAGGCTCAATACGTTTAAGAACTGAATTTACTACGTAGGGTGTTTCCATTGTTGTGAAAGGTAAGTGTTAAATATTTATTATGCTTTAACTTTGGGGTATAAATACAACTGGTGGTAATGGCGGGCCGTCGGGGTCGCTGGGTATCAACAGTTACAGTTTATTAGCTATCGACATACAATTACCTGCAAAGGGGTAGGCCCATTAGCAAAAGTATGAGAAGTAAGTACAAAAGATTAAGCCACAGTTCAAGACGAGGCAGTTGGCAGGTCACAGTAAAAGATGCCTAACGTATTTGCTTACAAACTTGCTGGAAAGTTAATAAAAAATACATAAATCTGAAAATATCTGTTTATCGTTTATTCAATAGGGGAGGCTTGGGTACAATTGTGCGGCATTTTCAGGATTAGTACGTATCTTTAACCATCAAAGCGGGATTTATGTATTTCAGACAACTAACAGCAGCGCAGCCGGAGGGCATCGAACACATCTATCAGCATTATTGTAAAACTTTTCCGGCCGACGAGCGCAGAAACGACACCCAGTTTAAGGCTATGTTGCAAAACGGGCAAACACTGGTGCTAAGTATTGAGTCGGGTCGTGGAATGCTGGGCTACTGTATTGGCTGGCCCTTGCGTGCAGGCTTGTTTATTGAACACTTTGAAATATACGAAGCCTTCAGGAGTGGCGGGCTGGGCAGCACGGTGCTGGCAGAACTTAAAAAGCAATATCCGGTCATGATACTCGAATGCGAACCCGCAACCCTGAGCGAAATAGCCCATAAGCGTATTTTGTTTTATGAACGAAACGGCTTTCAGGTGGTTGATACCACCTACATACAGCCTGCATACGATGCCACCAAAAGGCCCCAACCTATGTATCTGATGGCAACGCAGGCATTAACGCTCGGCCCCGTAATTGATGAGATTTATGGGCAGGTGTATCAGGTAAACCCACCCGCGTGACGAGCGCACTGAAAAACAAACCCGAAACTGGCATTTGCCACAGGTGTTTCGGGTAGCGGGCAGCATAAGAGCTTATACGAGTAACAAACCGCCATCGACAACCAATGTGCTGCCGGTAATGTAATCAGAGGCTTTACTGGCCAGAAAGAGCGCGGCATGGCCGATGTCGTCGGGCTGGCCGATTCGTTGTAGCGGAAGTTGCTGAATAAACTGGGCTGTTTGCGCCATCATGGCTTCCTGTTGTTCTTTCGTAACCGAATCGCCCGCTATTCGGGCAACGCCCGGCGTATTAATGCCACCCGGAGCAATATCGTTTACCGTAATGCCGTATTTGCCTGCTTCTTTGGCAAAAGCCCTTGTGAGCATTCTGACACCCCCCTTCGACGCATCGTATTGCGACAAATTTCCGGTGGGTTTCAGGCTATCTACCGACGAAATATTAATTATTTTGCCACCGTGCTTGCGTTCAATTAAGGTATTAATAAAGTTTTTCGATAAAAACGCCACCGCTTTCAGGTTCAACGATAAGGTTTTGTCCCACATTTCTTCGCTGAGTTGGGTCAGAGGCATATATTTAAAAATTCCGGCGTTGTTTACCAGTATATGCACATCGCCAAAAACACTTACCGCTTTTGCGATAACCCCCGCCACATTAGCCGTATTGGCTAAGTCTGTTTGCAGGTAGGCTACTTTTGCGCCCGTGGCGGCAATGGCTTGCAGGGTGTCCTGCGCTTCGGTTTCGGGTACTATATCTACAATCAGGATATTAGCTCCGGCATAAGCCAGTTGCATGGCAATGCCTTTGCCTATACCCATAGCTCCGCCCGTTACGATAGCGGTTTTGCCTGTTAAATCGAATAAGTCTTTGATAATATCGTGCATTTTTTTGCTGCTTTAGAATGAATAAACAAATGCCTGTTACAGAAACCTGCGGCAAGCACTAAAGCCCGCACAATGGCTCCTTCTGCCAGACACAGCGCAAAACAACAGCGTAGGCGGCGCAAAAATTATGATAAGCCTCATACCCGAAAGTGATTCCCGACACATGGCGCGCAGGGTATCAGGAATCAGAAACCTGCGCAAAATCATACGGGTTTCTATTGGTAGTCAATTTTTATGACAGCCATAGATAGCAACTTTGTTGTATCAAAACCATAATCAATACTTCTTATGAAGACGATTCTTTGTACAACCGACTTTTCAAGACCTTCGTCGAAGGTATGCCGATATGCTGCCCAGTTGGCCCGCCAGATAGGTGCCAAACTGGTATTACTTCATGCCACCCAGCCCTCGTTTGTTTACACGCCCGACATGGGCGCGCTTGCTTTTAACGACAACGCGCTGCTGAAACACGAGGAAACCAAAATGAAAGCCCTTGCCCGCCGGCTCGTAAAACTCGTCGAGGGCGAGATTCTGATAGAAACACTGGTATATGAAGGTTTTGTGGCCGATGTTATCAAGCAAACCGCCTTGCAGATAAAACCCGATATGCTCGTGATGAGTACCGTAGGGCAGTTGCCCCAAAGCTCGGAGTTGCTCGGGAACATCGCTACCGAAATGATTCAGAAATCGCCAGTGCCGTTACTGTTTATACCGCCAAAAGCTACATTCAAACCTTATACACACGTGTATCTGGCACTTGATTTGGCACAGGAAACAAACACACACGC
Organism: Emticicia sp. 17c; assembly: GCF_037153985.1. Lineage (NCBI taxonomy): Bacteria > Pseudomonadati > Bacteroidota > Cytophagia > Cytophagales > Leadbetterellaceae > Emticicia > Emticicia sp. 17c. Next base: position 110,873 of record NZ_JBBAYI010000008.1, read on the forward strand.
CATTCAGCAAACACTTAACACCCTGAAAGCCTTCAAGGCCGTTATCACGATTTTCTCGGTGCATCCTAAACCCGAATCGGAAGAAGCCAAACTCAAAGTATGGCAGTTGAGAGAGTTACTGAAAGAGTATCCGCACGTAATGAATGTGATGAAAGGAAAAGATTTTGTGGAGGATTTCGTCAGAAATGCCCACGAATACAAAGCCGACCTGATGCTTGTGTTTCCGAAACACCATAATTTGCTCGAACGCTGGTTTATGGGGCAGCCTAATACCGAGCAACTGATGTTCAGAGCCGACCTGCCCATTATGGCTATTCATTAAATAGTAAACACACAAAAGCATGAACATAGTAGTTGATAAATTATTTGTAGATAACCTCAAATGCAGCGGCTGCGCGCATACAATTAAGCAAAGCCTGATGAACATTGTAGGGGTGCTTGAGGTACGCCCCAACCCCGAAGAAGGGTGGGTGGAAGTAGAACACGAAGATTTTACCGATACCGATAACATTACCCGCCGACTGGCCGAACTGGGCTACCCCAAAGCTGGCACCTCGAATCTGCTGCAAACGGCGCGGTCTTATGTGAGTTGTGCGTTAGGCAAAATAAATACCTGAAACCACAAGGCATAGCTGCCTACTTATATTTTACACCTTATGCGTATTGTACAACAACTTTGGCGAAATGAATTAGCCTCTATTGCGCAGGAAAACGACTTCATGTTACAGTTGCTGGCTAATTTGCAGACCGAACACCTGTTACAGACAAGGTACGAAGAACAGGCCGGAAATTTCTTTAATCATTTCCAGTACTTTTCGGCGGTGGCGAAGCATCTGCAAAATGAACTGAGTGCGTTTGAAAACCAACGGGCAGAACGTGAAAACAGCCAGCCCACTGCCCTGCACCGATACGACTATTTCAGAGAGGAAATGGACAGACTTGAAAATAAATACAGCAGCTTTAAAAATAATTTTAAATCTTTTCTTAATTATCTGGCTTTACAGTCGGCAGGTTTTGTGCATTCCTGAGGCTGTGGCCCCGCTATTAAGGCAAGTATCTTTGTTCGTAGTGATTTATAGGTTGAAAAGCAATGGCACGGGGTCGAGGTCTCCGTGCCAATTTGTTACCATTTAATTTACCACTTGGCAGCCGAGTATTTGGTAACAGTGGCTTTAATGATTATGGCCTTCAGGACTTTTATTAACTACATAAAACTCATATTCTCTTCTAAACTACTATATTTCAAAGGTTAAAAAAAACAGGGAAGTTCAGTTTCGATTAACAGACTTTCTGGATAAGTTACTTTAGGGCTAGTGAACAATTCCTAAGCGTTTGTTAAATATTAAACACTGGCTGCTTGGGCAGCAACTACTCTTTTTGAAAATAAAGCATACCGGCACAATAATTTTTTGGTAATAATTGTGCTGACAATTATCTTTGAAGTACGAATATAACTTCTGCTCAGAAAATAACTATCTACCTCAAACACAGGCCCGTATAATTTTTTATTATTGATTGTTAACAACAGTTACCAGAAACTGTCTGGATACAACCAGAAAATGTTCGGCCCTTATGCTGAGTTTCCGTGCTAACATTTGCGCTACATCATGCCTGTTAGTAAATGCTTTGGGCGGTTATTGGGTGTATTGGCTCCGAGCGGTTTGGTTGTGTACTGCCATTTTCTGATTGGAGATTAAATTTTTATAGCCAACTGATGAGAAATTTAACGAACCTAAGAAAAGAAATTGTGGGAGCTTTAGCAACATTTAAAATTAAACACAACAACATTACTTATCACGCGCAAACCCACGACCTGACCATTTCTGTTGCACCTGAAACAGACCCACAGCAACTGAAACAATTTACGGGCTACCTCAATACGCTCAGCCTGAAATACAGGTCGTCGTTTCATTCAGATACCCGATGTGTCGACATCACGATTTATTAGTTATTCAAAAACCGAAACAAAAGTAAACTGCAAGTCGGGGAATGTGCTGGCCGTGCATTGCAGGTGTTGCTGCTGCATACACCTCATAAACCTGTTGAAGTTGTCGGGCGTAGGTACGGTATCGATAAAAACAGTAATGCTGTTAAGGGCTTCGTTGTCGATAATTTCGGCCGGAGTAATCAGGCTTTCCCGAAGGGCTTGTTCTACTTTCTGTTTCAGGGGTATAGCTACTTGCATAAATAGGTTTTGTACGGTGTGCCGGTGTGTTACAAAAAGTTGTGCAGATTATAGTAGGTTTTCGTGTGTCAATTAACTGCATAGTAAAATCATACATTAGTAAAGCTCATATTGCTTACTGGCTAGCTGCGCAAAGGTTACAAATACACACCAGAATATCTGCAAGGCTTTTACCAAACGCCAAAAAAATAGCGGTAATAGCCTTGAAACTATCACCGCCACGTAAGGGTGCTATATCGAAGTAAGTAAAAACGAGGGTTATTGAATATTGCCGTAGTCGCGCTTGCGGTCGCGGTATACGGAGCGATACTGGATGTCGGCAGGAGTCAGGGTGGCGGGCGTACAGATAAACTCTATCCAGACACTGGGGCCGTCGATACGTACGTAGTCGCCGGCTTTGCTCAGGGCGGCATCGCCTGCATAATAAATATATGTCTGGTCGAGTTCCGTCTCGTAGAGGCTCAACATCGTTTTCGATGTTACGTCGTCGGCATCCAGCAACCACGGCTTCATGGCTACCAGCACGAGTTCTTTCTGAACGGCGTTGAGGCTACTCACCGGAAGCCCCGCCTTTGTAGTCGGGAAGGCCCCATCTTTCTTCGGCCCCAATAATAAATCGCTCATGGTGCTTGTGGCGTGTGCCAGCGCAAGCTGTGCAGGCGTAAGCCCTGCCAGCATGGCTTTCAGGGCATCGCGCTCGCCATCGAGCGGCGCGTAAGAGATAGTCCCCGACAGCCACGATTTCGGTTCAACCGCCTGAAACGACGGCGTAGTGCCTACTACCGCGCCATTGCTGTATGTAATGTGCTGCACGTAATTATGCCCCCCGAACTGGAGCATCCAAGTGCCTGTCTGGCTGGGTGTGCCGAGTATGGCAATGCTGTATTTTTTCGACGAATACGCCGTGCCGCCTCCATTGCCTGCCAGTACGTCGTCGGCTAGGGTTATCTGTATAAACTCGCTATATCCTTCGTCGGGGGTGGTGCCTGTGGCGGCAGCTATTACGGCTTTGGCGGCTATCAGTTGGGCCTCTGTGAGGGCGTTGAACTCAAGCCCGTTACGTGTAGCGCCCGTCAGCACCGACCAGTTGGTGGCGTTGGCTTGGCTAAGTGGCAGTTGCAGGGCTGCTAGTTGTGTGGCCGACAAACTCCGTTTGAAGGTATCGAGTGCGGCCAGTACCATACCCACCGACCCCGTTGCTGGGCGCGGCGTGGTGGTGTCGGCCATAACGGTTACTTCTAGCACACACGATTGCCCGCCGACGCTAATCGGGAAAGTGGCCGTTCCGGCCGAAGTGGGGGTTCCGCTGATGCTGTAAGCGATGGTTCCGTTGCCATGCGAAAGAAACCCCGCCACAAGGTTGGCTTTTAGGCCCAGTACGCCATTAGAGGCGATGGTGTCGTCTGATACATAGGCTACTCCGTTGCCGCCTGCATACGCAATAGTGGCCCTGCCGTTGAACGCCTTGCCACTCATAGGCATGGCACTAATGGTGGCCGTAGAGCAGTTAAGTGCCGAAATAGTGGGAATGGTAACAATTTCGTCAGGCTCGCAAGCCTGAAAAACAAGCAGTGTAAAAAGCGTTATTGCTGCCAATAATAGACTGTTCCTTTTCATGGTAAAAGTTTTAAATAAGTGTATGGATATTGTTAAATGCTGTGTATGCACGCGTGTTGTGTGCGGCATAGCCAACAAAAGGGAGTGGTGTGAGGTAGAAAAAAGGCAGCATTGCAGGTCGTGAAACCTGTTATATAAACGTAGAAACCCCGCAATAGGTTTTAAAAAACTGATTAAAAATAGCTGGAAAATTAAAAGAGCCTGCAAAACAAAACGAGAAGAATAAAAAAAGCGACCTCCGTAGCGCCCAACACTGTTCAGGTGTTTGCTCGTTTACCGCCGCTTGATTAGGCAAACAAAATTTTTAAAAATAAGTTCTGAATAATTAACCAAAATTCTCTAACCTCCATTGAAATTCCCGAATAGTAAGAAATTATGGTTTTTTGTTTTGCTGCTTTGCCTTGCAATCTGGATATTTTTTTATAGCTTTAATAAACCTTCTATCTGTTATGAAAAAGCGAGTTTCTTGCAGGCATCAGCTATTGCTGTTTTGGCTATTGTTGTTTCCGTTTTTTGCGTGGGCGCAGCCAGATGCCCGACAAGCCTACCTCGCCGACTTGAAAAGCATTAGTAGGGCTTTCAGCGGTGAGTATTACCCCAATTATGCCACTATTTATGCTCTGCCCGAAAAGGTTTTCATCCATAAAATAGACTCGGCGCGGCAGGTGTTTGTGGCTGTGCTTGAGCAACACCGCCAGCAACTCGACCAACCCTTTGCCGATACTCAACAGACCGAAATCAAGTATTATTTCGATAAATTACTGCTAGAATACCCCATTAGCCATGCCATTTATGGCGATAAAGCCGCCGCCGAAGCCTCGGCGATTCCTGAGCGGATGGCGGCTAATCTGCCCGATTTTAATAAACCCGAATTGCTGAAAAACTCCGATTTTGTTAATTATGCGCAAACTTTTTTTTCGTATCAGATAAGCCGCGAATTGCGCAAAAGCCAGTATAAAAACCATGATAACAAGCATCTGGAGGCCATCTGGAAACTAATACCCTTGTATGTGCAGCAGCCTGCGTGTAAGGATTTCTGGCAGTATGATTACCTATATAAGCATATCGATAACGACGGCATTAACCACATAGAGCCTATTTATAATGATTTCCTGCGGGGGTGTCGGGATACCGCCTATACCAACCCCATTAAAAAACTCTATGCCGAAGACTTGGCCGGTAGGCAGGGGCATCTCATACAAGCCTATAAAACAGTTGGGCCGTATAAGCTGTATATTCATTTGTTTGGCGCAACAAACAAGGCCGATACCCGCAAGCCTGTGATGGTGTATTTTCATGGGGGTAGCTGGTCGGAAGGGAAACCCGACTGGTTTTTTCCGGCTTGCGAAGAGTACGCCCGCAAGGGCTGGGTAGCTTGTGCCGTTGAATACCGTACGTATGGGCGGCATGGTACTTTGCCCTTCGAGGCCGTGAAAGATGCCCGCTCGGCCATCAGGTGGTTACGCCAGCATGGGCAGCAGTACGGCATTGATACCAGCCGAATAGTGGCTTCGGGGAACTCGGCAGGGGGGCATCTGGTATTGGCTACGGCATTGGCCGACAACTGGAACGAAAAAACCGATAACCTGCACCTGAGTGCCACGCCTAACGTGCTGCTCATAAATGCAGGGGTATATGACCTGACCGACGCTACCACGGCTTGGCTACGCAAAGATTTGGCCGATAAGAATCAGGCGCGAGAAATATCGCCGCTGTTTCTGGTGCGCAAACAACTACCGCCTACGCTTGTGCTGCATGGCACTAACGACCGCAACGTGTCTTATGCCAGTGCCAAACGCTTTGTTGAGGAAATGCGCGCAGCGGGTAACACTACCATTGAGTTTCATACGCTCGAAGGAGCGGGGCATTTTATCTGGTTCGATAAACGCTTCGGCCCTGAGGTGTCGAAATTCCGGCAGGATTTCCTCACGAAACTGGGTTACTAAGCCCATGTAATGCCTAATTGCCTCCGGCTTTGTTGCCGGCGGGTGTGCCTGTGCTTTTTTCTTTCGCAAAAAATATACCCAGCATTAACGTTACAAGGCTATGGAGGGCAACTATTATTTTTGAGTAGTTACGGAGGTGTTCGAGGGGGGTGAGCTTGTTTTCGCTTTTGTCGATGGCGTAGCTCATCAGCCCGAATATGAGTAGCATCAAGGCAAAGTACAATACCATTATCCAGAAACAAAGCCAGTAGTTGCCTTTGTCAATCTGTTTGTTGTCGGGGTCTCCCTGTTGCACAAGTGCCACATACGAGCCGCCAATAAGTGTAAGGGTAGGAATAAAGTTTGGCAGGAACCAGTCCCAGAAGGCATCAGAGTCTTTGCCGAATTTCTGGCCAGCTTGTTGGGTAATGGCAATGGCTACAAAAAGCAATGTACCTACTCCCCAGCAAATGAGTAAATTACGTTGAGCAACAAGTTTTGAAATCATGGGTTTATTTTTTGAGTCCTTGTAAAATGCGCGAAGAGCTTAAATATCGGGCGGTGTCCCACCCTCTGTTCAGATTCATTTCTGCTGCTTGGCTGGAGGTTTGTTTAAATTCATAAATATAAGCCGTGCAATTGAACTGACCCGAATAGAGGGTATTGGCAATACTGGCGGGCAAACCAATGCTGGCTCCATAGAACCAGCTTTTTACCTGATTCAGGTTAGTACTGGCGGTAGAAGCCAAAGGGTTGGCGGTTGAAATAACAAAAACACAGGTTCTGAAATAGCCGCTTCGGTTCACAAACAAAGATTTGATATAATCGAGCATATCGCCTTTTGCCCAAGCCGTAAACTTCAGTTCCCAACGCTGAGAGCCGTCCATCGGCTCGCCGTCGTCGCGGGTTTGTTCCAATTGTGCAATCAGAATAAAACCATCGAGGGTTTTCTTGTTTTTGTCCATCACTCTGTAATAGCGGGTGTCGCCCCAGCCGGCAGTTTTTAAGGCTTTTACCAGAATAGAATCTACCTCGCCGAGTGTTTTAGCTTCTTTGAAATAGTCTTTGTCCAGAATAGCTGCGGCCGAAGCCTGTGGCGGCGGAATCATGAAGCCGGGCATTTCGTCTTCCATAACGGCGGCCTCCGAATCCGGCAAGTCGGGTGCAGGGGGTTTGGCTATTCGCATGGCAAACATGGTGTTGTTGCCAGTTTGCTGCGTAACGTTTATTTCCATGTGGTGAAACCCCGGCTGGTTAATGAGCAAAACATCGTTTTTCTTTACATTTATTACGAAGTTACCGTTAATGTCTGTCATAACTGTTTTGGTCGAGCCTTTTACCTGTACTGTTACACCCGGCAAAGGGTTGTTCTTGGTGTCGGTTACCTTGCCCTGAAAAAAGATAGAAACAGGCGAAATAAGTGTGTCGGCCGTTGCCAGATGCAGCTTTGAGGGAGTTACTTTTTCGAGGTTTGTTTTGGGTTTTATTGCCGAAAACGACGTATCCTTCACCACTTTGGGGCTGGCCTTCGTTTGGATTTTTACGTTTGTTGCCTCTTTTGGCGGGGGCAAAGTTTTTTGTGGGCTTATTGCTTTCTGAAATTTGGGGGCGGTTTTTTGTTGCGCCTGCAAGGGGTGCAGGGCAACCAACAGGGCCATGAGGGGTATCAGAAGGGGTTTCATATTTTTATGCTGCTTAGGTTCTAAGGCAAAGGGTAAAATACTGGTAAAACCAATTGTTTTTTGCCTTGATATACAAAAACAGCCTAATTAAAGTAGCTTATACAAGATTAAAAAAAAGTCTGAGATTTCCAAAGAAAAAAGGCATTTTTTTATTTTACGGCATAGGGGTAATGTATGCCTATAAGCCATAAAGCCAACGGTTTATCTGGACAGTATCTGCAAAATGCCCGAATTTTTCAGGTATTGGTCGGTATTGCAGCGGTTTTCGAGCAGGCTGAACTGGTTGGTTACTTGCCTGAACTCGTATACGTAAGCGGTGCAGGTGAATTTATCGGAGTAAGGCATGGAGGCTATGCCATCGGGTAGGGCAGAGGCTCCCCTGCTAAACCAGCTTTTGGCCTGTTCAAAACTGGCGGTTTCTTCTGACCCCGCTAGATTTACGTTTGTAATGACAAAAAGGCTTAACTTAAAGTAACCCTCCCGATTCACAAACAGTGAGGTGAAGTAATCCCAGAAATTGCCGTTTTTCCATGTTTGGAGTTTTAACTCCCAGCGTTTGTTATTGGGTAGTGGTTGGCCGTTTTCCTGAATTTGTTCTATTTGCGAAATCAGCACAAAACCCTGTAAATTTTTTCTATTCTTATCAATTACCCTGTAATAGTGGGTGTCGCCCCAGCCGGCTTTATGCAAGGCGTTGGTCAGGAGGGAGTCCACATCGCCGAATGTTCGGGCAGATTTAAAGTAGGCTTTATCAAGCCTGTTATATGCCGAAGGGGTTGGCGGCGGAATAACAAAACCCGGTAATGTTTGATCTAATTCCAGCATTATTCGTTCGTCATCTACAACATATCTAGGTAAGGGAGGTTTTTGAATTGCAAAAACAGAAGAATCATTATCTAACCTAAAAATAAAATCTGTTGTCTCAATATAAAGGATTTCCCACTCTTTCTGCATATAATTGCCTGCTGAGAAAACAAGCACATCGCGAGGTTTTACGTTTAGCGTAAATTCTCCTTTACTATCGGTCACGGTGCCTATTGTGCTTCCTTTCACCATTACAGTTATGCCAGTATATGGGTAGCCCTCTTTACTAATCACCAAGCCTTTCAGCGGGGTTGTTTTCAGCGGGGCATTTTGTGCTAGTGCGGGCAGCATAGCAAGTATACATAACAGGGTAAAAACTAGGGTTTTAACGTTTTTCATGTCAGTTAATTTTAGTAGACCTACAAAACAGTACATGATATTTACTTGCCAGCGTATTGAAGCAAATAATTGAGAATAAACTAACAACATTACACAAATGCTTGCCCACAGGCAAGCAAAAGGTGTTGTTTTTATTTTATGGTACCTGTCAGGCATTCAGGCAGGGCTGAAAGCCTGTTTAGCCCGCAGTTAGCCGCCAGACACGGGCAGGAAATACCTTGTGGTTGAGGGGAAAAATTTGTTAAAATTTAATTGCCCGATACCGCAAAAATTGCACGAAGAAAAGTAATTTTACCACCCACAATTCATGATAAACAACACAAACTATGAAGCCCCTGATTACGTATTTTGCTTTAGCTTATATTATTAGCTGGTTAATCTGGTTTCCGCTATACGGCCATGCTTTTGGTATTGATAATTTACCTGTTTTGCCGTTTCATCATGGCATCGGTGGGCTTGGGCCGTTGCTGGCTTCGGTTATTACTGCATGGCTCTACCATAAAAAGGCGGGCTTGAAGCAGCTATTAAAGCAGATGATTAAGGCAAAACCCCTGATTTATGTTGTTATTGCCTTGTGTAGCCCCTTTTTGCTGGCAGTGTTGGCGGCTGTTATTAATTATGTGGCAAGCGGCACTTTTGTAAGGCTGTCGGGGTTGTTTGTGGCAAAGGAGTATCCGGCTTTGGGTTTTTCGGGTTTCTTTCTTTACAACCTTGTTTTCTTTGGGTTTGGCGAGGAGGTCGGTTGGCGAGGTTTTGCTTTGCCTCGTCTGCAAAGCAGATTCAACGCCCTTACAGCCAGTATTATCCTGACCGTTTTTTGGGCTTTATGGCACTGGCCTTTATTTTTATACCGACCCGGAATGGCCAGCATGGGTATTGCCGGAGCTGCGGGCTGGTTTTTCAGCTTGTTAACGGGCAGTATTTTACTCACGTGGCTGTATAATTCTTCAAAAGCAAGTATACTGATTTGTGCCATTTTTCATTCAACGATTGATATTGCTTTTCTGGCCGATTTTACCGATGCCAACATGACCAATTACATGGGTATGCTTATTACGGTGTGGGGTATACTGACAATCGTTATTTTCAAACCACAAAATTTATCGAAGCAACCCAGAACAAAGATATAACAGAAAACCTTATGCAGTAGGCTAAGGCAAGTAAGGGCTTTAGCTGTTGTAGATGGGTAAGAATAGGGCTGATACATTTCCGTATTTGCTACGAGAAGGTATCAGCCTCTAGGCTAGCTGGCGGGGTTGTAACAAATAAGGTCTTCGTATTCTTCAAGCACATTATCGATGTCGGCATCAACTACTTCAAAAGCCAGATACTCGATGTGTTCTAGCCCCAGTAATTGGGCAAAGCTGAAATCGCCCCCTTCTGCTTCTTCGGGGTTATCAATCGAGAAAAGCGTATTGAGTGCTTCTTGGGTGGCTTCGTCGAGGGCTAGCACCGACACCAGTTTGTCGAAATTTAACTGTTCTTTATTGATGATAAACCCATCGAAATAATCCTGAATAGAATACTCCGAAACAAGTTCGGTTCCTTCGTATAGCGTAAAGCCCCAACCCAGAAAATCGCTGGTACGCGAGAAATGGAGCAGCAGCCCCTCGTTATAGGCACTTAGTTTATTGCGTTCTTGTGCCAGAAAAGTTACCCAGCCATTAGTGGGCTGAAATACATAGCCTTTGGCTCCTGCTTTGGAAAGTATCTGGAGGGCATCGGTAGTTTGTGTGGTTTTTAAATGCAGTTGGTCGCTGAAATCGCTCATAAGAATTGATTGGTTTTAATACCCAAATATAGGAATTTATGCCAATTGTTCTGCCTGATATACGGCGGTTCATCTGTGGTGGTGTACCACTAAATAAATATCTATACCGTTAGATAAATAAATGCTTTATTCCTGCGCTTTCTTACGGAAATTCAGTAAGAATACTCACATTAACTATTATTTATCATGAGAGCGAAATCTATTGTGCTAATGCTGACATTAGCGTTGTACGTGTTCGTGAGCCAGATGTGTACCACGAACAAAGAAGTAGCCGGATTTACGACCGACCCAGTGGTGTCGGTAGGGCATGGGGCCTTAATTGGTGCCGACGGGCAGGAAATTAAACCCGAGCAGCAATTTATTGAAAGCGCACAAAAATTTTATATCGATAAGCTACAAAAACTGGCCGGGCAGGATAAAAAAGCTACCCTGAAAGCCGAAGTAGAGCGCAAGCAAAAGGATATTTACCAACTGGTTGACGACAAAGTACTGGCAAATGCCTTGTATCTGGATTGGCTCATTGAAACCCTCAAGCCTGATAATTTTGCACAATTGAGCATTATTAACAAGGGGCTTCGCTGGAAATATGTGACCGAAATACAGAAGAATCCGGTGCTACCCGATAAAGACGGCAACTGGAACAAGGGGCTTAGAATGGAGGTAATAACAAAACTCAAAGGTTTGGGGGTGAGTTCGTCCGCTCTGACGACGGTCAATAATGGTGAAGCCTACCGCAAGGAGTGCCTCGAAGCGGGTGTGCCTGTGCCGCGTGAGATGTTCTCAGGCGAATGGAAATTTCAGGGGATTATCGACAACGTGTTTATCAGCCGAGGAGCGCAGGCAGAACTGTGGTTGTATGAGAGCGAGTCGCCGAAGGGGGTATGCCTTGCCTTGCCCCGATACCCAATCAGAGACGGCAAGGTGTCTGACAACGCTACGCTTTTTGGGGTAATATGCCTCGGTACGAATACCGGAAAGGCTTGTTTCTTTGATAACCCGACAGGGAAAACCTTTAAGAGAAATGTAAGGGTGAGCTTTAATGAATGGGTAGGCGGAACCGACCTTAAATTGCAGGAGTCGACGGGTGGAATGTGTACCGATTGCCACGCAGGTGAAAACCCGTATGTAGTTCACCCCGATAAACCACCGTTTGCGGGTATTATTGATAAACTGAAATCGCCGGTGTGGCATGACCCCCTCGTAGATGCCAGTTGGGTACATAACCCCGGCCCAAGTGTTTTGCTGGATGCTGTTGACTCGGACCGTAAGTGTACCAGTTGCCACACGAGCCGTTCGGCGGGGCGTTTTCCTGAGGTATCTAACCGCCTGAGTGGCTATTGTTCGATGGTACTGGCTAATGCCGTAGGTTCTATGCCTATCAGAACCATGCCGCAGGGCGATTTGTCGGGCATCAGCTTTTATATGAATCATATCAATGCCCTGAAAAATGCTTGTGGAGCAGCCCCGGGCGACCCGGGCGTGGTGGTAAAGGTTAATCCGCAGGAAGACCCCTCCTTTATTTCTCCGCCTATTGTTTTTGACCCTATTTATCAGTGTGCTACTACGGTGGCCGTTAGGGGTGTAATACTCAATGCCAAAGTAAATCTTTACGTAAATGGCACGCTGGTGCGGACAATATCGCCCGCCCGCGACCCCGACAAAACGGATTTTAACGGCTTGCCTGCTTTGCGTGCCGGAGATAAAGTAAAAGCCACGCAGGAATTTAACGGGGTGGTGTCGGGGCCATCGAACGAAGTAACCGTGAAAGACTACAAGGCCGACTACCCCTCTGGCTTGCCTGCTCCTACCATTGACCCCTCTCTTGTATACGAATGCGCCAACGTAATAGCTGTGCGGCACGTGCCGGGGGCTAACGTAACCATTTACTCAAATGGCGGCTCGCCTGTTACTTATATCGGGGGTGGTTCGGGCTGGACAATCTTTTCGCCCTCGAAACGCCCGTTTAGTGTAGGCGACAAGTTTACGGCCGAAATATCGCTCTGCAACGATAAAAGCCCGATTTCGGCCCCTGTTACGGCTATTGCCGCGCCTGCGTCGCTGGGGTCTCCGCAGTTTAATCCGCCTGCCATTATCGACGGGCAAGAGCTTATTGCGCTTTCGGGCTTAACCAACGGGAGTGTAACAACGGTAACTGTAACGGGGGCCGGAAGTGCCAAGTTCACGATGCCGATTTCGTACATCAATAACTTTGATATTGCTACCAAAATAGGCCGTAAACTGCGTGCCGGCGATGTCATGACGGCCTTTCAGGAGTTGTGTATCAAAGGCCCAACCACCCGAACACCCGAAGGTAGCCGCTGCGATGCCCTTGCCGCGCCTAAAATTGCGCATCCGGTGGTGGGGAGCGATGTGGTGGTGGTAACCAGTAGCGTGCCGGGCGCACGTATACGGGTATACGACGGCTCAGGGAAAGAAATTGGCGACGGCAGCGGAAGTATTATTAAACTGAGCCGGAAAATTACCGGAACCGATACCCTGATTGTGGTGCAACAGGTAGGTGAATGTACCAGCAAGGAGGGCTATAAAGTAGGGGTAAGAAACGCCAGCGACCAGAAGAAAGGCGTATAAGCGCAGATGAGCAATAAGCAATACAGGTTACCTGATTACCAAAGTTTGTCAGGTAACCTGTATTGTATGTACTGATGTGCATCAGAAAAAAAACTTTCGGCCTCGGCCAATGCCCAAAGTCGATTTCCTGCTGATAGCAGCAGGAAATCTGTTTGAACGACTTGAGCAGGGCACAGTATGCCAGTAGGCAAGCTAGGCTGTGTCGGGGCCTGCGGCCATAGTGGCAACAGAAGCAAAAACACGTAAGTCGGCAAATGATATGCGGGTGTTGTTGCAATGCCGTTTCAGAGCACCACAATATTGATGAAAATACCCAAGAAGTAGAAATACAAACATTGTTTTTTATTTTACGGTACTTTCATAGTGGTTCTTTGCTTAAACTGGCGGTTCAAATAGGGTTTATTGTGTATGAATGCCAGCTTTTGATTATCTTTGGCTTTCTGATTTGAACGAATGCTTTATACTGCCTTAGAAAAAATAGGCCGTTTTTCGGCCGATGAGCTAGCCTTTATTGAACAGCATCTGGTTCGGAAGCCGTTCAGGAAAAACGATATTCTACTGGCCGAAGGTGTGGTTTGCCAGTCGGCAAGTTTTCTGGTGTCGGGTGTGGCTTATCAGTTTTCTATGAACGACATCGAAGAAAACATCATTGATTTGTATCTGACCAACGACTGGGTAATTAACTATCAGAGCTTTGTAGGGCAGAGGCCCTCTACCACTGAGATAAAAGCCTATTCCGACGGCGAACTGCTCGAAATGAGCATCTACACGGTGCATTATCTCATCGAAACCTCGCCTGTGTTTTTTCAGTTGGGCAAGCTGCTCGAGCAAGCCATTGCCCGTAACCATTATTTCGATAATGCCCTTACGCCCTTACAAAAATACACCCACTTGCTCGAAACCAGACCACAACTTTTGCAGCAGTTTCCACTCAAAATGATAGCCTCTTATCTCAAAATAACGCCCGAAACCCTAAGCCGCGTCAGAAGTATGTACTGATACTCCCTATTTCTTGATTTCAATCAAGTGCTTGTTTGCGCCCCATGCTGCAACTTTGTGAAAATTATCATAGTTTAATTCTTAATATTTATTCGTATGGATAAACGGTTCAGACAGTCAGCCGGACTGATGCTTTGCTTAGGCTCGGCGCTGGGTACACTCGCAATGGTGCTTCATCCGGTAGGAGGTAGTATGCAGCACATAATTAATATTCAGCCAATAATTGTTTTTTCGCATTCGCTGGCCATTTTCTGCTTGCCCATTATGGGTTTTGGAGCGTGGGGTTTGTCGGTACTGTTGCAAACACCTAGCCGCATAGCCCTGTTACCCTTTTTTGTTTTTTGTGCTGGCCTTATTGCCGCCATGCTGGCAGGCACTATTAACGGGCTGGTGTTTCCGTATTATGTAGAGCGGTATTTTAATGCAGATGTGAGCAAAGATATTGTTAATGCCAGCCTGAATTATGGCCGATACCTCAATGCTGCGCTCGATTATATTTTTATTGCGGCCTGTGCTTTTGCAGTAGGTGGGTGGTCGGTTATGATTTTAGTTACAAGGCGTTTGCCGCAATGGCTGGGCTATTATGGTGGAGGCATTATTGCTGTTGGTATGGTGGGGGTTGTTACGGGCTTTAATTTTATCAGTGTGTCGGGCTTTACGATATTCGTTTTAGGGTTGGTAAGCTGGCTGGTGTTGGCAGGAGTATTGATGTGGCGCAGCCAAAACACCAAAAACAGATAGATTACTTTTTTTATTATTAACTTTACAAAGAACCTAACTAATAAACAGCTATGGTAACAACTCAGGTGATTTACAAAAACGCGTGGCCTTATCAGCAGGATACCATGCGCTTGCCCGTGAACGATTTAGCAATGGCTTTGCCGTTTTATGAAAACGTAATGGGGTTTAAGCTAACAGCACAGCAGGATTCGCCGCATAAATCGGCGGTGCTGAGCCGAGACGACATCCGTATCGGGCTGGCCGAAAATGGCGGCGACCCCACACAGGACGGTTGTTTTTTTGAGGTAAGCAACGTGGCCGATGCCTTTGCCGAACTAAAAGCCAATGGCTTGGCTAACGAGCAGCCCAACTACACCATGCAACAACACGGCCAAACCCGCTGGAAAGTGTTTTTCGTAGTGGCCCCCGACGGGCTGTGCTACTGCCTGGGCGAACGCCAGCCCTAAGCCTTGCTTCTGTCTGATGGCTTTTATCAGGTTGTTTCATGAGGTAAACCTGATAAAGCTAACGTATATAAAAATAAGTTTAGCACTACAAAATTATTGCAGAAAGCAAGCGTTTAAGAGAAGTAAACGCACTATTAATGAATGGCTGAGGTGTTACAATCTGGCGCAGTACCTATTCAAGTTTCATGTTGTAAAAATACCCTGAGTTATCTGTTATCTGCGTATGCTCCTGTTCTGTGGTGCTGTGCTAAACGCTGCTAGTAGGAACATCAATTAATTTCGTTTGCTTGTGTAAGTTGTGTAAAAGCGCGAGTATGCTTGTCAGAAAGCTGTTTTTTGAAGTGGCTAAACCTGTAAATTTATATATCAATGACAAAACTAATGCTGAGCTTTCTGGCATCGCTAATTTTTGCGACATCTTCGTTTGGGCAAACAATAACTTACGAAAACTTCAGAGAAATAATTCCCTTTTTACAGCAGGAAGATTTCAAGTCTGCGTATGAAAAAACGAGCAAACTTTTAAGTACAACCACAAACGATAACTCCGACATACGCGGAATGGTAACTTATATGAATATTTTTTCTGCGGCTGCTATGGTAACGCTCGACCAGATGACCTTCGACGAATTTGAGAAAGTTGTAACGAACTATAAAGGGCAATATATTGTAATGCCGGCCCACCCTTGTGTGGAACGTGAGGGAGAGGCGTTTAATTCTTTACAATTAAGTAAAAATGAAGACGGTAAGTTACAAGGAATGACGATTTCGGCAAATACGAATAAGACAAGTATATTTTGCTTTGAATATTTTGATTACGCTGGCAACATAGACCCCAACGAACTGATAGGTAAAACTATTAGGTGTGGCGGAGTTTTAAAGTCAATAGAGGTTAATCCGAACAAATCTAAAATCTGGGTTGTAAGGTTGAGGGTTTCCAACGCCTTTGCAAGGCCAATTACTCCAAGATAAAAGCTGCGGGCTGAACCTTGTACAAGGCTGTTTTTTGAAGTAAACCACCCGACCGATGTTTTACCGAACTGAAAGCCAAAGGTTCGGCAGCCATAGGGCGCGTTCCGTCAGGCACGCCCTCAGCAGGGGTTTGTCTTTGGTTTGCGCCTTTCATCCGGTTTGGGTATTGGGCAATGCTGATTTTAATTAACTTTACTCATAACAAATGTATTGCCGCAATGGAGTTGCCGCAACGGAGTTGCCCCAATGGAATTGCCGCAACGGAGTTGGGTAGCTTTATTGAGGAGATTTCTGTAAAATTACTGGAATTATGAGAGAGTATATTAAAATCGGGATAAACGTATTGTGGGGCATACTGATGCTTTATTGGGCTGTGTCGAGCCTTGATAGTAAAGCAACGGCTCAGCAAGAGGCAGGCTGGAAACGCCTGTTGTATTACTGGTTGCCTATTTTTGTATCGATGTACCTGCTTGGGCCCGGCGAGTGGTTCGGGCATACGTGGCTCCGCGAGAGCTTTGTACCACATACCGACTTTGTGAGCATTGTTGCCTTTCTGTTGGCCTTGTTGGGGCTGATTACGGCTTGTTGGGCGCGCTACCTGCTGGGCCGTAACTGGAGCTTGTCGGTACAGAAAAAACAAGACCACGAACTAATTCGCTCAGGGCCATATAAATGGGTGAGGCATCCGATTTACACGGGCTTGCTGTTGCTTTTTACCGGAACCGCCCTTCTGGTAGGCGATTATCGCGGTATTCTGGCGGTGGTAATTATGGTGGTGGCTTTCTGGTTGAAACTCCGCAAAGAAGAGCAGGTAATGGCCGAGCTTTTCGGAGAGCAGTATGAGGCTTACAGGCAACAAACCAAAGCCCTGATTCCGTTTGTGTGGTAATACCCACGCTACTATGAATAGCGTTAACACGGGCGGTTTGCCGTTTATCCTAATTTGTTTGAGGGAGCCAAAACCCGTGGCTAGTTTTGTGTATAGCTAAACCTTAATTGGTATTTATGATGAAAAAACTCAATCCATTTTTTGTTATCGGCACCATCGGGATGCTCCTAACGGCTGTGTTACATATTGTTTTCGCGTTGGTATTGAAACTATCGGCAACGGCGGGTTTTTTATCGGTTTATCCGGTATTTATGGCGTTCCTGCTCATAGGCTTTGCGCAGTTGATAAAACTGCGGGGGGGAGCTTCGTCCAGATAATCATGACCGTGTGCGTATATTAACTACCGTTTTTGGGTAGATACTCGGCCAAGAGGCTATGGGCTATGGGCTATTAGAGCGTCTATGGCGCAGCTACATGAAAGGGCCTGCAATATATGAAAAAACTAACCTGCCGTGCGCCGAGGCACACGGCAGAAACAGCCTTTGGTTTGTATCGGCCAAAGGCTGTTTATTTTATTGCTGGAGGCTTACAGGTTTTCGGCCACAAATGCCTTGCAATAGTCTTTAATAAGCTGCCTTACGCGCCTGAACTCCGCCATGGTTGCTTCTTCTGTTTCGCCTTTAAATTTGGCAGGGTCAGGAAAATTGTAATGAAATTTGCGGGCCTGTGTTGGTAAAACCGGACAACGCTCGCGGGCGTGGTCGCAGACGGTTATCACAAAATCAAAATCAATGTTCAGGTACTCGTCAACGTGGTTCGAGGTATGGCCCGAAATATCGATGTTGTCTTCTTGCATGGTTGCAATGGCGCGGGGGTTTACGCCGTGTGTTTCTACCCCTGCGCTATAAACGTTTGCCTTATTGCCGGCATAGTATTTTAAATAGCCTTCGGCAATCTGGCTGCGGCACGAATTGCCAGTGCATAAAACCAATATGTTTTTCATGGTGCTTAACAACAGCCCGAATCAGGCGGGCAACAATTTGATTTTGATAAATTTGCTTTTTCGGCATAAACCGTGATACTGAAAATGCCTCCGGCTCTGTTTCTGAATGCTTCTATTTCTTCGGCGTTTAAGTAATTGGCCAGTATGTCGTCAGGAATAATAATTGGTTTTTCTTTCTGCAAAGTAACACGCTGAAACCCCGTTTCATGAATTAACGATAAATATTCTTTTTTCTGGATGGCTCCGGCTACGCATCCGGCATACATTTCGGCTACTTCTTTTATTTTTTCGGGTAGTTCGCCTTCCAGCACAATGTCAGAAATACTGAAATGCCCACCGGGCTTTAGTATGCGGTGTATTTCGGTAAAAACGCCTTTTTTGTTAGGCACAAGGTTAAGCACGCAGTTGCTTACTACTACGTTGGCAAGGTTATCTTTGAGCGGGATATCCTCGATGTCGCCAAGCCTGAACTCCACATTGCTGAAACCCAGTTTTTGTGCATTGGCTTGTGCTTTTTCAATCATGGCCTGTGTAAAATCAATGCCAAAAACTTTGCCGGTTTCGCCGGTTTCGGCTCTGGCCACAAAACAGTCGTTTCCGGCTCCTGAGCCTAAATCAACAACGGTATCGCCAGTTTGGATGCTGGCAAATTTGGTTGGTAGCCCACAGCCAAGCCCCAAGTCGGCATCGGTGGTGTAGCCCGCCAATTCGTTGTAGTCGTCGGTCATGATGTTATAAATTTCGGTCGAACAACCACCGGCGCCACAGCACGAGGCGGCGTTGGTGTCTTTATCTTGTAAGGCTATTTCGCTGTATTTCTGCCTTACGAGGGCTTTCAGTTCGTTTTCGGTTGCTGTCATGATTCTAAAGTTTTATGTAATGAAAAAAGTATTTCGTATAACGTAAACATACGACATTGTTGGGCAAAAAATTTTAACAACACCCACCTGCTGCGGCTGTTTGGGTGGTTTGGTCAAAAAAAGTTCCGAACAGGTTTTTAATATGTGCCAGCACTTTTAAATCGAGGCAATAGCAAACGTTCAGGCCGCTTACTTCGCCCTGAATAATGCCTAGCTCTTTTAACTCGTTAAGGTGCTGCGACACCGTGGTGCGGCTCAGGGGTAATTCGTTAGAAATATCGCCCGAAATACAAACCTGTTTTTTAGCCAGAAACTGAATAATAGCAATGCGCGCCGGATGCGAAAGCCCCTTGGCTATTTTTGCTATTTCCTGTTGGTCTGCCTGAAAAAGCTCTGTTTTTGCGTATGTCATAAATGAGCGAATGATTTATGTCGTAAATATACGACATAGTTTTGATTTGTCAATACTCTGGCAAATATTTTTTTGAAAAATCCTGAAAAACGGCTGGTGGGCGGGGTAAAAAGCTACCCGCTGGCTGTATGTGGCGGTGGGTTTGTCAGGCCAGAGAGGGTTCGGCCAGAATTACCTCGCGGTGCTTTTGCCCCCATTGCACAATGGCCCCGATGAGCGGGTCGAGCGAATAGCCGTGTTCGGTGAGGCTATAAAGCACGCTTGTGGTGTCGGCCTTGCGGCTGATGAGTTTGTTCATTTCGAGGTATTTGAGTTCTTTGGTCAGGATACGGGGCGTAATATCGCCAATATCACGTTTGAGTTCGTTAAATCGTTTGGGTTTGTCGCACAGGCTCGCCAGAATAGCCCCGCGCCAGCGTCCGCCTATGATATCGATTACATCCTGTACGTCGCGTAGTTGTACTTGTTTCTTTTTGTTTTTCATGTCAGGGTTTGGTGTGGTATCCTAAAGGATAGTGGTTTTTTGCGCCAATTTACTACAATTTGCTTGCTGGCTTTATACCTTTGCCCAAAACATTTTCAGTATTATCGATGAATATCAGCATTATTGGTGCTTCGGCAGGGGTGGGTCTGGAAACGGTCAGGCGTGCGCTTGAACGCGGGCATCGGGTAACTACGTTGTCGCGCTCGGCAGTGCCTGTTCCTGATACGGACGCGCTCGTGCGGCTAACGGGCGATGCCACGCAGCCCGATAAACTGCCACAGTTGCTTGCACAGGCCGATGCCCTGATTGTGACCCTCGGCACGGGGCAGAGCCGGAAACCAACTACCGTTTATTCTGACTTTGCGCGGTTGCTTGTGAGGCTGCACGAGCAAACCCCTATCAGTATTCCGGTAATTGTGCTAACGGGTTTTGGGGCGGGTAACAGCGGGCAATATAATGCTGCCTTGATGCGCCTGCTTTTCTGGCTATTGCTGAAAGAGGTTTATGCCGATAAAACCCGTATGGAGGAGATAATAGCGCAGTCGGGCATGAAATGGGTAATGGTGCGACCGGGCCGCCTGACGGACGGGTCTTTAACGGAGGCTTATCGGGTCGAGAACCGTTTGTTTAAGGGGGTTAATATTGGAAGTATCAGCCGCGCCGATGTGGCCGATTTTCTGGTGAGGCAGGCCGAAACGCCTACCGAACTGGGAAGGTATCCGGCTTTATCGAGCCAATAATTATCAGTTTTAAGCCAAACCCTGTATATTTTAACTTTTGCTTTTGCCGTTGGGGTAACCTGACGGCTTTTTTGTTTTACACAGCCACGACGGACGGTTGTTTCAAAATGCCTGAAACCCTGTACGCCTTGTTTGATAGCCCCGATGCACGCCATCGTACACGATGTTTCATGATGTTGGGGGTGGTAAAATAACCGCTTTGACGGTTGATTTGTCGAGACATGGCAATGTCTCAATTCTATCTACTCTGAATGGGGGTTTCTGACTAGTGACGCTGGTTGCAAAACTTTGTACAACTTGTCTCAATTCTATCTATGCTGAATGGGGGTTTCGGACATTATGGAGGGTGATCCGTCTTTCGAGGTATTAAAGTCTCAATTCTATCTACGCTGAATGGGGGTTTCTGACGGATTGACTGTGCAGGCGACGAGTTTGCTCCGATGTCTCAATTCTATCTACTCTGAATGGGTGTTTCTGACATGAAACCTCTTTTTAAAATTATGACAATAGGATGTCTCAATTCTATCTACGCTGAATGGGGTTTCTGACACATTTTGATGAACACTACAGAAATATTATTGAAGTCTCAATTCTATCTACGCTGAATGGGTGTTTCTGACTTATCTCTGCATATACCAATTGATAAAGAGTTTATGTCTCAATTCTATCTACTCTGAATAGGGGTTTCTGACTTTATATTTGGTCCTGAAGACTTACGTCAGTTGTCTCAATTCTACCTACTCTGAATGGGGTTTCTGACTTGTTAAGAATTACTTTGACATGCAAAGCAGAGCGTCTCAATTCTATCTACTCTGAATGGGGGTTTTGATTGTTAAATGGTGTAATGATGAAGGTGTAAGCAATGTCTCAATTCTATCTACTCTGAATGGTTTTTCTAACGAAAAGGCAGAACTCAAAATCTACCCTGATAAGTCTCAATTCTATCTACTCTGAATGGGGGTTTCTGACTTGTTGAAAGCTGGATCCGTTAAAAAATTAAGAGTCTTAATTCTATCTACTCTAAATGGGGCTGACTTTTCAACTTATTTTTGCTTGTAGAATGTTTTCAGTCTCAATTCTATCTACGTTGAATGGGGGGAGCTGACTAATGCTGATGTAATCTATTGTACAACAGATGCTCTGTCTCAATTCTATCTACGCTGAATGGTTTTTTTGACAGAGCAGTATCAGGACCAACCTATGCAGGTGATGAGTCTCAATTCTATCTACTCTGAATGGGGGTTTCTGACATGGATACACTATTCTTACTCCGACTTGGATGCAGTCTCAATTCTATCTACGCTGAATGAGGGTTTCTGACAGTCCAGTCTTTGTGGTAAAAAACCATGTTGATACATCTCAATTCTATCTGCGCTGAATGGGGGTTTCTGACCGTAAGGATGTGTTCTTTAGTTTTAACATAGAGCTGTCTCAATTCTATCTACGCTGAATGGGGGTTTCTGACAACACAGGAATCGTCAAGCGTGATGACCGTGATGTGTCTCAATTCTATCTACTCTGAATGGGGGTTTCTGACACTAGTGTGACGATTGACGATATTGATGCTGTGGTGTCTCAATTCTATCTACTCTGAATGGGTGTTTTTGACTTCGTCCTGTTATCTACGAATCTCTTGATTACTTGTCTCAATTCTATCTACTCTGAATGTGGGTTTCTGACTCAAAAAGCATCTACAGAATGAAAATCTTTTACCGTCTCAATTCTATCTACGCTGAATGGGGGTTTCTGACAGAGAGTAGTTGATGAGAATCTAAAAAAGATTGCAGTCTCAATTCTATCTACTCTGAATGGGGGTTTCTGACAACTCCTTCCCCGAATACAACAAAAAGTAGAGACGTCTCAATTCTATCTACGCTGAATGGGGGTTTCTGACTTATCTTGCAGCTAAGGATTTAAAGACAGTGACGATGTCTCAATTCTATCTACGCTGAATGGGGGTTTCTGACTAAAACCCGACTCAACAAACTGAATCTGGCGAATGTCTCAATTCTATCTACACTGAATGGAGGTTTCTGACTTCCATTGATGAATTTGTTCTCCGTCATACATCACTGTCTCAATTCTATCTACGCTGAATGGTTTTTCTAACGAAAAGGCAGAACTCAAAATCTCCCCTGATAAGTCTCAATTCTATCTACTCTGAATAGGGGTTTCTGACTTTATATTTGGTCCTGAAGACTTACGTCAGTTGTCTCAATTCTATCTACGCTGAATGGGGGTTTCTGACGCTGAAAGGGAAAACCTCGAGCTGGCATATCACTGTCTCAATTCTATCTACTCTGAATGGGGGTTTCTGACTGATAAATTTCTACTTCGTATTATTACTCTATTGTCTCAATTCTATCTACTCTGAATGGGGGTTTCTGACCCTGTTGTTTGTGTAATGTATTGATAATAAATTAATTAACACTGTTTTGTTTGTTAACGAAATAGGGCATTTTATGCATTTGCCCTCAAAACGTGCTTTTTTGGGGTATATACGTACCGGCGGGGTTTCAGGATGTCAAGGAACAAGGTTTGCGAATTGTGGCTCCGTTAAACAAATATACGGGTTTGGCTAGTAAATTTGAGCAATATGCCAATAAATTTTAAAACATTGTCGGGTGGGTAGGTTTACGCTGGTGGGTTGTTGCGTATATTTAGTATCGGTAGTGGTGTTTGCTGCCCGAATGCCTCAGCGAACTACCTGTATGGTGCTGCTGTATTGCTTGCGCTCGCCACTCTTGAACTCGACAGCCAGCACGTACGGATACACCCCACTCATGACGAACTCTTGCTTATGGCGGCCGTCCCACAGAATGGTCTGTGAGTTGGCGGGTAGTTGATGCACACTATGGACGATGTTCCCCCAGCGGTCGTAGATGGTAAGGTGCTGAATGACGAAATCGGTGGCCGACGAAAACACCCGTAGGTTGTCGTTGATGCCGTCGGCATTGGGGCTAAAGGCATCGGGGATGTAGAGGTCGTTCCCACAAGACGACAGCACATCTACCCCAAACGTTACCACACAGCCGGAGGCATCTTTAACCGTTACCTGATACTTGCCTTCAGCCAGATTCCCGAACTCGCTCTGGGTCGAGAAATTGAGTTTATCGAGCGAATAACTGTATGGCAACACTCCGCCCGAAACACTGAACCGGAACGCGCCGTCCGGATTGTTGCAACGGGCGTTGGTTACTTGTATGCCCGCCACAACGGGGGTATCGCTTTTGCCGAGGGTTACAGTCTGGCTGCTGATGCAAAGGTTGGCATCGCGCACTTGCACGGTGTAGGTGCCTGCTGGCAGCCCCGAAAAAACATTGTTCCGCTGGAAACTCTTGGTGTCGATGCTGTATGTCAGGCCCGGCACGGGGCTAATGATGCTTAGCTGGCCGTTGGTGTTCTGGCAGTTGGCGAGCTGGATATTGATTTTGTCGATGGGTGGAGCCTGAGCCGACGGAACCGTAACGCTGGTATCGGCCCGGCACCCCTTGTTGTTGATAACCGACACGGTATAAGTGCCGCTTTTAAGCCCCGAAAAAGTGTTGGAGGGCTGGCGGGTGATGCCGTTCAGGACAAACTCCGGCGATACCTCCGGCGTAATGATTTCGATTTTGCCGTTGTTGGCTTGGCAACTGGCGTTGGTAATATTGATTTGCTTGGTTACGGGCAGGGGGAGTATCTGCACACGGACGGTGGCGGTGTCGCGGCAAAGCCCTTCGCCAATGGTATAGGCAAACACATACTGGCCTGCCTTGCGTTGCTGCGGCCTGAGGGTTTCGGTACTGGCTACGAAAGCCTGATTATTGACTTCGTACCACTCGCCGCCCTTTTCGCCGAGCAGATACTGGCTCAGGTTTTTGTCGGTATCGCTTTGGCAGAGGTCAATGGCGGTATC
Organism: Emticicia sp. 17c; assembly: GCF_037153985.1. Classification (NCBI taxonomy): domain Bacteria; kingdom Pseudomonadati; phylum Bacteroidota; class Cytophagia; order Cytophagales; family Leadbetterellaceae; genus Emticicia; species Emticicia sp. 17c. The sequence goes on from NZ_JBBAYI010000008.1 coordinate 135,226, forward strand.
GGTTCCGGCGTTGCGCCGCACCACCTTTGACGACTCGCTGAGCGACGCCGCCCCGCCAATGTGGTTAATGGGCAGCGAACATATTTTTTTTACCTGTGCCGTTTTGATGTCAAGCTCCAGAATGGCGTTGTCGGCAGTGGCATATACCTTCGATTTGGCCCCTTTACAATCAATTTCGCCCACGGTGATAATCCCGAAAACATCGGGGTAATTCATGCGGCCAATGTATTTTGACCGCCCTACGTCGTTGAGGTTGATTTCGATAAGGTTGCTGGAGCGGTCGGAGAGATACAGTTTGTTTTCGTAAAAGGTGAGGTCGCCGCCCGACTGGAAACCGCAATAGCCCAGAAAATTATATTGCCCATTAACCGGATTAATACGGAAAATACCGCCCGATAAATCGGCCGCATAGAGCCAGTCGTCGGGGCCGTAAACGAGTGCGTTCATCACAAAGTTATCGGTACGCCCCGCTATTATTACGCCGTTTCCGGTGTTTTTGTCGAGGCGGTAAAGCTCACTCTTGCTCGAAAAACCATATAACTGGCCGGCAGGCGAAATGGCGATGTCGTACATAATATCGGGCATATCGCCTACCACCGTCAGTTTACAGTTGTCTACGTCAATGGTATACAGGGTGTAATTATCGTAGGTATGAATGTACATCTGGTTTTGTGCCAGACACCCCACCGATAAAAACAATAGTAAAGGATATAGCTTTTTAAGCATAGCAAAATGGGTTTAGTCGGGCAGGGGCCATTAGGGCAGGCCTCTGGAATGTATATATTCTCAGGGATGCTTTCAGGTGACAAAATTTATGAAAAAAATATTGTTTTCTGCTACTTTATCTCATTTTGTTGCCCATAAGTTAGTCTATTAGCCATAAAATATGCTTGCTGGCACGCAAGGTGCGTATTATTTGGGTTAAGGGGTTGGTATTTAGCACCTGAAATGGTATATTTGTTTAGCGGAGCCACAGCCCCCAAACTTTGTTCCTTGACATCATGAAAAACCCGCCGGTACGTATATACCCCCAAAAAGCACGTTTTGAGGGCAAATGCATAAAATGCCCTATTTCGTTAACAAACAAAATAGGGTTAATTGGCTTGTTGTCAGGGTTTTATGCAAGTAACAGGGTCAGAAAACCCCATTCAGAGTAGATAGAATTGAGACATGCACTCGTTTTCTTTTCCGTACTTGGTTGTAAGTCAGAAACCCCCATTCAGAGTAGATAGAATTGAGACAGAAGCTTGTTCGCTGTTTGCTTATTAATATCGTCAGAAACCCCCATTCAGAGTAGATAGAATTGAGACTCAGAACGCAGAGAATCAACTATTTTTTCTTTCCCGTCAGAAACCCCCATTCAGAGTAGATAGAATTGAGACGAATAAGGTAAGGTTTTTCCAGAGTAAAAAAAGAGTCAGAAACCCCCATTCAGAGTAGATAGAATTGAGACATAGGGCTATAGAAGTCGTATTTATCGGATGTGTGTCAGAAACCCCCATTCAGCGTAGATAGAATTGAGACAGATTATTATCAAAGTTAGCTGAGTTTTCTTTTAGAGTCAGAAACCCCCATTCAGCGTAGATAGAATTGAGACGCGAAACGCTCAATCTCATTTTCATAGATTGTGCAGTCCGAAACCCCCATTCAGCGTAGATAGAATTGAGACAGTGATGCAATCTCGCCAGACTTTGCTCGAGTGTCGTCAGAAACCCCCATTCAGAGTAGATAGAATTGAGACAGTAAATTACCCATTTAATGATGCTGATGAGAAACGGTGTCCGAAACCCCCATTCAGAGTAGATAGAATTGAGACTCTTGTTTGGACATTTTGAAGAAGTCCTTTTCTTGTCAGAAACCCCCATTCAGAGTAGATAGAATTGAGACACATAGCATTCGTTGTTTTTTTGTTTCTAATAGGTGTCAGAAACCCCCATTCAGAGTAGATAGAATTGAGACACATATTTGAGAAACTCATCAAGATTCTCGCGTAGTCAGAAACCCCCATTCAGCGTAGATAGAATTGAGACAGTTGTTTAATAGTGTTAAATTATGCCCAAAAAAGTCAGAAACCCCCATTCAGCGTAGATAGAATTGAGACGCATACTGTTTTGTTATGGTCTCTTTCATCTCCTGTCAGAAACCCCCATTCAGAGTAGATAGAATTGAGACACTCACCACCGAATTGGCAGAGCTCTTCCGTAATGTCAAAACCCCCATTCAGCGTAGATAGAATTGAGACAGTCTGCCATCTCCTCTTCCTCCAAATACGAAGTCAGAAACCCCCATTCAGAGTAGATAGAATTGAGACATTCGGATTTCCAAAAGCCTCATAGTCGATCGTTTTTGTCAGAAACCCCCATTCAGAGTAGATAGAATTGAGACATCACCTCATATACGGGCATACCTTCTTTTACGTCAGAAACCCCCATTCAGAGTAGATAGAATTGAGACATCATAACTAAGACTAATCATACCTTTTAGTATAGTCAGAAACCCCATTCAGCGTAGATTGAATTGAGATGTGTGCCGCATTCGATTTACCATTGTAATGCTAAATCAGAATATTCAGTGTAGCTAGAATCAAGGCACAAACGGGTGTGTAGAGCCAAGTAAGGGGGCAAAAACAAGTAATATGCTTACAGAATAATGAAGCTACAAGCCGAGTTTATCCATGGCGGGTTTTTCGTATTCGCCATCTTCGGCGGGGTAGCGTAGTATTTTTTCAAACCTGCCCGACTGCTTGGCTAATGCCCAGATGAGGCTCTCGCCCGCCGGAATATTGCGCGGCACTTCGTCGTAGATTTTGTCCTGATACGCTTTATCGGCGGCCATTACCTCCCAGCCATTGGCTTTAAAATGCTGAACGAGGTCGTCCAGAAAGAGAGCCGCCGCCAGATTATGGTGCAGCAGTATTACGTGGCTGATACGCCTGCCTGATAGCGCATAGGCCAGCGAGTCGTAAAAAGTAGCACGGTTCAGCAAATGATTTTTGTAGTATTCTCTGAAACCCGAAATATCGGCTTTAGGGTTTTGGGTAAGTCGGGCTATGAGGCGGTTATTGATATACCAGTCGGAGGCGTCGATGGTTACGTGTCCGTTTTTATAGCCTTGTTGTTGCATAAAGGCCCTGAAACCGTCTATTTTTTCGGGTGTATTGCCTTCTTTCAGGTACGGAAACCTGAAATAACGGGTATAATTCGAGTATGCTTTAATGATGGAGTCGTTCTGGAGAAGTTCTTTTTTGAAGCCTTCGAGCGTTACATTTTTGCTGCTGAAACTAGGGTGCGTAAAGGTATGGTTGGCAATCAGATGGCCTGCGTTGTTCCACGAGCTTAGCACGTATTTGCCCCGAGGCGTAGTTTTATTAGCCCCCGACGAAAACAGAATGGCCTTGAGTTGGTGTTTTTTCAGGTGGCTGAGCAGGCGTTCGTTCCAGTCTTCGAGTTTATAAGTGCCGATGTCGTTGGTTTGGCCGTCGTCAAAAGTAAAGGCAACGCGGGGTTTTTCCTGTACTTGTATGGCTGGCGGGGCGTGCGTAGGTGTATAGACCGGATAGAAAACACCCAAGAAGGAAACAAGCACCGAAACCAGAAAAACAAATATTTTTGTCATGATATAAGCGAATCAGCGAGTAAAACAAGCGGGCAATAACCGATTAGTTAATAGTCAGGTCAGGAAAATAGCCTTGCCGCGGCAGAGCCAACATGGCTGCGTGCAGGTGCATATAGCTTTTTTCATGATTTTGATCCGAAGTAAATAAATTTTCGGCAGTTCCTAACCAACTTCCGACAAAAAATAAAACAAGGCCCGTAGCTGGCTGCCACAAAAACACTTCGCTTATCCGATTGTGCGCTTAATGACAGAACACTTCTCGAAAAGCTCCAGATGCTCGAAAACCCTCAGCAGCGTATCGGCATTTTTGCGGTTCATGGCGTTTAATCGGCCAATATTACGCGCTAGTTCGTCGTCGGGGAGTTTACTCCACCAGTCGATGCACTTTTTCCAACGTTTATTAGATACCGGTAGCCCTAAAGGAGGCAGATAAAAGCTATCGGCCGAGGCATTCTGCACCACAAGCAGGGTACACACAAACAGAAAAACCAGCAGAGCCATTTGCAGGTTTAGCGCGAAGTACTGCCCCTGAGCAACAAAATAAGAAACGGTGGCCCAGCAGGCACAAATCAGGTACACGTAAAGAATCGTGTCGGAGGTTTTGCGGTTGTTGGTTGCTGTTTTCATGGTATATCTTTTTTACGTATACCTAAACAGTAAAAAATTATACCAGCCCCACCTGTTGCAGATATTGCCCGAAATGTATAAAGCCCTGCGCACACCCACAGGCACACCTGCCCACCCCTGCCCGCAGGGCTGAGCAAATGTGCAGGCGTGTTATTTTACATAAGTTTTATCGAGCCACGCTACGCACTGTTGCCAGCTTTCAACCGGAATTTTGGCGTGGTAGGTTTCTTTCATAATCATGAATTCTTTTTGGTTGCCCGGAATCCGGTCGTACATCTCGCGGGCTTTTTCAATCGTAAAAAGCTCGTCTTTGTCGCCAATGCCTACCAGTATCGGAATGTGCATATCCTGCCCGATTTTAAGGTCTTTGACGGGTATCATGGTCACGAAGCGCAGCGTATAGGTAAAATTAAAGAGGGGGTCTTGGGTAACCGTCATGCCCTCGCGGTAGTACTCAACCGCCTGATGCGACGGGCGCAGTATAGAACTGGCCACAATTTTGGCTTTCTGGAATAACGATGGAGCCACCACTTCGGCCTCTTTGCGGCGTTCGTAAGCAGCCGAAAGCAAAATTAGCCCCGTAAGCTCGGTCGGGATGGCATTGGCAACAGTAATGGCCGACACCACGCCGAGGCTATGCCCCATGACAACCACTTTCGGAAACCCAAGCCCTTTGATTACCCTCACGGCTTCGGCGAGGTCGGCCGTGAAGCGTTCCTTGCTGGGGCTGTCGGCCCGATTCCCACCCGAAAGGCCATGCCCGCGGTAGTCGAGCCCGAAAGCCGTATAGCCACCCGCGGCCAACGTTTTTCCGGCCATGTCGTAAGCACCGCTATGGGCAGTAATGCCGTGGAAAATCAGCACGGCGATGTCCTTACGGGCGGGGCTGAGGGTGTCGGGGTTCCAGCGTCTGAGAAACAGCGTTTCGCCGTCAGAGGTAGTAAAAGTATGATGCGGCTCTTTGAACGCCTGCCGCATTTCGGCGGCTTTTTCGGGCGAAATGCCCACGTGGTGGGTACGTGATTCGGTAGGCAGAAACGCCAGTATCAGCCCGATAAGCACGATACCAAGCACCAGAAACAGGAGGATGTACATGGTTTTCTTGAAGATTTTTTTCATTGAATAGTTTGGTGTTAGGGGGTATGTACAAAAATAAATTAAATAAATGCAATTCGGGCGTAGCAGTGAGTTTTTTTTGCGGGGGAGGGGGTATTATTTAGCCACTCAAGCAATCGAATTTAAAACATGATGTTTGTATGGATGCAAATAACTCAAACAGTTGCTTACATATACGGGATTAAATTTCTATTTTTGGAAAACTGATTTTTTTTAACCTTTTGCTATGACGGAATTAGCTTTACAATTAATTGAAGAAAACAAAAGAACCCAAGACCCTTTTTTAGACTTAGGGAATTGTGGTCTCGAAAATGAATTACCCAACGAATTACTGGATTGCGTTTGGCTCAAAAGGTTAAACTTAGGTACTAGATACTATAACCCAGAACAAAAAGAATGGATAAATTCAAAGAACAATAATGGTTTTAATAGATTCAATGGAGCAGAGTTAACTATTTTACAGAACCTGCCTCAATTACAGTGTTTATACCTTCATGGTCATTATGTTTATCAAATTCGTGATGTTAGTTTTTTATCAAACCTGCCCCAATTACAGTCTTTAGACCTGAGCGATAATGAAATTCGTGATGTTAGTTTTTTATCAAACCTGCCCCAATTACAGATTCTATGCCTGAGCTCTAATCAAATTCGTGATATTAGTTTTTTATCAAACCTGCCCCAATTGCAGACTTTACACATGGGCGATAATCAGATTCAGGATTATAGTTTTTTATCAAACCTAACTCAATTGCAGTCTTTAGCCCTTTTTAATAATAAAATTCAGGATATTGGTTTTTTATCAAACCTGCCCCAATTACAGACTTTAGACCTTAGCTATAATCGAATTCAGGATATTAGTTTTTTACAAAACCTGCCTCAATTACAGTCTTTAGACCTTAGAAATAATGAAATTCATGATGTTAGTTTTTTACAAAAACTGCCCCAATTGGAGTATTTAGACCTTTATAATAATCAAATTCATGATATTAGTTTTTTAGCAAACCTGCGCCAATTACAGTATTTAGACCTGAGCAATAATCAAATTCATGATATTAGTTTTTTAGTAAACCTAACTCAATTGGAGTATTTAGACCTTTATAATAATCAAATTCATGATATTAGTTTTTTATCAAACCTGCGCCAATTACAGTATTTAGACCTTTACAATAATCAAATTCATGATATTAGTTTTTTATCAAACCTGCGCCAATTACAGTCTTTAAACCTTTACAATAATCAAATTCATGATATTAGTTTTTTATCAAACCTGCGCCAATTACAGTCTTTAAACCTTTACAATAATCAAATTCATGATATTAGTTTTTTATCAAACCTGCGCCAATTACAGTCTTTAGACCTGAGTTCTAATCAAATTCATGATATTAGTTTTTTACAAAACCTGCACCAATTACAGACTTTAGACCTGAGCAATAATCAAATTCATGATATTAGTTTTTTACAAAACCTGCGCCAATTACAGACTTTAAACCTAAGTGATAATGAAATTCAGGATATTAGTTTTTTACAAAATTTGTCCCAATTACAGACTTTAAGCCTGAGCTCTAATCAAATTCAAGATATTAGTTTTTTACAAAATTTGTCCCAATTACAGACTTTATACCTGAGCAATAATCAAATTCAGGATTCTTTAGAAAGCCTGTCTCAGATACAGTTTTTAGACCTTCGTAATAATGAAATTCAGGATATTAGTTTTTTACAAAATTTGTCCCAATTACAGACTTTATATATTGACGATAATCCTTTTGAAACTAAATATAGTCTTAGGCTTCCTAGATTTGAAAATCATCTGGAAATAATTAAAAATATTTTAAGTAGAGAAAAAGAACCACGGTATCCGATAAAATTTCCTGTTAAAATTATTTTATTAGGTAACCACGGCAGTGGTAAATCAAGTCTGTTACACTTTTTACTAAAAAATAACCTTAACTTTAAAGGGAAAAGTACCCATGTATTGAATATCGCTTTTTATCCTAACAAAGCTAAGCTACCTAAAGCAGTATTTTATGATTTTGGAGGCCAAGATTATTATCATGGCATTTACAGGGTTTTTTTAAGCATTGGCTCCATACATTTGTTACTTTGGGACAAAGCCACGAATAAGAATGAAATTGTACTTGATAGTGCTAAAATACCTTCACAAAACTTTAACTTAAACTATTGGTTAGCCCAAAAGAATTATTATTTAAATAATGAAAACAAAGACCCTGTTTTCGTTATTCAGACTCATGCGAAAGAAAATAAAAAGCCTGAATACCATCAAATTCCGGTTAATGAATTAGTTGACAACCAGTTTTATGTTTCATTGAAACACAGCTTTAATCCTGTCAGAAACCAACAAGCGCTCAAATATCTTCAGTCTTGTCTGGACGAACTTATTGAATCTATACAGAATGAAAGAGAACGGCAGGAACCTCAATGGTATATTAATTTTTATGAATATATTTTATCAAAAACAGCGCAGCAGAGTACCACACTACAAGACCTACTGCCTATGTATACTCCGGCAGATAAAAAAGGAAAAAAAAGATTACAATCATTGAGGGTAGAATTAGAACAGTTTCATAATCAAGGTTTAGTATTGTATTACCAAAGTATAAATAAAAATAAAGTTTGGCTAAATCCTGCCAGTGTGGTTCAGCATATTCATAGCACTGTATTAAAAAAAGAGTTAGTTACAAAGTTCAAGGGGATAGTACCCAAAAAAGAATTTCAGGGAGTAGATGACGAACTATTAAAGCTATTAAAAGAACAAAAAGTAATATTTGAACATGAAGGTAGGGAGTATATTATCCCTAATTTTTTACCACTTGTTAAGGATAACCAAGCTGAATATGATTTGTTTACTTTTGGCTTAATTGACCCTACTTTTACGTTAAGGTTTAAAAACTTTTTACCTCTAGGTTTAATTAATCAGATGGTTTGTTTTTTTGGCAGACAACCTGACTACAAAAAGTTTTGGCGAGACCAACTACTATTTACGCTTGGTGGCAAACATAAAATATTAATTAATCTCAATTTTGAATTGTTAGAAATAAAAGTATTTATTTCTTCAATTGCTATCAATAAAATAGAAAAAGACCTGTTGACACACTACTTGTTTTATGTAATTATTGCTATGTATTGGGATTTTAAACCAGTCGATTATAATGAATTCTCCCCTCGAGAATCAAGGGGCATAGAAGATTCTAAGAAAGAACAGGATTTATATAAAGAACTTTTTGAAAACAAAAGGTATATTCCTGATGATTTATATATTTCTATGGATACAAAACATTGGGTAAAATTTATTGATTTATCAGAACAAAATATATCCGAACGAATAATTATGAGCTATTATCTGGATGGCTCAGATATAATAAATAAAAGTATACCTGTAAAGCCTTTTCAAGTATTTACGAATAAACGATTTAGTTCTATGAAAAAAATATTTATCTCCTATTCTAAGTTTGACGAAGATTATAAAAACGAGCTACAAGAACACATGATAACGCTAAAAAGAGAAAATCTTGTAGAAGTTTTTGACGACCGACAACTAGAATTAGCAGACAAGTGGGATGAGGTCTTGAAGCAAAAAATTGATGAGTGTGATTATTTTATATGCTTGGTAAGTAGAAGTTTTTTAAATGTACCTTATATCTATGAGGTAGAAATGCCAAGAGCATTTAAAGAAGGCAAAAAGATAATACCTATAATTATAAAGCCTTGTGATTGGACAAATACGCCAATAAAAGATTATGATGACACAGCTACCAACCCTCCGAAACTTGGGCAAATTAATGCCCATAACAAAGGTAAAGTTATTGGGTTGAATGATAATTATATTAACCAGAATGGTAAGTCGGAACTCAGGGCTTTTACAGAAATTGAAAGAGATGCTATGTGGTTGAACGTTATTAATAAAATCAGAGAATTGATAAAAAAAGATAGTTAATACCCTTATTCTCCCGCACTACCCCCTCCCAAAAAAAAATCCCCTTAAAAATTTGCGTAGCCAAATGGCTACATATATATTTGTAGTCAAATGACTACATAATGAACTTACGACGAGATGTTTTTCAGGCAATAGCCGACCCCACCCGACGCGCCATTCTGCTGCTGCTTACCTCGCAGGCCATGACCGCCGGAGCCATTGCGGCTAATTTCGATACCGCACGCCCTACGGTTTCAAAACACTTGCAGATTCTGACCGAATGCGAACTGCTGAAACAGCACCAGAACGGCCGCGAAATGTATTACCACATCAATGCTAACAAAATGAAAGAAGTTGCCGATTTTATTGAGCCTTTCCGCCTCTTGTGGGACGACCGCTTTAATAAACTGGAGGCCATTATGCAACAATATAAAAACCAATAACATGGAGCGCAAAACCGAAATACACGCCGCCGAGGGCAAACAGGAGATTGTCGTCACCCGTGCCTTCGACCTACCCCTGCACTTGCTTTTCAGGGCTTATACCGAACCCGACATTGTGGCGCAATGGATGGGCACCCGCGTGCTGAAACTCGACAATCAGAAATATGGTGGCTGGCAGTTTCAGACCACCGACCCCCACGGCAATGTGGTGTTTCAGGCTAGCGGGGTTATTCATGATTTCGTGCCTGACCGCCGCATTGTGCGCACGTTTCAGATGGAAAACACGCCGTTTGAGGCTCAACTGGAGTTCCTGGATTTTGAAAAACTAACCGACCACACCAGCAAACTTACCATGCAGATTATTTACAAGTCGGTCGAGCTACGTAATATGCAACTACAACTGCCCTTTGCGCAGGGTATCAATATGGCACATAACCGCTTGCAGCAGGTGCTGAGCCAGCCAAAATACTACTAACTATTATGGATACACGTATAACAAACCCGAAGGTTGATTTCTTTTTTGAGAAAACCAGCCAGTGGCAGCAGGCGTATGCGGCCTTGAGAAATATTGCGCTCGACTGCGGCCTGACCGAAGAACTCAAATGGGGCTGCCCTTGCTATACTTTTCAGCAACATAACATTGTGCTGATACACGGCTTTAAAGACTACTGCGCTTTGATGTTTTTTAAGGGGGCTTTGTTGCAGGATGCTGGCCTTATGCTTGTTCAGCAAACTGCCAACGTGCAGGCGGCGCGGCAGGTAAGGTTTACGGGTTTGCCTGATATTGAAGCAAAAAAAGCTGCGCTGAAAGCCTACATCTACGAGGCCATTGAGGTTGAAAAAGCGGGGCTGAAAGTGGCACTCAAAGAAACCAGAGAGTTCGGGATGCCCGAAGAGTTTCGGCAGAAGCTCGACCAGAACCCCGCCCTGAAAGCCGCTTTTGAGGCCCTCACGCCGGGCAGGCAACGGGGCTATCTGCTGCATTTTTCGGAGGCCAAACAGGCCAGTACGCGTCAGGCAAGGGTCGAGAAGTGTATGCCGCAGATACTCAATGGCAAAGGGCTAACCGACTAACCCGCCCCTCTTGCGCGGCAAGGCGTTCGGGGTGGTATGAGTGCGTATAAGCAACAGTTATAAATCGATAAAAACATGAGCAAAAGAAACAAAATTATTTACTGGATAGCCACGGGGTGGCTTTCGCTGGGCATGGTGTCGAGCGGGGTAGTGCAATTGATACGCATGAAAGAAGAAACCGACATGATGGCGCATCTTGGGTATCCGCTTTATTTTCTGCCCCTGATTGGAGTCTGGAAACTGCTTGGCGTGGTGGCGGTGTTGTTGCCGAAGTTTCGGTTGGTGAAAGAGTGGGCCTATGCGGGTTTCTTTTTTGCGATGTCGGGCGCGGTGGTTTCGCACCTTGCCGTGGGCGATGCCCTCATTGAGCTTTTCGGGCCTGTGCTGCTGCTGGTGCTAACGGGGGTGTCGTGGTACTTGCGTCCGGCCGATAGGCGGCTCGTTGCGGCATAATGCCCGTGCCAGTGCAGCCACAGCAAGGCAAGGGCCTTGCCTATGGTTTGGGTAATAAAGCCAGTGCAGCCAGAGGCATAACAGGCGGGCTGATACTTGTAGCCATAAGTTTTGTTTTGTAACTTGGCATAGAAAATGGCTGGTGCGGCCAACAACCTAAAGCGAAAAACAACGCATGACACACACAGAAGTACTGACACAACTCGAGGCCCTCGGCCATGAAAGCGTACGCGCACATAACCGTAAATACGGGGCTGGCGACAATCAGTTTGGCGTGAAAATGGGCGATATTCGGGCATTGGCCAAGAAAATCAAGGCTAATCATCCGCTGGCGCTTCAACTCTGGGAAACAGGCAATATTGAAGCCCGACTGGTGGCTATTTTAATTATGGACCCCAAGAAACTGACCAACGAAATGCTTACGGGCATGGTGAAGTCGGAGCGGTTTGTGCATACGGCCGACTGGCTTTATTCGTACGTTATCAAGGAATATGCCGATAAAGAAACCCTGCGGCAAGCGTGGTTGGTTTCAACCGACCCCATGTGCCGGCGGGCTGCCTGGAGCCTCACGAGTGGCTGCGTGGCGCGTAATCCACAGGTGCTTGATTTGCCCGCTTTGCTGCAAGAAATCGAAACCGAAATGCCCAAAGCTGCACCAGAGGTACAATGGACGATGAACTCAACGCTGGCTAATATTGGCATTCATTTTCCTGAATACCGCGAACGCGCCATTGCTATTGGCGAGAAACTGGGTATTTACCGTGACTACCCCGTGTCGAAAGGTTGTACGTCGCCCTTTGCACCTATCTGGATAAACGAGATAGTGAGGCGGCAAAAGTGAGAACCATACAAAACACCCCATTCAACAAAGAACATGATACCATTAAGCCCTGCACAACAGCAGGAGATACTCGGCACGTTGCAAACCCGCTTCGGGCAGCACAAGCACCGCCATGCGGGGCTTCGGTGGGAGGCCATAGCCGCAAGGCTGCAAGCCAATGAGGCAAAGCTGTGGTCGTTGCATGAAATGGAGTACACCGGAGGTGAACCCGACGTAATTGGCTACGACGCACCTACCGACACCTATCTGTTTTGCGACTGCTCGGCCGAAAGCCCCGAAGGGCGCAGAAGTGTGTGTTACGACCACCCCGCACTTCATGCCAGAAAAGCACACAAACCCGCCAACAGTGCCATGAATATGGCCGAAAGCATGGGTATCCGGCTGCTGACAGAGGCCGAGTACCGCGCCTTGCAGCAACTGGGTAATTTTGACACCAAAACATCAAGCTGGATACAAACACCCCCCGAAATCAGGAAATTGGGCGGGGCCTTATTCGGCGACCGCCGATACAATCAGGTATTTGTGTACCATAACGGCGCAGACGCTTACTATGGCGTGAGGGGGTTTCGTGGCCTGCTGCACGTCTGAACCGCTATGGATAGCGAAGGGCCGTTTAGATGCCTCCGTTTGCTCTTAGTTCGGTGTTGGATGAAACAAGTTTTTTCTCGATGTTTTCGAGGCGTTCGAGATGTTTCAGAAATCTTGAATTAGTAGCAATTTCGGTGAGGGCCAGAAGCTGATTCCGGCTTACATCCAGCTGCACGGCCTGCGTTATACGCATGGCATTGATTTGCCCTTCAAGCACGCCGGCGGTTTCTTCGGTAATACCCTTGATTGACCCCGACAGTGAGTTGGAATCAGACGACGAGCTTTTGAATATATCGAAGCCTTGTTGTTCGGCCTGTTTTTGCGCTTCTAAAAGGCCACTATTAAATTGCTCAATAAGTTGTGGATAATCTTTGAAAAAACGTTCAATATCGTCAGTTAGTATCCTGTCACCATCGGCAGATAAGGACTGTTGCATTTCTTTTCTGAGTGTATCAAATGCTTGCCCAAATACTGCTGAGAACAAAGTTTGCGAAATAATACTTTCAAGCACATTACTCACAGTATCTCCGAAGGCTTTTGCTGCGCTGGTTCCGTTCTCAAAGGCATTAACGAGAGCATTACGCAAGTTGTCACCAATTTGGCCAACTAAATCATTTATAATGTCGTCAAGCTGCTTCTTGGCTGATTCTATTTGCTTTTGTGCATCAAGAGCATCTTCTAAAAGCATTCGTTCATTTTCTGAAATTCTTCCTTCTGTTTTTAGCAGATACTCCGCTAACTCCGTGTTAAGCTCTTTTGACGCATTAATTAGTTCTGGATATTGATTCAACAAACTTTTTAACCTGATTGTTACTGAAAGAAAACCTGAGTTTACCTTTTTCCATCCTTTTGAATGCTGAATGGCATCAATTGATTTTTCATAATTTGAATTAGCCATTGCCAAAGCATTATTACTATCCGATATTATGCCTTGATAATTTTTAGTAAAACCATTTGAGTTAATGGTATTTCGCAGCTTTATTTGCTGAAACAAAGCCTCATTGTAATCTTTAAGAACTTTCAGGTTGTTTTTTTCAATTCTTTCTTGTTCTTTTTGTTGATTAACCATTTGGCCTAATATGTAAAAAAAGAAATTAGTGACTGAGGTTATTTTTTCTGTACTCGATGCCCCTTCTTGTATACTTGTAAATAAGGTATTAGCGGCTTTTGAAGCATCCATCAAAAGTTTTCCGAAGTTTCCTGCAAAGCCTTCCAAGCCAGATAATTCTTGCCCAAATTTTTCAAAAACATCAAGCAAAGCCTTATCTTTATTTACTATTTCTTTGTCAACTTGTTGTTTTTCTTTTTCTTTTTTACGGTACTCCTCGGTCTCTTCGAGGTTTTTTTCTTTGAGTTCATTCAGATACGCTTGCAGAGTATTACGTTTTAAAACGAGTTGTTTTCTGCTTTCTGTATCTATTATTTTTGTTAGTTCCTTATACGCGGCTGAATTTTTTTGAACTGCTACAATATCATTATTCTCTAACGCCTGTTTTTCGTCGTCATTGATTAGTGCCAGTGCCTTTTTGTAGGTTTCTGATTTTTTGTCGACATATTCTTTGTCGAGTTGAGCGCGCAAATCGGTGTATTTCTGTTGTATTTGTAGCCTTTTTTCTTCGTTCAGGGCGTTTTCGGTCAGAAAAACTTTTAGTAACTCCTTGCGTTTGGCTTCGGTGGCTTCTATTTGCTGATTCAGAAAAACACTCTTGTCGGGGTCGGCTTGTGGGTCTTTTATTTTGGCCTGTTCTTCGCCGAGCAAACGCAGGTATTCGGTCAGCGAGCCTGTTTTTTCGCCGGCAGCTATTAGCTGATTTTTGTATTGCTCAAAGCTGTGGGTGGTGTTCTCGAGGGCATCCTTGTAGAGTACAAGGCGGTCGAGGTCCTGACTACTGGCTAACCCTTCGCTCTGGCGGCTGCTTAGCTGCTGTATCTGGTTCTGGAGGTACTGCTCAAAACTGCTGCCTGCGGCCTGAAGGTCGCTAAACTGCTCGTCGGCCGTTTTTTTGCCGTAGGTGCGCACCCAACGGTTATATTGCTCGTATTTCTTTTTCTTTTCGGTGAGTTCTGCCTCAAAAACGCGGGTCGATTCCTCTTTGAGTTTAAGGAGGTTGTCGCGGTCTTTGGTGTCACCCTCGCCCGAATTGAGCTTGGCTTCGAGTTTCTGGATTTCGGTTTGCAAATACTGGCTGTACGAATAACCCGTTTCTTCCAGATTAGAGAACTCGGCTTTGGCCGATGCCGTGCCGTAGGTATTGACCCATTGCTGATACTGGGCATAGAGCTTTTTCTGTTCGTTGAGGCGGTCGTCGAACGATTTAATGGCTATTGCCTTGCTTGCTTCTTCGGCTTTTTGGTCGGCATTGATTTTCTGTTGCTGTAATTGCTTGATTTTCGCCTCGCTACCTTTGGCAAAGGGGTTAATCTTTTCGAGCATTTTCTGGGCTTCCTGCGAGATATTCTTCCAGTAGGCCAATGTGCCGAAAGGGGCAGGCGTATTGCCCGAAGACCCTGTGCTTTTGCGGCCAGTAAGCTGGTTATAGAGTTTTTCGAGGTCTTTATAAGCCGGAGACGACTTGTCGAGGTCGGCTTTCAGTTGTCTGACCGCCTGCACGAGGCTGTTTGTCTGGTTTTCGGTAACGGCCGATTTCCGAAGGTTAATTAACCCGCCTACATCTTTGGTATTAATGGCATTGCTGAGGCTTTCGGTGAAGGTGGTATTTTTATCGGTTAGAAGCCATTTTATATTATTGATTTTTTTGTTGACATCATTCAAATCGTTTATAAAGCCATAAAGCCGCATTTGCGTAACGAGCGACTGCGTAAGGTCTGCTTCTTTCCTGACCATCACGAAGGGGTGAAGTGTGCCTTCAATTTCTTTTTTGGAGTTTTCCAGTTTATTTTTAATCTCGGTATAATACTTTAGCTGGTCTTCAAGGGAGGTGTTGTTTTCAAAATGTAGTTTTTTTTGTTTTTCAAGTTCTTCTTTCAGTAGTGCTGCTCTTATTGTGGCTGTCTCCAGTGCGTTTTCGGTATTATCAATACCTTCTTGCAGCCCATTGCCTTGATTCCCCGTCAGCTTTTTTGATTCTTTGAGGTCTTCGAGTTTTTTTGTCAGTTCTACCACAGACTCCTGCGTCTTTTTGTAATCTTGCTCAATTTCGGCCAACTTCATGTCTTCAAGTGCTTTGTTGAGTTCTTTCTGGGTCTGAATCGCACTTTTTTTCTTATACGTTTCAATATCCATTTGCCCGTACACTTCCGGGTACAGTTTCTTTAGTTCTTCAAAGGCATTGAGTTGGTCAACTCGGCTGGCGGTTTCATCTCTGATAACATTGGTTAACTGGGTTGTTTTTTGAAGAAGTTCCTCTTTTTTTCTGGCGTTTTCTTCCTGAACTTTGTTAAATTCTTCTTGTTTCTTGGTAGCTTCATCGGTAGAGTCTGAAAATGCCCACAAAACAGCTACTAAAGATGCAAGAGCCGTTGCTACAAAACCAACAGGGTTTTTAGACAGCGCAAAGTTGAGTTTATTAGTAGCTAATGTAACAACCTCTTCTGCAACTGCCACCAGCAAAAGTGTAGCTTTATAAAGCCCATACGTGTAAATAATAGCTTTCAGGATTTTGCCAATGGTTTCATAGTGTTCTACAATGAAGGTAAGCCCTTTAACAGTCGAGGTCATGATGCCGCTCTGGCTTTGCCCGATTTCGTTGAACATATTCGTAAACGCGTTGGCCAATTGCGCCAGTAGCCCGTTGAGGGTTTCGGATTGCTTGGCCATTTCGCCGTTGAAGATACCACCCTCGCCAGCCATACGCTGAAACGCCATCTGGATTTCGTCGGCACCGATTTTGCCCGTGGCTGCAAGCCTTTCTACTTCGGCCACGCTTAGGTTTAATACGTTGGCCAACTCCTGATAAATCGGGATATTCTTGCTTGCCAGGGTGTCGAGGTCGCTGCCCGTAACAAATGCCTGATTGCTGAGTTTGGCATAAATACCCGATAATTCGTTGATAGAAACCGATGCCCCTGCCGACACATCGCCTAGTATTTTCATGGCTTCAATAACGCCGCCGACCCCGTTGCCCAAGTCGAGCAGCGATTTGGTACTTTCGCCAATAGCCTGCACCGAAAACGGCGAAGTAGCCGAAAGGTTTACGACCTCCTGCATGAGGGTGTCGACCTCGGCTTTGGTTTTGAGCATTTTACTGAACGATAGTTCCAGATTGTCGAACTCGTTTCTGACTTCAATCACATGGGCGGCTAAATTGCTCAGCGGCTCAATGAGCGAGTAGGCATCGGCCAAATTGCCCACGTTCAGAATAGAGTCTGCAATGTTGTTATTGGCGGCAACGGCCTCGGCCTCAAGTCCTTTGATTTTACTAATCATGTTCTCGATGGCCTTCGCAAAATTATCGTTATTGATAATATTGATGATGTTTTGCGGATTCAGTGTTGTTGGCATATTATTGTGTGTGTGTGTGAGTTTGTTGGAGCAAATATAATAATTTTATACTTACAATATAAGTATAAATGAAAATTAAATATTTTGCCCAACAACCGCTTTTCTGCCACGAGCTACACAGTTTTTTTTGAATAATAAAATGCAGATGCGTACACGTTTCCAGCCATTAACAAGAGTAGAGACCGTTGGCTTTGGGTATTATGCACAAGCTACGCCAGAAAAAGGTATCAAAAATTGAGAGGGAAACGGCTATCTAAAGGCATTTTAGGTGTCAAAGGCTGATGGCAATACCGAAAGGTATCAGAAAAGGTATCAAAAATTGAGAGGGAAAACCAGTATCTAAAGGCATTTTAGGTGTCAAAAAACTGAGACCAAGAAAAAAAAGGTGTTAAAAATTGAGAGGGAAACGGCTATCTAAAGGCATTTTAGGTGTTAAAGGCTGACGGCAATACCAAAAGGTGTCAGAAAAGGTATCAAAAATTGAGAGGGAAACGGCTATCTAAAGGCATTTTAGGTGTTAAAAAACTGATACCAAGAAAAAAAAGGTGTCAGAAAAGGTATCAAAAATTGAGAGGGAAAACCAGTATCTAAAGGCATTTTAGGTATTAAAAAACTGAGACCAAGAAAAAAAGGTATCAGAAAAGGTATCAAAAATTGAGAGGGAAACGGCTATCTAAAGGCATTTTAGGTATCAAAAAACTGAGACCAAGAAAAAAAGGTGTCAGAAAAGGTGTTAAAAATTGACAGCTTTTCTGATACCTAAACTAACACCTAAACTATAACCTAAGGCATACCCTCTAATTAAAAGAAAGGAAACCAGAAGAAATTAAACTTTTTTCTACTACTACAAGCGCGTGAAATTTTTTGAATTTTTTTCTGAAAAATTTTTTTCAAAAAAGCCCATCGCTCAGTTTGCTTGCAGGCGCGCGAGCTTTTTATGGAAAGAGGGGGTTTTCAATATTTTCAAAAATAATTGAAAATTTTAAAAAGAATTAAAAATCCCTTGTCGGGAGCTTGACGGTGGCGGCGCGTTTAGCGGATTTCGACCACGTTTATTTTTACCCGCTTGTTTTCAAAAGGTGTGGCAGGGGTAATGCCCGCTTCGTAGAGATGCAGCCCATTGCTCAGTTTGCTTGCAGGCGCGCGTGCTTTTTATGGAAAGAGGGGGTTTCAATATTTTCAAAAATAATTGAAAATTTTAAAAAGAATTAAAAATCCCTTGTCGGGAGCTTGACGGTGGCGGCGCGTTTAGCGGATTTCGACCACGTTTATTTTTACCCGCTTGTTTTCAAAGGGTGTGGCAGGGGCAATGCCCGCTTCGTAGAGATGCCCCACAAGGCAACCGATTTCGTCGCGGGTGTGGTAAGTATAAATGTTTTTCAGGGTGCGGTAAAATTCGGTCGGTTTGCCGTTTTTGAACATCAGTTGGTAAATTACGTCTCGTTTGTGTCGCATAGATTATTATTTTATTTTGTTGTGCCTCTGGTTGGTGCTTGTGGGTATTGGGCAATTTTGGGGTAGGTGGTGGCTGTGGTTTTCGGCCAAAAAACACCAAACCCTAGCTAGTGGGCGTATTAGCAAAGGTAGCTGTTTTTTTTGAGGCTTATGCAGTAAGTATAAATTTTTTCTTTTTACCTTTGCTACATCATCATACAACTTTAGAATCCACACATTACACCTTATGTTGTTAAAGGGGAAAATTCTGCAAACGCTTAAAACCAGATACAAGAATCTGGGGTTTAGCGAAAAGGCTTTCGAGGCCGTAGCCACATGGCTGGAAACGGGCATTACAGAGGAAAGCGAAATTGACACCGCCATCGAAGGGGTTGAACCGCTGCTGAAGGCATTTCAGGGCGATGCCGACAAACGGGTAACCGATGCCATTACCCGACAAAAAGCCGACAAAGAAACGGATGCACGCAGGGCTAATCTGGGGCATGATGAACAACTCCCGCTGTGGGCGCAGGAACTGCTCGAAAGCAACCGCAACTTACTGGCTAAAGTAAGTGTGCTGGAGTCGGGCAAGGCACTTGAAACGCGCAGAGCGACACTTGAAAACCTGCTGAAAGAGACCCCTGAGTGGTTCAGACAAATGAAGCTCAAGGATTTTGACCTCATTACCTTCAAGGATGACACCGAGTTTGAACACTACAAAACCGAACTCGAAGCCAGTCTGGAGGAAATCAGGCAGCAAGCAGGCGAACAAGGGGCGGGGAGGTTTCCGAAACCGATAGTAGGCCGGACAAACAAAGGCGGCGTTTCGGCCGACACCCAAACCTATATTGAGGCCCGCAAAGCCCAGCACGATGGCAAAGCGGCTCCGGTAGGCAAGCAGGTGTTTAGTGCCGGCATTGAGCCAGCCGGTGTGCCTACCAGAACCACCGGAAAATCAATTTTTAATTCTTAATTCACACAATCAAGTATGCAAAACTTTCGGAAAAGCGAAATGGCCGATAAACTGGTGTTTGCCACAAGGCTGGAGGATATCCTCGGCGGTGTTACGCTAGCCAGTGCCGATTTGACCGATGGCTACCTTGTGCCTGCCGGAACCGTAATTGGCAAAGACAACAACGGCCTTTACCACGTACTGAAAACCGCCAAACTGCATACGGCAGCCACTAACTCGGCCACCGACTATCTGGTGCTGAAAGGCCACGGCTTTAAGGTGGGCGATTTCATTGCCGCCCAAACAGGCGCAAAGGCGTATGCCATTACGGCCATCAACACCAGTAACGACTCCTACGACACCCTGAGTGTAGGCACTACGCTAGGCGTAGCCATTGCCCAGTATGGGGGTGTTTTTCAGGCCGCTGCCGAGGCCAGTTCAAACACATCGGCGTTCAGAATTACGCCACTGGCCGTTACGGGGCGTGCAGTTAAAATTCAGTCGGGCGGTAGCACGGTAGTTGATGCCTACCTCAGAGCCACCCTTATTGAAGCCAATGCACCTGTGGCCACCGCGCAAATAAAGGCCGCCTTGCCGCATATTCTGTGGGCATAAAAAAGGCCCTGCAAGCAACATACCTGTATTGCTTTGTAGCCGCGCCCGCTGTGTGGGGCAGCATGGCCGGCAGAAGGGGCAACACAGGCAACAAGCCAAAACAAGGTGCCGTTGATACAGGCACAGCAGTAAATTTTTCATTCAAATTGCATTAAACAATGATAAAATCATTAATCAGCGGACTTAGCGAAAAAGATATGCAAGCAGTG
Organism: Emticicia sp. 17c; assembly: GCF_037153985.1. Classification (NCBI taxonomy): domain Bacteria; kingdom Pseudomonadati; phylum Bacteroidota; class Cytophagia; order Cytophagales; family Leadbetterellaceae; genus Emticicia; species Emticicia sp. 17c. Next base: position 155,586 of record NZ_JBBAYI010000008.1, read on the forward strand.
GCCAACGAGTACACACTGGCCGACTTCTACTTCCCGACGCTCTTCCCGCTTAAATTCGTTACCTCTCTGAAGTGGGAGTCGCTCGAGGGCGATTTCGGCGCGCCGGTAGCGGGTGACGTAATCTCGTGGGATTCGCGCGCACCTCGTAAAAGACGCGAGGTGGTGTCGAAACTAAGCGGGAGTATCCCGAAAATAGGCGTAGCCCGTGAAAAGACCGAAAGCCAGATGAACGAGTACTACATTCTGAAACGCTATAACGACGATGCCGCCAGAAAAGAACTCCTGAACTGGATATGGGAAGACCAAGCCTTCTGCTTCAAGGCCGTAAATGCGCGTCTGGAATGGCTCGCGCTGCGGGCTGCCTCAACAGGCAAGGTGGTGTTATCGAACACCAACAATGAGGGCATCGTGACCGACGCCGCCGTTGACTTCCTGATTCCGGCCGCCAACAAATCGGGCGTGAGCGTAAGCATTACCGTCGAAAACGCCGCTACTTCAAAGCCTATCAGCAAAATCAGAGAAGTAGTGCAGGCCGCCAAACTGAAAGGCAAAAGGCTGAACTATATCTTTACCGACCAGCCTATGGCCGATGCCATTCTGGCCTCAGCCGAAACCCTCGAGTTTGTGGCTCCGTGGGTTATCCAGACCAACAACTTTGCCCAGACCTCAACCCTTAGCACCCTTAACACCGCACTGAAAGGGCAGGGGCTGCCCGTAATAGGCGTGGTGGAGAGTTTCATCGACATCGAAATCAGAGGCGAGCGCACGCACGTAAGCCCGTGGGAAAACGGCGTAATGCTTTTCTCGGAAAACCCAACGCTGGGCGACACCGCCCACACGCGCCTGGCCGACGAAGACGTTGAAACCGCCAACGCCCTGAAAGTAAAACGCGAACACGTGCTTATTAAACGCTTTGCCAGCGAAGAGCCACTCGTAGAGACCTGTCTGGCTATGGCCAATGCGTTTCCGGTGCTTAACAGCGCAAACGCAAAGTGGTTGGTTGATGGTTTAAACACTAGCTGGACAAAATAAGATGCTCGTTGCTGACTACATAAAAAGTAAACTGTTGAAGTTCGGTGTGACACTCAGCACCGACCACCTGCAAGCCTTGCTGTTGAAAAACGGAATAGCTTCGGAAGAAACGTATACGGGTGAGGGTCAGCGGAAAGCCGAGCAAGCCTTACACGCGTTTATTCCAGAATTACTGGTGGTGTCAGGCGTAACAGAAGGGGGGTTCAGTATCAGTTATGACCGCGAGGGGATACTGGCTTATTACCGCTTGCTGAGCGAGCAATTAAACCAGCCCGATGCCCTTACGCCAGCCCAGCCGCGTGTCCGAAACAAATCATATCTCTGGTAACAAAAATTATGCAGTATCCTTATCAATTACAGAAGCTGGTTCGGCCGGAGGCATTGCAGAATGCCACAGGCGATTTTGAATCGGGCGCACCCCAATGGGTTGATGTGTGCCAATGCCGCAACGAAAACAGCCGGCAAGAGGCGTTTCATCGGGCAGATGGAACCTACCTCAAGGCAACGCACCTGATACAATGCCCGTCGGGCAACTGGCCTGTATATGCCGGCGACCGCCTCAGGGTGCTTGACACTACCCAACACATAAGGCTCGAAGCAGAGGTTATTTACTGCGCTCATGACTACTTCCATACCAGAATATGGCTTTGATAAACACAGGGCGCACCACCAGCAGGCACACTATTAAGCAACAGTAAAAAGAAAAAAATACCTCAGATGCCAGAAAGACCACCGGGCCCAATTCGGAGAAGAAGGCCACAGAGGTTCAAGGCGGTATTGCACCGCAGAAACCTGCCAACCATAGGCTATTTCAGAAGAAAAAAACACGTTATAATTGACAACCAGATGAAAACCACTTCAGACCAAGACAACATCCTGTATGAGTTGATTCAGAACTCTGCCCTCAGTAGCCTTATTAAAGGAGGCATTTACAAGGGCGAACGCCCCCTTGATTCATCGGCAGAAGACATCGTCATCAATAGTTTGTTTATTGGCGAAGGAACCCTCCAGCCCGGAGCCGCCACCGTCAATATATACGTGCCGAAGGTCTTTCAAAACATCGGGGGGCAACAGCAGAGCATCAAAGATACTGCGCGCGTAAAGGCCATTCTGGCTGTGGCGCAGGAGGTACTGCGGGAAGCCTACGGCAGTTATTATTCGCTCTGGACTTCGCGTCAGGACGATTCCGACGAGCCTGACCTCAAACAAACAAGGCTCAGTTTCAGAATTGAATTTCGTATCGACAACACAATGTAACCATAAAACAATGGCAAAATTAATCACAATTGGTTTATCAAAAATTGAAATCGGCGACATCGCCACCGACAAAGGCATGGGTACAGAGCTTGCCGTTATCGGGCAAACCGCCGAAGGCTCATGCACCATCGAAACCGCCGAGCCGGAAGTAACCGAGTTTTACGTAGAGGAATCAGACTCGCCCGTGCATACCGCCCTGAAAGCCGGCCTCACCACCATTACCTTTCAGTTGGCAGCCCCCGACTTGCAACAATGCGTTGATGTCTTTGGCGGGGCTATTACCGGCACTGGCACAGCCGCCACATGGAATTACCCGGGCAATGCCGTAAACCTCGAGAAGTCGGTGAAGATTACACCCAAAGAAGGAATCGTTTTCAGGATTCCGAGAGGTAAAATTACGGCCCGATTCACGGGGCAGTTTGGCCGCGCCGACACCCTGAAAGTGGAAGTAAGCATTACGGTGCTACAACCCGAAAAAGCCGGTACTCCGCCCATGATACTCTCATTGGTGGCAGGCGAAGGAGCCTGATAACCTGATTTTTTACCCGAAAAAGCCCTGAAACACGGGCTTTTTCATTCATTAAATCTCCAATAATACCCCCCTCCAATGATAGAAAAACTATTTGATGCCCTGAGGGCCGAGCAAAACGAGGCCGATGTGCTAATTAACCGCGGTATTTCGTTTGAGGTGCCTATGCGCAGCCCGCTGAAATATTTTTCCAGAACCCGCCAGCGCACCTTCGTGATACACCAGCTTTACCTCGGCACACTCGATATTATCAGCAGGATTTTCCTGAGCCTGCCGCTCGACGAAGCCGCCATTGCCGCCGACCCCCTGCGCGAAGCCAAGCGGATTTCGGCCGAGTCGGCACGGAAATGTGCATTAGCCATAGCCATTGCGGTGCTTAATTCGCAATGGAAAATCAAACTATTTTCGGGCTTGCTGGCCAACTATTTTCTGTGGCGCATACAACCCTCAAGGCTCGTTCAGGTGGCTTTTTATTTGAATCAACTCTCTAATCTGGGGGATTTTATCAGCTCTATCAGATTGATGTCCGCCATCAGGACAACCGCTCCGAGTCAGGTAGAGAAGAAAACAACACCAGCGGACTAAACAGCCCGTATGGTTCACGCGGAGCCATCTGTGCGCATTTTCATTGGAGCTACCAGTATTTACTCTGGGAGATTCCGTGGGGGGTAGTTCAGCGGATGCTAGCCGATGCGCCCCAGTATCATTACGACACCGATACCCGCCCTAGCGGCAAAGCCCGTAATCTGAAACACGCCCAGAAGCTAACCAACCAGAACGCACAAGAAATGCTATCTTATTTTGAGGGCCTAAACGGCAAGTAACCAAAAGCAGGGCAACCTGCTTTTTTTTGTGGGAAAAAGTGCCAACACAAAATATGCGTCTTACAAGAAATTAAGTATCGGTAAGAACGGGTATTTAGTCATGTATGGCCATTGGCTATCAAATATTATTAAATCGTTCTTTGATGCCACTATTTTCACTACATAGATCTAACCAGTTATCCAATACTATCATCGCAGATTTAATTAGAAGAATATTGCGCTTAACAGCCTCCTTATTTTCCTTGCTCCCTTCAATCATGTTATCTGTATATTTTCCTCCATGAAATAAATTATTTCTGATTAACTTTATATGCTCTCTAAGTTTTTTAGTTTCAGAATAATTAGCGTTTACTTTATTTTCTTCTGGCTCTAATTTATTTGTTACTTTACTAAAGAGCAATTTATAAGGTGGATTATTAATAAGGTAATCTTTTGCTATTTTTAGTTTTTCGGGTTTTGAATAATCAATTTTTCCTGATTTTGCTAGCTCTTTGGTAAATTCTGTCCAGTTAGCTTCTGAATATTTTCCATAATCTGTTTCTTTTTCCTTAGAAAATAGAGGCAAAGTTTTTAGTGCGTACTCAAATCTTGAAAACATAATAAAAAAGTCTAGAGAGACTTTTAAATATTCCTCGTCTAAATGACCCTTAATGTTTTTAATATATTCATAAGATTCGTAATTATCTAAAATTGACGTATCCATATACTTATCTGTTTTAAAAGTGAATGTTTTATATAAATAAGATTGTTGTTTATTTAAATAAGTTAACATACCGTCGCTATGGCAACAGATGCTTTTTTCTACTCATATTCGATTTCTACGTATGAGTAGGTTAGCAAATAATAAATCTTACCTATCTCGATAGACCCGGGCTTCTATAATGGTTTTAGTAAAGGAATAAATATTTTTACAAAAGTGCAAAATTATTTATTATACGGACACCTCTTGAGTGTATAACTTGCCAAATCCCCTCTCAGGCATGGCATATTAATAGTGGCAGATATGATATTTTCAGGCAAAGCATAAACCGTCTATCCAGAAATCATGCTTTTAATTCCCCGCCCTAAAACTCCACAGCAGCAGATTACGGCACAGAAACCAGAAATTACCAATAAAAATACCCAGATTAATAAGAAAGATATTATCAAAAAAATAGGCGAATGTTCTGAAAACAATGGTGTTTTCGACGGGGTCGCGCCATGAGTTCAGATTCGCATAAAAATACACCACATAGCCCGACACCCCCAGCAGCAACACAAAAAGCAGGTTATTAATAAGCAACGCCCTGTTTTTGTGCCTGAACTGCCCACGCAGCACCAAGCCCAGATGCACCGCCTCCAGCACCCCGAAGGCCCACAGGAAAGCCACCGTCAGGCTACCCATAAAGGCAGTATACGCAGCCATACTGATAATAGCCGCCAGCACAAACACCACCACCACAAAGCACACATGAAACAAAGCTCTATAAACCATAACAACAAAGTATTTTAACAAAGATACTGAAATATGCCGAATGGCGCGGGGCAAACTCACAAAGGGTGTTTTATTTTGCGGAATTTTTGTTGGCTTTGTTAATGACTAAAAATATATGCCTTAGAGTAATGGGGTAGGGGCATTACAAAATGCTGAACGTGGGGTTTAAACAAATAGCTACCAGTATTCTGAAAGAAACAGGGTAAAGGCTTAGCCTCTACCCTCGTTTGCTATGAAATAAATATAAATGAACTTGCCTTTAATGCTGCAACTTTGGCATGAGGAGCTATCTTTTTGATAACCATTAAACCTACGATAATATCTTCAATGATGGTCACAAAAATAGGTACTACCGGAATAGCCCCCAGAATTGTCCAAATTTTTCCATCAAGTACGCTGATAATCACCGAAAGAATTAATGCTGGTATGGCATACAAACCTATTTTGAAAGAATCCATCTCAAAGGCGAGTATCAGCACCAGTATAAGTACAGTTATAGGCTTTGCGATGGCATGGAACCAGTTCCAGGCAATAGCTGCTCCGGGTATTTTCTCAACAAAATGCTCAACAATGTAAATAATGCCAAATATTATCAGGCATGATAAAGAGCCAAGCGGATGAAAAAAAGTAGGGATACCACTAATCAGGTTAAAATACAAAGAAAACGAGATAACACAGATAACTGCGTATAAGTCGATAGAGGCTAGACCAACAAGCCACATTAAGGTACTAAAATCTATTTCATTCATATAAAAAAAGTTAAACTTGATTACAAACCAACGTCGGTCTTTAATATTATTACTGGCACTGTTTTTTTCTCAATCTTACTACTTTATGCGTTAAAAGCATTCAATCATTATCAATTTTTATTTAAAGGCTATTTTTTTGGTCTTGCTTTATTATTAAATATGCTTTCAGCATCCCCCCCCTTCACCCCTCAAAAAAAAAATTCTTAATTTATACTTATATTATAAGTATAAATATTATATTTGCATAACCATTATCCACACAATGCCCGAAGAAACTTTCACTGAAACCACAGGTGTAGAAGCTGCCCTGTTGTATAAAATTGATGGAGTCGATTTCCTTCATTACGGCGTATATGTGAGTGCCTCAAAAGGCATCGTTGATATGCCCTCGCTCAAAGAACCACAAACCGTCGATTGGCCCGGTAGCCACGGCACAGTAGTTGACCTGAGCGCACCACGCTACAACGCCCGCGAAATTGAACTCGAATGCTTCATGAGGGCTTCCGGCAAGCTCGATTTCTTCCAGAAAGCCCGCGCCTTTATCGAGGTTTTTCAGAAACCCCGCTTGCGTAAGCTCGAACTCGTCATTGCCAACAAACCCCTCATTTACATGGTGTATCTGCCAGAGGGCATTGCCTTTGAAAAACAATGGCACACACAAGAGATGTTCGGCACTTTTACGCTGAAACTCGTTGAGCCTTCGCCAGTTAAGATGCTCCTGAAAACCACCACCACAGAGCCAGAACAGGAAATTGAGCTTGAGTTCCATACCCAAAACCCGATAGACATTTACTGGGGCGATGGCTCCTCGACCCTGAACGCACTCGGCCTGAACCTCACCAAATCACATACCTATGCAGTCGCAGGCACTTATTATGTGCTGTTTTGCGGTGTCATTGAAAACATTACGGGGTTTTCGGGCCCAAACACTGAAATCGTATGGAGCAAATACTAATTTACAGTTCGCCCTTTGTTGCTGAACCCATCAATAGCCACAACCACGTAAGTGTCATTACCAGTATCGAACACAAAAAAGTGCTATTGGGCGAAGACGTAATAAACATGACCGTCGAGTCGGCAACGGTCAGAAACTTTGCCATTGGCAATTACATCCAGCTACCCGGGCTTTCAAGGTATCGGCTCAACCAGTTACCCAAAGTAAGCCGCCTCGGTGAGCGCAAATACCAGTACGAACTCGTGTTTGAAGGCTTGCAGTACGACCTCCTGCGGGTGGCCTACCGCAACACCGACCCCAGCACGTTCAATACATCGGCTGATTTTACCCTTACCGGAAATCTGGAAATGTTCCTGAACGTACTCATCAACAACCTGAACCGTATTTTCGGCGAAGACACATGGGCTTTGGGCGATTTCCCGACAGGCACAGCCACCAAAAATCTGGTTTTTAATAACGAAAACTGTCTGGCCGTACTCCAGCGGCTTTGCGAAGAATACCAGTACCAGTTTGTGTTTCAGGAAGGAGCCCCTCAGAACAAACTCCACATCAGAAACGTAGGCGTGCCGCATGATTTTACGTTCAGGTATGGGCAGGGTAAGGGTTTATACCAGTTAGCCCGCGAGAACGTCGACTCCCAGAATATCATCAACACCCTTTGGGCCTACGGGAGCGATAAAAACCTGCCCGCCAATTATAAAAACTATACCCCGCGCCTGCGTGTAGGCGCAGGGCCTGATATGCCCATTCTGGACATCGACTCAATTACCAGTTATGGCACATTCGAGGGCAGCGTTACCTTCGACGACATCTACCCCCACCGTGTAGGCACGGTATCGGGCATTGTGGAAGCCAACCGGCGGCAGTTTGTAGATGCGGCCATGGATTTCGACCTCAAGGAGAAAGACACCGCCGGCAACACCCTGTACCTGATAGCAGGCAATGCCGCCAAAATCAGGTTTAATTCGGGCAATCTGGCGGGCTATGAATTTGAAGTCGAAGACTACCAACACAGCAGCCGCACCTTTACCATCAAGCCCAACAAAGATGCCAAAGGGCTCGAAATGCCCTCGGCCACCGAGCTTGCCTTTCAGATACAAACGGGCGATACCTACGTCATTCTGGACATCACGATGCCGCCCGTTTATGTACTCAATGCCGAAAACACCCTCGAAGCCAAAGCCATCGAGTTTCTGAACACCCGCGCTGTGCCTACCGTGAAGTATAGCCTCGAAATTGACGAGTTTTACCTGAAATCGTTAACCACGGCAACCAATGTTTTTGAAGTAGGCGACACCGTGAAGATTCAGGATGATGATTTAATGATTGATTCCCGCATTAAAATCACCGAGTTTACCCGTAACCTGCTGCGGCCGTATCAGTACACGCTCACCATTCAGGAGTCGCCACAGACGAGCCTCATCCGCCGGATTTTCGTGCAGAACAAGGTTATTCATAACGTGCTGAGATTCAATGGCCTCGAAGACCCCGTAAAGGCTAAAACCGACTGGCGGAGCCACACGCAGATAATAGCCGAAATTCCTGAGTATGTAAACAATACGCCTCAGTTGCCCATCGGAAGCAACGCCCAGCAGGTGTCTATTGGTAACAGCGGCAGCGAAACCAAACTCTACGGCGAGTTTGCCCTGCAAGCAGGCTTGATGAGTTTTTATGAAACAGCAGAAAACCCCGTCGGGATTTCGGTGCGTAATCAGGCAAACGACGAAATCGGTTTCTTTCAGCTTGATAACACACAAGCCCAATGGACAACCGACAAAGGGCTTAAATCTGAGGGCAATAATACGCTTGGCTCTGATGCCTCAACCACCGAAGTAAAAGGTAATTTCAAGCTCAGAAACACCAGCAATTTCACGGGCGATTTCCTGATTGCCGAAAACACCGACAACCGCTCGTACACGTTCCCAGACCAGAACATTGTTATCAACGAGTGGGGCGACCTCAGCAACAAACCCGATAATTTTAAACCTGACTCAAGCTATTTCAGAACCGATTATGGCCTGATTGGATTATTGGACGGAACAAACAAGGTGTTTCAGACCTCTGACAACTTTGTGGCAGGCTCAACGCGGGTCTATCTCAACGGTGTAAGGCAGTTCAAGGGCGAAGGAGCCGATTACACCGAAACCGGCAGCCACGAAATTACTTTTGCCCTAGCACCCGACACCAACGACACACTAATAACCGACTTCATAAAGCAATAACAAATGGCAACTTCAAAAATCAAAAAACGGCAGATTGAAAACCTCGCCATCGACAATTCAGACATCGCCTCTGGCGCAGCCATAGCCACCAGCAAACTGGCCGATGGTGCCAACTTCATCAAGAAAGACGGCAGCGTAGCCTTTACCGGAGACCTCGACATGGGTACACGGAAAATCACTAATCTGGCTGCACCCGTAAGTGCCAACGATGCCGCAAGGCTCATCGATATTCAGAACACACAGGCGGGTTTATCGGGTAAAGAGAGTGTGCGTGTAGCTACTACCGTTAGCATTACGCTTTCGGGTACACAAACCATCGACGGCGTTTCGGTTGTGGCCGGCGACAGGGTGCTGGTTAAAAACCAGACCACCGCCTCCGACAACGGCATTTATGTATGTGCTTCGGGTGGATGGAGCCGCGCAGCCGATGCCGACACCGCCGGAGAGCTAAAAGCCGGAAGCTACGTATTCGTAACCGAAGGCTCTACCAACGCCGATTCGGGCTGGGTTCTTTCGACCGACGGGGCCATTACCATTGGCTCAACGGCTATTAACTGGACACAGTTTTCGGGCGGTGGGCAAATTGTGGCAGGGGCGGGGCTTACCAAATCAGGCAACCAACTCGATGTGGTTTCGGCCAATACGGGCCGCATTGTGGTTAACTCCGACAGCATCGACCTCGCCACCACAGGCGTAACCGCCGGAACCATTCAGGGCATAACCTTTGATGCCTACGGGCGCATAACGGGGGCAAGCAACCAGAGTTACCTCAACATGAGCAACCGTGTCACCCGCGAAACCCCCGCAGGCACTAAAAATGGCAGCAATTTTACCTTTACACTGGCCTACACGCCCGTAACGGGTTCAGAAGAATTATTCCTGAACGGGGTGCTGCAAGAACCAGGCGTAGGTAACGATTACACCATTTCGGGGCTTAACATTACTATGGCCGTAGCCCCCGCCACCGACGACAAAATAGTGGTTTCGTATTTCAAATAACAAGTAAATGGCAAGGACAAACGTCAAAGGAACACAGGTATCAGATGGGTCAATCACCCGCGACGACCTCAACACCGCCACCGCAGGCAAAGCTGTTATTACCCGACTGGCCGTAGGCGACGGCCTCAGTATCAGCAGCAGCACAGGAGCCGACACCGGCACGGGCAATGTTGTTATCGGGGCAGATATGACCTACCTGAATACTCAGTTTCCGAACTTTAATAGTACAAAGCCTCAGAATCATGTGTTTGCAGCACCCGGCGTGGGCGGAAACGGCACTCCGGCCTTCCGTGCGCTGGTAGCGGGCGATATTCCCGCCCTGCCAGTATCAGGAGTTACAAACCTGCAAACCCTGCTCGATGCCAAAATCAGCGGCAGCGGCACATCGGGCTACCTAAGCAAATACACAGGCACTGTAAGCCACGGCAACAGTGTTTTGTATGAAACCGGAGGCGGCAACGTTGCAATTGGCGGAACCGCCGCCAGTTCAAAACTGAGCTTCGCACTTTTCTGGGATAATAACAATGAAACGGTAGGGCTTAATTTCGCGCAAGGATATACCTCAGGCGGGTTACCTGCCTACGGTATTGGCTTTGGGCCTGCCTATACCGAGGGTTATTTGACGTATCGTTCTGGAGTCGGAAACGGCAATGCCTACGGTCATAAGTGGTTTGTCAATAACGTTGAATTGATGCGCCTGCGCGGCGATGGCCGCTTGGGGCTTGGCACAAATCTTCCGGCTTATTTGCTCGATGTAAACGGAACCGGAAGGTTTACAGGTAATGTTACTTTTGCTTCAAATATTGCAGTCGGAACCGTATCGGATGTTTCATCATTAGTAATCAACAAAAAACTTTCCGGCGGAGCTACTTATTTCGGAGTACTGAACGGGGGAGCAATACAAGCTGATGTTACCACGCAAGCCATTTATAACTATACTCAGCTAAATACGCAGGCCGCATCTTTTACGCTTCAATATGCAAAATTATTCAGCATAGGGCTAGGAATCATTGGCGCAAGCAGCAGCATAACAAATGTGTATGGCTACCATGTAGAAAGCACGCTTGCAGTAGGCACCAACAACTACGCCTTTATAAGCGAAATGAATGCCGGTACAGGCCGCTGGAATTTGTATATGCTTGGCACGGCCAACAACTATCTGGCGGGCAATGTCTGGATAGGCACTAACAGCAGCACCTACAAGTTCGACGTAAACGGCACAGGGCATTTCAGTGGCAATGTTACGTTTGATGCAAACGCTATTCTGGCAACCGCCCCCACCACAGGCAGCCATCTGGTAAACAAAACCTACGCCGATTTGAAATTGGCAGCCCCAACCGCAAGTGCCTCAAGCGGGCAGGTTGTAAAATACAATGGTTCGGCCAATACTTGGGCTACCCTCAGCACCGCCGATTTGTCAGACAACGCCAGTCTGGTAAAATACATCAGCAACAACGGCGAACGCGGGCTTTTCATGTACGGCGATGTTGACTATAACTACATAGAATCGTTTCTGTATACCAACCCCGATTCGGGTATTTCGCTGGGGCTGCATGGGTATCTGTTCGACGGAACCAGTAGCACCAAAGAATACGGTATCCAGCTTGATACCGACGGGTATCTGTATCACCTGCGCCTCGACGGCACACGGTCACGTCTGGCTACGGTCGATATGCTTGGTTCGGGTGGTGGTAGCGGCAGCGGTATCTGGAACGGCGGAAGCGTAAGTAACGATATTTATCTGCCAGACTACCAGAAAATTTTCTGGAATAGAAAAACTGATTCGCAGTATACAGCAAGAATGTATTCGAATGATACCCCTGCGCTAAATATACAGTCGCAGGGCAGTATTATTATCGGTGCAGACAAATACCTCGAACTTATAAGTAACAGGAGGCTACCTGGCTATGGCGAAGAAACAGGCGTTTGCATTGATGGCGTAATTATAGACGTGCAGAATGCCAGTATTCTATCGGGCGGATACGCCAAGTTTGCTGTTAGTTTCGTGGGTGGCCCCCACAACAAATTTAAACTCACTTTAGTAGCTGCATAAAACAACCAATAATTATGACAAACAACGAAGCTTTATTAATTGCCGACAATTACGAAATTATTCTGAGTATGACAGGCGTAGACCTCTCTTATTCGCTTGAACTATTAGATGAAGTCAGAAAAACACTTCCCATAAAAGACAAGCTGAACAGTATTTCGGAAATAACCAGAAAAAAAATAGATACAGCCAAAGCCGCACAGCAAGTAAGCGAAACAGAAATTGAGGGAATCATGGCCGAAGGCGAAGCCTCTTACGCCGCTTATCTGGCGCAGGAATTTAACGGCACGTTTCAGCCCATTGACCTGACCCGACTGCCAACCGCCGCCGAGCATCTGGACAGGCGCATCAATAAAGATGGCCTGAGCATTGCCAGAAGTGCCATTTTGTTTTTATCTCTCAAAAACCTTTTAAAAAAATAAGCAATGGCCATTACCAAGCCTGTTTTCAAAAACTTTGTATTAAGCAATTCGGGGTTATACTGCGGTTTGTATTACCGCAAGGTTCTCAGCAAAACCAACGCCGTGGGCGAGCAATGGTATTGGATGCCCACCAACCGCAGCGGAAACATTACCGATATGCGCGCCAATTCTCTGAACGGCTATTATGCCACCGACACCGCCGCACTGGCCAATTATCCGGCGGGGTATACCTTGCTGACAGACAACTGGAGTAGCGAAAAATACATTAGCTATATGTACAACTACCCGTCGGAAAACATTATTGAGGCCAAAAACTGCATCACCGACTGGGTAAACAACATAGGGGCTACCAATGTGCTGATACCCGTTTTTTACAACAATATTTTTAAAAGCTATACCCAGCAGACCGACACCGCCAATTTTAATACCTACTTTGCCGAGTTAGACGGCCTTGTAACTCATGCCAAAAACACAGGCGCAAAGGTGAGCTTGTTTGTATGTATTGACGTAGACGACAACTACGTGGCCGATTTCTGGGGGCTAGACAACAACGAAAAAGACGAATGGGGCTACCCGATACGAATTGCGTATGGGTCGGGGCATCCGTCGCTAGCCAATACCTATGCCACAGGCATAATGAAAGATTTCTTTCAGAAGGTTGTAAACCGATACGCCAGCCTCTTGGGAAACCAGCTTAATTGGGTTACGCCCTTGCTTACGGTGCATAACGAATACGGGTATAATTTCACAAACCAGTATTACCCACCCGGAGCCGATAGCCCTGTGCCACAATACATTGCGCTTTCGGGGTATAGCCCTTCTACCATTGCCGGCTTCAGAAGTTGGCTACCCACCCAATATGCCAACGTAGGGGCCTTGAATACGGCATGGGGAACATCGTACGGAAACTTTGCAGACGTGACAGTACCAACCACCGGAAAAGCCCCATTTGAGGCTTCCCTCGACGACTTCCAGAATATATTTGCCAGCAACCGCGGAAAAGACTGGTACAGGTATCTGTATAAACTGCTGTACGATTTAGCCGCAGACCTGCGCACCATTCTGGCTAGTGCAAACACTACCTACGGCACTAACGGTAAATTAGTGTTGTCGTTCGGGGGGGTATCGCCTAACGACCGCGCCAATATCAACCGTATTTCGTGGGATGTTGCCGGATGGAGCAACGTATCGGACGGCCTGAAAACGTGGTTCGGAGCCGACTACCGCGACACCACCAAAGCCATTACGCTCGACTACCTGCAAAACTATGAGGGCAAGATTATGACGGAAATCCATCACATTGATTTCTACGACAACGGAACCGCCACCGCCGACCAGATGCAGGCCAACATGATAAACTACGGAACCACCGCCATACAGAACAACTGCCGCGATGTGCTGTTTATCGGAATGCAGTCGCATGGGTCTTACTACAACATTCTGCAATCGGTCGCAACCGCCCTGAAACCGGAGCTTCAGAGAAGCAACGATGGCGCACGCGTAACAGTAGGCAACATGGGTGTGAGTCTGGGCGAAATACTGGTAAGCGGCGGGCGCATTGCCATCGACAAATGGGTGGCCGCCGGTGGCAGCAATAGCCGACGGGTAAACCTTATCTATGCCAATACCATTAACGCAACAGATAGTTCGTTTCCGGCCACGTTGTCGCTCTTTGACAACCAGACGTATTTTCTGAAACAAAACGACCTGAAAAACAGCGTGTATGGTCGGCTAGCGTCAGAAACAGGCCCGTATAGCCCCTTTCAGCAGGACTACAACACCTACTGCGTGCCTTTTCTGATACCCGCTTTCGGCATTACCTATAAAACAACCGGAAACAAAACCAAAAGCACCATCGAGATTATAGACGAAACAGGCACGGTATGGGTAAAAATGGTGCAGAACTTCGGGGTTAGCAATACCGAGCAAAATGGCAAATATGCCAACAACCACCCTGAGTTCAGGTACATTGCCAACATTACCGAAGATTGCCGTTTCTGGTTGCCTATCAGGCCAACTGGAGGCTACTACGACGTTAAAATTAGCGTATATGATGCCGCTTGTTTATTTGAAGTATACCACGCCGACGTAGGCGCACCAGACCGAATCAATTACAACACCGTTGTGGGTGCTGGTAGTATAAACACGTATAGAATTAACCGTGCAAGCATGACACAACCCAACATTAACCAACGCGTAATTAAAATAAACTGTAACCGATACGCTGGCACAGCGTAAAACAGCCACCGCACAAAAATCCACACACACATGATATTTTTAACAGCAGGACACCACCGCAAAGATGCCGGAGCGGTCTTTAATGGCCGCAAGGAAGCCGACGAAACAATTAAACTCAGGAATGCCATTACAGCGCATTTGCAAAAACAAGGCGTTGAAGTCTGGAACGACGCTGACGAATGGGATTTGAGCCAGACTATTGCCGAAATCAAAAAACTATCAAAGCCAAACGACACAGTGTGTGACCTGCACTTTAATGCAGGTAGCACCACTGCCACAGGCTGCGAGGTTTTTGTACCTGACGATGCCACCACAGAAGAACTCAATCTGGCACAAAGGCTCGTAGAAAACATAGCCAGTTTGTTAATGATAAAAAACAGGGGTATCAAACGCGAAAGCAACAGCCAGCATAAAAAACTAGGCATGATGCGCCCGCAAGGCAAAAACGTACTGATTGAAGTCTGTTTTATATCTAATGTAAACGACATGAAAAACTACGATGCCTGCTTTCCGTATCTGGTCGAAACCATCGCCCAGATACTCGGCGGCCTGACGTTCGGCAGTTCGGTACCTAATACTTCGCCACCCAACAACCCAACGGTTCGACGCTCGACAGTCCACTTGGCTGGTCAACACCCATTCAATCAACAAGTAAATCAAACATCGCCCAACGGTTCAACCACATCGGTATTCCAAAATGAAATCCACACTCATAAAACTCGAACAACAAATAATGAATCATCCTTATATGATTTCATTGTTAACACTACTTTCAGCCTTGCTGAAATTCATCGTACAGTCATGGCAGGTAGATGGTATCCTGTTTATCATGCTGTTTTCCCTCATGGGGCTCGACACCTGCACGGGGGTAAAACTGGCCCGCAAAACGCATACTTACGATTATAAGCTGCTCAGGGAAAAAACCATTAAAAAAGCCCTGGGCTACATTATTTTCCTGATAGCCCTCTGGATTTTCACGATGATGCTCTTCCTGATAAACATCAAAGACGGCGTGCCGTTTATTGATAGCTATTACCTGAACATCCCGATGATGACCACCATTCTGTTCTTTGCCGGCATCGAGTTCCTGTCTGTGCGCGATAACCTCGCCCAGACCTACGGCATTAAAACGCCCACATCGGTTACCCGAAAAATAGAAACCTTTATTGCCAGTGGTGGCGAAGCTCCCCAGAGCCTTGATGCTGCCCCAAAACCCGAACCACATGAGCATGAATAAACTCAAAACAGGCTTGTATCTGGTGCTGGTAGTGGCATCGGTAGCAGGCACAGTCTGGGTGCAGCGGGCATTCAGGAAAATCAGAGAACGCGATGATTTCGCTCGGCAAAACAAAGCCTTGCAGGTACAGGTAAATACCCTTGCCGACTCCGTAGCGCGCTATAAAGAGCTAGCCGCCAAAGCCTATATTGAGCAAAAAAACGCCCTAGAGTTACAGGGCATCAAGCAAGACCAGATACAACTGTTGCAAGGGCTGATAAAACCCATGCGCGACACCGTTCTGGCCGCCAGCAAAGCCCGCCTGAAAGCCGAAGCCGCCCTGCTCGAATGCCAGAAACAATCAGACCGCCAGCGCACTGGGCGGTCGAGGCGTGGGCCATGAAGCAAAGCCTTTCGTAAGCGAAAAACCTTTTAGAAAATAGTTTATTTGGAGAAACCACCAAACCACCACTCCTTTGGGGTGGTGTGTTTTTTTTAACTCAACGCTATATCAATACTCTGCGGGAACTTATGCGTTATTTCCATCGAAGTATTCTTTACCCGCAGAACCACAAATTCCTCGGTGGCATCCACCATAATTTCCTTTCCGTCCTGAAACACAATATAAAATTTTGCCCAGCCAGAGTCGGGGTCTTGTCTCATTTCAATCGTTGGCATCATGGTTCAATGGTTTTAAAATCGTGAAAAAATACAATACGATAACCCATATAGGTTGGGTTTGGGGTGGGGGTAAAACAAGCCTCTATAACAGCCCCCCGCTGCAATTAACTTTTACAAAGTTCTGAAAAAGCACCTTAAAATAAATACTTTTCCGAAAACTTGCAAGGAATCAGGCTTTTACTTTAATTGCCCCGCTTAACAAAACAACTGTTTCGGCAACCCGATACAAGCTATGACACCACTCTTTTTCACAACCCCACTGCGTACTCCCACGCCTGTATTTTCAATAGTAAAAACATTGGGGCTGCTGTGCCTTTGCGTATTACTATGTTCGGAAGCACCCGCCCAAAAGCGAGATTCAGACTCCGTAAAAATAAGTCGGTACGACAATGAACTCAGAGAAATAAAATACTTGAAAGAAGATATAAGCCGCCTTCAGGAGCGCGTGAAAGATGCAGATGAAAAAATAAAAAGCTATGAAGGTATCTTTGATAATATGCAACCTGTCTTGGGGTTTATAACTATCGTAGTAACATTGCTTGCGGGGTACTTCATAACATTATTTGAGGGAGTCAAGAAAAAAGTTGACGATAGGATTGCAGAAGCTATCAGGCAAGAAAGCGAAAACCTATATAAAATATACGAAGGAGTAAAAAAAGAAGTAGAAATTTATAAGAAAAAAATATTGGTTTTTACATCTTACGGCGTTCCAGACGACAACCTCAAACATTTGCTACGAAGTAATAATTTCAGGTCAATCGAGTTTCAGAAATTCGATACGAATATCAATGCGGCATCTTATGACCTTATCATTTTTACTGAACCAATTGATATAGACCACATTCAGCAATTCATCAAGACATCATCAAGCGATGTGAAATATTTTTATTTCGGGAGCCAATTCTTTAAAGATGATTTAGCCAAAAGTTTTAAATATCATGTAAGTAGTTCAAAGTTTCCCTCACAGATTATCGGCAATATCATGAATCTTTTAAAATACAACTAGCCCAATGCCCGAAAACACGCAAAATAAATTACTGGTGAAAGGAGACCTCTCGGGTATTCAGGAGTTTATTTTTAATACCAAATCGAAAGGAGCCGCCAAAACCCTGAAAGGAAAATCTTTCTATGTCCAGATACTGGCCGACCTCGCAATTGTCTATATAAAGAAAAAACTAGACGGGTATCAGATTACCGAGATTTATAATGGTGGAGGTAATTTTTTCTTATTAATACCAGACACCCCACCAATAAAAGAACAATTAGCCAATATAGAAAAAAATATAACTCGTGAACTGAAAGAAAAAGGCTTAATGTTAATTCTGACATCTGTGAGCTATCTGGAAGAAAAAACTTTCGGCGAAAACCTGCAAATGCTTAACAAGAAAGCTCTCGAAAAATCATTGAACCGTTTTTGTAACATACAAGATGCCCACTCATTACTGTTCTTGCCCGAGAAAACAATCAAAGATAATGAAGATTTTGGTAAAGAAATAGGTGAGAAGATTATCAAACAAACGCCTACAAATCAGATAATTACTCATTTTGACGAAGTATTCACTTTGCAAAAATATCCGCATTGGATTAATTCAATCAACTTGCAAGTACCCAAATGGCGTGCCGAATTAAAAACTATTTTTTCTGCAATTGATACTGATATTGAAACAGGCGAACATAACGAAGTAGTAAGTTTCGAGCACCTCGGTTTATTGGCTAAAAGCAGAACCGGTACTGATAACCTCGGTATTTTAAAACTAGACCTTGACGGCCTCGGTACAATTATCAGAGATAAAGTTAAGACCATCGAAGAAAACAAAAACCTCTCTGAGTTGCTTTCGGCTTTCTTCAATACAAAACTAAAAAAACTTATCTCAGAAAAAACTCTACCAGAAAGCACAGCCGCCTATCGGGACAACGTTTCTGTTATTTTTGCAGGAGGCGACGACGCCTTCATCATAGGTGCTTGGGATGCCATGATACACCTTACAACCCTGATACAAGACGAATTTGAATCCTTTTTTAATGCACATACATTGCCATTCTTAGGAAACAACAAATTCACGTTTTCAGCAGGGTTGGTATTTGTATCGCCAACATTTCCGGTAAGTAGTTTTGCCATTTTAGCCGAAGAAGCCCTTGCCAAAGCAAAAAAATATCCCCAAAAAAATGCCCTTACCATCTTTAACTATACCATAGAATGGGAGCAATGGAAATGTGTAATTAAAGAAACAAAAGAGATATCAGAAGCTGTAAAAAACAAAACAATATCAAGAAGTATTATTGCCCGCCTGAAAAGAATACATCTGGTATATGAAGAAGTCAGGTTGAAAAGGTTTCAGATTACCACTCTTACCCGATTTATCTATGAGTTAAGAGCCGAAAAACCCAACTCAAGAGGGAAATACTTTACCGATTCTCTAAAAGATAAATATAAAGAATATCTTGATGAAGCCTTAAAAAAAGAGGGGCAACCAAACGCAATTCTGGTATTGCCTATTGCTGCCCGCCTAGCCGAATTTACCACCCGAAACCCCAAATAAGCCCATGAGCGACTACAAAAAAAATAATAAAGAAGAAATAGGATGGTTCCTGAAAAATAATCAGGAAAAAATTCTGACTATATCATTAAAAGATGAGGAACTAATACCCTTCATGAATGACTTGGAAGATTTTGTCAAAAAAGATGGTAAATACCTTTCAAACGGTCAGGTGAGGGTCATATTTGAGCTTATAAACGAAACCACTAACGTGCAGGAACTCCAATTGGCTAGACCCAAAATAGCCTTTGTAGCAGCTAAGCAGATTAATAATTCCACCCGTGAACTAATCAACAAGTTTCTTGATTTGCTGGCTCACGCACAAACCAATGAGCAGCAAAAAAGCGTAAAACGTTTTATGACCTCATTCTTACATTACCATAAGTTTTTTCACGGCGATAAAAAACAATAAATATGAAACTCATAGCTAAAATAAAAATAACAGGCACTATCGAAATTATAACAGGCTTGCGCATTGGTGCCGGCAATAACGACTTCGAGCTCGGAAGCGCACAATTAAGTGTGGTTAAAAGCAAAGGAGTTCCTTTTATACCGGGAAGCTCCCTGAAAGGTAAACTAAGGTCGTTGCTTGCCAAATATTACGGAAGCGCAAGTGTAGAAACCGATCAATCTATTATTAAAGAAATTTTTGGTGATGCCAAAGGAGCAAAAGATACAAATCAGAATGAAACAGCCCAATTCAGAACACGCCTGCTGGTAAGAGACTGCAAGCTGACTAAAAATATTTTAGATACCAACCCAAAAGCTACCCAAACCAAAGAAGTATATACCGAAACCAAATGGGAAAATGTAATTAAGCGTATGCACGGTGGGGCAGAACACCCCCGAGAAGTAGAAAGAGTGCCAGAAGGAACAGAGTTTGAGTTTGAAATGATTTATGATGAGTACGATGACAAAAAAAGTGCAAGCCATCTGGAACTGTTGAAACTTGCTTTTGAACTTCTGCAAGACGACTACCTCGGTGGTTCAGGTTCAAGAGGTTACGGGAAAGTTTTAATAAAAAATATTTCTGCAACCCGCAGAGAAATCAAAGAGCAAACTTACCAAGAAAGTGAGAAACATGAATTTGAATTATGAAGGCACTTATTCTAGAAAGTAAACCTTACAGCCAGTATCACTTTGGTGAATACAGCATTGATGAAACACGCCTGAATCATACCTCAGAGGTGCCTCATGCAGACACCCTCTATTCTGCTATTATCAATGTATATAATCAAAACTTTGATGATACCGACGACTTCGTCACTATGCTTGACCTCACAGACTTCGAAATGTCATCGGCTTGTTATTGCCTCAACGGAAACGGTACATATATTTTCTTTTTGCCAAAACCCTTAGTACTCAACACTATGGTGAACGACTCGGCTAATTACAAAACTCAGAAAAAAATTACGTACGTATCAAAAGGAGTATGGGAAAAAGGCTTTGACCTTAACAATATCAGTAGTGAAGAACTATGTTTGTTAGGAGATAAATTCTTGTGTCTTAACAAGGAACTTAAAGCCATTAAGCCTAATAAAATCAAACAAAAATTTTGGCCAGAAATCACTTTATCTTCGGTTTCATACCTCACTAAAACACAGGTTCATACAGAAGAACAAACCGGAACCCTCTATGTACAGGCCAATATTCAGATACAAGATTTGCAGGAGTTCGACATAAGTGTTCATTTCTATTTTTTACTTAAACATAAGCTTGATGCCGAAACAGCCTCTAAACTAGACCTTGTGCTGAGTTTACTGCCCGAAACAGGAATAGGCGGCGAGAGGTCTGTCGGTTGTGGAACCTTCGGAAGCATATCAGTTCAGGAGTTCGAAATAAAACCACTCGACCCAGCCCCCGATACATTCAGTAATGTTTCAATGATTGCCCCAGTTACTGAAGATGAATTAAAGCGTATTCGCTATTATTCGACCACCCTTAGAGGAGGCAGAAGGCTAGGCGGCGATAACGACCCTCATGAAAATACTCTCAAACAGGTAAGAATGGTACGCGAAGGAGCTTTGATAGAACACAATCAACCCATTGGCCATAATCCTAGTATAAAACCTGCATCAACCACCAAAGATGAATACTTACGCTTTGGCAAGGGCTTTTTATTACCTATACATAAAAACTGGACAAAGCAATGGCAGGACTAAACAATACCTATAATTATACCTTAACTACGCTTTCGCCGCTCTCAATAGGCAACGAGCAGGAAGTGGTATCTTCTTTCTCCGAATATATCTATGATAACGATTACCTTTATTACATAGACCTAAACAAAATTGAGAATCCTGACCCCGAAAAAATAGCCGCATTTATCGAGAAACTCAATAGTGAAATTGACAATAACAGGCACAAAGGTACGCTGGCGGAGCTATTGAAAGAAACCCTGAATATAGAACTGGAACACTTGTTAACGGGCGAGAAATACCCCATTGTAAGAGTCGCAAAAGAAACAGAAACAAAAGAATCTCAACTGGTCTTAAAGAAACTGTTAAAAACACGCAATAGGCCTTATGTTTCGGGTAGTACGCTAAAAGGAGCCATCAGGGCTGCTATTCTTTACCATTGGTTAAAAAATCAAGGGCAACCTGTACTTTTGGAATTTATTAAAAAAATAAATGAGAAGTACCTGCAACTAAACCCCAAACTGGCTGAAATACAGAAGCTTGAACTGGCAGATAGGCTTAATGAAAACGAAAAAAATAAACTTGAAAAACTGAAAGAAGAAATTAGAGACTTCAGAAACAAAATTGATAAGAGTTTTGTGGGGGAAGTTGAAAATCTCTTATTTTTAAAGCCTGAAGACGGAAAAAATAATACAGGCAACAACGCTAAGGATAAGACTCCTGCACCAAGCCGTCATGACGCTTCTTATTTGAGGGTAACCGACAGCCAGTCAGTGTCCGAAGACACAATCAATATTGAGTATATGCAGCGGGTGAAAGTAGTAGATTCAGCTTTTGATAAAAAAGGGATACCCTTTTTATTAGAAACCGTAAAAAAAGATACTTCTTTTAATTTTCAGATACAAATACCCTCCACCCAGTTTCGCAACAACAATATTTTTCATAAAGAATTAAAGTTTCTGCAAGCCGATAATTTTCCGGTAACTTTGAAAAACATAATTAATGAATTTTCAAGAGATTTCATTGAGGAAGAACTAATGATATTTCCAAATGGCGGGCTGAAAAACGACTATGAAGAAATTGAGAAAGAAATAGAAAAGAATGACGGAGCTGTGTTGAGAATTGGCTTTGGAAAGCATTTTCTAAATACCTCTATGGCATTAGCAATAAAAAAAGCAGATTTAACGTGTTATCATCAGTTAATTAAACTCTTATTTGAACCCGACGACCTTGAACTACATCCGGCAACCAGAACACTTACCGCAAATAACAAAACTCTCGGTTGGGTAAAACTCGTATTCAATAATATAAAAGCCGCAAGCAGATAATGGCAAAAGTAAAAACACTTAAATTATTATTTCCTGATACGCCTTTGAGAAGCGGCGAAATAAGGTTTTTCAGGAGTTTAATTAATAACGCACTCGACTGGCAGGAACCCCTCTTTCATTATCATAAACAACAAGGAGGCGAAGTTTACGAATATCCGTTAGTGCATTTCAGGTCTAACAAAGGCAAGGCTATGCTATTTGGTATTAATGAAGGCTGCGAAGCTATTTCATCTTTTATTATGAAACACCTTGACGAATTGCCGCCAGAAATGCAAACCATCGAGATAGATAGCCAGATGACAACCATAACTATGTGCCCTGAACCAGTACTGTACTATGTTCGCTATTTTTTGCCTTTAAACTCTGCCAACTTTTCTAACTGGATACAAATACGAGGCTTGAAAAATAAAATTACCGAACTGGAAAGAATCATTGCAGGCAATATTCTTGACTTTTGTAGTGCCGTTGGATTTCAGGTTCTCAATAAAAGCCTGACCGTAGAAATAGAAACCTTAGGCGAAGTGGGGCTGGTGCCTTTTCCGACCCACACAGGAGAAATAAAAATGATGGCTTTTAACCTTGCTTATTGGGCTAATATTATTCTTCCTGATAACATAGCCATCGGCAAAGGCAAAAGCAAAGGCTATGGCGTACAAACCACCACCGACATAGGTCTGCAAAGCAAAACCTACAAGAGCATCCGAAATACCGAAACTTACCTGAAAAAACACCGCAAAACCACCAACTAATCTATCGGCTATCGTATGGCCTCAATAACAACTACCCTCTTACCCTGCGCTTGGGCATAGGCCACAACGTCGGCTGTGCCACCTTTTCCGTGTGCTGTTTTTCCATCCCAGACGGCAATCAGTATATCGCTTACCTCGGTAATTTTTCTGCCTATGGCCATATATGCCTCATTTCGGGTGTCGGGTGTGTTGTCGGCCAATGTGGTTACTACCTCAAAGCCTCCGCCTGCCTGCGCAATGAGGGCGTTCAGGTGCTGCAACTCGTTGGGGGCAAAATCTTGCCCATACTCGGCCAGCGCAAAGGGTAGGAGTACCCTCAACCGTATGCCAGCTTTCAGGGCTTCCTCGGCAAAAATAGTATCAGCCCCGACGGCCAAAGGCGAAATCGCCAGTATAGCTTCGGCAGTTTTGGTTTGTTCTTGTAAAAATTCGGCAATCTGTTGCCTTACTTCCGTGGCGTTAGTAAACTTTCTATGACCCGTAATGCCAATTTTAAGCATCTTTTTTGCTGATAAAAAAGGTTGTTAACTGTTAGATGTTTCATTTTGGTGGTTCCAGTACCATACTACCGATACCCTGCCCTGTATTGATGGCCACTCGTTTTCGAGGCGTTTTTTAAACTGCTCACACTTGGTAGCAAAGCGTTCAAGCTCTTGCGCTTCCAGTATGTCCCATTCCTTACTGTTGTTAATCTGGCTCTGTTGCAAACCCCTTCTGTGCTGAATCGACTCGTTGAGCGTAGCCAGTACCGTCGGAATATCCACCAGCACAGGCGTGCCGTCGTCCTCAAACCGGATGTGCATCATAAACTCACGGCTCAACCTGAACACCTTGGCGTTCTTATAGCCCAGCCTATCCCATTCTTTCAGATTCCTGATATAATCGTGGTGGGCCATCTGCATTTTTTTAGGCACAAGTACCTCAAACTTTAGTTTTTTGCGTGCTTCGGCATCCAGCGGAACAAACTCCTTGTTGGCCCCTTCTACTGCTACCGTCAGTTCAAAGCCCTCGGCAAACTCCTGTTTCCGAAACAAGTGGGGCAGCATCATCTGTAAAAAATTCTTGATATAGTTCTTCGACAACCCAATGGCCGTGGGTATTTCTGCAATAGGCGAATTATAAAACCTCGTTACCGGATTATGAAACCAGTCAACCTGCCCTATGTTATTCAGTATATCTTCAAATCGGGGCCTTAAAATATCAATGGCCGCTTTTACCTTCGTGAGGTTAATTTCAATAAACCGATACGCCGCAATATCAAAAGGTGTCTGTTCGGCCTCAACGCCAGATTTTATCTCCTTCACAATAATCGACGGCTTGCCAAACGAATGATACACCCCCAGTTCGTACATCACGTTGGGGTTGTTGCCTGTAATATCAGCCACCAGAATATCCGCCTGTTCGAGGTTAAGCAACACTTGGTCCATCACGGTGCCAATGGTTCCTTCCTCAGGAGTAATTACCTTAAAACCGCGCGGTTCAAGTATAGGTTTCACAATTTTATTGGCTAGCGTGTGCAGCCGTTTCATGTCTTTCATGGGGCCAATCACGAAACATCTTTTGTGTATCTCTTTTTGCATGGTGGCTCAGAGGTTTATGCTTGATAACTTACCAACGAAACTGCCTTTTTCTATACAAAGAAATGGCTTTTAAAGCCTGATGCCCAAATATTTTTAAGGGTTTTTATTTATAGGTAGATTTTAACGAGTACGGAGTAAATAATGAAGTTGCCTAAAGCTCTTAGATTTTATATAAATAGGATTAGTAAGTGTTAAGTTTGTAATCACGCAAAACAATCAAAACACTATCAGTCACGTTCAAATTAACAAAAAAAATAATTAAATGTGAACTCCTTTTACCTTTGAGTGTAGAAAAAGAGGTCCTGAAAGTAAAGCTAGCCTTTGGTAGATTGTAAGAGCTATATGCTTAATATGGGTATCTCCTTGATGATGAGCAATATAGAAACGCCTAGTTAAAGAGAGATTTGTCATAGAAAGAACCAATGCGTGTTTAGATGGATTTAAAAATTTGATTATTCGAGACGAGACAAATGCCAAACACTGGCTAGGATTACATTATTTTGCTTTTCAATTATCATCCTAAGAAAAAAATATAGCTTTAAATAAACTTAAAACAACTTCTTTGTTCATTCATTTAAAACCAAAAAATAATGATAAAATTCATATTGAAAATTTTATTTATAACTATAGCGTTTATTAGTATTCTACTCCTAATTTTCCTTACATATATATTCTTTTTCGAATCAAATGAGTTAAATAATGTGCCAAAGGAGGATTGGAATGATAACTGGGAAAAAAATATTCAAAAGAAACTCCCAACATATATTAAGGAATATAATCTTAGATACAGTGTTATCAATAATTTCTCAAATACAGATAGTGTAGTTTGTAAGACATTATGTTTTATAGATAGTGTAAAAAGTAATGAAACTAATTCAAATTTTCATTTTTCTTTCATTTGGACGACAAAACATAATCATAAATGGAAAGTAGAATATGTCAACGAAAATTACGTAAAGGATATTGCCACACTATTTACTATTGATTTAGTAGATTCTTTCAAAGGGAAGAAGGGAGAATATCTTATTAATAGTATAGAAATGTCTAATTCTTTAGAAAATAAGGCCAGAACTTTTATTACTATCAAAATAGTGGATAAAACTAACGATACTATTGTCTTGCAAACAGATTATAATGAAGGCTTTAACTTTTTCTTATGGAAAAGATTAGAAGAATTTACAAGAGACTATGTGAATAAAAATAAGAAAAATATAACATTTACCTTGAAAAATATGCAAAGTAAAGTTTTAGCTAGTATTAAATGGAGTAGTAAAGATAAAGGATATAAACTTTATCTTTTACCCAAATATATGTATAATCTTTAAAAGCTTTATTTCAAGATTTTCAAATCGGAATATTAAAAAATAAACTGTAAATAGGGTACATAAGTTGCATTTCTTTTTTTCTGCTATGCAAGTGAATTGATTAAGAAAAATAGCTTTATCCATTATGCAGGTATAAAAAGTAAGGGTAGTCCTATAAATGTAATGCTATTTTTATTTTGTAAAAAGTAAAGATAAAAATGCAATGCAGTCATTGTAATAGCAATCATACAAAGAAGCATGGACATACTCATTGCAGTAAGCAGAACTATTTATGCCATGACTGTAATCGTCAATTTGTGGAAGGAGGGAGGTCAAGATTGGTTTAGAAGTGAGGGAGATAAAATGCTTATAAACAAACTATTACTAGAGCAGATACCCTTTACCTGATGCTTTGAATGCAGATCTAACTTTGCCTGATATAGAGGCATATTTGGCTGACCGGATGGACGAAGAAATAGGAAGGATAGAGCTTATAAAAAAATCGAGTGCATTACAGGAATATCTTCAAGTATCAGAATATGAGATAGTTATGGAAGAAAATGTTGCTGAAACTCACTTAATTGATATAGAGAGCAATGATTTATTAGCCAATGAATTATATAGTAAAGTAGGTTAAATAATCTTTTTATAATTGTACCAATCCAGTTACTAGGCTGTTTTTAAAACAAAAAACTCATTTACTAGTATTTATTAAATGAATTAGTTCTATTCCATTCGCAAATTTCTCTTTGTCACTCTCTTTAAGAATAATAGAGCTTGTGTAATTAATTAATGTGAATGTTAATTCTCCTTTTGTTTTTACATACAGAGCGTCGATATCATTTGATAATATATCACTTTGATTAATTATAAGAAAATTGCCTTGATTGAAAAATCTGGATAAAGCCTCTTCAATATTATTGAGACTTTTTTCTTCAATCATTTTGTTGTCAATAGATTTATATATTTTGATTTTACTATCTGAGAATTCTTTTATAATTCTTACATTGAGATAGTGTTTATTTTTAGGTTTAAAATTGTAATAAAAAAGATCCAAATAATTCTTTGATTTCAGAAATGAATGATACATTTCTATACAGCAAGAATCAACGGCTACACTAACAGTTGAAGTGCTGTCTATTATATAATCGGAAGGTCCCTTTTCTTTATTTACTCGAGTTTTTACGATACAGCCTTGAATAATTACCACAAGGATGAATAGTTTAATTATCTTTTTTGCCATTTTTTACCTATAATGGAATTATACTTTTGTACTGGGGCACATAGTCTGAAACAGTAAGGGCAGTTTAATTTTATAATTATTTGAGACATAATTACAAAGTTCGCCTTACTATTTCATCTTTTCAAAGATCATACTTTTTGAAAGCATAGCCAAATAAAACCTTAGACAATTTCAATAATAAAAAATTCTATTCCCTGAAAATTTCTTTTTATCTTTATGAAGTAAATTTTGCTGATGACTCTACCAGAGTTTTCCTGAAAAAACCTTAGCCGATGTAAGCCCCCATCGGTACAACCATACTGACAACCGCGCGGCCCGCCGCACCAACCAGACACAATTGAGATGAGAAACCACAGACCCACCAAAGGCATTACTATTCTCGTTACTTTGCTCATAGGCACCATTTTGCTAATGGTTGATTATTATCTTGAATCGCACCAAAAGTGCGGCATAGAATTTATAGCAAAAAGGAAATGGATGCAGGATGCCTCAATAGCCTTAATTCTAGGTACTTCGTTGGCGGCACTCTGGAGCTTTAACTATCAGTTCCTGAACGCAAAAAAAATCGTTTATGAGTTCATATTCCCTTTATCAATTGCGGTTTTTGTTTTAATTACGGGTACTATTGGCTTTCTGGAATTAAAATATGATTTTGGTGATGCCTTCTTTGCTGCGGGTAATTTCCTGACCCTCAATACCTCGGTTTTTAATAATCTGGCAGGAGACATAACCCCAACCCTCTGGATAATGGCCGCCCGTATTTTCGGAGGGGTTTTTCTGGCCTATGCCTTTTTTCTGGCCTTGATACTGGCCGTCGGGAGCGAAAACTACAACCGTGTCAAGCTACGGGCGTATCTGATACGCACCAAAATTTTCGGTTCCAGAAATCTCCACGTTGTTATAGGCAGCGGCCAGAAAGCCGTTTTTCTGGCCCTTGATTTAGCCAATGAACAGAATGAACATAAAAAAGTAGTATTACTTTACGAAGAACTTGGCGAAGCCCTTGAGTCGATGCTTGAAAACACCAATATCTGGTTCATGAAAGGAAATCCTTCGTCCAGAATCGGGCTTGATAAAACGCATTTCCAGCAGGCAAATAATGTATACGTGCTGAACGAAACAGACGAGAAAAATTTCAGAACCTTTCAGGAAATGATTGAGATAGCACAAGCACCCCATTCTACCGTTATCATATCCAAATGGTATATTCACCTGACCGACCCCCGCCATCGTGCGCTCATTACGCCTTTTGCCGCTATACTTAAAAACGATATAACCAAGCACGAAATATTCGTTCATCCGTTCGATTTCTGCCAGAACATTGCCCGAAAAGTTACACACGAGCATCCTATCGACCGTTTCGAGACCGGAGCCAATGTGGCTCAGGTGGTTGTTATTGGTTTCAATGCCCTTGCCCAAGCCATCGCTATTCAGTGTTTGCGTCTGGGGCATTTCAGGCTCGACCGCTATTTACAGATTAAGGTCTTTTACACACCCGACGAGCAAGCCAACGTTGATAAATTCATGGCCGCCCACCCCGAGTTATTCAGGACAGAACAACTTTTTAACTCAATCATACACAAGCCTGATGCCGAACGCTACAAGGAAGTAAAAGAGTATACCTTTTTCAGAAAAGCCCACATCGTGCTACGCGACGTTATCAGATTTGAACCCTTGCCCGAAGCCGAGAGTGAGCTCGTAAGCCCCGATTTCTCGTTGTACCAGTGTGTAAGCGCGCAAAATTGTACGTCAATCTATGTTTGTTTGCCAAGTGGCTTGCAGTCGGCCTCGTTACTGAATGCCATTCTGCCCTGTATTGAGCAGAAAAGAGAAGAAATTACACAAAAAACAGGCGATGTAAAAGTGTTCTGTCATTATGATTTCCCCGACAAGGAAGAGGTCGTTATCATTGAACAAATACTCAATAAAATTACCGAAAGAAAAGTACCCGTGGTTTGCTTTGGTAATAGCCAGAGTATCTGTACAAGCACCGAAATAGAAAACAAAAACCGCGACCGCCTGGCCAAATACATTGCCTTGCTCTATAAAAATGTTTACGGACGTGACGTGGACTTCACCACTGACCTACTCAATAAATGGCAACCCAAATTATGGGACGAAGCCGCACTGGAAAACAACTGGAAAAACGAACCGGAAATCTATCGGGAATCGAACAGGCAGGCTGCCGACCACGCTTGGGTAAAATTCAGAGAAATGAAACGGGAGCTAAAAAACATCCCCAACGATTTGGCTCATTACTGGAGCGAAGAAGAGTTGCCCGTTCTGGCCGAAATGGAACACCGCCGCTGGAATGCCGAAAAACTTCTGTTAGGTTGGCTACCACTTTTAACAGACCCAACTAAGGAACAAAAAAAGAAAAGAAACGAACAAAAACGGCACTTCTTCCTGATGGATTTTGCAACCCTACCCGAAGCCGAAAAAACAAAAGATTATACGCAGGTAATTGGCTTACCTTATTTCCTGAAAAATGTGCCGGATATACTTCCACCACCAACCCAGTCAAAAACATCATGAGTTCTTATAACACCACGGGCAACACTTATGCGTTGCCCGTGGTGTTTCAAAATTATCTGTTTTTATTTTTTCTTTTGATTCGCCTTTAATTTTTCAATTTCGGCACTTTGTTGTTCAATCAAGGTGCTTTGCTTGTCGCTTTGTTTTTTAAGCTCAATCATATAAAGTGTTAGTTCCTCTACTTTTTTCAGTAATAACCGATTCATTTCGCCTAAATCCTGCCCTTCTTTCTCAATTTCTTTGGCCGATGGTATTTCGGGCAAGTGGCTGTTTTGTTTGGTAAACTTCTCTACTTCGTCAAGGCTAGGCAGCTTGTATTCAGGGCTGAACACGTAGTCAGGCCACCCGCTTGCCTGTTTTCTTACCTTTACTTTTTCCACAATCATATCGCCAGCTACGGCCAGTTTATAGCCTGTCGGAATAGTGCTGGTTCCTATGCCTAGTTGCCCGTTTTTGAGTGTCATGTCAACAGTCAATGCCTGATTATCGGCATTGCTATTAGCTACCCGCCCGAACAATAACCCACCCGATAGGTCAGGCGTAATCATGGTTCCAGTAATTCCACGGGTTTTATAGGTGTCGTTGGTAGTTCCGGCCTCACAGTTAAAACATAAGAAAGGCCGCCCATTTGTATAGTTAGCTCCTATTGTAGATACATATCCGGCTGCGTTAGGATGTCCGAATTCAAAGCTAGTTTTGGCACCTCTGGCATTAATAAGTGGGTTTGTCTGTGCATCTGTACTGGTAGTGCCCCTTACGTCAAGTCGGGCAGTAGGAGTTGTAGTGCCAATGCCCACATTACCACTAAGATAATTATTTGCATTGCCAGCCATATATAAATTCCAGCGGCCTGTACCAGAGGCAATACTAGAGTAAATACCATAGTTATTGGTAGCCCCTGTTAAAGAAGCAGCAACAAAAAAGCCATATTGGTTGGTTACTGTACTACCCGCACCAATAGTTCCTTGGCCAGCACTATAATGAATAAGATTACCGAGTGTGAAACTTGCGGCTTCTGTACTGGCGTATGTATTATTGAAGGAAGCAGTTGAGGTAACATCGCTTTTAACAGTAGCAACTTGGAATATAGCATTTGCATTAGTGCCTCCGGTAAGCGGAAGAGAAAGAGCTAAATTACTATTTGGTATACTATTAGTACCTATACCAAGCCGACCATTTATATAGTTATTGGCAGAGCCGTCCATATATAAATTCCAGCGGCCCGTTCCGACAGGAACCGAACCCCTGAACGCATAGTTATTACTAGCACTCACCATGTTGTTGGCTACCCAAAAACCTGTTTGTGTGGTAACTGCGCTGCCGGCACCGATGGTTCCCTCAGCAGCTATAAAATGGACCGCATTAGGCAAAGTAAAATCAGTAGCTTGCGTGTTTAGCTGTGAATAATTCAGGTATGCTGCCGAGCTTACATCACTTTGCACAGCACCGTTGTTAAGTACACCAAACGATGAAGCTGCCCCGCTGATAGGTAAACCTATATGAACGGTGCGGTCGGCTAGTGCCGTAGAGTTAAGACCCAAACGCCCTCCCAGATAGTTATTGGCTGTGCCGTGCATGAAAAGGTTCCATTGGCCTGTTCCGGCTGCAAGTGAACCCCTGAACGCATAGTTATTGGTAGCTCCGGCCATCGAACTCGACACCCAGAAACCCGATTGCTCACTTACTGTACTACCGGTTCCCCATGTACCTTTAGAAACATAATAACCTACAAGCTGCGGAAGATTGACCGAGGCAGCCACATTAAAATTAGCCTGATAATAACGTGCTGCCGTTGTAACGTCAGTCTGTATAACCCCGTCGTTCATGATGGCTAGTGTGGTAGCCGCACCGCTTAGCGCTTTATTCAACCTGAGCGAGTAACCTGTATAGGGCGTCGGAATACCTATAAAGCCATCTGGGTCTACCACCATCCGGCTCGCACCTGTCGTAATAAACCGTATAGGTGCTGCTTCATTGGTACTGATGTCAAAATTACCCGTACCTCTGTGGCTAAGCGTACTACCTCCGTTGGCCGTACCGGTACGAATAGCACGAAAGCCATAGTCTGTATAGGTAGCATCCCCTACGAGGTCAAGATACGAACTGCCGTCGGCTATACGGCCTCCACCAATTTCGACCCCCACATTAGAAGCTCCAATGTTGTAGCCGAAAACCCCACCCATGCTGGAAGTTATTGTCCCACCAACTGATAACTTGGCCGAACCATACGCAGCAGTAGTATTAATGCCTACAACACCTCCATGCATAATGCGCATGGCTTCACCTGTTGAAGTAGCCGTGCGTGAGGCAACTGTCATGAATCGATGCCCCACTACATCGTCATAGCGATAAAACAAGCCTGTATATGTTTCGTCATTCATACGTGCGAACTGAAAACTGGTGGTACTGTCAACCCCACGATTAGCGTCGATACGGGCTTTAGTAAAAGTATCACCACTTCTTGGCATACCAGCACTTAAATAAATATAAGACCCTGCATAAGCGGCAGTGCCATTGCCTTCAATACGAAAAGTAGCCGAATTGGAAGGGTTGTAAAGTCGTTGTGTAGCACTATTGACATCTAATAGATAAGCTGGTGTAGAGGTACCTATTCCGACGTTCCCGCTGGTAGGGAAAGTGTTCTGTGCAAAGGCTTTCTGTATGGCAAGAAGACATACAAGTAACAAGAGTTTTTTCATGAAATTTAAAATAGTGTAAAATGGTCAATTATGCTTAACAGGTTGTGCGAGTAAATTTCCGAGCTAAGTTTAATGTATACGCTTTCTTGATTTTATATGAATTAATAAGAACCAGTTCTTTCTCCGGTGCTATAAACACATGGTATTTATTTTTTAATAGCCTTTAGTTTTTTAATTTCCATTTCCTGTTCTTCCAGCCGCTTGCTTTGATTGTCGATTTTATTGTTCTGGGTTTCAATCAAGGTGCTTTGCTTATCGCTTTGTTTTTTAAGCTCAATCATATAAAGTGTTAGTTCCTCTACTTTTTTCAGTAATAACCGATTCATTTCGCCTAAATCCTGCCCTTCTTTCTCAATTTCTTTGGCCGATGGTATTTCGGGCAAGTGGCTGTTTTGTTTGGTAAACTTCTCTACTTCGTCAAGGCTAGGCAGCTTGTATTCAGGGCTGAACACGTAGTCAGGCCACCCGTTTGCCTGTTTCTTTACCTTTACTTTTTCCACAATCATATCACCAGCTACGGCCAGTTTATAGCCTGTCGGAACAGCTGTGGTGTTGATGCCCACCTGACCGCTGCTGTTCGTATAAATAGTATTACTTGAGCCATTTCTTATAATGGTAGTACCAGTACTAAACTCATTCGTTAGCATTAATACAGTAGCATTGGCACTAGGGAAACCAATATAGGCTTTACGCCCGCTGGCATAAGTTTGTGGGTAAAACTGTATATAACCGTGGTCTGTGCCTTCAAGTGTAAATAAACCTGCATTCCCTTTTACAGATAAACTGCCATTAGAAGAGATACCTATGGCTACGGCACCAGTGTTACTGATAGCCATTCGTGTAGTGTTGTTTGTGCCAAATTCCAAAGCAGCATTCCGATAGTTAAATACTGACATAACATCAGTATTTGATTTTCCAAACCCCACATAACCATAATTAGTTCCTTCTGCCTTGAATAATGAATATGGCCTTCCGCCTGTGCCATTTGTTTCAAGGGTTTGTAGCGGAGTTATAGTAGTTGCATTAGTAATAGCATGTATTTTGCTTAAGGGTGTAGTTGTACCGATACCAACGTTCCCGTCTTTATCAATACGCATACGCTCATTGGCTATTGCCGAACCATTAGTATAGAACTTGATAGTGCCGTTTGTGCCTGCACCGATGTTTAATCCGGCAGTATTATTATCGGCCTGCAAATACACATAGTCTTTTTCGAGTAATCCTGTAACTGTGTTTCCAGTACCTGAATACCCCAAATAACCTTGTCCGCCGTCACCCTCTACTCTTAACTGGGCAAAAGCATTAGCTAGTGTAGACATATTTTTGGCGCGTATACCAACAGTAGCCTCCTGATTACCCGAAACATCCAGTAAAAATGCCGGAGTTGTAGTGCCAATACCGATGTTTCCGTTGCCATCAATGTGCATACGTTCAATAGGTGTATTTGTTGCGTAAGGCGTAGTTAGAAATTGCAGGAAAGTGTCCCAACTTCCTCCTCTGTATGCCCTGATCTGTGCTTTTCCGGCCGACGAAAACTCGAATGAGATATCTCTTGTATTGCTACTACTAGTAGGTGAATTAGGCCCTAAAATTATCAGGCTAGCTATGCTGCCAGTAACTTTTGAACCTACTGCCATGCTACCCTCTACCTGAAAAGGGTAGGTAGGCGAAAGCAAACCAACCCCTACTTTCCCCCCGTTGAAAGTCATGTTTGCATTATTGGTACTGAACCGCATGTGTCCTGTATTAAGTTGGTTGGTTTTAAAGTTAATATCACTTAGAAGCCTGTCACGGTAAATCTCCAGGTTATTACTTTCATTATAACCTATTTTCAAGGAAGCTCTGTTGTCGGGGGCTGCATTGGCATAAATAGCTAAATCGCCACGAGTAGAGTCAGGGGTACTTACAGCATTACCCAATACAACATTCATGTTTCTATCATACTTTACAAGCAGGTTTTCATAAGCCTGCGCACCTTCATTATGTAGCAAGAACAACTCACTGATACCCAAACGCCCGCTTGTGCCTGAAGCTTTGTAAAATGTAAATCTGATTTTTCCCGGAGCAGAAGTAGGAATTGCTGCTATAAAATCCTGCGCTGTGTAGTTATCAATATTGGCCACTGTAAACCATGTATTTTGTGGGGCATTAGGTGGAGTGCTTGCAGCTGTATTATATACTTCTATTTTGAACTTTGTAGGACCCCAATAGCGGCTCGACCAGCCAATCCATGCACCTGCTTGTACTGATGGGGCATTTATGTTCTCAATCGTAATAACCGTAGGGGTTGAGTCACTGGGAGCCAGCGTTGTATAAGATGGATAAAAAATACCATTAAATAGCTCGTTGCTATCCAGCCGTGCCACACCCTGTTGTGTAAAGGTAAATTTCTTATGGGCATTGAAAAGTATATTCTTTTCGAGGCTTGAGATAGTTCTATTGCTAGGGTACACCTGTTGAGCCAGTACTCGCTCACCAACAGTCAGAATAATAATTAATAATATAAGTTTTTTCATTAGAGGGAGCTTAAATATTAAACAATGTAAAACAGTCTAATTACTTATTATTTATGTGGTTTCAACAAAGTAATTCCAAAAAAATCAGAAACTTAAGAGCAGTTGTAATGGCTAATAATTAATCCGTCTTTCCAAGCTGAAATCTTACCATTCTGACAAACAACCCTTATATAGTATATGTCTATAAGCAGGCTGTGGCTCAGGGTCAGTGATTGTCGGTTCGGCGGCATCTACGATTTCCCAAAGAGACTGCATACGTCCGGCCATAGGAGTTGCGCCATTGTAAACAGCTTTTTATAAATCCC
The DNA here is from genome assembly GCF_037153985.1 of Emticicia sp. 17c. Classification (NCBI taxonomy): domain Bacteria; kingdom Pseudomonadati; phylum Bacteroidota; class Cytophagia; order Cytophagales; family Leadbetterellaceae; genus Emticicia; species Emticicia sp. 17c. The sequence goes on from NZ_JBBAYI010000008.1 coordinate 191,168, forward strand.
AAACTCTCTGATAGCCGACGGAGATGTTCCTGTGGTGTATTCCAATTCAATGTAATCTGTTTATTAGTGGCATCTTTGGTAATAGTAAAAGTGTAGATAGCCACAGATAGAGAATTGGTTGTCTGGGAGCCAACAGTGGCTGTAACAAACTCATAACACTCCTATATTGGCATATCCAGTTCTTTGAGTTCGGGTCTTGATAACACAACTTATTTACCCGTATCAACATAAGTCTTAACTAAAACAGTATATTTTAAAATAGAATAAGTAAGCTGATTGCAAGCATATAGCCTTGAAAAACGGGAGACATTTGCATTTTTTAGTCACAACTTTATTATTCATATTCATGAAAAAGGTATTTGCTTTGTTCATGATACAAACATAAATAGAAATATTCTTTAAAGAATATTTTTATGAATATTTGTAATAAAATATTTAATGGTATCATTACTACAAACTGTTATGACTCTCCAACAAAAACCTTTTCAGCGAGAAGTCAGTGATTTGGTTGATTTAATTAGAGCCTGATACATAAAACTTAGTTACTATACGTGATACATCTCTGAAAATAATTTTGCATAAAACCCTGAAAAGTTTAACTTTGCATACAATGATGTTTTATACGAGGGCTATTGATAGCTGATGAAGCAACAAACCCGAAAAAGACTCCGTAGCTCAGTTGGTAGAGCAACAGAGCGAGCCGTCGCCCCGGTCTTAATCATTGGGTCTGGGTTGAGTTAGCGACAGAAATATATAAAAGACTCCGTAGCTCAGTTGGTAGAGCAACAGAGCGAGCCGTCGCCCCGGTCTTAATCATTGGGTCTGGGTTGAGTTAGTAATAGAAATATAAAAGACTCCGTAGCTCAGTTGGTAGAGCAACTGACTCTTAATCAGTGGGTCGAGAGTTCGAGCCTCTCCGGGGTCACTTGATAATTAGGCACTTATGAGGATTTCCTTGTGAGTGCTTTTTTGTTTTAGTTACACGATATTTAAACGAGTCTTAAACATTGGGTTGAGAGCGGCAGCCGTTGCTGTTCGAGCCTCTCCGGGGTCACGTGATAATTAGGCACTTATGAGGATTTCCTTGTGAGTGCTTTTTTGTTTTATTTACACAAGATTCAAATGACTCTTAAACATTGGGTTGAGAGCGGCAGCCGTTGCTGTTCGAGCCTCTGCGGGGTCACGTGATAATCAAGCACTTATGAGGATTTCCTTGTGAGTGCTTTTTTGTTTTAGTTACACAATATTTAAACGAGTCTTAATCATTGGGTTGAGAGCGGCAGCCGTTGCTGTTCGAGCCTCTGCGAGGTCACAAATTACAAATCCCTCATAGCCAAACAATTATGAGGAATTTTTGTTGTGTTTTAAAATAAATAAAACACTTAGGTTTAAACATAGTTTAAACAATCACTCCAGTTTAGCTAGACTATTATCAGTGTTATCAAGTTCTATTTGCTTGTCTTCTTCAATTTTAATTTTCTCTTTCCAAATAAAAAATAGAAAGACTCCTCCTATTAAAACTATAATACATATAATCCAGCTCCAAATATTCGAAGACTTTTGTGGATAATGGAAGTAATTGGGATGTGCGGTAAAGTAGGAGTTAGGCATTTGAATTACTTCTTCAAAAGGATTTTGCATTTGTTTGAACATAGCTTTAGTCAATTTTATTGGTTTTGAACAAAATTCTATAGACATCTTCTATGTTTATAATGGAATCTCTTCGAGGAATCGCATTTTTATCTGTGTAAGGTATGATCTGACCTTTACAATTCTGAAATGCTTTCTTCATCATTGGTTCTTCATAGAAAAAAGCAAGTTTTAACTTCAGTTCTTTAATCTGATTATTCAACTGCCAGATTTCAGGATTTTCATTTGCCGCTTGAATGGATACAGCACTCTGTTTTTGTACATGGCGATTCTCTACGATGGTTTCTACATATTCAGAAAGACTCATACTATACCCCTCAGCCTCCATTGCCAAACCAATTTTCAATTGAGGATCAGACTTAAATCCTAAGGTTACTTTGTTTTGTGAGTTTGCAATTTCTTCCAATTGCAAAGCTCTACCTGTTCTCATTGTTGGATGCATATCTATTATTACTTTAGTATGATTCAAAAATAAGAAACCCCAACAAAATTTAGCTGGATATGCTTCAACTTTAGGTGCTGAATCTTATAGCGGAAGACCCTTTTTATGTTTCAATTGTGAGGCTGGCACTGCTATTAATACATTTAAGACAAGAGGAATTGTCGGTACTATAATTACATCTGATTTAACGGGGGGCTGGTCTTAGGGCGTATTGCGAACAATAATGCGGATAATCAAACTGTAACTTCAGATTTTATTTTAAAAGGAGGGAAAGTCGGAATAGGCACTGCCAATATCCCGACAGATTATAAACTAGCCGTAGCCGGAAATATAATAGCCGAAAAAGTAAAGGTAAAAAAACAGGTAAATGGTGCTTGGCCAGACTATGTCTTTAGCCCTACGTATAAACTGCCTAGTCTTGAAGAAATAGAACAATTTACAAAGAAAAACAATCACTTACCCGAAATCCCCTCCGCCAGAGAAATTGAAAACGAAGGCCAAGATTTAGGTGAAATGAATCGACTGCTCTTAAAGAAAGTAGAGGAATTGACGCTGTATATGATAGAGCAGAACAAAGAAATAAAAGCACTGAAATTAAAAGTAGAACAACTGGAGAAAAAATAAATTTCTGGCTCTAAAAAATACTCTTTACCTGCATTTAATTATCTGCTTGCATGAAAAATATTAGACCTAAACACTTATTCGTTTCACTATTAGCCGTTTTTCTTCTGGCAAGTTTCACTCGTCCTTTAAAAAAGGTTGAAAGTAATTTCATAGCAAACAACACTCTGGATGTACGAAATATAAAATTGTTTTCGGATCAAAAATCAGGAACTAGTTTATTTCAACAACCTACATTCTCAATAACCGAAAGTAGCGCACAGCCTCCAACTGCCACTGATATAGTAAATAGTAATTTTGTTTCAAACGTTGCTCAGGTATTTGATGCAAAGGTAGAACCTGTGCCCAATAAAGTTATAGAACCTATTACTTCACTCCCTATAGAACCTTCACCAATCAATATTCCTGAAATTGTAAGTAATAAAGATTCTGTGTCAAAAACTGCTCAGGTATTTGAAACACTGGCTGAACGTTTATTCAATGAAGTTATTGCGCCTATTTCCCCACTGCCAGTAAAGCCATTACCTATTAGTATCTCTAAAAAGCTAATTGATTTTAAGCATATTCTATGGTTAAATGAAGATAACTTATTTAAAAAGGAGTATTACAGATACGATTCTACTGCCCACAATTTCAAAAAAATTGACAATATAAAAACAATCGCTGGTTTTGATCCTGTACGTTTCAGACTTAATATAAGCAAAGACTCTGTAGCTGTAGGTGAGGAATTTGAGCTAAAAATAACAGCTGAATTTCTAGACGTAAGTCCCCACCTGATATTTCAATTTGAGGGTTCAAATGGTTTTACATTAAAAATGTTATTACCGGATAATTTTGTGCAAACCGGTGGTACTTATTATGATTTCATACAAGGAAAAGTAACCAGACAAATACCAAGGCAGGAGTTTACTATTAAAGGGTATTTTGAGGCAAAGCCTAAGTTATCCGATTTTGTACTACTCCGCTCATTTACGGGGGCAACCATAACCGATGTTTATGAGAAAAAAGCCGAAATTTTGGTTCCTATTTATAGAAGCGAAATTGTTACGAAAAAACAGATTGTACAGGATAAATCAAAAGAAACGCTCAATGATTTAATAAATAAGGATTCTACACAAATAAAGAACTTTATTCTTGACTGTCCTGAGCAAATACCTCCCCCGCAAACCACAAGCCAACTGTACTGTCGACAATAAAGTAACCTATGAAAGGTGGGATAATATTGCCGGATATAGCACAAGTGATTTAACGACAAATCCGAGATTTACAGGAAATTTTGCACCCGATATTCTTTCCTTCGAACCAGTACCAGGGGGGGTAAATATTCAAAACTCCACAACTCAAAACTTTGGGGCAAGAATCAGAGGATTTATTTGTCCGCCATTATCGGCAGGGAATAATTATAAATTCTATCTGACTTCTGATAATAGCGCCAAAGTTTGGTTAAGTACTACAAATAATCCTGCCAATAAGGTTTTGATTCTTACAAAAGAAGATAATGGAGATCCTGATGACGCTGCTCAGCACAATATACCAGCTACAGCTACGGTAACGCTTAACGGGGGTCAGAAATATTATTTCGAGATTATCCACAAACAATGGATTAGTTCAAGTTTTGTAAAATTGGAATGGGAAGCCCCAGGGCTGACACGCCAAATCATTCCGGCTGCTAATCTGGATCATTTTGAACCGGGACCTTATAATTTACCAACACTTTGTGGTTTTGATCTGAAAACAGGAGCTACCTATACTGAGGACATTCCGAGCGATATAAAACTAGGAGAATACATAGCAATTAAAGCTATTGCTTCTGTTCCAAGCCCGGGAACGTTTAGCTGGACGACCATCAACGGTGGAAACGATTACTATATCAGTGCACCTACTGTAGGTAGTGTAGGCACTAATACTTCAACAGCAAATCCTGTATTCATTAAACCAGGCAGTGCAGGCTCATTTACATATAGGGTTACACTTACAAAATCTGATGGTACAGGTTCTTGTATCAGTGATATCAAATTAAATGTAACCACCACCACTTGTGGAGTATGTGATGCTTGTGGAGTAAACGGTAATGCTCTGGCTGCAACGCCATACCCAAGTGTGTCAATCAAAAGTAGGGCTGACGAAGATTTTTTCTTTTCCAAACCCTCCTTTTTTAATTGAGGAGGGATTCGGAAAAGAAAAATTATTGTGCATAAATAATTAATCTTTCCCTTAGTACCTCATATGGTGTTCTCCCATTTAAAGCGGCATTGGGTCGCTGACAATTGTAGAACATTTCCCATTCCTGAAGCTTTTTTCTGATATCAATATCATCGGTGTAATCAATGAGCTGGTAGAATTCCTGTGCATCTGTCTTGTGCGAGCGTTCTACTTTTCCATTTAGATGGGGACTTCGTGGTTTTATATACACATGTTGCATACCCAAATCCTCGCAATACCACCGCGACGGCGGACCGTTGGAATTTTGCCTGAAATTCATGGCCATTATCCGTTTGAACAGTATGGATTCTGAAAGGGAAACGTTCCCTAACATAGTCTATGAATTTAATAGCTGTTTCTTGATTATGTTTAGGGAATATTTGTAAAGCTCTGGCCCGAGTAGCATCATCAATCGCTGTATATTGGTACATTTTCTTCAATTTTCCTTCTGGGTCTTTAAAAGACAAGAATTTTACATCTACTTGAATACGATGTCCAGGTACTTGTTTTTCATACCTTTTGAATGGCATAATTGACCTTTTACGCTGATTTTGAGGTAACTTATTCAGATTATTTCGCTTTAACACATAGTACACTGCCCCTTCTGATACACGAATATCATGATACCTGCTTAGATACCACATGATACGCTTTTGCCCCAAATGGTAGGTAGTTCTGAGATGGACAATTTTTTCTTCTATATGCTGAGGCGTACGAAGTTTTAGATTTACTGGACAAGGTTTATTGTTAATTAACCCCGTTTCTCCATGTACCTCATAAGTACGTTTCCATTGATAAAAGGTTTCTCTTGAAATTCCAAAATAGCGACATGCTTTAGTGATGTTGCCTATTTCTTTGGCATAATTTAATACCTTAAGTTTCCTACGAATATCAGAATGGGCTTTGGCTGTCATATTATATCAAGTTTACAAATACTAATTTCTCAAATTTTAAGTAATTAGTCAACCGTAGTCTTGATTTTCATAAAAGCAGCTGCCGGAAGTTTAATGTTTATTAGTGTTTCTCCAATAATTAAAAGTAGTATAAGCAGTATATTGAAAGGCCTGCAAATTTCCAGTAGAAAAAAAGAAATACTAAATTCGTTTGTCGATGCCGCAACAGGGCATGCTTATCGAGATGCTGAGGCTGAAGCAGCATCTATTTTTGAAGATGCAACTGGTACAACATTTAGAGCGACTTTAAAAACCGAAGCTGGAGATTTTGTCGCAACAACTGGCAAATATGCAAGAAAAACATTTGATCATTTAGGTATTCCAAAAGAAGCACTATCATCATTTAAGATGTCAGAATTTAAAAAATCAATTACCAGTCATTTTAATAAAAGTGTTGATTTTATTTTATTAGATGTACGCTTTTTTAATAAAGCTCAAAAAACAGAGATATTTGAATATATAGATAAAACACACTTAAAAGACATAAATAGATTAATTACACTTGAATAAATATGGCAACAAGTTTTATCGAATTTAGCGAAAACGGTTTTTGGGAAAATGACTCAATAACAGAAATCAGTTTAAGTTATCTATTACTGGTAAGTGAGCAAATGGAATCCACTCCAGAATGGTTTCTTGAATACAAGGAGTTTTTAAGAACGATTTCATTGGGATATTTTCCAAGTTATATACATTTTAATTTTGAAGACTGGTTGATTTCACGAGACAGAATAGATTTTTTTATAAACTTAATAGATAATACTTTAAAGTATTTAGAGAAAAAAGATTCAGAAATACCTCAAGAAGAAATTAATTTATTTGTAAAAAATAGTAAACTACAAATGATATGGAGGAAAGATGTGGACAAAATGTTATTTGTGAATTTTTTAGAAAAATTGAGAGAGCTTATTATTAATAAAAGCTAAGTATTCGACACCTATTTTTAATTTTAGCTTTTTATTAGCCATTGCTAATTCTTGGGACAAGCCGATTTAATGTTTCGAACTATAGTCTAATATTGACATAGCTCAATAATTAATATAAGCCCTCTTGTTAAGAATTTTAAGGAAATGATAGAAAAATTGAAACTTAGACGATTTAATACCATGAACAAGATATTTTATTTATTACTCATCATTTGCCTATCATTCAAAACGATAGCACAGGTTAAGCTTAATACGGCTGTTAAGCCTTTGGTGCTATGAATATCAGCTTAAAGATCATTTAGGTAACTTACGTGTAGCGTGCCGCTGTGCCGAGCAAGCAGTCGAAACCAAACCGGAGCATGGCTATCCACAGATTGTAACGCAGCAGGCGACCTATGATCCATGGGGCGTAAAATTGGCAATGTCTACCCGACCAGACGGTGGTAATGGCAATCCAAGCGACAGATTCAGATACAATGGCAAAGAATACCAGAAAGATCACGGCTTGTATGAATATCGGTTCAGATGGTATGATGCGGCTGTTGCCAGATTTATACAGGTGGACCCTTTGGCTGATGATTATACCTATAAGAGTACTTATGATTATGCGGAGAATGAACCTATCTCAAATATTGATTTAGATGGTTTAGAGAAATTGAAAGGGATTAATGAAAATAATACCCCTGAATTCGTAACAGGATTAGACAATGGTTCGAATTCACAAAAAAAGAGCCAATTATTCAGAAAAAAAGTTCACCTGCTGAAGAATACTTTAATGAACCTGTAAGTTTTATATATTCCGACAAATTAGGCGTTGGGAAATCTTTTTATGGCACCAGGGGAGAATTGATGGAGTTTATAAAAAATCAACAGGTAGCTTATGATAATGCGGTTTCTGAGAATATTAGAGGAGGGTTAATAGCAACGGCAGCTTATTGGATTTGGGGAAAAGATGCAACTTTTAAAGCTGCTCAGTTTGATAATTTATTAACTGCCTATTCAGCTTTTAAGGCAGGAAAAAAATGTAGATATTAATTTAGTTCCTAATAATCTAAAGTTTACAGAGTTAGGTACACCTAAGACAGTAGAAACATACTATTGCTCAATGCCTGAGAGTGCCGCGCAATTATTTTTAAAGACGGGAAGAATGCCATCAGGTCCTAGTAAAGAAACAATGATATCTCCAACAAAATCTGAGGCTAAAAATTATACTAGAACTTTATTTGAAATTAATGTTAAACTTGGAACTACTTCCAAACTTCTAGAAATAGGAGTACGTAATAAAGGGAATACACATCCATACACTTTTTTACCTTTAGTTGTAAAGGTTGGAATAAAAATAATGCATTTTTTAAACTTGAAAATAATCAAGTTAATATTGGCTTAGGGAGAAGGGATGCATTAAACATTTTTAATTCTAATATTCAAAGTTATAAAAAGTTAGAATGATGAGAACAGAAATTAATCTACTACTTACTGCCCTGTATTCAGGCAAAATAAGTAAAGAACTATTCCTTAGAGAATATTTTAAGGATATTCACAAGAGCGATGAATATGTTTTAAATCTTATACAAAAAGGAATTGAAAACAAAAGTGATTCAGAGATTGAAGAAGCTATAGTATTAATTTGTACGGGCTCATTTTCTAAACCTTACTTTGTAGTACAATTGTGTGAATTATTGCAATTGCCTTGGCACTTTAAACACGAGGATATTGCTATGTTGCTTAAAGATATTGCTGACCCAAGTACTGTAGATTGTTTATATAAAGCTTCTGAATTAAAGTTTGATTATTTAAACTATGATGATTCTTACCAATTCGCAAGGAAATGTATAAAGGCTCTTTCAGCTATATCTGACGAAAGTTCTATAGAGAAATTAAAGCTGCTAGCAATTAGTAAAACAAAAAGGATAAGAGAATATGCAAAAAAAGAATTACAATACAAAGGATTGATTTAGTTGATAGTGTTTAATAAAATAAAATCGAACCCTAATAATTGGATTGAGTAAAATTTTGCAAATTATTAGTACCGTAGTAAGAATATAAAAGGATAATAAGTTTAAAAGTACCCATTTCAATGAACAAGATATTTTATTTATCATTCATCATTTGCCTATCATTCAAAACGATAGCACAGGTTAAGCTCAGTATGCCGAACACCTCAAATGTTTCGCCAACAGCGGCATCATTAAGCAAATATGCAGATACTCCGGTCAGTTTACATACAGGTATTGCGAATATCAGTATCCCCTTTTACCAGATCAATGTACGTGATGCCTCTGTGGCAGTTGGATTGGGATATCACTCAGGGGGCATAAAAGTAGATGAGGAAGCCGGAATTGTAGGGCTTGGCTGGTCTTTACAAGCCGGTGGCGTTATCAGCCGCACTATATACGGTTCTGATGATTATTCACAACATCCGGAATTGGTACAATATTTTAATCAGGGCTCGTTTCCTCTACCTCCGGGGAAAACAACGATTCAGGATATTCCTAAAAATGCGCTTCCAGATAAGCAGAAAAGCCGGAGTAAACTCTACAGAGAAAATTAAAAGCTATACCTATCATTATACTGACAACACGTGTTCAACCGCTGGTCTTGGCAGGCCTGCACCCTCAGCTATCAATCAGATTTTAACGTTTGGAGTTGTAGGGGATTCTGTCAATTTAAAGAACAACCTAAGTTGGACTGCCGAAGGTAGTGATATAAAATATTTTGAAGTATACAGATTCACAGGAACAAATGATGGAGAATATGTTAGGTCAGCTCTGATTGACCATACTACCATGACGGATAAGTATATTAGCTATAATATTCCATATAAATATGGCATAATAGGGATTTTGAATGACGGAAAAACTACAGCCTGGAAATTTACTGAAACCAAAATATTAACAAATGGTTGTAGGGGAAATGGAAAGATTTCCCGCAGTTGGGCAATTAAAGGAACATTCGAAACCTTAGATGAAGCTTGTGATGAAATTACACTTGAGGAGGGTTTTGAAACAGATAACACAGGTTCGTATGAAGCACGCATTAAAAATTAGCCTTGTCTGTATGATTTCTTTGGTGTATCCCTCAAAAGTACGGGCAGATCATATTTTTGGGGGATACATTTCCATGCAGCAAATGGATGCCGCAAAAGGTAACTTTAGATTTAGTGTTAATCTTTATATTGACGATGCGCGTGGTTATGCTGGTTACATTGATGAATTAAAAAATTATAGTTCTGAAATTAAGATTTTCCGCAAAAGAGATAATTTCGTAATGGATAAATTTTATGTTCCTTACGAATCGAGCAGAAGTATTATTTTTGATAATCCGGCATGTGCAGCTCAGAAAAACTTTAAAATCTCTGCCTATGTAAGGGCGTATATCTATAAAGTTGATATAGATAAATATGATGACCCTGATGGCTATTATATGGTAACAGATATCTGTTGCAGGAATATCGACCTGACAAATGTTGATGACCCTGGTAATAATACTATCATGTTCTATACAGAGTTTCCGGCACTCAAACAAAATGGTCAGATAGTTAATTACTCTACACCCGAATTCCCTCCCATCAACGGAGATTTTATTTGCCTCAATAAGTTATTTAAGTTTGATTTTAGCGCTACCGATAAAGATGGAGATCAGTTAAAGTATTATATGGCCGAGCCCTGGCAGGGGCCAAAGCCGGTTATCGGGGTTTCGCGTAATGACCCGCCACCAGCACCATATAATGGTGTAGACTGGAGTGCCGGTTATAATCAAACCAATGCAATACCGGGTAATCCGGCTTTAAAAATAGAGGTAAATTCAGGGCAACTATCAGTCAAAGCCAATAAAACGGGCCTTTTCTTGTTTTCAGTTATGTGCGAGGAGTGGAGAAACGGCAAAAGGATTGGAGTGGTAAAGCACGATTTTCAGTTGCCTGTGATTCAGTGCAGCCTTACAACACCACCAGCACCTGTTATATCCTATCAGGGTAATAAGGCTACAGAAGTCTCTTTTTGCCCGGGAGAAACAATTACATTAGAAACCGATAATAACGCAAACTGGGTTTTTCAATGGCAAAAAAATGGAGATAATATTCCGAACGAGACCCAGAATAAACTGGTCGTATCAGATTATGGGGAGTATCAGGTTGTAAAAAGCTTTAAAAGCACTTGTTCAAGTGATACAATCTCACAAGTAGTAAAGTTGAAAAATTTAGTTGCTACACCAAAAATTAAGGCCGATAATACCAATATTTGTAATAATGCTTCAATAAAATTAAGTGTAGAGAATCCGGATTCTAATCATAGTTACTTATGGTCTTATAAAAATACACCCGTTCAGACCAGTAATGAAATTACTGTAACCAAAGAAGGGTGGTACGTTATACAGGCAAAAAAAAATTCAGGTCTATGCTTTAGCGATAAAGATAGTATCCTTATCACCAAAACCATTTCAGCCCCATTACCCGACCCTGATGCCAGATATGAAGCCTGCTCCGGCGATTCCATTCAACTTAAAACGGTCAATAGCAACCTGCTTCAATACCAATGGCAAGTAAACAATAATAATGTATCAAAGGGTGATAAAAGCACCTTATGGGTGAAAGATTCAGGCAATTATACAGTAAAAGTAAAAGATGATAAAGGATGTGAAGTAGATTCGAAGATTTATAAAGTTACTATAAGTAGTTCTATAACGGTAAAGTTCGATACTATTTTCCCGTTTTGTCTCATTGGGAATAAGAAAATTGCATTAGCCGCAACACCTCCTAACGGAGTTTTTTCCGGCACTGGAATTAATAACAACATTTTTGATGCAAATTTAGCCGGACAGGGCAAGCATTATATCACTTATACCTACAAGTCACCATCAGGCTGTTCTGGTAAGCAGACACGTGTGATACAAGTAAATCAGGCATTTACTTTGTCAGTCACCCCACAGAATTCAACTATTAATAAAGGCGAAAGCGTAAATATAGTTACAAACAGCAGCAATCCAAATGTTTTATATCATTGGCACCCCGAGACATACCTCGATGATCATCATATAGCAAACCCGGTTGCAACCCCCGATAAGACCATCACTTATACAGTAGTGGCCACATCAGATGATGGATGTACAGTAAGTGAAACCATTAAAATTATTGTTCTGGGGACAACAAGTATAGGCAGCCAAATCTACTTTCCTAATACTTTTACACCAAATATGGATGGTAAAAATGATGAGTTTGCTATTTTCGGTAACGATATTGAGAGTTTTCAATTACTAGTCTATAATAAGTGGGGTGAGCCGGTTTTTGAATCAAACGATATAAATACTATGTGGAACGGGGGTTGGAGAAATGAATTATCTAACCCTTCTCCAAGTGGTCTATATGCTATTACCATTAAAGTTACCTTCAAAAATGGTGATAAATTTGAAAAGAAAGACGCAGTGATGTTGTTGAGGTAGGTAAAAGTTTACTATTAGTACGTAAAAATGATAAAGAAGTGACTGGTCAACACAAGTAACAACCTCTCTCTCTTTAAAATTAATATTTACCTTTTCACGAGAATCTTAAAGTAAATTCAAAGCAGCCTCATAAATTTGCTTATTCTCAAAAGAATCCAGATAAACTTGTGTAATAGCTTCTGAATCATGACCCATCATCTCACTAATTAAACTGGTTGAAACACCGCTCCTTTTTAAGACTGTGGCAAAAGTATGCCTCGCTACATAAGTTGTTAAATTCGTTTCTATTTTTGCCAGGGTAGCCAGTTCTTTTAAGTCTTCATTTACTTGTCTTTTAGTCTTTCTTAAGCGATTATCTATACTAATAGCAGAAGTATGTTTATTTATGTCAAGAAAAGGAAATACATAATTATTTAAACGAAAAGTTTTATAATAATCCAATACTGACATTGCTAGATAAACTTAATGGCATAAGTGTAGAATGGTTTTGTACAGGGACGCGTAGTCAGATAATTGGGACGCTTTTAAAGCAGTATTACCTCAAAACCACTTAATAGGCAAACGTTTTACTAAAGCTATTGAGGGGGTGAATACTTCACTAAGAAATAGCTGTAAAAGGCTAAATAGAATGACAACTAGCTTTTCAAAAAAGGTTTTAAATCATTGGTGTGCCATCAAATTGGTGATAAACCATAGAAATCGTAAAGCATCATACTTTTAGAATCACAACCTTTACAACAATACTATAAGGATAATAAAATTCAAAAAAATGATCAAAAAACCATTAATACATTATATAATTTCATTGACTAATTCTCGTATAATTCCTATTTTAGGCGTCATATTATCTCTATCTTGCGAGAAAAGAAATGAAGATTTCGCATTTTACACACAATCCCCTAAACCATTTTCAAAACATTTATTTAAATTAGAAAATAAGTTTTGTTTTTCTGATTTACGGGACTCATCAAACGTATACCTAAAAAATGATACGTCTGTTTTTACTATTTGGGGTAAAGAAGATACTGTATACTATAAAAAAATATCATTAAAAAATACATCTGATAAGAAAGAAATTATTGAAGCTTCAAATTACGAAATGGGGAATTTTAGTTTCAATAGTAATTTTAACTATGATTTGATATTAAATGATAGAAAACTAGATGTAAATATTATATTTCCTGAATCTTTAAAAGGTAGCTATTCAATTATTTTGGATGATAAAAGGTCGGCACTACTTTATAAATCTTTTCAGCTAATAGACAAGACGAAAACTGTAAACTTAAAAGAACCAAATTATCTTAGTTTTGATAAATCCCAAATACTTATCTCATATAATGATACATATATTTTAAGGAAAATTACAGAGGGAGATGTAAGTTTATTCTATGATTTATTAAAATATTCTATGCGAGAATACTTTACAAAGAATAAAGTAGAACGAATAAATTTTTTCGAAACAAAAACGGAAAAATTCTTTGTGGAAATAAGAAACGGGCCAAACGGAAATTGAGGTTCATAATCTAATCTCCTAAAAAGTTAGTCTCGTCCTAAAATAAGTTGCCACGTCAGTGCACACAACCAGAGAAACTCTCAGACACTTCATTCGACCCGTGAGGAGTGGTTTTGAATGGTATCAATCAGTCAAATGGCTTCCAGAACAGGTTTGAGTTTCAGGGCAAAGAGAAAGAGAGTACTTTTACCCTGAATAGAATCAATCAGGAGCAAGAACTTTGAATCCTACTATTGGTAGGTTTGATAGGGTTGATCCACTGGCTGAGAAAAGAGAGTGGCTAACGACATACACTTTTGCTCAAAATAACCTTGTTAATCGTATAGACCCCGATGGTGCATTGGACGAGCCATTATATAAAAAGACATGGAACTATTTAACTAACTTGTTTAGCGGTTCAGATGCAACTCGTAATACACAAAGCGTAGCAGCTACTACATCATACACCCTTGTAAAATCCCCAAGAGGCTAGAGACATCTTAGTCCAATTAATGCCATTATTCATGTTTTTGGAGCATTGGCCGCCTATTACTTTTATGAAACTAAACCAACCGTTTTTATTAAACCATAATCCCGACCTCACGTTAAAATATTATTTATTATGCATATTGAAGATCCTCAACTTGTAGGCTAATCTGTAAAAAACAACATTTAAATCAACACTTTGGAGAAAATTAGGTTTTTATTATCTGACAATAGATACATTTCAACTCTCATCATTGAGACTGAAAACAAAGTGCTTGCCTGCAATTATTACTTATAAAAAATGTAAGATTTTTCCTCACCTAAACACATCTTGTCTGTAATATTAAATCTTATTTTTTACAGCTGATTCAGAATGAACTTGACCAGACTGGCAGAGTAAAGAAAGTTTTTCATGGAATTAGGACTACTCCAGTAGAAATACCAAGAAACGCGTATGATGAAGTCGGGTACTTAAGCCAAAAGAAATTATTGAACGCCCATCACAGGGAACCACTACACAAAACAATGCAGACGATCTGGCCCGGCGTTATGTTTTATTAGAATCTATTACAGAAATACGTATTAAATCAAAAACATTTCTCCCAGTTTCAAGATTTTTAATTGATTTTTGATTTTTCCCTCTATATTCAGTTGAATTAAAATTTCCTCAGGTTCGCCCATAGGCTCATCAGCAGAGTCGAAAGTACCATAATGAAACGGGACAAACGTTTTAGCTCCGGTGTCATGAAACGCTTCAACAGCTCGGTAGGGGTCTTGATGATGCTGCCCCATAAACCACGTAGGTGCGTATGCACCTGCACCTATCAACGCAACATCAATGTTGGGAAACACCGAACCAATTTCTCTAAAATGAGACCCATAGCCTGAGTCACCCCCAAAATAAATGGTTTTACCATTTATTTGTAAAACAAAGCCTCCCCATAGAGTTGTATTTACATCAAAAGGGGTTCTGTTTGCCCAGTGTCTTGACGGAACAAAAGTAATGTTCAAATCCTTGATTACATTAAACTGTTGGTACCAACCCGCCGACTGAATGGGGTTATTAACCCACTTGCTCATTAGTTTTTCGAGACCTAAACCACAAAGTATTTGTGCATCAGGATTATTCTTTGCTAAGAGCCTGATGCTTTTTTTATCACAATGGTCGTAATGAGCATGAGATATTAAAATGTAATCAATATTCTTTAATTTATTGGCTTCAACGGGTAAATCGGAATACCGTCTGGCCACCGGTAAATCACCAAACATGGGGTCAATTAATATCCTGAAAGACGATAACTGAATAAAAAAACTTGCATGACCCAACCAAACTATTTTATCGCTGCCATCATTTAACCAATTGCTGTTTTTTATTACAGAAATACGCCAGTTATCTTGCTTTTTAAATGCTCTTTTAGGGTTTTGTTGAAACATAAATTTCAGAATGTCTCTAAAACTTAAAACCGTCGGGTTTTCAGGATATATAAATTTGCCTTTATCGTCTAGAGGGGTTCCTGCCCATGCTGGCCGAATAGTATTCAAAGCCGTATTTGAAGTGTAGCTCGTTGAGCTGGATATTTTCTTTTTTTTCAAAAGTAGCTTCCTCGAAGCCCAAATTGATAATAAGGTGATACTCATTTTCTGGCTGAATTTGATTGCAGTTGAGTAGGCGAATAGCCATATTGTTTTTTGAAAGCAAAAGAAAAATGAGATAGGTTTTCAAAGCCTACTTCAAAATATACATCGGTTGGTTTTTTATTTTGTACTAAGTTATAATGTGCCAATTCGAGCCGTTTTTTTGTGAGCCATTTTTGAGGGGTAGTATTGAATAGCTTTTTGAAATCTCGCTTGAAAGTTGATAAACTACGCCCTGTTAAATAGCTGATTTTCTCTAAGGGCATATTGAACATGAAGTTTTTTTCCATAAACTCCGTTAAGGGTATCTTCCAGGGTTCTTCAAAATTAGCTAAAACAATATCGATGCTTTTGTCTATTACCCTAAGAATACTAATGGCTTCCTGTATTTTAAGTGAAGCTATATTTTCAGGAATAGTATCTTTCATGTCAAAATAAGGCAATAACGAAGCAAGGTAACTATCCAGCAAAGGGTGGTTTTTATAACTCAAGATTTCAACTTTTTTAACAGGTTCGGCTGGAGTAATATCTTGGTAAATTCGTTTCAAACGCTCTGTTGACAGATGAATAGCCACTGCCCTATGTGGTAGCCCATCCTTAGGGTAATTCAGAACAGTAGTTAACTGATTTCTTGGAATCAGGAAAACATCACCACTCGTAAATAAATACGAGGCATCGGCTTGTATCAATTTTGTTTCACCCGAAAAAATAAAAACCAGCACATGTTCTTCCAGTGTTACTTCTGTTTTGAAATACTTATCCCGCAAACTTGAAAGTTTGATTTCGTTAGTAATGAATTTTGTGATATGTTCCATGTCTTGATAAAATTATAAAACAAAGGTAAAACAAGTTTATAGTGTTACCTTTGTTTTAAGGTTCAAAAAGGTTTGTTTAAAAGGTCATTTGGTTTCATAAATGTACCTTTCTACATAGTAGGTATAAGTGTCAAGTAAAAAACTCCAAGCCTCTTTGCTGATTTCTAATTGAGGGAAAAGCACTTCAAAGGCGTGGTAACAGCCATTAAACAATTTGAATGATACGGGTATTCCGGCTTTTTGCAGTTGGTTTACATAATTTACGGTTTCGTCTCTAAACGGTTCTAAGTCTCCAACAAACGTTATTGTGGGCGGAAGTTTTGAATAATTCATGGCTCTTGCTGGTGCAGCATAAGGCGGTATCTCTTTTAAATCACCTAAATATTTTGCCCAACCCAATTTGTTTGAGTTGGCATTCCAGCCAGCCGAGTTATTGTCTCTTGCCGACTCCGTGTTTTGCCTGTCGTCAATCATAGGATAAACCGGTATCTGAAAAGCAATTTTAACCTCATCCGTATCGGTGGCTTTTAATGAAACTGCCGCCGCCAGCCCACCACCTGAGCTATGGCCTGCTACTATTATTTTGTTTGGAATAATATGCAGATGTTTTACATTTTCGTTCAACCACAAAAGGGTATCGTAGCAATCGTTGAAGGCAGCAGGGTAAGGAGCATCAACGGCTTTGCGGTAATCGGGGGCTACTACTACACAAGGTTTGGCATCAATAAAATTCTTGATTACTTGCATAAATTCTTCAGGATTCCCCAGCATATATCCACCACCGTGTATATACAACATTCCGGGTAATTCGCCAGAAAAATTCAATGGCTTGAAAACCCGAACACGAATATCTGGGCCACCATTATTACTGGGTATATATTTTTCTTCACAATGCAGGCCCTCAATATTCTTTCCTTTTGCTCTTCTACTATTGGCATTTAGCAGGCTAATACCTATGTTGTTCATCAATAGTTTTGATGAAAACTTCATTATACCATAGCTTCCTTGAAGTTCTCTATGGTGCATTTCTTTGGTTACTCTCATGGCTGTTTTATTATTTTATGATTAAATCTGAAAGGCCGTTCGGGAAAAAAGCCTCCACAAACGGAATAGTATTAAGAAACTCTCTGTGAGATACAATTTCACCGTTCTTGGTAACCACATGGCATATATACGCTTGGTTGTAGGCTCGTCCGTTGGTTAAGGTGGCAGAACTTTTGTATTCAGCAATGGCTTCTGTTGCCGTTTCCATTATAATTCTGATATCAGTAAAATGGAAGTTAGGCGCGTTTTGCAACAAGCCTTGCATGGTGGCTTCTATGGTTTCTCGGCCAGCCATAATCGTGGGCATACCAATCGAGGCTACATAAGGGGCTTCAATGTAGCCATCTGGTGCAAAATAGGACGCAATTTGTTGGGGATTCCCTCGGCCAACATGGTTAAGAAATGTAGTAAGCACCTCAGATGCTGTTTTTGTCTGACCTGCAACTGTTGCACGGGTTGAGTTGTTCTGTACCATTTTTTTATTTATTTTTATAATTAATTGATGATACAAAGGTAGACTAAACAAAAAGGGTGGACTTTGTTTTAAAGGTCAAGTTTGTTTTGTTTTAAAGGTCATTTGGGTAATACCACTACAACAATTTGTTGATAAAAACCTTAATCTCTAGTTTAATATGGGTAGCAACTTAGGGGAGCAGGACAGAGGCTCATTTGATTTAGAAATTTTGTTCCGCAAAACAAATTTATCTATTTCTTGTACATCTATTTTATTTAGTGAATATCTTAAACAACTTCATAGTAAATAGCATAAAATGCAAACAACTGCCGAAAACGAATTAAACTCTTTGGAAGAGCTTTTTGAAAAATGCTTTAGTGTTGCTAAGGATTGGAATTATTTTATATATCGATTTGAGGATATCATGGAGTTTTTTGGCAATAGAGGATGGGATAGATTGAAATTAGTAACTGAAAGTGAAAAGCTATTCATAAAAGTAAGAGACTATCCCGATCTTTTTGATGAAAGTGGGGAAGAAAGATTATATGAATTTCATGATTTAATTATTGGCAATGGGCTTGATAACAATATAAGATTACCTAATGAGCCGGATTTTCCTGAATGGAAAACCTTTATGAAACTTGAATTGTGGAGAAAAGGTTTATAACGCATGATAAGTGATTCATTTTAACCTATACAAGCTCACGGAAGGAAACCTATCATACACTATTTCAATAGGTATGATAGTACAGGAGTGAAAGCCGCTAGTCAATCATCAGTAATAGGCTCCAACTGGAGCCTGAAAGCCGATGCCAGAAGCTAGGCCAAAAACCTGATGAAACAAAGGCGTATACATACCCGATACCTTAAAAATTCACGGTCAGGCTTATGCCATATTGTGGCAACGATTTCAGTTCGCCTTCGCCCAGATTCTGGTAAATCGGAATCCTGTACGATGCCCCAACATTAAACCTACGGTAGTATAGCTCAATACCTGCATTGGCAAGCGTGGCTACACCTCCCGTCTGTGAGTTTCGTTTCCCTTCTTTTATATCCCTGAAACCATAATCTACAATGGCCCCTACATTGGGCATCATCGAAAACTCTCCCCACGCTTTCGAGTAAAAGGCCGTTAATGAGCCATTTATCCGATTTCCGAACCGATATTTATCGTTACTTCGTGTCGAGATTCTACCCCCAATTTCAGTATTCAGCCCCCAGCTATGTATCTTAATAGTATGAATAGCACTCAACAGAAAATCAGTACTACCCGTACCCAACTGAAAATTCGGATTTATTTCGCCTTCATACCCGTACTCAAATTTGCCTGTTGCCAGTTTTACCCCTCCGCCAATCATCAGGCTTTGGTAAATATGGCTTGTGTTGGTGGTATCCAGAAACGTATTTAGCACATTTACGTGCGCCAGCACAATGGCATCACCAATGCCATTTTTCAGGGTTTCGGTGCCACTGTTGAGCAATAACTGATGATTTGAATTATAAGGCAGAAACGCCATTACCTGAAGATTCTTGACCGGATAGAACCTCGCCCATAATTCGGCCGTCTGGTACGTTTCACGGGTTTTAAGCAACACACTATTCAGGTGCGAGTCGAAAGTCCGGCTACGGTAACGCAGCCCGATAAACTGGGTTCCGGCGCGCGGAGTAAGCCCAACAAAAGCACTACCATTGGCACATCCACAAATATCGCAGGCCAGTGCATCAAAGCCGCCAATTAGTAATAACAGAAGGAGTATTTTTTTCATTTTATTTACAAATCGTTATGGTATCTTCACAACAGGGTCTTAGTATTTCCCGTTTTTTTATGTTGGCTTTTAGCTCGTCGGCATCATAGCCAATCGACACAATAAACTGTTTTAGTTTTTCGGCATTGGTTCTGGTCGAATCATAAACAATTTTAATGGTTTCTTTCACCCAATCCACTTCTACGTCTTTCACGCCCTTCTCGAAATAAATGTTTCGCCCCAGATTATATTTGCACACATTACAAATACGCTTTGTTTTTATCAGGCAATTGGCCGACGGCTTGTGGCCTGCCGCCCCCAAGCCTGAAAAAGCAAGTGTCAGGGTCGATATGAATTTTTTTCGGTTCATTGTTTATTCCGGCTCACAGGCTGCTTACCTCAGCAGGATAACGCCTAAATAGCAAACCTTTTATTTTTCAGAAACTCATCGTCGGTTAATGTTTTCAGAAACGCAATCAGTTTCAGCTTTTCATCTTTATTAAGGGCTATACCTAAAGCCTGATTTTGTTTCAGCGCGGCATCGAGCGTTTTTGAATCAATTACCCCGTCCGAATAATGGTTCAACACGGTATCAAGGCTATAAAAACGGCCATCGTGCATATAAGGGGCCGTAACGGCAATGTTTCGGAGGCTTGGCACTTTAAACTTATAGCTGTCAGTTTCGGCTGCCGTAATGCGCATTCGTCCGGTATCATCTTTATTATAAACAGGCAGCCCGTTATTGCGGTAAGAATGGTCAGTGAAAAGCTCGCCCGAATGGCACGAAGCGCACTTTTGTTTAAAAATTTCCAGCCCCTCCAACTCATCGCTTGTAAGTGTGCCGCCCGCTTCTTTTCTGACGTACTTATCATAGCGCGAATTGGCCGAAACCAGCGTGAGCATAAACTGCGAAAGTGCTTTCAGAAAACGCTCGGTTGTGATGTCTTTGCTACCGTAGGCTTTCTGAAACAACGTAGTGTATTTTTCTTGCTTGCGGAGTTTATCTAACACATTTCCCAGTTTTTCGTCCATTTCCACGGGGTTTTCAATAGGCGCAATAGAAAACAAATCGAGGTCAAACACGCCACCATCCCAGAAAAACTCTTTCTGAAAAGCCATATTCTGAATAGGAGGGGCGTTTCTGATACCTATTTTGTTGTCAATTCCGTGGCTCAGGTC
Source organism: Emticicia sp. 17c (assembly GCF_037153985.1). Lineage (NCBI taxonomy): Bacteria > Pseudomonadati > Bacteroidota > Cytophagia > Cytophagales > Leadbetterellaceae > Emticicia > Emticicia sp. 17c. Next base: position 212,248 of record NZ_JBBAYI010000008.1, read on the forward strand.
ATGCCCGTGGTGTGTAAAAGCATAGGACTGGCTGTGGCACTCGGCACACGAAATGGTTCCGTCTCTTGATAAATTCCCGTCATAAAAAAGGGCTTTGCCTAACTCAAAACCATCGTTGGTGATGGGGTTTTTCGAGAAATCATAAACGGGCTTCGGAAAATTAGCTGGTACTTTAAACAATTCTTCAGGCTTGATTACCTGAGCGTTGTTGTGCGAACACGCAACGCCCAGATAAACCAACCCGCTGGTAAGCAGTATAACCAATTTCGATTTCATCAGTCTTTTTCGTTATGCACATGGTCAACAATGAAGCTCTTGGCGTAATTCTGGCCAATCGGAATACCCGCTTCCGGTGCGTGGGTCATGTAAGATTTAGCAATACTTACCTGATTTACGCCGCTGAAAACCTTCTGCACATCATTAATGATATGAATCTGCGGTGCCACGCTGCCTCTTACCTGTGCTGCCGTTGTCATGGGCAAAGTAATGGTTTTAAGGTTGTTAGGTGTTTTGCCCGTCATACCACCGAAACCGCCTACATGAAACTGATATTCGGTCATGTTCATCATGTTCATCGGAATAGCCGACGATTTGCCTTCCATCTTAAAGAAAATATACCCCATATTCCACGACCAATACATGTTATCGTCGCCGTACGAGGCGGGGTCAAGCACGCCTGTGCGTTGGCTCACATCAGAAACCGATTTCAGGCTATCAACGCCTATCATGTACGACACCTCATTGTAATTCCCAGCCGGAACATCCTCAAGTTTAATCAGCCATGAGTTAGGGTCTGAGTGTTTCACAAGAAAATATTTGTTCGGGAATTTTACTACGGTTCCGTTTTCGTTTTTAAGCGAAATATTTGAAACAAAGTAGTTCAGGCGGGTAACCGTGAAATCCTCATTCAAAGCATTTTTAGCTGATGTTGTGCCTAATACCAATTTCTGGTCGCCTACGCGGTTATCAAACTCAAGCGTAACAGTATTTTTGTCGTTTGGATTAATTTCGTCCTCTTTCTGGCATGAAACAATGGCAAAAGCAACAAAAAGAGCAATAAGTAAATATGAGAAGGTTTTCATTCTATTAAAATTATAAATACGTGTTCTGAGCTATGCGCACGCGCATACTCCAGCAAAACACCCATGATTTGTTTAAAAACTAGATATAGAGTAATAAGCAGACACCGAACGGAGCCTGACTAAAAAACAATAAAAAAGGGTGTTAGCAATAAGAAGGCGGATGAAAAATAGAAGAAGAAAACGAAATAGTAGCCTTAGTGGTAAAGAGATAATTGTTAGCCGGAAATTCGCTGATTTCGGTTACATTATCAAACGTAAAACTGTTTTGGTTGCCGAAGGAATTAATTTCCAGAAGTTTATAAATAAAGTTCTGAAGCGCACTTTGTTCTTCCTTTTCGGTTTCAGTTTTGATTTTTTTAGCCAGAAAACACTTACCATCGCAGTGCAATTCGGGTCTGTTTTTGTTAACGCAGTAGTTTTTAATGATAAAATCTTTGCGAAGCTCGTAGTCAAGGCAGATTAACGGCACAATGAGAGATTTCATCACTAGCGATAGTGATAAAAAAACAAGGGCTATTTGCTTGAATCGAAACATGCCACAAATGTAGCAAATAACCTGATTCGTTGATATATTTTTATGTAAATTTATTAGTCGGTACTATTTTAGTGTTTTTAAGGTTTTTGGGCAGAATAAACCTGACGATATTTGTGTCATATTGCGTTGGTGTTTTTGTACAGAATGCAAAAGCACCAACGCATAAACTAGCTATAAATAACCCACTCAGAGCAGGTAGCACAGTAAAGTTAGTACTTCGGATACTAAATATACGTGGGTATTCTTATAGCTAAAACTTATAATTATAACCCGCCCTTATTACCTGTGTTTCGTAGTAGTCTTTGCTTACGTACCTGAAACCATCGCCAAAAATCTCTTTTTTAACAACCATTGTATTCAGTAAGTCGGTGGCATTCAGAAAAACCTCTCCTTTAGGAATGGCCTTTTTTATGCCGGCATCAACCGAAAACCGCGCGCCTATTTTCCCTTGCGGAATAATGTCGGGAGCCAGATACACCGCTACAAACTGGGCATCTACTTTTTTAGGCAGGTGTATGGTTCCACTTAATTTTACATTACCTGAGGTTAAAGCCTGTTTATCGGCCGAGAACGTGTGCGGTGTCGGATACTTGTTTTCAACGCTAAAAGCATCAATAACATTTTTATAAATATTGGCGTTCAGGTTTAAGGTAAGCGCAGCACCAGCCTCTTGCGAAAGCAACACTTCTAAACCCGTGTTATAACTACGTTTGGCATTCTGGAAAATAGCATAAATTAAATTGCTGCCCGGTACAGTACTGGCTATGCGGGTAATGGTTCCGTCGGCAATACGATGATACACCGCCGAATAAAAATACCCTTTTGCCCAGCCTGTTTTGTAGCCCAACTCCAGCGAGTTAGTAAATTGCGGCCCAAGTGCCGGATTCCCGACTTTAATAATTTCGGCATCGTCATATTTCGGAAAAATACGAATATCTACCTCATTGGGGCGGTCAACGCGGCGGTTATAAAAGAACGATAACTTGTTTTTATCGTTAATTTTATAAGCCAGACGCACATTCGGGAAAGGCTGCACATAATTGTAGCCATCGCTTTTGTAGGTGTTATGGTTAGGGTTAACCTCATACCTCACACCTACGTACTCCACACGTAAGCCTGCTTCGAGTTCATATTTGGGGTTTTCAAAAATATAAGTGCCATAAGCTGCCGGAATCGTTTCTTTATAGGTAGCAGCCCCGCCGGCATTAACGTCAAGCGGAGAGTTCAGCCCAGGAATAAACAACATATTGGTCGGAATCACCCTCCGTCTGAATTTCAGGCCCGTTTCAAAACGACCATACCTTAGCGGACGTATATAGTCGAGGGTTAAGTCGCCCACGTGTTCGTCCGAAATCAGTTTAAACGCATCAAGCCCCGTGAAAGTAGGCATAATGTTAGTAAAGAAATACTTTTCATCTTCACGGTGAAACGTGTAATTGAAGCCGATGTTCAGCAAGTGGCCTGCCTCTTTAAACTTGTGTTGATACGCCGTTGAAGCCATTACGGTAGTTTTGAGTTCATCTTCCAGAAATTGCCACAGGCGACGCCTTTCGGTCAAATCGGCATTAAAAAAGGGTTCATCGCCGTTGTCAAGTATTTTCTCACTACTAAAAAAGCCCGATACCGTCAGCATATTACTGCTATTGATACGCCAGTCGATACCTGTTTTTGCGGTTGGCAAACTGGTACGCCTGTTTCGTTTGGTTTGTTGCCTCACCACATCGCCGTTGTCATAAAAACGGTCAACAAACTCGTTTTTGTTCAGGGTTCTGGTGTAGAGGTAATCGCCCTGAAAAAAGGCATTGATTTTGTTTTTTCTATAATTGAGCGACAACGAAGGGTTGATTTTAGGCGTAGCCTGATACTGCGGCCGAATAGAAGGCAGGTTTTCTTGTTTTATCCAGAGTGCGCCCAAACCTCCGGCCAACCCTACTTTTCCATTAAAACCCTCTTGCTTATTGGTTTTATAAATAATATTAATGATACCCGCATTGCCGTTGGCATCGTATCTGGCCGACGGATTATTAATAATTTCGATTTTTTCAATGGCCGAAGCCGGAATATTATCGAGACTCGTCTGGCTTCCGAAACCCGTCAGGGCCGTTTGTTTGCCATCAATCAGTACAGTTACTTTATCGCTGCCACGTAACAGCACCTTGCCATCCTGAATAGTTACACCCGGCAGGTTATACATAGCTTGCAGCACCGACCCACCACTCTGGCTGATATTGTCGGCTACGTTGAAGGTCTTTTTATCCATTTTATTGCCAATGGCATCTTGGCGGGCTGTTACCGTTACTTCGTTCAGAAGTTCGGTCTTTTCGGTCAGTTCAATGGTGGCTATATCCAGAAAAGCACTCATGTTGCCAACAAACAGCGGTTGTTTTTTGGTAAGATACCCAACAAACGAAAATTCAAGCATATACCTGCCGGTTTTAATGTTGCTTAAAGTAAAACGCCCTTCCTCGTTGGTAACTGTGCCAATAACAAAGCTGCTGTCTTTTTCGTTTTTCAGCACTACATTTACATAAGCCAAAACTTCTTTCTTTTGCTGGTCTTTTATCTGGCCCGAAACACTCACGCCCGATGTTTGCGCAAGGCTGCTGAGCGGAATCAGAAAAAGTAATAAAAATAAATTCTTCATGATATGCGTCGTAAGTTAAAATCACATTCCGGTATCTGCCGGAATGTGTACGCAAACTAGCGACACCTTTTTGTAGAAATTCTGAATTTATTGAAACGTTATAAAAAAACGATGTTGGTTTTCGGCAAAAGTATAATCGATAGGCCAGTTGTAACGGTTACAGATTTCTTTTACAATGGCCAGCCCCAAGCCACTATTGGTTGTTTGAGCCGAAGCCGAAACAAAACGCTTGAATAACGTATCTTTATTTAATGAATTAAGCCCCGAATTGGCAATGCTGAACACCGGAGCCTGATACGCAAGGGCGATGCTTCCGTGTTCGATATTATGGCTGATAGCATTAACAACCAGATTTGAGAGCATAATTTCCAGAAGGTGTTTGTTGCCTTTAACCATAATTGGCTCGGCTATAAGATTATCAATCCTGATTTGCTTGTTAAGGGCGTAGTCTGACAAAATATCTATTGTTTCGTCCAGTACTTCGTTCAGGGGTATAAGTTGCTCATCGGCATATTGATGATTCTCAATTTTAGCCAGTAGCAAAAGATTTTTATTAATGCGCGACACCCTAGCCAATGGGGTATTCAGGCTTGTAATCAGTGCCAGTTGTTGCTGGTTGAAGCTGCCATTTTGTAAGAGCAAGTCTATTTTCGACTTTAGTAAAGCCAAAGGCGTTTGTAGCTCATGCGAGGCGTTTTCGGTAAATTGTTTTTGCTGATTATATACCGCAATATTATTGTCTATGAGTTTGCCAAGTACCCGATTCAGCTCCTCAAATTCTTCAATATCAGAAGCAGCCAATTGTATAGACTTATGGCTGTTGAGGTCAAACCGTTTCAGTTCATTCAATGTGTTTTTAAAGGGCTGCCATATTGTAGTAGCAATTTTTCGGTTCAGCAGAATAAAACCTATTACCAGCAAAATAAAAAACAAAATAGTAACAACAGCTATGGCAAGCATGGTTTCGTGGGTTTCTTCCACATTTGTTTCTACTGATAAATGATAGGGCTTCCCCTGAATATAGAAATAAGTAGAACGCCCCCTGAAACGCTCAAAAACCTCATGTGCGTAGGGGTTCGGCCTGATAACCTCATAAACGCTGTCTTTGCGGATGTCAGTAGCCCGCACCTGACTTATTTTTACGCCGGGTTGTATGCGGCTCCAGATATTAATGGCGTCAGTAATTTGCCTGCCATTAAGGCTACTGTTTTTAAAACCGTCTTTTATGTGGCCCTCAACGGTTTTGTTATGCACATCCAGTTCTTTTAACCAGATAGTATCAACTACCCAGTAATAAACCGGAATACTCAGCACCAGTATTACCAGCGCATAGAGCGTAAAAACGCGTAGCGGCTTGTGTAATAATTTACTCATAGTTCCCATTTGTATCCTGAGCCATACATGGTTTTAAGGTAATTTCCATAGCCAGCGTCGGTAAGTTTTTTCTTTAAATTTTTAATATGGGCATAAATAAAATCGTGGTTGTCGAGCATATCGGCTATATCGCCTGAAAGGTACTCGGCTATTGCACTTTTTGACACAACACGATTTTTGTTGCCAATAAAAAACAACAATAGCCCAAACTCTTTGCGGGTAAGGCTTACCGCCTCGCCATTTACCGTTACGGTTTTGGCCAGTACATCAATCAGTATTTCATTTTGTTCAATAATATTGGCATTATTGAATTGTTTGCGGCGCACCAGTGAGTAAATGCGGGCCGATAACTCAGGCAAATGAAAAGGTTTGGCAAGGTAATCGTCAGCCCCCGACTTTAGGCCGGTAACTTTATCTTCAATGGCATTTTTAGCCGAAATAATAATGACCCCATCCTGCTTGTTTTGTGCTTTAATAGCTTGCAAAATCTGTAAGCCATTGCCGCCGGGCAGCATCAGGTCGAGCAGTATACAGTCATAGGCATAGAGGTTTATTTTTTCTATGGCCTGTTCGTAAGTAACTGCAAACTCGCACAGGTATTTTTCTGCCTCCAGATAATCGGCAATGTTTTGTGCCAGTTCTTTTTCGTCTTCAATAACCAGTATTTTCATACTAACAAAAATATGATTTCAATTCTGAATTAATTTAGAATTTACCCACATAAATAGCCTGATTTGGGTAAATTCAGGCTATTTTCAAGAAAAAACATCGGGTAGGGGCCGAAGAATCAATTTTTCTGAATGATTTACGCCTTTTATGATTTAAGCGCATTATTATTTTTATATTTGTCTGCTTACTATCAATTATACCAAACCCTATAACATGCTTACTAAAATAGCTAATCTGGCACGCCGGTACGCGTCTGGGCGTAACGTGCTTGTTTTCTTTGCCCTGCAAATGATTATCTCGATGCTCATTCTGCCTTATATCCAGACCCGATTCGACCCCGATCAAAAACTCGGCGTACTCGACCTCAAATTCGGTTTTACCCCCGACCAAGCCTACGCCATGCTCGACGGCTATCAGGAGCAAGGCCGCAAGTACTACCTTTTTGTAGAGGCCTTTGTTGACATCATTTACCCCATTATTTACACCATTACCAACCTGTTGCTGCTAAGTTATGTTTTTAAAAGAGGCTTTACTGCCGATAGCTTCATGCAAAAGCTGAATGTTTTTCCGTTGTTGGTAATTATCTGCGACTTGCTCGAAAACGCGGGTATCATTACCATGCTCACGGCCTTTCCCAACCGTGCCGATGCCGCCGCCGCGTTGGCTTCTAACGCTGGCATAGCCAAATGGATAACCTTTGGCATAGCCATTGCGCTTTTTCTGACAGGTATCGGGGCTTGGATACGCGCCGCTTACCTCAACCAAAAACACGGCGGCTAAGTACAGTAAACCACAGCCATACCGAAATATTCGTAAGGGTCAGCAGATATTTTGGCCCTTACGTTTCGCTTTTACGTTTACATTATTCAATTTTGTGTTTTGGCTTATTGTAGCTTTAAAACTTATACTTATTCACTCTTAACTAGCAGAAAGCATCATGGAGTATAGACGATTTGGACGAACTGACTGGAAGGTCAGCGAAATAGGTTATGGTATGTGGGGACTAGCAGGCTGGACTGGCTCCGACCAAGACGAAGTAGGGCAGTCGCTGGCCCGTTCGGTTGAGTTGGGCTGTAATTTCTTCGATACCGCATGGGGGTATGGCGCAGGCCGCAGCGAGGAAATTCTGGGTAGCCTACTCAAAAAATACGCGCAAAAAAACCTGCATTTTGCCACCAAAATTCCGCCTAAAAACTTTATTTGGCCTTCAAAATCAGATTTCCTGCTGGAAGACTGCTTTCCGGCCAGCCATATTATTGAATACACCGAAAAAAGTCTGAAAAATCTGGGCGTTGAGTGTATCGACCTGCAACAGTTTCATGTCTGGGAAGATGCCTGGGCAACCAACGACGACTGGAAAGAAGCCGTAACCAAACTAAAACAAGAAGGCAAAGTAAAACACTTTGGCGTAAGCGTAAACCGCTGGGAGCCAAACAACGTGCTCGAAACCCTCAAGACGGGCCTGATTGATTCGGTACAGGTTATTTACAACATATTTGACCAGAACCCCGAAGATGCTCTCTTTCCGCTGTGCCGCGAGCTGGACATCGCCGTTATTGCCCGCGTGCCTTTCGACGAAGGTACACTCACTGGCTTGTTTACGAAAGAAACTACTTTTCCGGCCGACGACTGGCGTTCGACCTACTTCGTGCCTGAAAACCTGATTCCGAGCGTTGAACACGCCGATGCCCTGAAACCACTCGTGCCAGAAAACATGACCATGCCCGAAATGGCCCTGCGGTTTATTCTCTGCAACGACGACGTACACACCATTATTCCCGGTATGCGGAAAGTCCGCCACGTAAATGCCAACATCGCTACCAGCGACGGCAAAAAACTGGACGAAAACCTACGCTTGCAACTCAAACTCCACCGTTGGGACAGAACCCCAACCGAGTGGTCACAATAGTTAACAGTTTTACGGGGTAAATGGCCCGCCCATTGCCCCGTTTTATCCTGATTTTTCCGGCTGCCTCAGCACACGGCCAGCTTCTTGCCTTTGGGTATTCAAAACAATTATGTCACAGGTAACCCTCATTTCTTGTATTGCTGCTTTTTTCGCAGGTTTTATTGATTCCATCGTGGGTGGCGGCGGTTTAGTACAAGTGCCAGCCCTCTTTATTCTGTTTCCGCATTATTCGGTGCCTCAGGTAATAGGCACTAACCGCTTTGCTTCGTTTATGGGTACGGCGGTAGCGGGGTATCAGTATGCCCGCAAGGTACAAATACCTTGGCGCACCGTTATTTTTGCAGGCATAGGCGCAGCCGTGCTGTCATACTTGGGCGCGTTAATTTCGAGCCGCATGAGCGCGCAGATACTAAAGCCCACCATTCTGGTACTCATGACCCTGATAGCCCTTTACACCTACCGAAAAAAAGAACTGGGTCAGCACGAAAAACTTCGCTTTGCCCTTGCGAGCGTTCCGTTTTATGGCTTGCTCATAGGCATGGCTACTGGCTTTTATAATGGCTTTGTAGGCCCCGGCACGGGCAGTTTGCTGGTGTTTGGGTTTGTAAGCATTATCGGATACAGCTTTTTGTCGGCATCGGCCATAGCCAAAGTAGTAAATGTCATAGCCGATGTTTCCTCGCTTATATTTTTCGTTACCAAAGGCTTTGTTATGTTTCAGATAGCCCTGCCCATGATGCTCTGCAATATGCTGGGGTCTTACGCAGGCAGCAAAATTGCCATTCTGCGGGGCAATTCCTTTGTGAGAATCATTTTCCTGATAGTAGTTTTCGGGCTTATTCTCCGGTTTGGGTACGATGTCTGGCAGATGTTCAGGAACTAGGCAGAGGGTAGCAGCTTCTTGTTTAATGTAACGCTAATAGTATAATGTTTCCCACCGTAGGTAGCTCACTAGCAGGCGGTAGAGCTTAGTTTTTCCTCACCCGATACAAGTACGGTGCTTTATTGGCGGCTCCGGTAAACTTCTTGTCGAGGCGTTCCAGCACATTCAGTTCAAGAATTTTCTTCTGAAAATTATTACGCCTGAAAGGGCGGCCAAAAATAGTTTCGTATAAATCCTGCACTTCCTTCATGGTAAACGTTTCGGGCAATAAATGAAACGCCACGGGTTTCTGGTCAACATACAGTTGCAGGGTTTGCAGGGCCTTTTCAATCATCTCGTTGTGGTCGAGTATAGTCTTGGGTAACTGCCTGATATTATACCACCCTATCGACTCATCCAGAAACGTTTTTACGGGCTTCACCTTCGCTATATCAACCAGCGCAAAATAACCTACCGATACAAACCTTCTGGTAAACCATTGCAAATCATCATCCGAAAACCGTATTCCCCCGAAAGTCCCCTCATTGAGCGCAAATATTTCCTCCATCAATGCCTTGTTTGAACGCCCCGCCCGCCCGAAAGTCCTGAACTGCTCCATAAATACAGGGCTTATGCCCGTTCGTTCTTCCAGAATCCGGTGCGCTGTTTCGTCAATCCCCTCATCCTGCGCAATAAACCCGCTAGGCAAAGCCCAGAAATCGCCTACCATTTTAAATTTGGGTAGCAATACTTTCAATTGTCGTTCATGAAAACCAAAAATCACACAGTCAATCGAAAGCTGGCTAATTAAATTCTGTTCGCTCAGGGGTTTCATTCTAAAAAAATCAGGTATAACATAAATGCACTTTTGTCTTTTAACCGCAATATGCGCCGTTTATCATTATTTTTAGCCAAATACTAGATAAAAACAAGATATTGTCTCAAAAAAAGACATTAATACAATCTTCATTTGTAAATTTGTCACAATTACCTATCAATTTACAAAAAATGCAACCGAAACAAATCAGATTTTTACTCACTTTGCTTGCCTCCATGGCACTCGCGCTGTCGTCATTGGCACAGGCAAGTAAAATTAATTTGCTCGTATTCAGCAAAACAGCCGCGTTTCGCCACCAGTCAATAGGGGCGGGCAAGGCCGCTTTAGCTAAAATGGCCAAAGAAAAAGGATTTAATGTAACTTTTACAGAAGATGCCTCGGCTTTTAACGAAACCGACCTCAAAAAATATAATGCGGTGGTGTTTCTGAGTACCACCGGCGACGTACTCAACGACCAGCAACAGGCTACTTTTGAGCGTTTTATTCAGGCAGGCGGCGGCTACGTAGGTATTCATGCCGCTACCGACACCGAGTACGACTGGCCGTGGTATGGCGGTCTGGCGGGAGCTTATTTCCTCGACCACCCCATGACCCCAAGCAACGTGCAAAAGGGTAAATTTATGGTTGTAAAGAAAAACCATTGGGCTACACAAGGTATGCCCGACGAATTTGAAAGAAGCGATGAGTTCTATTCTTTCAAAGATATTTCTCCGAAAATTAACGTAGTAGTAAAAATAGATGAAAAAAGCTATATAGGAGGCAAAAACGGCGATAACCACCCCATAAGCTGGTATCAGGAATATGACGGCGGACGCTCGTTTTATACTGCTATGGGGCATACCGACGAAACCTTCAGCGAGCCGCTCTTCCTGAACCATTTATGGGCAGGTATCAGCTACGCCGCAGGTGGGCCAACCCCCAAACCCCTCGATTACTCAAAGGCACGCCCCGAAGAAAACCGCTTTACCAAAGTAATTCTGGAAGAAAAACTCGACGAGCCTATGGAGCTTTCGGTCTTGAACGATGGCCGTATTCTGTTCATTCAGCGTAAAGGTGAGGTGCGCCTTTATAACACCAAAACCAAACAACTGAAAACCATTGCTAAAATTCCGGTAAGTATCAAATACAAAAACAAAGAAGGCAAAGAGTCGATGGGCGAAGATGGGCTGCTAGGGCTTAACAAAGACCCTAACTTTGCTCAAAACCACTGGATTTACCTGTACTACTCAGTACCCGAAGCCCCTAAAAACATATTGGCAAGATTTGAACTACGCGGCGACGAACTCGTGATGGATTCAAAGAAAGTATTGCTTGAAATACCAACCCAACGCGAAGAATGCTGCCACACAGGGGGGTCTATTGCTTGGGACAAAGCCGGAAACCTGTACCTTTCGACCGGAGACAACACCAACCCGCACGGCTCGAACGGATATAGCCCAAGCGACGAACGCGAAGGTCGCAGCGCATGGGATGCACAAAAATCATCGGCAAACACCAACGATTTACGCGGTAAAATTATCCGTATCAAACCACAGCCCGATGGCACATACACCATACCTGAAGGAAACCTTTTCCCGAAAGGAACACCTAAAACCCGCCCCGAAATTTATACAATGGGCCACAGAAACCCGTTCCGTATCTCGGTCGATAAAAGAACAGGCTATGTGTATTGGGGAGAAGTAGGCCCCGATGCCGCCAAACCTGACGAAAAACGTGGCCCCGCCGGACACGACGAAGTAGGCCAGGCCCGCAAGGCTGGTAACTTTGGCTGGCCGCATTTCGTAGGCGACAACAAAGCCTATAATAAATATGATTTTGAGAAAAAAGAATCGCTCGAGAAATGGGACGTAAACGCCCCAACCAATACTTCGCCTAACAACACCGGTCTGAACGTATTACCTCCTGCCCAAAAGGCATTTATCTGGTACCCTTATGCGGCTTCAAAAGAATTCCCGCTTGTAGGAAGCGGCGGCCGTAACGCTATGGCTGGCCCTGTGTTTTACGCCGACGATTTCAAAACAGCACAAAGGGCGTTCCCGAAATACTATGATGGCAAATTTCTGGAATATGAGTGGATGCGCGGCTGGATAATGGCCGTAACCATGGATAAAGAAGGCAACTACGTATCAATGGAGCGTTTTATGCCTAGTTACAAGTTCAGCAACCCAATGGATATGGAATTTGCCGAAAACGGCGATTTATATATGCTCGAATATGGTTCAGGATGGTTTACTGCTAACGACGACGCCCGCCTGATTCGTATCGAATACAACGGTGGTAACCGCAAGCCACAATTGCAACTAGCCGCTAACCAGATGGGCGGGGCTGTGCCATTCAACCTGAAACTTAGCTCAAAAGGAACCGTTGATGCCGATGGCGATGCCCTCAAATACAGTTGGAAAATAACCTCGAAAGACGGTTTCAACAAAGTATTTACCACGCCTGATGCCAACCTGACCCTTACTAAACCGGGTATCTATAAAGCTACTTTAACCGTAAACGATGGCAAAGGCGGCATTAATTCTCAATCAATTGAAGTTTCGGCCGGAAACGAACCTCCGGTAGTAACCTTCGAGATGCCTAAAGGAAACAAATCGTTTTATGTGCCTAACAAAACCTTTAACTACGAAGTAAAAGTAAACGATAAAGAAGATGGTAGCCTCAACAACGGCATTGACCCCGAAAATGTGGCTGTGAATATCGATTATTTGGCCGAAGGTTTTGATAAAATTGCCATTGCACAAGGCCACCGCTCGGCCGATGCCAGTGCCGCATTCAGCACAGGTAAAAAACTTATCGAAGCCAGCGACTGTAAGGCTTGCCATAGTGTCGATAAAAAATCTATCGGGCCAGCTTACCGCGAGGTAGCCGCTAAATATAAAGGTGATAAAGATGCCCTTGAACGCCTCACGAAAAAAGTAATTACCGGAGGCAGCGGCGTATGGGGAGAAGTAGCCATGGCGGGTCATCCGCAACTCTCTACAGGCGATGCCTCCGAAATGGTCAAATATATTCTGAACCTTGCTAACGAAAAACCAAAAGAAAAATCGTTACCATTAAAAGGTTCGTATACGGCCAAAACCTCAGGCAACGACAAAGGCAAAGGTGTGTATATCATCAGAGCCGCTTACGAAGACCAAGGGGCTAACGGCTTGCCGTCAATCCGTTCGGAGCAAAACTTTACTTTAAGAAACGCCAAAGTAGGCCCACACGATTTTGATAAGTACGAAGATGTTAACAAGATGTCGTTTGGTGGCAATGCCTTTGCAATTCCGGCCAAATCGGGTGCTTACATGGTCTTGAACCAGATTGACCTCAACGAAGTAAGCGAGCTTGTTGTATTAGCCATGGCTCCTAAGCCACAGGTAAATGCAGTAGGGGGTAAGGTAGAAGTACATCTCGACAACCCTAAGGGTACGCTAGTAGGGGAATCGGTCTTTATGGAGCCAACCGAAAAAATGGAAATGAACCCCAAAACCCTAGTTGCTCCGCTCAAAAACGTGCAGGGTATTCATGATGTATACGTTGTTTTTGTGAATCCGAAAGCCGAAAATCAGTCGCTTATGATAGTTACAGGGCTGGAATTTAAACTCAATGGCCTTGAAGATGCTGCCACAGGTACATCGGCCACTGCACCAGCAGCCAACCTGACCGACTACGTTGGGAAATACAAAATGGAAGGCTTGCCAGTAGACTACATTGAAATTGAAAACAAAGACGGCAAACTGAATGTAAAATTTGGAGATCAGGGTGCCGAAATCAAACCTGTCGATGGGCCTGATACCTTCGGCGACGGCGAGAAAATAAAACTGAAATTCCTTCGTGATGCCGACCAGAAAGTAAATAAAGTAAAACTTGAGGCAATGGGCATGAGTTTTGACGGAAAAAAACAATAAAGATATTAGCTCCACAAAGGGAGTATCGTCAGGCCCACAACCTGCGATAAAGACGCTCATGCAAATTTTGTTTGAGTTTAAAAATAAAAATTAGATTAACGCAAACAGCCCCTTTCTTTAGGGGCTGTTTTGTTTAGATTAGCTGTAAACACTTTGCTGCGCTAAGCCCCGTTTAACCCAGCCACCAAAATCATTTAATAAAAAAGCCAGCCTTATAATAAAAAAATTATTTTACGGTACGTTTTTAAAAACCCTCATAATGTACTAATTATGAGGGTTTTTATGTAAGTCTGCTGGGCAACAACCCCACCATGCCTGTTTTGGGCTTCCTTGTGTACTTCTGTTTGTATTTATTATTATGTAATTTTGCGGCTTATTTGAATAGGCCGCCACATAATGCTTTTTAACTCGGTAGAATTTATCATTTTCTTCCTGATAGTGACTTCAGGCTATTTTGCTATTCCACATAAGTTTCGGTGGTTATGGCTATTGTTGGCTAGTTGCTATTTCTATATGTTTTTTATTCCGGTTTATATCCTCATTTTAGGGTTTACAATCGTGATAGATTACTTTGCCGGAATCCTGATTGAAAACGCTCAGGGTAAAAAACGTAAGGCTTACCTTACCATAAGCCTGATTGCCAATATTGGCGTGCTGGCAGTTTTTAAATATTATAATTTCTTCATCGAAAACATTAATTTATTACTACCTGCACATCACCTGCCGTATCTGTCTATCTTATTGCCTGTGGGGTTATCGTTCCATACGTTTCAGGCCATGAGTTACTCCATTGAAGTATACCGCGGAAACCAGAAAGCCGAGCGGCATTTTGGTATTTACGCGCTGTATGTGATGTTTTACCCGCAGTTAGTAGCCGGGCCTATCGAACGCCCGCAGAATGTGCTGCATCAGTTTCATGAAAAACATGAGTTTTCTTATAAAAACATGACCGACGGCCTTAAACTCATGGCTTGGGGAATGTTCAAGAAAGTAGTAATTGGCGACAACCTCTCGCTCATGGTCGACCGCGTCTATAACGACCCCACCAGCTATGAAGGTGTGCCGCTCATTGTAGCCACAGTTTGCTTTGCATTTCAGATATACTGCGATTTTTCGGGCTATTCCGACATCGCTCTGGGTTCGGCGCAAACCATGGGTTTCAAGCTCATGAAAAACTTCGACCGCCCCTATTTCTCAAAATCTATCTCCGAATTCTGGCGTCGCTGGCACATATCGCTCTCCACATGGTTCCGCGACTACCTCTATATTCCGTTAGGAGGCAACAAAGTACCTTATTTCAGGCAACTCTTTAACCTCTTTGTGGTAATGCTCGTGAGCGGCCTTTGGCATGGCGCAAGCTGGAATTTTATTATCTGGGGAGCCTTGCACGGTTTTCTGCTGGTAGCCGCCCGCCTCAGAGACACCTACTTGCCACAAATCAGACTAAAAATAACAAACCTCTTTACCAAAATCATTCATGTGTTATTGGTGTTTGTACTGGTTGATTTCGGCTGGATATTTTTCAGAGCTAGCACATGGGCCGATGCCAGATATATAGTTACGCACTTGTTCTCGAATATTCGCCTTGCCGACCTCCGCAACGCCGATTACCTCCGAGACAACGTCTTTCTTGGGCTATCAAAACAATACCTTTTGGTGGTGTTGCTGTCGTGGCTATTCATGGAAAGCGTTCATTATTACCAGCGCAACAAAAGCATTGGCCTTATGCTTGCCACAAAAAACAAGTGGCTCAGGTGGGGGGCTTACGCCTTGCTTGTAACTTGGATACTTATTTTCGGAGCTTTTGAAAAATCCTCACAATTTATTTACTTTCAGTTTTAGTCAGGATATGAAAAAGTTTTTAATCAAAGCCATTCTCATAACCTTGTTTATTGCAGGGGCGTTGTTTGTTTCGTTCAGGTATATCAGAGCGCAACGATACCCCTATAATGCCCAAACAATGGCAGGGGCCATTATCGACAAACACGCACGGCTCAGAACCCTGCCTTCGCCTCGCATACTAATTATAGGCGGGTCTAATGCCATGTTTGGTTACAATAGCCGCGAGATGGAAAAAAAACTTGGGCTTCCTGTCCAGAATATGTCGCTAGCGGCTAGTCTGGGTTTGTCTTTTATGCTCAACGAAGTAAAAGAAAACGTAAGAGCCGGCGATATCGTACTGTTTTCGCCAGAGTATTTCCTGACCGAAGGCGATGCCAACGTGCAAAGGCTGCTTCGTGAATTATACAAACCTGCTGGTAAATACATCGACTACACCAATAAGCTGGAAGCACTCAAGGCAGATGGCGTATTCATATCGCGCGAAATCAGGAACTATATCCTGCTTTTTATGTTCAGAAAACCCGTTAATACCGACGATGAAGCGTATAGCCGGCGTGCATTTACTGAAACCGGAGATTTAAAAGATAGTATCAGGCTACAAACCCACCTGCCGCTCAGAGACGGCTTGCCCTTTTCAAAAACTGATTATAGCCACAATATTGCTAAAATAAATAACTGTATTGCACAGATTGAACAGAAAGGAGCCAAGCTATACTTTGTTTATCCGTCAATAGCTCAAAGCCAGTACCAACGTAACGCCGAAGCCATCGAAGACCTTCACCAGCAGTTTACAGCAAAACTGCACACACAAATGCTTAATAAACCCATTGATTCGGTATACCCCGATTCATCTTTTTACGACACCGTTTATCACCTTCGCAGCCCCGATTACCTCACACATACCAACAAAGTAACAGGCTATTTGCAGGCAGTACTTAAAAAATAATCGCCATCCTGCCCCCCATAACTACCTGCATGGGAAAGCCTTTTAATAAAGAAACTGACAGAAATTTTCTGGTTTTATGGTTAACAATTAATTTTGAAGAATGTTATTGAGATAGAATCATTGAAACTTTTATGAGACGGATACTTTTTTTGCTCGTCGGCCTGACTTTCTTAGTGGGCGGGGCATCGGCGCAGGTAAGTTCACTGATGCTTAAAACGCTTATACAGGTAAAATCAACATTCGTTGACGAAAAAGGAGGGCAACATTCGGTATCCGGTGGCGGTTTCATTGTTAATGGTAAATATCTGGCTACCTGCTACCACCTGTACCATCCGAAATGGAGTGCCAAACGAGCCAAACGCATGATTGTTTACTACAATTTCAGCGTGACCGACAACAAGCAGTTGAAATCCGATTCGGTCGAGATAGACCTCGCCTATAAATACACAGGCAAGCAGTACGATTTCTCGAAGCATATCTACAAAGAAGACCAGCTTGAAACCGACTTCATTATTCTGAAACTCAAACGCATAATACCCGTTAAGCCATTGCCCATGAATACAGGCAGTAATCTGCCCAAATACACACCCTTACCCATGATAGCCTTCGATAACCAGTCGAACAGGCTTCGCAACGATACCCTTATTTATGTTTATCCGCAGTTTTTTGCCAAGAAAGAGGCTGCCTATCAACTGGTAGTATTCGGGCCTGCGCATCCGGGGTTTTCGGGGTCTCCGGTCTTTAACCTGAACGGCGAAATCGTAGGAATCATGCAATTAGGTATGCCCGAAATAAACGAAACTTACCTGAGTAATGTAGCAAAAGCAGGCTGGCTTACCGAAACCGATCTGGTAGGTATCAGGCGGGGATACATAGCCCTTGACCCATACAATATTTCCTTTATTACCAATATCAAATACTTTAACGACACCTACATAAAAAACTTTCGCTAAGCAGGTAGTTAGTATTTGTACTGGCGTAGGCCGGAGGCGTTTCAATCATATTTTTGCTGATTAGCTACAAACAAAAATAATAAAAATTGCGAGATTCTCGCAAAATCTCGCAATTTTTATTATTCATCATTTTGCTTCAACAAACCCTACGTAGCTTTATTGTTTGGTAGCTTTTTCCGAAAAATCAGTAATAACATGGCCGTCGTATCGGTACAGGCTTGTGTTTTTAGCACCTATCCACAAATTTCCGCTTCTATCTACAAAAACACTCCATGTATAAGTACTTTCCAGACTACTCACCGGAAAACTACTGAAATTCTTGCCATCGTAGTGATAAACATACCCTTCTTTTTTATAAGGCGTTTTAGCATAAAGCCCCCCGAACCACATACCCCCCTTGTTATCGGCCGAAGCAGAAGTGTTATAGCCCATTATGGCCCCGTCCTTTTCAGTAAACTGTGTGAGGGTTTCACCGTTGTAGCTATACACGCTCATGTTGTCCATGTTGAAC
Organism: Emticicia sp. 17c; assembly: GCF_037153985.1. Lineage (NCBI taxonomy): Bacteria > Pseudomonadati > Bacteroidota > Cytophagia > Cytophagales > Leadbetterellaceae > Emticicia > Emticicia sp. 17c. The sequence continues at coordinate 230,309 of NZ_JBBAYI010000008.1, forward strand.
CACAACTTGCCGTTTTTATCTTCATTAATAGTAAATACATTGCCTTTTATGTGCTTCTCGGCCCCAAAATTACGGAAAGTTTTACCGTTGAACTGAAACAGCCCGCTTGGCTCATAAGTGCTAATCCAGACCTTTCCCTTGCTATCAGTAAAAACATATTGCACCTGATTATTACAGGTGTTTTTCTTGTTGCCCATGCTATTTTCGGGCATTATTTCCCATTTATTGTCGATATACTGAAAATTAGTAATATACTGCCCGTTATACTGATACAAACCAGCATTAGCCGTAGCAAACCAGATATTCCCGATTTTGTCCTGTGTCATGCTATACACCCGATTCCTCGTGTAAGGATGCGTTCTGAGATAAGCCTTTGCACTTAAGAAATTATAGTTGATGTTGTCGGCACCGGGCAACGGAAAATGACGAAACTTATAGCCATCGTACCTATACACGCCATCTTCGGTGCTGGCCCATATTATGCCGCTGTTGTCTTCCAGCAGGCAATACACAATCTTGTTAATAAGGCCGTCTGTTTCAACAAAATTTGTAAAAGTTTTGCCATCATACCTATAAATACCAGCCCCAGTGGTTCCAAACCACATATTACCCTTTTTGTCTTGCATGATGCACCTTACAAATACGTGCTGACTGGTAAGTGGGGGTTTTATCAGTTTCGCTTGTGCCGCAACCACCGGAATCTCCCTTACACTATCGGTTTGGGCGGCGCAAAGCCCCACAAATATTACCGACACAACAAAGCCATAAAAACAACCAAAGAAGTACTTCATATAACAACTATTTAACAGGTTAAACTATTTTCTAGGCAAGCCAGCCTTTTACGGGTTGCTTAGTAATACCTGTAAATGTAAATACACCTTTGGGGCAGGGTAGCATAAATTATGTAAAACAGATGTAAAATATTGTAAACATCGGTTTATTCCTTTATTCTTGCCACAAATATGTCAGAGTTATGTCTTTGTTATTTAATTTTTTAATGTTTTGTCTGATTGGTAAATACAATAATGATTCGCGCCAGCCTCTATATAGTTAGCCTGTTTTTGAGTATTCTTTCAATGAAAGTAAATGCGCAAGATTTACTAGTGAATAATTCTGTTTTTTTTGAAAAAAAATGGAAGGCCGACTCTCTTTTTAAAATAGGAAAATATAAACAAGCAGAACAACAGTATAAACTTGCTTACAAACACACAAAATGTATTACTTTTCATCAGTCTGTCTACAAAAGTCTGGCAGAACTATACGTTAAAAATCGGCAGTTGAAAAGTGGTGAAAGAAGTATCTATCGTTTACTGAAAAGCGGATATATCGTAAAAAATTGGTTTGAGTTTCTGCCTGATACATCGGTATTAAGAAAGCAAAAGTGGGCAAAATTAAAAAGTATCAATGAATTCAATAAATCAGAAACGGCAGGTAGTAATAAAGATTTAATTCAGCTATTGCAGTACCTCAGAACAAGAGATCAGAAATTCAGAAAAACAGAATACTTTGATAGCCTTAGAACGATATATTCTGTTGAAACTGCCAGTCAGATAATGACCAACAGCATACTGAAGGTTGATAGTATGAATACTGATGCTTTAAAAAATATTATAAGCCATTACGGGTGGCCATCGATAAAACAGGTTGGTTACGAGGGTATTGGCATTTGTTGGCTTATAGTACAACACGCCGACAAAGATGTAAATTTTCAAAAAACGGCACTCAGATATATAGAAAATGCTGTTTCAAAAGGTGAAGGTAGCCTTGTTAATTTTGCCTATTTAACCGATAGAGTCCTTGTTAATTCTGGCGAAAAGCAAATCTTTGCCACTCAGTTCGGAGAACCTGTTGTAAACAAAGAAAACAAAGTAACAGACCTGACTTTTAAGCCTCTTAAAGACCCAAACAACGTTGATTACCTTAGAAATGCTTTTGGCTTACCCACGGCCGAAGAATACAAAAAATATTGCTTTGAGCGTTGGTATGGCAAAAAACAATAAACCACACATATACCCCAAACCTTTGCAGCATCGGTATTAAATGTAGTATTTTTATTCTTCGGTGCTTTATGGTCGTTTGCCATTCAATACGGTTATGACGAATGCCCAGAATCGTACAGGTATTGTCCGATTTCGGACACTAACACACATCAAACGGTTTTCTTTCGAATTTATCTGCTAACAAATATTATTTGGCTTGGTAAAGGTATTCTCTCTCAATTTGCAGTCTCTGGTTAATAATCGAGCCATTTGGATAGGTTTACTAGAGTGGCTATTAGCATATTGCCGAATAATATTTGGTTTTCGTCTGTTAGTAAATACCCCTGTTTTGTACTTGGCATTTCATTTGTTTAACAAATTATAATGAAATCAGAATAAACCCTGAGCTAAAGCCAAATCGGGTACATCTGTCTTGATTTGTTTAGCAAATAATAATGAAATAATATACTACCATGGGAAGACCCTACTTAGGAGAATTTGAAGAACTGGTATTGCTTGCAGTAGCTATGCTTGATGGCACTGCCTATGGTGTTACCATTGCCACCGAACTCAAGAAACGTACCGACCGCATCATTAGCCTGAGCGGTGTGCATATTGCTTTGTACAGGCTTGAAGAAAAAGGCTTCGTGAAGTCAGAACTGGGTGGTGCTACCAACGAAAGAGGCGGCCGACGAAAAAGGTTTTTCAGCATAACCGGATTAGGCAAACGCACCCTTGACGAAATGCGTGAGGTCAGAAATGAACTCTGGAGTGCCATTCCGAAGCTATCGTTTTCATGAAAACACCTTGCCCTATGGCTCAGGTCTGAATACAATTTATCAAAATTATGAAAAAGCCAACTCCTCCGATACCCCCGCGCTGGGCCGACAAACTGTTAAGGTTTTTTCTGCCCGACGAACTGGCCGAAGAGCTACAAGGCGATATGCACGAGCAGTTTGAGCATCAGGCCGAGCAATTGGGTTTTACCAAAGCCCGCTGGCTGTATGTGTGGGAAGTACTGCGGTTTTGCCGCCCTTATTTTCTGAAACGCCGTTTTCTGGCCAAACTTAATTCTCTGAACGACTATTACTTTTTAATAAACCCCGACATGATACGTAACTATTTAAAAATTGCTTGGCGAAACCTCCTTAAAAACAGAACTTTCGGAGCCATCAACCTCTTTGGGCTGGTTATGGGCCTTACTACCTGTTTGCTCATATTTTTGTACGTAAACGACGAGCTGAGTTTCGACCGATTCCATAGCAAAGCAGACAGAATTTATCGCATCGACAACGAACTGAAATTCAACGGGAATCACCACGATTTAGCAGTTTGCCCGCCACAGATGGGAGCCGTTTTTAAGGCATCTTTTCCTGAAATAGAAAATTATACTCGCCTGCGCTGGAGCCCTAATATTCTGTTTAAAAAAGATGGGCAGGAGCAATGGGTTGAACGTGCAGCCTATGCCGACTCAACGCTTTTCAGTGTTTTCGACTTCAAGCCACTAGCCGGAGACTTATCTACTGCGCTCAACGAGCCAAACGCCATTGTCTTAACCCGCACACAGGCATTAAAATTTTACAATAGCACCAATATAGTAGGGCAGAGCTTTGTTACAGACCGCACAACCTATAAAGTAACGGCTGTGATTGACGACATCCCGAAACAGTCACATTTTAACTTCGATGTTTTTATTCCGATGTCGGGCGACAACGAAAGCAAAACCACCACATGGCTCAGCGAAAACTATAATACTTACATTGTGGTTCGGAAAGATGCCAATCTGGCGGCTTTACAAGCTAAAATGTATAAACTTAATCATGAAAGAATAGGACTCGAACTGAAAGCAGTTATTAACCAGTCGCTCGAAGACTTCCTGAAATCCGGCGGGTTAGCTAACATCAGCCTTATGCCACTGGTAGATATTCACCTGAAATCGAATAAAGTAGCCGAACTAGACGGAAACGGCAACCCCGATAACGTCTATATCTTCTCGGTTATTGGTTTGCTCATATTACTACTGGCAAGTTTCAACTATACCAATCTTTCAACGGCCGTAGCCGCAAACAGGGCCAAAGAAGTAGGTATGCGCAAAGTAATGGGTAGCAGCAAAGGCAGTATTATTGCCCAGTTTCTGGCCGAATCGCTCGTGTTATCGCTCGTAGCGTTGTTTATTTCGTATGCGCTGTTGTCGGTGCTGTTGCCTTCGTTCAATCATCTGGCAAACAAAAATTTATCACTTCAAGAAATCCTCAAGCCACAGCTTGTGCTGTCGTCGTTGGTGTTAATGTTGGTTTTGTCGTTGCTGTCTGGGGCGTATCCTGCCTTTTTTATTTCATCTTTCGTGCCGAGTCAGGTATTAAAAGGCAAAATCTCGAAAGGCTTCAAGTCTGGTTGGTTCCGTAATTCGCTGGTAGTGTTTCAGTTCAGTATAACCATTATTCTGCTCATTGGCACAATTATTATTTATCGCCAGCTTGATTTCATCAAGCATAAAGATGTAGGCTATAACCGCGAACACATACTCATTTTACAGAACATGGGGCCTCTGGGCGAACACGCCAACAGTTTCAAAAAAGAACTGGCAGGTATTTCGGGCGTTGATGCGGTATCGGTAAGTGGATTTTTGCCTGTAAACTACAACAGAAACAACAATACCTATTTTAAAACCCCAACCGCCGACTTTGACGGCTCGGTGTCAATGCAGCGATGGACAGTAGACGACGACTACATTCCTACGCTGGGTATTAAATTGTTAAAGGGGCGCAATTTTTCAAAAGAATTTGCAACCGATTCAACAGCCGTCATCCTGAACGACGTAGCCGCCCGCAAATTTGGAGGCGATGCCATTCTGGGGCAAAAAATTTATACCTTACAAGACATCAGCACCAAAGTAATGTATGCTTATACGGTGGTAGGTATCATCAAGAGCTTTAATTTTAGTAGTTTGCGTCAGGAAATAACCCCGCTTGCTTTGTTTTATGGGCAAGACACCGGAAACATCTCTCTCAAAATCTCCTCGCAGAACATACCGGCACTAATCAGCCAGATAGAAACAAAATGGAAAGCCCTCGTGCCAGAACAGGCATTGAAATACAGTTTTATGGATGAAGATTTCAACCGCCAGTATGAAGCCGACCAACGCACAGGTAAAATAGCTACCAGTTTTGCTTTGTTGGCTATTCTGATAGCTTCTTTGGGCTTGCTAGGCTTGGTACTATATGCAGTAGAGCTGCGTACAAAAGAAATAGGAATCAGAAAAGTACTTGGGGCTAGTATCAGAAGCGTGTACAGCTTGCTTACCAGAGAATTTATGGTGCTGGTTGCTATTGCCATGCTGGTGGCTTTTCCGCTTGCTTATTTCCTGATGGACCGCTGGTTGCAGGATTTCGTCTATCGGGTTAGTATCGAATGGTGGGTGTTTGTTATTGCGGGGTTGTTCACTATAAGCGTGGCCTTACTAACGGTAAGTTATCAGGCCATTAAAGCCGCTACCATGAACCCCGTAAAAAGCCTGAAAAGCGAGTAAATCGAGTAAATACAAAGATGGTTGAACCAACTGAAAATAATTTACCCCCACGCTGGGCCGACAAACTGCTAAGGTTTTTTCTGCCCGACGAACTGGCCGAAGAGCTGCAAGGCGATATGCACGAGCAGTTTGAGCATCAGGCCGAGCAATTGGGCTTTACCAAAGCCCGCTGGCTATATGTGTGGGAAGTACTGCGGTTTTGCCGCCCTTATTTTCTGAAACGCCGTTTTCTGGCCAAACTTAATTCTCTGAAAGACTATTACTTTTTAATAAACCCCATTATGCTGAGTAATTATTTGAAAATCGCTTTTCGCAACCTGATGCGTGCCAAGAGCTTTATGTTTATTAATATTAGCGGTTTGGCTGTTGGTATAGCCGCCTGTACACTAATTATACTCTGGATACAGGACGAATTACAGTATGACCGTTTCTATGAAAAAACCAACCGCCTGTATCAGGTTTATAACAAAGATATTTTTAGCGGAGTGCCACAGGTATGGGAAAGCACCCCAAGACCATTAGCAACTGCCATGAAACAAGATTACGCCGACATAGAAGAAACCGCCAGATTCCGGTCGGCAGAATTGATGTTAAGCACCGGAGATAAAAAAATGAATGCCGGCGGTGCATTCGTCGACCCATCGTTTTTGTATCTGTTCGATTTCCCGCTTAAATCAGGAAATGCACAAAGTGTACTAGCCGGAAATAACGGTATTGTTATTACAGAAACATTGGCCGAAAAGCTATTTGGTACTACACAGGCCATAGGTAAGGTAGTGCAGATTGATAACAAAGAAAGTTTTTCGGTAACGGGTGTGCTGGCCGACTTACCACGCAACAGCAAATTCGGGCAGGTAACATATTTACTGCCTTACAATTATTTCGTGAATCTGGGGTGGGGGTCTGACGCTTGGGAGTCGAACAACGATTATACTTATGTATTACTGAAAGACCGTGCCGACGAAGCCGCTGTAAACCAGAAAATCAGAAGCCTGACCGCCAACCATCTGAAAGGGGTAATTGATGATGTCAGCAACCGCCAGATTTTCCTGCATCCGGCCAGTAAATGGTATTTGTATTCAAAGCCGGAAAACGGCCAGTTAGTCGAGGGGCGTATCGTAACCGTTCGTCTCTTTGGTCTGATAGCCATTTTTATTCTCTTAATTGCCGCTGTTAATTTTATTAACCTCAGCACCGCCCGAAGCGAAAAACGCGCCAAAGAAGTAGGTGTCCGCAAAGTAGCAGGCGCACAAAAAATATCGTTGGTATTACAGTTTATCGGTGAGTCGGTCTTACTAACTTTTTTTGCGGGTATAATTGCCTTGCTACTGGTGGGGCTAAGCCTGCCGTTTTTCAATCAGCTAACAGGTAAAACGCTCGCGCTTCACTTTAATTCGCCTTATTTCTGGCTATTGGCTTTAGGTGTTTTGCTATTTACGGGTGTGCTTGCCGGATTTTATCCTGCATTTTTCTTGGCTAATTTCCAGCCATCTAAAGTTTTAAAGGGAGCCTTACGCTCGCAGAGGGCCGCCTTCACGCCACGCAAAATTCTGGTTGTGGTGCAGTTTACATTCGCCATCGTGCTCATTGTTTCTACCCTTATTATTAGCCGCCAGATTGATTACGCACAAAACCGCGACAAAGGCTATAACCAGAACAACCTTCTTTTTGCCGTTCTGTCGGGCAATTTGCCCGCGCATTACGATGCCCTGCAACAGGCCTTAACCGAAAGCGGAGCCGTAACAGCCATGAGTAAATCGCTGGGGCCAATGACTTATGTTAATTTAAGGCAATGGGGCGTTTCGTGGCCCGGTAGTACTACCGCCGATAAAGACATTGAGTTTAATCGCTTTGGTACAGATGCGGGTTTCCTGAAAACAACAGGAACGCAATTGCTTGCAGGCCGTGAAATTGACGTTCGGAAATACCCTACCGATTCAACAGCCCTACTCTTGAACGAAACAGCCGTAAAAACCATGCGTCTGAAAAATCCGATAGGCGCATCTGTTAAATTTCATAATACTGAATGGCATGTGGTAGGGGTAGTCAAAGATTTTGTGTATGCTTCGCCGTTCGATGCCATTAAACCCGCACTCATCGAAGGGCCCGGCGGGCCTGTTTCGCTGGGGTGGTTAAGTATTCGCTTAAATCCAGCCAATCCGTTGGCTAGCAATCTGGCAGTTTTAGAGAAAATCTTTGCAAAATACAATCAGGCGTATCCGTTTGAGTATTTCTTCGCCGATGAATCGTATAAAGCCAAATTCGCCAATGAACAACAAACAGGAACCTTAACGGGGCTTTTTACAGGGCTTACCATTTTTATTGCCTGTTTGGGGCTTTTTGGGCTGGCGGCTTATACTGCTCAGCAACGCACCAAAGAAGTAGGTATTCGTAAAGTATTAGGCGCACCCGTTATAAGTCTGGTACAACTGCTCACCAGAGATTTTATCCGCCTCTTGCTTGTGGCCTTCGTTATTGGCGCACCCATAGGCTGGTATATCATGGAAAAATGGCTGCAGGATTATAACTACCGAATTGTAGTTGGTGCAGGCGTTTTTGTACTTACGCTGGCATCGGCCCTGTTTATTGTCTTGGTATCGGTCGGATTTCAGGCAATAAAGGCCGCATTAGTTAACCCCGTAAAAAGCCTGAAAAGCGAGTAAATACAAAGATGGTTGAACCAACTGAAAATAATTTACCCCCGCGCTGGGCCGACAAACTGTTAAGGTTTTTTCTGCCCGACGAACTGGCCGAAGAACTGCAAGGCGATATGCACGAGCAGTTTACGTATCAGGCCGAGCAACTGGGCTTTACCAAAGCCCGCTGGCTGTATGTGTGGGAGGTACTGCGGTTTTGCCGCCCTTATTTTCTGAAACGCCGTTTTTTGTCAAAATCACCTGTTGGCATTCATTCTGATACAGTACCAATCTTTTCTTTAATTATGATACGCAATTACTTTACCATCGCCTGGCGAAACCTGACCCGAAACAAGGCGTTTTCGCTCATCAACATTTTTGGCCTAGCCATTGGCATTAGCTGTTTTATGCTCATTGCCGTATTCGTATACGACGAACTCACCTATGACCGTTATGCCGCTAACGCCGAAAAAATCTATCGGGTTAATGTGGCCGTCACAGGGAACGGAAACATAGCCACTTACCCCAATGTCGATTATGCCGTGGGCGAGGGCATGAAAAGCACTTTTCCTGAAGTTAAAGACTACGCGCAGGTATCACAAGCCACCGACTTCGTGAAATTCGGACCTAACCAGTTTAAAGAGCAGCACCTGGCTTTTGCCTCAGCTAATTTTTTGCAAATGTTTTCGATTCCGATGTTGGAAGGAAACGCCGAAAAAGCATTGGTCGAGCCTAACACCATAGTTATTTCAAAAGCATTGGCTACCAAATATTTCGGCGACCAAGACCCCCTCGGTAAGTCGTTGGCTATTGGTACCCAGCAAAAGGAATTTAAAGTGACTGGCCTGTTCGATAAAATACCGGATAATTCTCATTTTCATTTCGATGCTTTTATTAGTATCAGCACATGGCACGTCACAAACCCTACATGGAGTAATCTGGGGCCATATACTTACATAGAATTATACCCCAACGCCGACCCTCAGAAACTCGAAGCCAAGTTTCAGCAACTGGTGCTTAAATACGTAGTGCCAGAAGTACAGCGCGACATGGGCATTAGCATTGAAGAAGCCCGCAAGTCGGTCGATACTTTCCGCTTCTTGTTACAACCCCTCACCGAACTGCATTTATATGGCGGCACCAAGTATGAGATTGAACCCGGCGGCGATATTCAGTACGTATACATTTTTGCCGTATTGGCTATTTTTATTCTGTTGCTGGCGTGTGTCAATTTTACCAATTTATCAACGGCACAGTCGGTCAAGCGTTCCAAAGAAGTAGGCATTCGCAAAGTGCTGGGGTCGGTTAAAAAACAACTCGTTATCCAGTTTCTGGCCGAGTCAATCTTAATTACCTCTCTGGCTATGGTGCTTGCCTATGCGTTTATCTTTTTGTTTTTGCCATATTTCAATCAGTTAGCTAATAAAACTCTCAGTTTCTGGTTTTTTCTCAACTACAAGGTAGTGCTGGCCTTACTCTTGGTGAGTTTTATTTCAGGTATTGTGGCAGGCATTTATCCGGCATTCTTCCTGTCGTCATTTAATATCATACGCACCCTTAAAGGGGCTTTATTCAGCAAGAGCCGCCAGAAAAAACCTTTGCAAAGCAGCCTTATTGTGTTTCAGTTTACGGTGTCTACGCTGCTCATTATTGCTACCATAGTAGTGTATCAGCAATTGCAGCACATGCAGAACAAAAAGCTGGGCTACGATAAAGACCAAGTTTTGTTCCTGCCCGATACCCGTGTGTTGGGTAGCAACCAGATGGTGTTTCAAGACCAGCTAAAACAAGATAACCGCGTGGTTTCGGCCAGTATTTCGCGCATGGTTCCGGGTAATAATAACCTCAATGGCACACAGGTGTATCCTAAAAACGAGAAATCGAACGGGGTAGAAATCCATATCGATATTTTTAATATTGACTATGATTACATCCGTACGCTCGGCATGAAAATCGTGCAGGGGCGGGCATTCTCCAAAGAGTTTTCAACCGATTCCTCAGGCGTAATCATCAACGAATCGGCCGTTCGTGAACTGGGCTGGAAAGGACTAAACCCTATCGGGCGCACCATTGTGCGGTCGGGTCAGCATGAGTTTAAAGTACTGGGTGTAGTACAGGATTTCAACTATGCCTCTGTAAAGCAGAAGGTGGCACCTGCCATGATGATGCTTGGCAGAAACTACGGCGGAATGGTAATTAAATTTAATACGGCCGATGTAAACGGTTTTGTGGCCGACCTCAATAAAAAATGGGAGTCGTTTAATCCGGCTGCACCGCTTGAATATTATTTTCTGGACGAAAAATTTGCCACCTTATATGCCGCCGAACGCCGCACTCAGCAGATATTCTCGGCCTTTGCGGTATTGGCCATCATTATTGCCAGTTTAGGTTTGTTTGCTTTATCGACCTTTATTATTGAGCAACGTAAAAAAGAAGTAGGTATCCGCAAGGTATTGGGGGCATCGGTGAGTGGCATTGTGCAGTTGCTCGTAAAAGACTTTATTGTGCTTGTGCTGATTGCCATTCTGATAGCCTCGCCTCTGGCTTGGTATGCCATGAACGAGTGGTTGCAGGATTTCGCCTATAAAATTGACATACAATGGTGGATGTTTGTACTGGCTGGTTTACTAGCCGTGCTTATAGCCTTGTTAACCGTTAGTTTTCAGGGAATCAAAGCCGCTTTAATGAATCCCGTAAAGAGCCTCAAAAGCGAATAAAAACGACCTGATGCAGCAATAACACAAAGGGGGCAGGATTTTCATCTTCTGCCCCCTTTGTTATGTTTCGGTGGTAGCTTTAATAGCAGTTGCTCGTAAGGCCGGTAGCATCGAAGGTAGTCATGTACGTGCCTTTTTTTGCGTCGTAGGCTACTACAATTACCAGCGTTACTTTGCCTGCCCTTTTAGGCGAGCAATATTCAAACAGATAATAGCTGTTGGCTTCACCTTTCACAATGCGGGCTACTTCTATAAACTTCGCTTCCAGTTCGTTTTTATTCTGCGAGAAAACCGCCCCGCTTTTGCCAATAGCACTTAAAGTTGCCTTGTCGATTTCGGTACCTAAACCAATCGTAAACAGCGTTATTTTAGGGTTTGCTCCGTTTACCTTGTTGAGTGCCACCTGTTTTGAATAACGGGCGGCTTGGTCGGTTCCGTCGGTAAAAATAATAATCGAATAAGCCGATATAACGTTATCTTTCTGTAAGTCTTTCAGGCGTTGTTCGGCCTTGTCAACCGACTTGATAACAGCCCCGTACAGGTCGGTCGATGGGTCTTTCGACAAACTGGCACTAAGTTGCTGTACGCCGTTAATCAGCAGGTTTTTGTTCGAGGTAAAATCTACCAATGTATTCAGTTTATCTTCTCCGTCGAACCACGCAATGCCCACCTGATACGAGTCGTCGCCCGAAGTAGGCAGAATATTATTAATAAAACTGGTGGTAGAACTTTTAAGTTGAGTTAAACTGCTCGAGGTTACGCTGGCACTCAGGTCAAGCACAATAAGCGTGTTGTGTCTGAATTTCTGCGCGCTGGGCGAAAACTGCTTGTTAGCCTCACTCTCCGAAATAAGGTTCGGGCAGTCGTCATTTACGCCTTTTTCATACACCTTGAAATTACCCGTAGTTAAGCCCGACACCGGAAGAAACTTGTTAAAGTTTTCATCGACCTTTAATAGCATACTCAGCTTGCTGCTTCCGCTCACAATTTTAGGCTCGGTAATGGCCGTAATCTTTAAATCGTTATAATAAATATTGGGGCAGTCGGGGCCGCCGGGGTTATCACATGAGTAAGAAAATAAAACAGTGATTATTAGCAGGCAACTAACAATAAATCTTCGCATGATTGATGAATAGGTTTTAGTATGGCACGTTTAAATTTCTTTGGTCTCTGAAAAACACTCTGCTTGTTTAACGAAAAAAAACTTCAAATCTGATTAATTACCCCAAAATATTAAAAGTATACCCCCATAGTGCTTTATTTTTTATCGCTCAGGGCTACTTTTATGCCAAGTGCTATCAGGGTTATGCCGCAGCATTTGTTAATGTATCCGGCAATTTTGCTGTTGTTTTTGAGCCTGACAAAAATAGCCGAGGCAAAAAACGCCAGTACAAGGCACCAGAGTGTGCCTGTAAGCACAAAAGTAATGCCGAGTAACAGAAAAGGTAAAGCCGTATGTTGTGCCTCGGGGTTGATAAACTGCGGTAGAAAAGCCATAAAAAACAAGGCTACCTTAGGGTTAAGCACATTGGTTATGATGCCGTCACGGTAAATGCGGTTGTAGCTAGGCTTTGTTTGCTGAAGGGTGGCACTGGCATTGAACGAGGCATTGCTCCTGAGCATTTGCACACCCATATAGAGCAGGTAAATGGCTCCGGCATATTTAATAGCCGTAAAAAGCATAACAGACTGCGCAATAATAACCGATAACCCAAAAGCGGCCAGTATGGTATGTACAACGCAGCCCGTGCTGATACCCAACGCCGACACAATACCCGCTTTTTTACCCTGTGCAATGCTTTTGCTGAGAATAAAAATGGTGTCGTTGCCGGGGGTGAGGTTTAATAATAAACCTGTTAGCAGAAAGGTCTCGAAATGGGTAATGCCTGTCATGTCAGCCGGAAGTTACTGGCTGCAAAAATGCCCTAAATTGACCTTAAAAACAAGCCCTTACCCGCAAAAAGGCATAAAACGGCTTAAATAACAGGGGTTTTGGGTAGCTCTGTAAGCATACAATCAGGGCAGAACGGTCATAATCTTTTCTGCAATCTGGGTATAGGCATCTTCCCGATACTCCCATTTGTTAATGGGCTGCAAAAACCGTCTGGAGGCATCGCCTTTGTTTTCGGTATAGTAGGGCAAAAACTGGTAGTCGGTTATGGTTGCCAGCCCTACCTGAGTTTTATGCTCATTGTCGGGGTCTTTCAAGGCACTTTCAAGACTAGCTTTATCAATGCCTGCCAGTTCGGCCATTTTGCTGAACGATTCCCACGGAAAATGCTTCACCAGCACACACACCACCTGCTTGTTCGATTCTTTTTTTAATGCGCCAATGGTTTTGTAAAATTCCTCTTTCATGATGTAGTCAGAATTAACAAAATTGATAGAAAGCATAAAAACGATAATATCGGCCTTTTGTAGTTCGTCCTGAATCTGCTCGTGCCACAAACCCGGTGTCAGTTCTTCACAACTCCACGATTTTGCCAACTGAAACTGTGCCAGTGGTTTCAGATATTCTTCCAGTTCCTGTTTGAAAGTAATATCCTTGTTTGAATACGAAATAAATATTCTTTTCATCTTTTGAAGAGGTTTATTGGTAAAAGCCTGAAACTGCTTCACCGGAATCTCGATAGGCGAGGTGTCCAGTGTTTCGTCGGCCTGTTTTCGGTAACTGCTAATAGTGGCCCGTGGTTCTGTGGTTTTAACCAAATCGGCGTAGCTGATAAAAAACTTGTCGTCTCTCGAAATATAGAGGTCCTCAGGGCAGAAAATCGCATTGTCCAGCAGGTTCTCTGGCTGCATTCGTTCTTCTGGTTTGTCTCTTGGCGTGCGCCCTTCCCTGAATGCCGCATATTCCTGTGGTTCAATATCTCCCCAGTACATAGCTAGTATGCAATAGAAAAGATACTTCGTTATTGGCTCCTGCTCATGTTGCCTGTCTTTAAAAAAAGCCAATACCCTAATCTCCAGATTTTTAAAATCAAGTTGTATCAGCACCTTGCAGCACTTCTCGAAGGTAAACAACAATTGGTTGCGCCAGAACTTCTTTTTTTCGGGTTGCCTGCCAAAAAAACATATCAACTGGTTAATCAGCCCTATGGGTAAAAACTCCCCGAACTTCAACACAAATAGAGGGCTGCCCAGCCCAAAAGTAAGCAGGTCATACTCAAGGGCCTGAGTTTCGGCCAGTGGTAAAAAATTAGGAAAAATATATTCTGTGCCACTGTTGCCGTACAGGTGTTTAAAAATAACCTTTTGTTTTTCGAGTAGCGCAATCAGGTTGGCATCATGCTTTTGCATAAGCTGTTCGGGTGCAACACCTTTATCAAATTCATGTTCAAGTACTTCTCGTTTCAGAATATGCTCATGAATATGCGCTACCAGCCCTACCGGATTCAGCCACACTTTGTTTTTATCAATCTCAGGGTAGTAAAGCACCATTCCCTGATTATGCAATTGCTCCAGCTCAACCCGAAGCGACTCCATTTGTGCCTCTCCGGTTTTGTTTTGTGGGGTATACACCTTGCGTAAACTATGAATATCAACCGCTTGTATATCCTGTGCCTGAAATATATGTTTCAAAAAAGCCACATACCACGCACTTTCCTGCTTAATTATCCGCTTGCGTGTAATAAGTGCCTGCACCGAGGCTTTCAGGTAGGCTAATGAAGCCTTGTTTTGGGCAAAGTCATCTTTTTCATTCAAGCAAACATAAAACCTGTTTTCTACGCCTTTGTTGGGGGCAATGGTTGGGTATAAGGGCGGCGCATCTGCTGTGGCATGGGTCTGTATCAGCAAAACGGGGTCAGGCGCCTGTTTTTCCAGATGCCTTTTCATCCCAAGCCAGTAAGGCACACTAAAATGGTGGTTCAGCAGTTGGTTAGTGTCGGTGCTAGTATGTGTATAGTTGGTTTCGGGCTGCCAGAGCAGTAAATAAACCGAACCACTACTCAGAAAAGCCCGATAAATGCCGTGGTAGTAGTCCTGCCCACCAAAATCATAAAAAATAGCTTCGGGGGTAGCACTATCTTTTGGGTAGGCTTCCACTTTCAGCACGTGTGTGCTATTGCCTTTATAGCTATGTTTGTCAGTTTGTAAAAAATGCAACAAACTTGATTTACCACTGCCATGGTTGCCCAATAACAAAACTTTGGCAGGTAATATTATGTTTGTTTTTGGAGTTTCCTCCACCTCTCTCGCCAACAGATTTTTAATAACCGGTAAATGATTATCAGAGGGGGGTAATGTTAAGCCATTTTTGAAAATTACAGGATTGTTATTGATAGATAAATAATAAAGTTGGTCTAAGGAACGTAAAGGTTTAATATCTTGTATTTTATTGTAACTTATGTATAGCGTATGTAATTGGCTAAGGGTACTTAAGCTACTAATATCAAGAATTTGATTTAAGTCAAGGTGTAATTTCTGTAATTGAATAAGACTATTCAAAGGACTAATATCTGTGAGTTGATTATTGCTAAGGTCTAATATCTTTAAGTTAACAAGGCTATTCAAAGAGCTAATATCAGTAAGTTGATTATGGTTAAGGACTAATATCTGTAACTGTCCAAGTCTACTCAAAGGGCTAATATTTTTGAGTCGATTATTTGTAAGGTATAATTCCTGTAATTGCCCAAGGCTACTCAAAGTGCTAATATCTTTGAGTTGATTATTGCTAAGGGATAACTCTAGTAAGTTAATAATGCTACTCAAAGGTCTAATATCAGTGAGTTGATTATTTGTAAGGTATAACTCCTGTAAGTTAATAAGGCTACTCAAAGGTCTAATATCAGTAAGTTGATTATCGCTAAGATCTAATGTCTGTAATTTTCTAAGACCACTTAGGTTACTAATATCTGTGAGCTGTGTGGATTGGAGATATAATTTTTGTAACTGAGGTAATTTTTCTAAAATAGCTAATTCTTGCCCAATAAACTCATTGTTTCTTCCCTTATTTAATGAAGACTCCCAGTATCCTTTTTCATTATAGTACCCTCTACCTAAATTCAAGCCTTTCAACCATGTGCATTCTGCCAATTCGCTTGGTAGTTCGTGTTTAAGGCCACAGTTGCCTAAATCCAGAAATGGGGCTTCGGTGCGTTTGTTTTCTTCTATCCGGCGCAGGGCGAGGTCAGTCATAGCAAATTTTTAAGTGTTTTCTGGGTTGGCTAGCTTATTCGCTTTGCCTATACCCAAAAATAAAATTAATTTACTGTTATGCAAAATAAGTAGCTTTAAAAATGGCTTTCTGCTTGTATTTAATACGGCTGTTAATATACGTACAGCCAGCGTAGCGCAGCTATCAATGGAGTAGGGGCTAATAAACTCAAAGAGGCTATCTCGGAAACGAAGCTCCGAAATAACCTCTTCAGGCAAATCAAAACGGGCTGTCCAAGTGGCAGGCGTTTCGTCAATAGCGTGCTTATAGTGGTTAAGATTAACTCCTTAAAATTAGGTATTTATCGATAAATAAAAAAAACGCAAAATCCAAATAGTTACGTAACGGGCAAAAAACACGAGCAAACCGTGTTTTTCTGCGCTATATGCCTGATTAAGAATTTATTAATAAAGTATCTGACCCCACCCAACTGGCCGATGGAACATTTTTTTAATGACAAATAGCTACACCAAATCAGTTTATTTGTGTTATAAATAAAAACGATACGATTATGAGCTATCAGAAAATTATCGATTATCTGGGCAAAGATGCCGACTACTTGTTGAAGCACACCAGCAAAACCATCAGCAAGGAGTTGTTGCACGTGCCGTCGCCAAATTATCTTGACGAGGTTTTTGCACCCAGCAACCGCAGCATTCCGGTGCTACGTAGCTTGGCTACACTCTATGGGCATGGGCGGCTGGCTAATACGGGTTTTTTGTCGATTCTGCCTATTGACCAGGGCATTGAGCATACGGCGGGGGCTTCGTTCGCCAAAAATCCGATTTATTTCGACCCCGAAAATATTATCCGTCTGGCTATGGAAGGCGGTTGTAATGCCGTAGCCACTACCATCGGGAATCTGGCCATCGTAGCCCGCAAATACGCGCACAAGATTCCGTTTGTAGTAAAACTCAACCATAACGAATTGCTTACGTACCCCACCAAGTATGAGCAGATTATGTTCGGAACCGTTGAAGACGCATGGAAACTAGGCGCGGTGGCTGTTGGCGCAACTATTTATTTTGGGTCGGAAGGCTCAAACCGCCAGATTATCGAAGTAGCTCAGGCTTTTGAAAAAGCCCACGAGCTAGGCATGGCTACCATTTTGTGGTGTTATACGCGCAACAATGCCTTCAAGAAAGACGGCGTTAATTACGAAACCGCCGCCGATATTACGGGGCAGGCCAACCATCTGGGGGTTACTATTCAGGCCGATGTAATTAAACAGAAAATACCCGATGTTAACGGTGGTTTTACGGCCATTGATTTCTCGAAAAGCAGCCCGCTGATGTATACCCAACTGGCCTCAGACCACCCCATCGACCTATGCCGGTATCAGGTAGCTAATTGCTACATGGGGCGTATCGGGCTGATTAACTCAGGCGGGGAGTCAAAAGGGGAGTCTGACCTGCAAGAGGCCGTCAGAACGGCAGTTATCAACAAGCGCGCTGGAGGCATGGGCCTGATTCTGGGCCGAAAGGCTTTTCAACGCCCTTTCAATGAAGGCGTGGCCCTGTTGAATGCCGTGCAGGATGTATATTTAGCCAAAGAAATTGATTTGGCCTGATACCGTCAGAAAACAACAATTGCGAGATTTTACAAGAATCTCGCAATTGTTGTTTAAACCCTGCCTGCAATAAAAACAGGGCTTTGCTTATATAACTTCCATAAACCGTACTTGTGCCAGCTACCTACAAAAAAGCCCCTAAAATGAAGGGGGTTTTTGCTTTAATTACAATTTATTTTACTTCTTTCTAACGAAAGTACACAAGCAGTACTTGCATTACAAAGTTCTAAAATTAAAAAATTAAAAAATCATACCCAAATAAATAAAAAAATTTAAAAATAAAATTTTATTGCCTGAATCGGCCCAAAAAAGCCATAAATACCTGAAACCCCCTCGTTATTTAATGGGGTACAGATAAATATTATACGGTAAAAACAGATTTTCGGGCCATTCGGATAAACAGCCACCGGAAGAAAGACAAACAGGTGCTTCTAAAAGATAGAGCAGCGCATGAAAATGGCTGCTCCGAACTTGTGTAATGTCTACAAAAAGGGTCAAGTAATAGGTTAATACGTGGGGCATAGTTACTAATTTTTCAGGTAAGTAGAAATACTTACGCCCATTATTTTTTATTAAAAAATAATAAATGCTCTTTTGTTACCTATTTGTGGCATTTTTGGCTTGAAACTGACCGCAGACCTCCGTAAACCGATGTAATTTTTCTGAATAAATATTTGTTTTTCTTGACTAAATTTTATTATATTTCGTTAGATTATGTAGAGCATACCGCCGTTTTCTGCGACAAACCAGCCATGAAACAGATTTGTTTGCAGAACTGTATCCGTACAATAAAACCGTTTTCCGAAACAAACGGTTAGCTGCAGTGTTAAAACTGAAAACGAACCCAAAGTGCACACGCACAGGTGTAAGGTTC
This sequence comes from Emticicia sp. 17c, assembly GCF_037153985.1. Lineage (NCBI taxonomy): Bacteria > Pseudomonadati > Bacteroidota > Cytophagia > Cytophagales > Leadbetterellaceae > Emticicia > Emticicia sp. 17c. Next base: position 248,772 of record NZ_JBBAYI010000008.1, read on the forward strand.
GTACGTTGGGTAAGGATTTTCTTTATTCACAGTTCCTCTTAAAATATACTCCCATGGAAACAATGTTCAATCTCAAAACTAAGGTGGCCGACGCCTTGAAGTCGAACAAACTGGTGGCACAAAATACGTTTGGTAATGATTTTTTTGTGATGATAAAAATTAAAGTAGAAGGCGAGCCAACCATGAACGCTTTCCGAAAATTCAAGGATTTTCTGGAGCGAGAAAAACTCAGGTACATTTCTTCTTTCTCGGCCAAAATGGGCATCATGAACATATCGGTTTATAGCTATTAGCAAAATCTGTATAAAAACAACAAAGGCCACCTTGACTTATCAGCAAAGTGGCCTTTGTTAATAATAAGCAATGCCTATGCCTTTTTTAGTGAGAAATAAAAAGTAGTGCCTTGCTTCTCTTCGCTCGTGAGCCAGATTTTCCCACCGTTCGACTGAATAAATTCCTTGATGAGCAATAGCCCCAACCCTGTGCCTTTTTCGCCCTTTGTGCCGTAGGCCACATCCATATTTGTTTTCAGGAATTGCTCTTGCTGCGCTTTGCTGATACCCGCGCCGTGGTCGCTTACCGAAAAAACAACAAATTCGTCGTCGGTACTGGTATCGCTGCGTATCTCAATCGAACCACCTTCATAGCTGAATTTAATGGCATTCGACAACAGATTTCGGATAATAAAATCGAAGTGCGAGTTATCGGCGTATATCCTGAGGTCGTCGGGTATTTCGTTTTTAATGCTCACTGCTTTTTCCTTTGCCTGATTCAGCAAGACACCGATATTTTTGTCAATAACAGGTTTGGCTTTAAATTCCATGAAACTAACGGCTACGCCCTGCAACTGTATTTTACCCCAATTCAGGAGCGACGTAAGTACTTCAAACGAAGCCTCGCTCTGTTTTTTCAGTATCCTGATAATGTCTTGCTGTTCTTCTACTGGCAAGCCATCCATTTCCAGAATCTCCAGAAGCTGAGGCATATTGCCAATAGGGCCGCGCAGGTCATGCCCAATAATCGAAAAAAGCCTGTCTTTAATCTGGTTCGAGTCGGCCAGTTTAATATTCATAGCTTTGGTTTTACGGGCATTCATCAATACCAGAAACGCCACTATACCTATCAGCAAAATAATAACAATAGCCACTGCCAGTTCAAATCTTCTCCGTTCATTTACAACCGAAAGTTGTTCTGTCGATTCCATTAAGGCATTTTTGGCTTGTAAGCTCGCCAATTCCTGTGATTTATTAATCAGAAACAAGCTATCCAGCAGCTCATGTTGTTGTTCCAGCGTAAAAAGGGCATCGTCGTAGCGTTCTTGCTGGCGATATATAGCCGCCATAGCCTTGTACACTTCTGCCGCTAATTTCGGGTGCGAAATATCCTTTGCAATCGATAACGCATTTTGCAGATGCTCAAGGCTTTTATCGGCATTGGTTTTCTTTACAATTTCGGCAATCTTAATCAGCACTTTAGCCTGTTCTTCGGGCAATGAGTATTTCTGTGCTTTAACTAAAGCACTTTTATGGTAGCTAAGTGCGCTATCTTCGTTACCCATCTTCTGAAAGGCATCGCCCGTGTGGGTCAGAAACGAAATATGCTTGTGGGCGTGTTCGGCGGTATCTGTTTGTGCAATACCTTTCTTGAAATGCTCAATGGCATTTTCGGGTTTTCCGTGTTTAAGATGCACCCTGCCAATATGGTTCAGAATAGCAAGATTAGCTTTTGTAAGCGGTATGTTTTTATTGAGTTCTTCGGCTTTTTTATAATATTCGAGGGCTTTGTTGGTATCGTTGTTAAGTTCCATAATACACCCCAGCCGCAAATAACTCTGAATCATATCGTGAGTGTCTTTTCTGGCGGTACTTATCTCAATAGCTTTGTTCAGGTAGGCGGTTGCTTTATCGACCTGACCGTTCTTCCCTTCAACTACGCCTAATTCCTCATACGTCAGAATCATATTTTTGTGGTCTTTCAACTGCGTAAAAATTTGTAGGGCGGCTATCAGGTGCTGGTGTGCAGTAGAGAGGTTATCATGAAGCGTGTTAATGACACCTAGCTGGTACAGCATTTGTCCCTGTGCCTGTTTATGGCTGAGGTGCGTTGCCAACCTAAGCCCCTGAATAGCGTAGTAAGTAGCTGAGTCGGCCTGTTTTTGTTCAAAATATTTACTGAGCGATAAATACAGTGGTAGCTTATCTTTTTCCTGAGAGGTATTTCTTAGTTTAGTCTTTAGCTCAAACACATTTTGCCCAAAGGCTGCCTGACAAATACACAACAGACTAACAAAAAGGAATTTTTTAGACATAAAGTATGCTTTTGGTATATACCTTTTAAATAGGCAAAAACACTCAAAAAATGTGCCTATCTACGTTTTTTTGAGAAGAATATTTGCCCCAAAAGCCCCAAAAACGGTGTATATAACCCCATAAATGCCCTAATATTGGTACAGTTGCTTATTTAGTAGGGAAATCGTCTCGGGTAGTGAGGTAGTCCAGACTTAAAACCCAGACAATCACTACCAGAAAATTAACTTTCTGCATAACAGGTAAAATAACTAGCCCGTATTGTGTGTAATAAATAATTGCATTTATATATAGCAGCAGCAAACAAACAACCGTAAGCACCTTAAACAAATGCAGGCGCGACATAAAAACCATTACTGTTATGTAAAAAGTGGCTAGCATAATACAGGTACTTGCCAGCGACACCATAAGGTTATGGTAAGGCGTTGTTACCAGCACACCAAACACCATACCCAACACACCCGCATACCTGATAACAGCCGAGGCCGATTTATGCTGTATTTTTTTAGAAAACCGGAAAAAGAACAACGCAAAGCCTGTGCATAAAACAACCATACCCACCACGGCAAACCAACGCCCCGAGTTATGCGCGCCGTTTATACCTTTGGCGTCGAACAGGTTACACAGGTAATTATTAGCCCAGTCGAAACCAGATGCCTGCGCGTTGGCCTGCGAGCCACCCGGATACAACCAAGTGCCTGCCAGAATAAGCAAAAAGGCTAAAGTAATCAGGAAACTGATAAGGTGCTTACGTGATGTCATGGTTCTCTGTAATAATGGTTCTCTAAATAAGCCGGCGTTGTAACTGGTTTGCTGCCCAAATTGAAGCATATACCCCAATCATGGTTGCGAGTATCACAAATAAAACCCAGATTATGTTCATAAAAACAAGTGTTTCTTCAAGATTATCAGTTCATAAAAACAGGCGTATGGTTCAGTAGTTTCATGAGGCAGAAAGGCGCAGCAGCCAAACATGGCTAACACCTATAAAGTTAAAAAATATAGCCCTGAAAAGTGGCAAAACTATAAAAAGAATAAATATACGGAATAAAATTTCGGTATAATCGTTATAACTAAAGTACCTTCAAACAAATTCTGGTTTGCCTATAGCAAAATTATAAAACCTTTTTATTAAATCTCATCACAGGCACTTGTAACAATAGTGTTTCTTTCAACAACCCCAATCAGATTAGCACAAAACCAAGATGATTTTCGCTGAAAATCACCTGAAGGTTATTTTATGGTTTTTGCCTTAAAATATTATTAATTAGGCGGCCAAATCTGAAAGGGCTTGATGAAAAACTGAGCTTATTGTATTATATTTGAAACTTAGCCGATAAGTTCAGAAAAGCTAAAAAACAGGATGCCATAATGTAATTCTTAACAATGCTTAAATCCTTGAAAATTGTCTTGGCAGACGATGACGAAGACGACAGAGACTTCTTTCGGGAGGCCGTAGGCTTGACCGGAGTACCCGCTGCACTGACAACTGTTAAAAATGGACTTGAACTTATGCAGTTACTTCAGACTTCAGACAAGTTTGATATGATTGTGCTGGATTTGAATATGCACCTCAAAAACGGCATCGAAAGTCTGGAAGAAATCAAAGCTGATACCAAACATAGCGATACCTTCTGTGCCGTTCTGACTACCGCCAGTAACAGGCACTTGCAGGAAGAACTGATAAAAAAAGGAGCTGATATGTTCAGAACAAAACCATATAACTATGAGCTTTACGTCGAAACAGTAAAAGAAATAATCAGTTCTGCCTGGCTACGCACATACGAAAACAGGTAATAATTTTCATTTATAGTTTGTTATGACTACAAAAGCCTCTGTTTTGAGGCTTTTTGTATAATAACCAAGCAGCTAATACCATAAAAACCCAATAGCCAGTGCATAAAAAATCGGCTATATTAGTTTGTGGTTTGTACTTATCTCTTAAATTTGTTTTTTCGCAATACACCGATTTACCCTTTAAAACTAAATGAAAAAAACTCTCCTGTTTGCGCTTATTATTGTTGCTTCCTGCAAGAACAAATCCGGCCAGACCCAACAAATCAAAGGACTTAGCGAATACGCCGTTGATGTACCCGGTATTCAGACTTTCTATGATAAAAAAGGCGTACTCGCCGACAACGGCATGGTGGCCTCGGCCCACCCGATAGCCTCACAAGTAGGTGTCGAAATCCTGAAAGCCGGAGGCAACGCCATTGATGCCGCTGTAGCCACACATTTTGCTTTAGCAGTAGTATACCCGTGGGCCGGAAATCTGGGCGGTGGTGGTTTTCTGGTTTACCGCGACAAAAAAGGAGGAACCTTTACCCTCGATTTTCGGGAAAAAGCACCTGCCAAAGCCCATCGGGATATGTACCTCGATGCCAACGGCAACCCTATTGCTGGTCTGAGTATTCTAGGGCATCTGGCTAGTGGTGTACCCGGCTCGGTCGATGGCATGGTAACCATGCACGAGCGTTTTGGCAAACTCCCGTGGGATAAAGTAGTGGCTCCGGCCATTGCACTGGCCGAAAAAGGCATCGTATTAACCGAACGCGAAGCCGTAGGGCTGAACCGCGTGCGCAACGATGTTATGAAAGTAAACGCCCCTGATTCGCCGTATTACATTCGCCCTGATAAACAAGACTGGAAAACTGGCGATATGCTTGTACAGCAGGATTTAGGCCGTATGCTGCGCCTGATTCAGGCCAGAAAACGCGCAGGCTTTTACGAAGGCGAATGCGCCGATTTGCTGGTAAAAGAAATGCAGCGTGGCAAGGGTATCATTACACACGAAGATTTAAAAAACTATCATTCGGTGTGGCGTGAAGCCATTGTTGACCAATATAAAGATTTCAAGATTATTACCATGCCGCCAACATCGAGCGGTGGAGTAGCTTTAATGCAACTAATGAAGTTCGTAGAGCCTTATCCGATTAAACGCTGGGGCTGGAACACCGACTCAACGGTGCAAGTAATGATTGAAGCCGAACGACGCGTATACGCCGACCGCGCCAAATGGCTGGGCGACCCTGACTTTGTAAAAGTACCTGTAAAAGAACTTACCGACAGAGCTTATCTGAAAAAGCGTATGGCCGACTTCTCGTTCGAGAAAGCCACCGACAGCAAAGCCATTAGTGGCGGAACCGTGCCGGGCTATGAAAGCACCGAAACCACCCATTATTCGGTCGTTGATAAAGAAGGCAACGCGGTTTCTATTACAACTACACTTAACGGAGGCTTTGGCAGTAAAGTAGTAGTGCAGGGCGGAGGGTTTCTGATGAACAACGAAATGGACGATTTCAGTATAAAGGCCGGTGTGCCCAATATGTTCGGGCTGATAGGCAACAAAGCCAACGAAATTGTCCCTAATAAGCGTATGCTGTCGTCCATGACACCTACTATTGTCGAAAAAGACGGAAAACTATTTATGGTAGTTGGTACCCCCGGCGGTTCAACTATTATTACCTCGGTTTTTCAGACCATCATCAACGTGCTTGAACACGGCATGACCATGCAACAGGCCGTTAATGCCCTGAAATTCCACCATCAATGGCTGCCTGATAATACAACCTTTGAAAAAAATGCTTTTTCAGAAGCCACCATTACCAATCTCAAAAATAAAGGATATACACTAGTGCCGATGATTGGCTCATTAGGGCGTATGGATTGCATCATGCTTCGCCCTGACGGTAAACTTGAGGGTGGGTCTGACCCCCGCGGCGATAACACAAGTATCGGATATTAAGCCAAAAGGTCTGACGAATCAGACCTTTTGGGGTAATTTTCCATTTTCTTAGGTTTTTTTTGGAATTTTAAGAAAAAAAAACTAAAATTTGTGGTCAATTTCCATGTGCAAATGGATTGATTTATATTATTGTAATACTTGTGGAAAAATCGTGGGATTTTGTCTCACGATTTTTTTTTATGTACGATAAAACCCACGTTTTGGTTTTATCAGTCAATCAATTATATAACTATCTACCTGTATTTTTGTTGAACAATTAGCCGAAAAGTTTCTACATATATTAGAAACTATATCGAATTAAGACATTATGTATCATCAAAAAACTAACGTGGCTTGATAAAATGCCTTACATACCAAGACTTAAAAGCTGTTGAAACACTCATTATTGTAGCAATAATTATTAGCGAGGTTGTTACCTTAAGCGTGGGTATTGCCAATGATTTTGTAAGTTTTGCCTAACATATCACCGCAGGTTTCATGCCCCTATCCCCAACAAAAAAGCCCTCCTGAGAGGGCTTTTTTGTTATAAATCGCTAAAATCAAAAGTTTCTAGGAACTTGGTCGTAAAATGACCCGATTTAAACTGCTCGTCTTCCATCAGTTTAATATGGAACGGAATCGTGGTTTTTACGCCTTCAATCACAAACTCCTGCAAGGCGCGTTTCATACGCGTAATTACTTCCTCTCTCGACTGCCCCGTTACAATCAGTTTGGCAATCATGGAATCATAGTTTGGCGGAATGGTATAGCCTGCATACACGTGGCTGTCGACCCTTACGCCGTGGCCACCGGGCAGGTGCAAATTCGTGATTTTACCCGGCGACGGGCGAAAACCATTACCCGGGTCTTCGGCATTAATACGGCACTCCATGGCATACAATTTCGGGAAATAGTTTTTACCCGAAATAGGCACACCCGCGGCCACTTTTATTTGCTCTTTAATGAGGTCAAAGTCGGTTACTTCTTCTGTAATCGGGTGTTCTACCTGAATACGGGTGTTCATTTCCATGAAATAGAAATTGCCGTATTTATCAACCAGAAACTCGATAGTTCCGGCACCTTCATAGCCAATGGCAGAAGCACCTTTAATGGCTGCTTCACCCATGCGCTCGCGTAGTTCTTGCGATACAATCGGCGAAGGCGTTTCTTCTACAAGTTTCTGATGGCGGCGTTGAATAGAACAGTCACGCTCCGAAAGGTGGCAAACCTTGCCGTATTGGTCGCCCACTACCTGAATTTCAATGTGGCGGGGTTCTTCTACAAACTTCTCAAGGTATAAACCATCATTACCAAAGGCTGCGCCCGACTCCATCTTGGCGTCGTCCCAAGCCTTTTCAAATTCGCTTGCTTCTTTAATGATACGCATCCCACGGCCACCACCACCGGCAGTAGCTTTGATAATAACCGGATACCCGATTTCGGCTGCAATTTTCTTACCTTCCTCGATTGATTCGAGCAAACCCTCCGAACCCGGAATAACCGGCACACCCGAAGCCTTCATGGTTGCTTTAGCCGTAGCTTTATCGCCCATGTAGTTGATTTGTTCGGCAGTAGCTCCGATGAATTTTATCCCGTATTCGGCACAGATTCTTGAAAACTCGGCGTTTTCAGACAAAAATCCGTAGCCGGGATGAATGGCATCTGCGTTTGTGATTTCGGCAGCAGAAATAATATTCGGAATACTCAGGTATGACTGGCGGCTTACCGCTGGGCCTATGCAAACAGCCTCATCGGCAAAGCGTACATGTAAACTATCGCGGTCGGCCGTTGAATAAACAGCCACCGTTTTTATGCCCATTTCCCTGCAAGTACGAATAATACGCAGGGCTATTTCGCCACGGTTGGCTATAAGTATTTTCTTGAACATATCGTTTCAATTAGTAGTGTCAGTATTTTACGCTATTGAATCAATTAACAAACTTCTCAGAAAAATGTTATCATTTTCCCGAATCCGTGGCTCAGTTAGGCTCAACCAAGAACAACGGTTGGTCAAATTCAACAGGAGTAGCGTTTTCAACTAACACTTTTACAATCTTACCTGATACCTCTGATTCAATCTCGTTAAAGAGTTTCATGGCTTCAATGATACAAACCACTTTACCTGCCGAAACTTCGTCGCCTACTTCTATAAAAGATGGTTTATCAGGGCCGGCAGAACGATAAAACGTACCAATCATAGGAGATTTAATCGTTATCAGGTTGCTGGCTGGTGCGGCTGGTTTTTCGGTGCTTGCTGCTGGTTGCGGTGCAGGGGCTGTTGCCACTGGTGCAGGGGCTGGGGCCGATGCCGGCATAACTGGCGCAGGAGCAGAAACAGGAGTTACATTTGAATAGCGTTTAATGGCTAATTTCAACTCCGATGTTTCGATATTTACTTCATCTAAACCTGACTGAGCAATAAAGTCTATCAGTTTCTGAATGTCTTTTGTTTCCATGAAGGGTAAAGATTTTGTCGTTTCTAATTAAGAAATAGTTTATTTGGTTTTTACACTTTTTCTGGGCCATTATGCCTCAAAAAAGGTAATTTGCTTAGATAAAAATTACTTGTTTTATTGTTTTACCTGCCGGTTTTAACACAGGCAGGGTGGTTTGTTTACGGCTAAGCTACTAGGCAAGCCGAGGGTTTTATGCCTACAAAAGTAAATATAAAGACGACACCCACAAAGAAATCAGGAAGCGAAAGAATGGATTTCAGTATTAAAAAAACCTAAACCAAAATTGCTCGAACCCATATTTCTATCTAATGCAGTGTCGTCTTTCAGAATAATTTATTTCTCTTTTACTCTTGAATCGTACTCGTAGCTGGTTGTATTTACACGAATCAGCTCGTCGTTTTCAATGAAAAGAGGCACTTTAATAGTTGCACCAGTTTCAACAGTAGCCGGTTTTGAAGGGCTATTGGCGGTATCGCCTCTTACGCCTGGCTCTGTATAAGTTACGCGTAGCTCAACGTAAGTAGGAAGCTCAACGCTCAGAATCGTTTCTGTTTCGGCATGAACCAGAATATCTACTTGTTGGCCTTCTTTCATGAGGTCGGCCTGTGGCACCAGTTTTTCTTCTACGTTTATTTGCTCGAAGGTTTCGGTCTCCATGAAGTTGAAACCTGTTTCGTCTTTATAAAGAAACTGATATTGTCTTTTTTCTACCCTTGCAGTAGTAACATTTACTCCCGACGTAAAGGTGTTGTCAATGACTCTTCCGGTACGAAGGTTTCTTAATTTTGTTCTTACAAAGGCTGGTCCTTTTCCGGGTTTTACGTGTTGGAACTCAACAATTGTGTAAAGGTCGTTGTTCCAATCCAGGCAAAGGCCATTTCTGAAATCTGCTGTTGTTGCCATTATTATTTCAAATAAAGCTTATGTATCGAATGATATTAATAGATAATAAATTAACGTTCAAAGTTAAAAACAATACTCACAAAGGGCATCCACGGTACATCATATCTGAAACGCCCAAAATCCACATCTTTGCCATTTTTGCGGTAACTGGCATTGTACTGGCTATACATAAAACACACACCTGCCCTGATAGTAAGCTCACTTTGTGGCTTAAAACCAATATATATTTCGTTATTGGTAGTACCTCTGCCGCCAAAAGCCAGATTCACACGGGTGGGTGTTGCACTCACTGAATCGATGCGTTGCGAGCTACTGCTGATAACCGTAACTGAGTCTCTTTTTCTGCCAAAACCCAGCCCAATAATATCGAAACTGGCACCAATCATTACCTTTTGGGCGTGTAATTCAAACATTACCGGAATATTGAATGTTGTAGAATTGGCACGCGGATACGGAATAATATTTACGCCCTTGTTTTTAGTTTCAAAACCATTATAAGGTTGCCCCACATTAAAAAATGAGGTAATTCGTACACCTGCACCCACCGCAAAGTTATGGTTCTTACCCATTACGAGGCTTTGGGCATACATAAACGACGGAACATTTGTTTTTTTATCAAAGCCGTAGCTTAAAGCATAATGCTCAAGTACCCTCATTCGTTGTGCAAACGAGGTTTGAAGCCCTGCCAGGACTACAAATAAAGTCAGCAACTTTTTCATAGAATGTGTGATAAAACTTTATGTGTTTACTTTTTTAGTAAGCCCATTTAATATAGGCCGAACCCCACGTAAAACCACCTCCAAAAGCTGCCAATATCAGATTATCACCTTTTTTTATTTGTTTTTCGTAATCAAACAAGCAGAGTGGTATAGTACCAGCGGTTGTATTTCCGTAATTCTGGATATTGAGCATCACTTTTTCGTCGCCAATTCCCATACGGCGCGCCGTAGCGTCAATGATACGTTTGTTTGCCTGATGCGGCACCAGCCAAGCAATATCGTCTCCGGTCAGATGATTGCGTTCCATGATTTCGGCCGAGATGTCGGCCATATTGGTTACCGCAAATTTGAATACAGATGGCCCCTCCTGATGAATATAATGCAGGCGTTGGTCAACTGTTTCATGCGAAGCCGGAAAACGGCTTCCGCCACCTTTCATAATCAGATGATTTTCGCCCGTGCCGTCTGAGCGTAGCAGGAAATCCATCAGGCCATGCTCTTCGGTTGTAGGCTCAAGCATTACAGCACCGGCGCCATCGCCAAATAATACGCAAGTGGTGCGGTCTGTATAATCTATAATGGACGACATCTTGTCTGCCCCGATAATAATCACTTTTTTGTATCTGCCCGACTCAATGAACTGCGACCCTACCGAGAGCGCATACAAAAAGCCAGAACAAGCCGCCAGAATATCAAAACTACCAATAGTAGGAATACCGCATTGGGTACACACTAAATTGGCCGTAGACGGAAACATGTAGTCAGGCGTTACCGTAGCACATATAACTAAATCTACTTCTTCAGGCTGGGTATTTGTTTTTTTGAGAAGACCTCTTACGGCTTCAGATGCCATGTGAGAAGTGGCAAGCCCTTCTCCGCGTAGAATATGACGTTCTTTGATACCTGTTCGGGTGGTAATCCACTCATCGCTGGTTTCAACCAGTTTGCTTAAGTCATCGTTTGTCAAAACATCTTCTGGCACATAGCCATGAACACCTGTAATAGCGGCTCTAAGTTTCATTGTACGATTAGTTCCAACCCCTTAACAGAAGGAGAGATTTAAATTTAGCTTTTCGTTGCTGGGGTTAGTTTATCAGCAGGAAAAGTACCTTTTATAAACAAAAATAAGCCCTTAACGTTACAAAAGCTGTAACAACGGGGCTTATCTATCTTCGTATGCACCTATAATCTGTTCGGTTACTTTCGATTCAACTTGGCGTTTGGCTAGCAGAATCATGTTCTTGATAGCTTCGGGGCTTGAAATCCCGTGTGCTACAATTACGTTGCCTCTGATACCGATAATCGGGCTACCGCCGCCTACTTCGTAATTCATGCGGTCAATCAATGGGTCTTTAATGCCTTGTTCGGCAGCGTAGTCATACAACGACTCACCCATTTTAAAAATCACATTTCCGGTAAAGCCCTCTGTTACAATTACATCGGCTTTGCCATGAAACAAATCACGGCCTTCTATATTACCTATGAAATTTATTTTCTTGTTGATTTTCAAAAGCTGATAAGCCGCCTGAACCACCGTTGACCCTTTCTGTTCTTCTTCGCCAATATTCAATAAGGCTACTTTGGGGCGTTCAATTCCGAACGAAAACTTGGCATATAACGAGCCTAGCTCGGCAAACTCGGCCAGTACTTCCGGCTTACAGTCGGCGTTGGCACCGATGTCGAGCATGAGGCTATACCCACCGTTTTTGAGCGGAAAGAATCCGGCAATAGGAGGGCGTTGGATATTCCCAACGGTTTTAAGCGTAAAAAGCGAGCCTACCATCATAGCTCCGGTGTTTCCGGCGCTACAAAAGGCATCAACCTGCTTTTCTTTTAAAAGTTTAAACCCAACTCCAATGCTGGAATTGGGTTTCTGAGAAAATGCTCTTGTAGGATGCTCTCCCATCTCGATAATGTCGTCAGCATTAACCATTTCAATAGCATGAGCCGGATATTTTAACGTTCGTAAAATATCTAACATAACTCCCTGCTTACCCACCAATACAATTTTTGTACCTTCGGGCAAATGATTAGCAGCGGATACGGCACCCTCGACAATGGCTTTGGGAGCAAAATCGCCTCCCATGGCATCAACGGCAATTTTCATAAAGGATTGGCTTTAGTGAATAATTAAAGTCTTGTTTTGAAGTGCTAATATATCAGAAACAAGTATTTTACGAAATACAATTATGCTTTTTCGTAGCTTTCAACCACTAATTTACCTTTATAATACAAATTTCCTTCAAATACGTGCGCACGGTGGCGTAGGTGAATTTCACCAGTTGTTGCATCGATTGATAACGCTTTAGTCGATAAAGCATCGTGCGTTCTACGTTTATCTCTTCTGGTTGTCGAATGTCTTCGTTTTGGATGTGCCATTTTTCAATCTGATTTAACTTATATCCTCCTTCACAGGAGTCATATTGTCTATACTTTATATTTAATCTTAATTTTCCTTATTCTTCTGGTTTTTCAACGATAACAATGCCGCCCAGCGTGGGTCAATTACTTCTTCTTCTTCCTGCTCGGCTTCTTCTTTATCAGTTGAGTAAATAAATTCGTCTTCTTCGTCATCGGCTTCATTCCTGAATTTCGGATGAAGTTTTTTCATCGGAAGCGACACCCCAATAAAATCGTAAATATGTTGGGCTATATTAACAGTTGCTGTATTGAGCGGAATCATCTCTATTTCGTCAGAAAGCTCCTCGTGGCGGTCTCCGAACTTATAGATATACTTTTCTTTCACATGAACAGGCTCTTCAAAAGGCTCAAGGCAGCGGTCGCAGGTTAATTCAACTACGCCTTCAATATCAAACCACAACTGCATCAGTGTCGAGTTCTTATCAAGTATAACAGTGGCTTTAAAATGCCCCTTTGTTATAATATCTTGTTCAAAAAACTCGAAAAACTCATCGCCGCCTTCAAATTCGTAAGTATAACGTTTATTTTCAAGGCCTTGAATGTGAATGTCATATTTTGATAATATCTTGCTCACGTTTTCACAGAAAGGTTGCAAATTTACTGCTAATTTTGGAATTAAGAAAGTTTTTAAAGAAAATGCTGAAAATTCTTAGAAATCACTCCCTGTTTTTTACCTTGTTTTTTATATGGCTTATTGTATTGGCCCTTTTACAGCTATTTTTTTCACCAACCGAACTCATGTTCTGGGTTAATACCCACCACAGCCCCGCACTCGATGTTTTCTTTGAATACACAACCCTGCTGGGCGAAGACGGTATCTGGCTGGGCGTGCTTTTAGTGTACCTCTATCAGTATTTTATACAAAAAAAGCCTGTGAAAAATCAGGCAATAATGCTCATAATTATCTGGATTAGCAAAGGGATTCTGTCGGTTTCATTAAAAAATATTTTTAATCTGCCGCGCCCTATGGAGGTCTACGAAAAAACAGGCCGTGCCATTCATGTCATTCAGGGCTTAGAAATACACCATTGGCAGAGTTTTCCGTCGGGGCATACATTTACGGCTTTTGCGCTGGCCGCTTTTTTTATACTCGTAGCCCGAAACAGCCTTGCGGGTTTTTTGTGGCTGGGGTTGGCTATACTGGTTGGCTACTCAAGGGTATACCTGTTTCAGCATTTCCCCCGCGATGTTTTTGCCGGAAGTGTACTGGGGCTTACATTAGTACTGGGCATTGTGTTGCTATTCAGCAAAAAGAAGTTTGCATGGCTGCAAGAAAGCACCCCGCCTGTATCCTGACGGCTTACTACCATCTATAAAACACCCGATAGGAGCCGAGAGGTATTCCAATACGGTAATAACCTGCTTATTTGCGGTTGTCTTCGCCAAGTACCATGCTCAGGTAACTGGCATAACGGCTTTCGGCAATAGTGCCTTCTATTACGGCATCTTTCACGGCACACTTGGGTTCGTCGAGGTGCAGGCAGTTATGAAACTTGCACTGGCCCAGTAGCTCGCGCATTTCGGGAAAATAATGGCTTATTTCCTCTTTTTCCATTTCTGCCAAGCCTAGCTCTTTAATGCCGGGTGAATCAATAATAAAAGTGCCTTTCTCAAGCTCGAACATCTCGGCGAAAGTAGTGGTATGCACCCCTTTGTTGGCAAAACTTGAAATTTCGGAGGTGCGCAGGTCTAAATCAGGTGCAATAGCATTAACCAGCGTTGATTTGCCTACACCCGAATGCCCCGACAACAAAGATACCTTCCCTTGAAGCAATTGCCTGAACTCCTCAACACCCACCTGATGCAACGCCGACGTAAACAGGCACTTGTAGCCCAAGCCTTCGTATAAAGTTGCCAGTTCTTGCTGATATGCCTGTTGCTCGTTGCTCAGTACGTCTAGTTTATTAAAAACCAGTGCCGTCGGAATACGGAACGACTCGGCAGTTACCAGAAAACGGTCAATAAAGCCAAGCGAGGTTCTCGGTAGCATCAGCGTAGCAATTAAAACGGCTTGGTCGAGATTCGATGCCAATAAATGCCCATGAGCCGTTTTATGTACCGACTGCCTGATAATATAGTTCTCGCGGGGCAATATATCATATATAATACCCGTGTTTTCGGTCTCATTTTCAAGCTCATAGGCTACTTTATCGCCCACAGCCAGCGGATTCGTCACCTTTAAATCCTTAATTTTAAACTTCCCTTTCAGCCGACAGGTCAGCATGCTTCCGTCCTCGGCACGAACTTCGTACCAGGAGCCTGTCGAACGCATGATTAATCCAATTTTCTGCTTCAAAATCTGATAATAATATAACTAGTGTTTCCTTAAAATTTAGAGCCTGAACTTAAATTCTACTTAAAAACAAAAAAACCTCTGTTTTCAGGAACAAATAAAAATCATTTTTGTTAAAAATATTAATATAATCGTATAGAATGCTATTCTGAAGCAATTATTTCTCTTGTTTTCATTATTACCTACCAATTGAGTAGGATTTAAAAAAGAAAATAACCGTTAAATAAATTTTTAAGAAATTTTTAAGTGTTTCTCACAACACTTTTGCCTTTTTTTACGTTATATAATTATTGAAATCATCCTATTAATTTTTAACAAAATCATATCCAACAATGAAAAAAGGAGTATTATTCGGAATTGCTGCTGTAGCTGTGGGAGTTGTAGTTTATTCTTTAACCAAGAAAACCAAACCAACATTACCTTATACAAAACCATACGTAAGATAATTTAGCTCGCATGATTTGTAGCCAAAAAAATTTTACAGCCATATTCAGGTCTACGGTGTACTGGTCATTTTCACAACCAGAGGAGTTCAGACTCAATTGTTCAGAAATTTTCACCTCATCCCGATTTTCGTTTTATTAACATAAACAATATTGGGGTGAGGTGCTTTGTTTTTACACAATACCCGCCCCTAGCGTTTTTCTACGGCGTGTTTTTCGTATTCCTGACGTAGCTTTTCTTTCTCAATAGGTACTACGCCCACATACTCACAAACCAGCCCACCTCCCAGATTCGACAACTCAGCAACGGTTTTTGGTGCCAGTTTCAGGCCCATACAAATAGCCGCAATGCTCACAACGGTATCTCCTGCGCCCGATACATCCGTAATACTCCGCAAATGTGCAGGTATATGATGCACCTCGTTCTGGTAATCAATAAATACCCCTCTTTCCGATAAAGTCAGAAAAATACCATTTACACCCAAAGCCTTTTTAGCATTGGCCACTACTTCCTTCACTTCGTCGAGCTTATCGGCGTTAAAATCAATCTTTAAACCCTCTTTGAGTTCTTTCAGGTTAGGTTTAAAAAGGTCGGTTCCCTGATAATTCGTAAAATTACGTTTCTTAGGGTCAACAATGGTCGGAATCTGATGCTCTTTGGCAAAAGCCACAATCTGCCGGATACTCTCGCCATCAAGCACGCCTTTGTCGTAGTCTTCAAATATCACCACATCACAGGTCGGAATCAGTGCTTGAGCTCTGGCTATCAGTTGCGCTCTTTCTTCTTCATTAATGAGCGTATCCATTTCAGAGTCAATCCGCACCACGTGCTGCGACCCCGCCAGAATACGCTGTTTTACGGTAGTTACCCTATTAGGGCTTTGGATAATACCCTCGGTTGGTAAATGGTTGCTCGTAAGCAGGTTTAGCAGCTCTTGCGCTTCGGCATCGGCACCTACTACCGAGCATAACACCGGCGTAGCTCCCAACGACCTGATGTTCATGGCCACATTGCCAGCCCCACCGAGGCGAATCTCCTTGCGCTTCACATTCACAACCGGAATAGGTGCTTCGGGCGAAATCCGCTCAACTTTACCAAAAATATAAGAATCAATCATCACATCGCCTACAATCAGAATGCGAAGATTATCAAAAGAATCAAAAATCTGATTTACTGTCATTCAAAAATATATTTCGTACGTACGGATACCCCGCTTTCCTGTTGTTTATTTTTTTCGAGCTGCAAAACTAAGGATTTTTTACTACGATTTTTTTAAAAAAGCATACATTTTGGCGCAGAGATTGCGTTATTTGTAAACGATAATTTTATTGAAATACGATAACCTGAGGCGAACAAGGCTCAATTCCTCGTCATCCCAAACCAGAATCGACTTATTGACTACCAACAAAACTATGCGTCAGATTATTATTTTGTTAGCAGTATTTACCTCGTTTTTAACGACCGCACAAACCGTTGAACAGCTAGGCTCAGCCATTAATACCGAGTTTAGCGAACTTAATCCGGTGTTATCTCCCGATGGCAAAACCCTTTATTTTGCCCGTGTAAGCCACCCTTCCAATACTTTTGGAACCAAACACAGCCAAGATGTGTGGTATGCCGAACTGAGAGATAACAACAACTGGACTATTGCCCGCCGGATGCCCAACACCATTAACAAAGACCAGTATAACGATTTGTTCAGTATCACGCCTGACGGCAACAAAATACTTATTTCGGGGGTGTATACTAACAACGGCCGTAGAGAAGATGCCGCCGGAATATCGGTTTGTAAACGAACCAAAACAGGTTGGAGCGAACCCGAACAGGTGGTGATTCCGAGATTCAATGAAATGTGTAAAGGCCAGTTTCTGACAGCCTGCCTCTCGAACGACGGCAAAACGCTGATAATGGCATTCAGCACAAAAAAGAACTCAAAACAGGATGATTTATATGTGAGTTTTCTGGGAAAAGACGGCAAATGGTCGAAACCCGAAGGGCTAGGCCCCGATATTAATACCGACGATATTGAAACCGCCCCTTTTCTGGCCTCCGACAACTACACGCTTTATTTTGCCAGCGACCGTAAAAATGGCTTCGGCGGTACTGACATCTGGGTTTCAAAACGCCTCGACAGAAGTTGGCAGCGGTGGTCGAAACCCAAAAATATGGGCGATAAAATCAATACCGATGCCAACGAATATTCGTTTTCGGTATCGGCCTCCGGCGAATACGCCTACATGAGTACCAAGAAAAACTCGGTCGGTAAAAACGACATCGTGCGTTTTAAACTTCGGGAAGATAAAAAAGAAACGCCGGCAGTGGCCGGAACCCAAACATCCGACAGTAAAAACACAGGGCAGAGTACAGCCAACAGCAAAACCACAACCGACGAAACCAGCATTGCGCCAAATCCGGTAGTGATTGTAAGCGGCAGGGTGCTTGATTCTCAAACGGGTAAGCCTATTGAAGCCAAAATTACCTATAAAGGTTTGTCGAACGGTGAAAGCGGCGAAGCCTACACCAACCCCGTTACGGGTATTTATACCATAGTGCTGCCCTATGGGGCCAAGTATACTTATACCGCCGAAGCCGAAAACTTTATTGGTATCGAAAAACTGATTGACCTGACCGAAATAGGCTCCTACAAAGAAAAAACAAACGATGATTTAAAAATTGCGCCTATCAAAGCAAATGTAGATGTGCCGCTGAACAACGTTTTCTTTGAGACCGGAAAAGCAGTTTTACGCTCAGACTCTTACCCTGAGTTAGATAAGATAGTGGATATTCTGTTGAAAAACGCCAGTCTGGTGATAGAAATACAAGGACACACCGACAACGTGGGGTCAAATGAAAGTAACCAGAAATTATCGCAAGACCGTGCCGAAGCCGTTAGAAAATACCTGCTTTCAAAGAAAGTGCAGAACGAAAGAGTAACGAGTATCGGCTATGGAGAGATGCGCCCAGTTGCAACCAACGATACCGAAGAAGGCAGGGCGCAAAACCGCCGTGTGCAGTTGTCGATTGTAAGAAATTAACACATTGACCTCGTTCTGAGCAAGTCAGTTTCGCTCAGAACGAGGCCAACAATACTGACCTAAGGTTATAAAATTACCGTTCGGTTGCCATGAATAAAAACCCTGTCGTTAAAAACCAGCTTTAAAGCCTGTGTCAGTACCGACTTCTCAACTTCTTTTCCTTCGCGGGCCATATCGAGGTAAGTATATTTATGGTCAACTTCTTTAATATTCTGGGCAATTATAGGCCCTTCGTCTAAATCGTTATTGACGAAATGCGCCGTTGCTCCTATAATTTTTACACCTCTTTCGTAGGCTTGTCTGTACGGATTCGCCCCAATAAATGCAGGCAGGAACGAATGATGAATATTCACGATTTTATCGGGGTAATGCGAAACAAACTCCGGCGACAAAATCCGCATATATTTGGCTAGCACTACATATTCGGGTTGGTATATTTCGAGCGTGCGTAAAATGGCTTCTTCGTGTTGCTCACGGGTTTTGTGCTCGTGGCTTACATAATGAAACGGAATACCAAATTTGCTTACCAGTGGTTGCAGCGTATTATAATTACTCACTACTGCCAGAATATTGGCATCGAGTTCGTCGAAATTATACCGCACCAGCAGGTCCGACAAACAATGGTGTTCTTTGGTACAAAGAATAACCACATCTTTCTTTTTCTTGGGGTTAAGCCTGAAATTGATGGCCGTCGATAGGGCCGCTTCTCTTAAATCTTTCAATACTTTCTCAGGAAGCAGGTCTTTGGGGGCCTCAAACTCGGTACGCATAAAAAACTGCCTGTCGGGGCTTACATATTCATCCTGCGAAAGAATATTACATTCGTTTTTATAAAGAACACTGGTAACATGGAAAATCAACCCTTTGGCATCGGGCCCATCCATTAAAAGAATATGTTTAATCATGCTGTTTTAAGAAATATGCACTTCAATAAATTATATACCAAGAATTAACAACACCATGGCATGTGGCAGCCAATAGACAAGCATAATGGCTCACCCTATTGTATTTAATGTGTTTTATGGCGCGTAATCGGGTGCGCCAGCACTAAAGTTATGCAGGTTTTTACTTAACACGCCCTGCATATTAAATGCCCATAAAACTCTGTAAAATAATAACTGCGCTTATTTTATCAATATTGCCTTTCACTTGGCGGTCTTTCTTTTTCATGCCACCCGCAATCATGGCTTGTACGGCCATTTTTGAGGTAAATCGTTCGTCGTGCAAATGCACGGGTATATCTGCAAAATGTACTTTTAAGGTTTCTACCAGTTTATTCACCAGCGCAGTAGCATGGGTGTCCGAGCCATCAAGACTTTTGGGCAAGCCTACCACAAAGGCTTCTACCTGTTCGGTTTTGGTGTATTGTTGTAAATAGGCAATCAGGGTTTCGCTAGGAACCGTCTCTAAAGCCGAGGCAATAATTTTGAGGGGGTCGGTAACAGCCAGCCCTGTGCGTTTAGCTCCGTAATCGATGGCAAGTATTCTAGGCATTTTTTTCGTAATTGGTTATAAACGTTTGGCTTCTTCCCAGAAAACATCCATTTCGGCTAAAGTCATGTCTTTCAGGTTTTTATTGGCTTCTTTCGCCTTCTGTTCCAGATACTGAAAACGCTTGATAAACTTCTTGTTGGTGCGTTCGAGAGCCGTTTCGGGGTTCAGGTCAATAAAACGGGCATAATTAACGAGCGAGAAAAGCAAATCGCCAAATTCGGCTTCGGCCTTTTCGGCATCAATCATTTCGTTGTTTTCGGCGTTAAACATCTCCTTAAACTCCTGCATTTCTTCTTCTACTTTGCCCCACACCTGCTTTTTCTCTTCCCAGTCGAAGCCAACACCACGAGCTTTTTCCTGAATACGCATGGCCTTTACCAAAGCCGGCAACGACTGCGGAACCCCCGCCAGCACCGACTTGTTACCTTCTTTCAGTTTTAGCTGTTCCCAGTTTTGTTTTACCTGTTCTTCGTTTTCAACCTTTACATCGCCATAAATATGCGGGTGGCGGGCTATCAGTTTATCACAAATGCCATTCAGCACATCAGCCACGTCGAAGTCGCCGGTTTCAGAAGCAATTCTGGAGTAAAACACCAGATGCAGCATAATATCGCCTAATTCTTTCCTGATTTCCGGCATATTCTTTTCCAGAATAGCATCCGAAAGCTCATAGGTTTCCTCAATGGTCAGGTGTCTCAGGCTATCAATGGTTTGTTTTTTATCCCACGGGCATTGCTCTCTTAGCTCGTCCATGATAGTCAGAAGTCGGTCAAATGCCATGAGTTTCTCCATGCGTTGCGGAGAAAATATGCTTGGAAGGGTATTACTCATACTAATTCTTGAAATTTTTGTAAAGTTCGGCAATAAAAAAGCCACCTGAAACAATCGGGTGGCAAAATATTTATCTCAGGCCAGAAACAAATCAGGTTTTCCATTTAATGGCACAGCCTACTGCCTTAGTAGTGGGCGTAACCACGGGCTTGTTCAGAATCAGATTATTGACGGCATCGGCCACATAATGTTTAGTTACGTTGGCGGGGTCTTGGGGGTTATCGTCAATGGCACCAATGTAATGAACAATAATTTTACCCTGTTCTTTTTTTAATACAAAAGCATGAGGTGTGCGCAAAGCCCCGAACGATTTACTAACCGCCTGCGTGTTATCGGTCAGGTAAGGGTACGGATACCCCTTTTCGCGGGCGCGGGCCTGCATATTTATAAAAGAATCCTCCTCGTAGGCTTCGGGGTCGTTCGGGTTAATGGCAATAACCGGATACCCCTGCGGAGCAAACTTTCTGTCAATATCAATAATGCGGTCTTCGTACGATTTTGAAAACGGACAATGATTAGAAGTAAATACAATAACAAAACCTTTGGCCGACTCAAAATCTTTCATCGACACCATTTTTCCATCTACATTTTTGAGTTTGAAATCAGCCACAGCATCGCCAACTACATACTGAGTTGCTGCTTTCCATGCGGGTTCGGGCAGTTCGCTAGCCGCAGCAGGCAGCAGGAGCGGAGCCACACACAGGTTTATTCCTGCCAATAAACCTACCATAAGCAAACATTTCTTTTTCATTTCTCTGGTTTTTAACGAAAAGTCTGGCGAATAAACGTAACGCTATACAATTTATTATATGATGTTAACACGTATAATTTTCGTACGTAAAGATAAACATCTTTTGTTACATAAACACTGACTTTTATCATATAGTATTGGTTGTAAAAACCTGAAAAAAATAAATGGCAGAATTGTACCGCTTAATAATAAAAACAGGCAAGAATAGAGAGGAAACTTTACAGAAATAATGGGCAGACAAGCCAAATAATAGCGGGCGAACCAATAATTGAAGCAATACAGAGCCGCCCGATATTTGCTATAACACTGGCATATACTTGAAACAGAGCCTTACAAGCCCTTCATAATAGCCTTTTTATGATGTTCTATGTGGTAGTGCATAAAATAATAAATCTCGCGTATGGTCAGGAGTTTCAGAACCGGATGCCGGATACAGATTTCATCAAGTTCTTGTTCCGACCAGTCATCCAGAAAACCAGCTAGTATGTTATGATGTTTAACAAAACTCTCCAGTAGCATCTCTTTCGAGGGGTTCTCTGGTAATGTAGGTACATAAATACCTTTGGCCACGGCCCCCGTGCTTAACACCGCCAGATACGCAGCCACTACACCGTCATAATCAAACGCAGGCCGCTCAATTGTTCCGAATTGCTGCACTAGTACCTGCTTGGGTAAGGCTAGCCCCTGATTAAGAGCTTTTACTGATTGGGTTAAGTGCAGAATGTTTTCTGCCACAGACCATTTTTCGCCAATAGGGGCAAAAAACTGTTGTTCGGTCAGGCTATGGGTTTGTTGCGCTAGGCCATTAAAGCTGTTTTGTAAGGCATCTTTCAGTGCTGATTTTGTCATAAGATTTTGTACTTAAGTAGAGAAAAAAACTGTCAGGGAAGAAATCATGGGAATATACAGCGTATATTCCCTGACCTATTACCTGTTAACGCACTATTAAAATCTTTATCAATAAGCTGGTTCTGTTTGTTGGCTCATTCGGGGTTTACTGCAATTTTGCCATAGCCCGCAAGAAAGCATCATACAGATAACTTTTATTGCCATATAACTTCGAGAACATAACAGCCCCTTCAAACTCCATAATGGTATGCTGTGCCATCCTGAACGAAACATCGGGTGTTTCTCTGGTCATAAAAATCTGTTGCAAGGCATAAGTCCAGTCGTCCATAATTGCTTTCAGTACTTCATGAAATTCAGCAATTACCCCTACTGTTTCAAGGGTAGTATTTCCTATCAGGCAACCACCTTCTTTTTCGAGTAGCAACCGCCCCATTTTTTTCAATAGCTTTTCCATACGTTCCTCAGGGGGCAGGGCTGCATCTGTGGCAATAGGGAAAATCTTTTCTTTCAGGTACGAATGAATCCAGCAGAGCAAATCTTTCATGAGCATTTCCTTACTCGGAAAATAATGGTACAAGCTACCTTTCAGCAAGCCACAATTCTGAGCAATATCCTGCATAGATGTATTATGATACCCCTTTGTTCGGAAAATATCTGACGATTTCAGCAGAATTTCTTCTTTCGTAACTTTTTGAACAGGCATTTGAAAACAATTCGTATGGTAGCCCTGCAAACGTACAAATAGTTTTTTGTTTTACCAAACGGTTGGTAGGTAAAATTTTATAGCTAATATCAAATGCGTACTAGCTATTGCTAACGAAAAAAGACCTTTCATCACATTCACGCATTAAAAAGCATCGAAATGAAACCATCTTATTGGCAAAACCGTTTTTTGTTCATTCAGTTTTTATAAACACTACCTTTAAAATGAACAGACCCTTCGGACTTGGTTTGGTGACAGTTGTCTTTTTTTTAATAGATTTGTACGTTTGGCAAGCTATTAAATTACTTATGCGCTCGGCAAGCGTTCTTACTCACCGTATTGTAGGCTTTACTTATTGGGGGCTTACAGCCTTTTCAATCATAGCATTCATTGGTATTTTTACTTATACACCTATTACGGCGCCTGTCAGAGCCTCGTTTCGCACCTTTCTGATGGCAGGTATTTTTATTTTCTATATCTCGAAGGTATTTTCTGTGCTTATTATTTTCATTGACGATATTATCAGAGGTTTTAAATGGGTGGCATCGTTGTTTCAAAGTGCCCCAAGCTCAACAGCGGTTACACAGGCGTTAGAAACGGGCAGTAGTGGTATTCCTCGCTCGGAGTTTCTGGCGAAATCGGCATTGGCTATCGGAGGTTTGCACATGGGTGGTATGACATGGGGTATTTTGTCAGGTGCGCACGACTACCACGTCAGAAACGTGACTCTTCGCCTGAAGAATCTTCCCAAAAAATTTGATGGAATGAAAATCGCCCAGCTTTCAGACATACACTCGGGTAGTTTCTTTAATAAAACGGCCGTAAAGGGTGGCGTGGAAATGCTCATGAAAGAAAAACCTGACGTGTTTTTCTTTACCGGTGACCTCGTCAATAACATTGCCCCTGAAGTGAAAGATTACATAGAGGTTTTTTCAAAAATCAAAGCTCCGCTTGGTACTTTCTCGACCTTAGGTAACCACGACTACGGCGATTACACCAATTGGGTTTCGGCTGAGGCTAAACGCCAGAACCTGCAAGATTTAATGGGCGCACATAAAACATTAGGCTGGGACTTGTTGCTCGACGAGCACCGCGAAATTAAAGTTGATGGCGAAAGCCTTGCCATATTGGGTATTCAGAACTGGGGCGCGGGTGGTTTTTCAAAGTATGGTAATCTGGCAAAAGCACACGCCAACACGCAGGATTACCCCGTAAAACTCTTACTCTCACATGACCCTAGCCACTGGCGGGCACAAGTATTAGAGCAGTACAAAGATATTGACGTAGCCTTTGCAGGGCATACACACGGAATGCAATACGGGGTAGAATTGGGTAAATTCAAGTGGTCGCCGGTGCAGTTGCGTTATAAGGAATGGGCCGGGCTTTATGAGCAGAATGACCAGAAGTTATACGTAAACCGTGGTTTTGGTTATATTGTTTATCCGGGGCGCGTGGGTATTTATCCTGAAATTACCATTTTTGAACTAAAATCGGCGTAGGTATATACGAAAGCCGCCTTAAAAACTTACTTGCCATAACAGCCCAAAAACGGGTTGGAGGTTGGTGAGCTTAGCTTTAAGGCGGCTTTTTATGAATAACCTAGTCTAATAAACGCCATTTAAAAATACCAAGTTTCGACAGGCAGTATAAAAGCGATACCCGTAGTACGCCTAAGCCATATTTTGAGCTTCTGACAAAGTTGATAGACGATGCCTCCTCAAAATATTTGGTGGGGCAGGTAACTTCTGCTATTTCAAATTTTTTCCAGAATATTTGTGCTATCATTTCGTTATCGAAAATAAAGTCGTCGTCACATTTTTTGAAAGGCACGGTTTCCAGCACCTGTCTTGAAAAAGCCCGATAACCCGTGTGGTATTCAGATAACTTCTGGTTCATCAGAAGGTTTTGTGAGAAAGTCAGGAAACGGTTAGCAATGTATTTATAGAGGGGCATACCTCCCTTTAATGCACCTTTACCCAGAATCCTAGACCCGAAAACAACAGGGTAGAGGTCTTCACCAATGATACTGACCATCGCTCTGATTAACTTGGGGGTATACTGGTAGTCGGGGTGAACCATCACAACTATATCTGCATTTATTTCGAGGGCTTTGGTATAGCAGGTTTTCTGGTTGCCACCATAGCCTTTATTTACGTCATGACGAATTACATGCTCAATGCCCAGGCGTCTGGCTACATCGGCGGTATCGTCGGGGCTATAATCATCTACTAGAATTACTTCATCGACAATATCGAAGGGAATTTCTCGGTAAGTACGCTCAAGTGTTTGTGAAGCCCTGTAAGCGGGCATAACAATTACTACTTTTTTATTATTATACATAAATTATTTGAGTTTTCGATGCTAATTTGTGGGCGA
Source organism: Emticicia sp. 17c (assembly GCF_037153985.1). Classification (NCBI taxonomy): domain Bacteria; kingdom Pseudomonadati; phylum Bacteroidota; class Cytophagia; order Cytophagales; family Leadbetterellaceae; genus Emticicia; species Emticicia sp. 17c. The sequence continues at coordinate 274,077 of NZ_JBBAYI010000008.1, forward strand.
TTTGGCTAGAAAACACACCTTTTTTGAATTCGGCTGTAAAATAGGGCACGATTCTTTTTATTTCCAAGAATAACTTTAGTTTAACACCCTATTGTGAAAAGGCAAACAGAATGCCAAAGGTCTCATAACTATTATTTAAATACTGTATTTATTTTATTCATTGATTAATATGACATTATCGAGCGAAACTATTTTTTTTATAGGATTTTCAATTTTTGTAGCGTTTGTAATGGCGCTCGACCTAGGGGCTTTCAGTAAGTCAAAAAGCCATGTAGTAAGTTTTAAAGAGGCGGGTATCTGGAGTGCCGTCTGGGTTACGCTGGCGTTAGGCTTCTTCGTTTTTATACGTCAGTATGGTTACCTGATTCATGACATCAGTAATATTGCGCATTTGCAAGAGGTAAAGGAACGTTACTATGAGTCGCTGAAACTTCCTCCTAATTTTGAGGTAGCACTCCGCGCTTTTCAGAATAGCATGGCTATTGATTATCTGACGGGCTATCTGACCGAATATTCGCTGTCTATTGATAATATTTTTGTGTTTATTCTCATCTTTAACTCTTTTGGTGTGAATAAAAGGTATTATAAAAAAGTATTGGTGTGGGGTATTCTGGGGTCTGTGGTGTTGCGTTTTGTGTTTATTTTTGTAGGTGCGGCTTTAATTCAGGAGTTCGACTGGATTCTGTACATCTTCGGTGCCTTCCTGATTTATACCGGAGTTAAAATCTTGTGGGATAATGGTGAGGAGGAGCAAATCGACCCGGCGCATCATCCGATAGTAAAATTTGCTTCTAAATATTTGAATGTCTATAAACGTAATGTAACCGACCATTTTCTGGTGTTTAATCACCGTTATAAAAAGTGGTACATTACTCCGCTGTTTTTGGTAATGCTCGTAATTGCAGGTACTGACGTGGTTTTTGCAGTAGACTCTATTCCGGCTATTTTTTCTATTACCAAAGACCCCTACATTGTTTTCTTTTCTAATGTGTTTGCTATTATGGGGCTTCGGTCGATGTTTTTCTTCTTGGCTAGTATCATGGGGCTGTTCCGCTTCCTGAAATATGGTTTAGGGGTTTTACTATCGTTTATCGGGGTGAAAATGCTTTTACATCACCAGTTAATGGCTCTTGGGTTTACGAATGTGCATTCATTGATAGTTATTGTGGGTATTCTGGCGGTAAGTGTAGGGGCTAGTGTGCTGTTTCCTGTGAAGAAACAGGCGGATTGAGGCGTATCACGGAATGGTATTCCGTGACTAACCTGTACCAAATAATTGCTGTGAAACCACCCTATGAAAACACATTACCGAAGGTATCTGCCACATATTCTTCCGCCAGACGAAAGGCTTTTTATAACCTTTCGTCTGGCAAATTCTTTACCTAAAGAAGTAATACTACAATTAATGACCGAGAAAAACAGGGCAGAAGCCCAGATTAGAACAGCCATTATTGATGATATTACGCAAAAAGCCGAACTATACAAGGCGCAAAAAAGATATTTTGCAAGGTTCGATACCTACCTGCATCAGTGTTTAAATGAGGTAAAGTGGTTAGGCATCAATGCTGTGGCAGATGTATTGGCAGAAGCCTTGCATTACCGCGATACAAAATATTATGAGCTTCATGCGTTTTGCATTATGCCCAATCATGTGCACGTGCTGTTAACGTCTACCATTCATAAAGAAGGGTTTTTTAGAGTGTTACAATCGCTGAAACGGCATACCGCCCGAAAATCGAATGAGTTACTCGACCTCACAGGCCATACTTTCTGGGCTGAAGAAAGCTACGACCACGTAGTGCGTGACGATACCGAATTTAAAAGAATTATTGAGTACATTGTTCAGAACCCCGTGCAGGCGGGTCTTGTACCTGACTGGCAAAACTGGAAATATACCTATGTGTCAGAAAATGTAAAAAGCTGGCTCCTGTAAGAACACACGGAATATCATTCCGTGTTACGACTCCAAAGCCTTTCAAAGCGCCAGCCCTTATGCCGCAGACTTATCGGCAGATAAGCGTGCGCATCTTTCGGCGAGATACTCTCATAATACAAATCATCATCCGTCAGAATAAGCGACTCATACGCCCCATTCGCCTTCACCGTTACATCCGCAAAAGGCAGTTCCAGGTAATAGCCTGAGTGCTGGCGCACCAGTTGATGTTTCAGAAGCCAGCGGGTATTAAATTTCTCAGTCGAAAGCGGTTCAGGGGAATAATTTCCCTGCGACACCTCCAACGCATATTCCAGATACCTTTTTAGCAACTTCGGACCCGAATTCTGCGCCTGTTCTACCTGTAACTGGTGCGGCAAAATACTACTCACAATATAAATAAACTCACGGGCGCGCGTAACAGCCACATTCAGTCGGTTTTCCCCACCCATTTGATTCAGGCTACCAAAGTTCATCAGCAATTTACCTTTCAGGTTTGGCGCGTAGCCTACCGAAAAAATCACGATGTCGAACTCATCACCCTGAATATTCTCAATATTTTTAATAACGCCCCAATCCTCGCCCAGTACAGGAGCAATAGTCTGATAAATTAAATCAGCCTGTTTAAAGTTAAAAGTCACCACCCCGATACTCTTTGCCGGAGCCTTTTGCTTCAAATCCTGCACAATTTCCAGTACCCGCTGCGCCTCTGTCGGGTTCGTATTATTTTCCCAGAAGCCATCCAGCTTAATATAACTAATAGCAGGCTGATTTTTGCTGATTTCAGCGTAATGCGGCAATAGTTGCAGCGAATTTTTATAAAAATACCGGTTAGAAAAATCAATAAGGTCGAGCGAGTGGCTCCGATAGTGGCCTTTAAGCCACGTTTGAGGCAAGTATTGTGCCGCTAGGTCGAGCAACGAATCAATTTCCAGAATCGGCTCATCCTCTAAGTCTTCATCATACCTTATCTGATACAAATCAGTAGGCTGTAACTGTTTAGAATCACCAGCAATAACCACCTGTTTACCCCGATAAATAGCCGGAATACCATTTTCGGCAAAACATTGAGAAGCCTCATCGAAAATCACCAAATCGAAAAGCGACTCCGCCGGACTCTGCCCCGATAACGGAAAAATAGCCGATACCGATTCCGGCGAAGCCATCCAGCACGGAATCAGTTTGAATATTTCAGACGAATGATGCTCGAGCAACTTACGAACCGACCACAACTTACGCTTTTTAGTAGTCTGATGCTGCAATTCCCGATAGCTCACCACATTCTGCAAGCGGTTAATCACCAAATCCTGATACGTTTGCTCGCGCAGTTTCAATAACAGAATCTCCTGACTCAACTCCTGCTTTTTCAATACACAATCCTGCAACTCGGTTTCCAGTTGTTCCACCTTTAACGAACTCACCCCCCTCAGAATTGGGTACATAGCCTCAATGTGCTGAGTCCAAGCCAGCCGTAGCGAATTCAGAAAAACCTCCGTTAAAGCACCAGTATCCACCGCCGGATGCTCAAAAGCCAGCAGCCGCGTAACCACCTCCATTTCGGTCGTATAAAAAGCCTCCTGCAAGGTGTCGGCCTCCACCATCAAATCAAAATGCTGTTTCAGATACGCCAGCCGCTCTCCTTTAGCCGCGGGCAAAGCAACAAGGCTCTCAATTTGCTGATAAGACACAAACGCCTGCCATTGCAAGAACAGTTGCTTCGTAGTGGCAATCAATTGCGCTAAATCGCGGTAAGGTTGTACCGAAAAACCCACAGCGTGCGCTAGTATATCGGCCGTTTGGCGTTGAATAAAATCAGTCTGTTGGTAAATAAGATAAGCTTTATTCGCCAATATATAGTGCTGCAATTCCTGTCCGGTTGCCTCCCAGCCGTCAGCCTCATCAATAACAATACCTTTTTTGCCCAGTTTGTCTTTAATATCTTCAAACACCATGCGATTCAGGATTCTCTGTGTCAGCAATTCTAAATCAGTTTTGTTTAACGCCAACCCATTAGCCGCAAGCAAGGCTTCCACCTCCCGTTTATCCTTTGAAAATAATTTCCAGACAAACCAGTTCAGCCCCGACTGGCTGGCAGTATATGCCTGTGTTACCTGTGCCTTCCTGAATAATAAATCTCTGGCCGGAATCCGTTTTTCAATACCCCCATTGGCAAAAAGCTGCTCCAGTTCTGCATAGATTTTTTCTAAATCAAACTGGCGGTTGCTGATATATTTTTTATCCTGAATAATGGCCCTGAAAATCTCCTCAACGTGCCTGTTTGTAAAACAGTCAATAAAGCCTTGCAAGGTTTGTTGGTTAAACTGTTGTAGTTCAACAATAGAAAACAAACGCCCGTGGGTGGCCTGAAAATCAGTAATGGCTTCGATGGTGGCTGTAATAGCTGGCAGGTCAGTAAATGTTCTTTTACTGAACGAATGCCGTAGTTTCCAGAAATCGTAACCCGCCGATGCCCGAAGTCTGGTTTCATATTGCAGAAAGCGGTCAAGTCGGCCTTCAAAGTCAGCCAGTGTATCGAACGGAAACGAGCGGTACAAATCCTGTAAATCAACAGAAGGTTTGTTCAGGCTGCTGCTCAGATACAATTCTTTTACCGAAAGCCCACACACGGTTTCATCAAAGAGCGCATCTTTCAGTGTTTGGAGGTCTTCCGAAATCCGGTCAATCCGGCGGCTGATTTGCGTAAAGTTCCGTTCCAGAAAAATAGCATCAAGCCCTTTGTTTTTTTTCTGGTAATCGTCAATTTTTTCTATCTGGCTGGCAATTTTCTCATAAAGCCCCTTGCGGTCATTCTTGAAATCATGAATCAATGCCACAAAATCGGTCATAGCTACCTTTTGCAGCCGCTGGTATACGGTGTCTAGGGCTACACGTTTCTGGCAAACCACCAATACCTTTTTACCTCTGGCTGTAAAATCAGCAATCAGGTTGGCAATCAACTGTGATTTACCCGTACCCGGAGGGCCCTGCACCACAATCGAATACCCTTCTTTTACCTGTTTAATGGCTTCTTCCTGCGAGGCATCAATAGCAAAAGGTAAAAAAGCATTTTCTTCCTTGAAAACTACTTTAGGTTCAGGCAAAGTAGCGTGCCGAAACAACTTCTCGAAGGTATCCAGTTCATACTGCCCTAGTTCGGCATTTTTAATAAGCTCTTCGTAGTCAGGCACCAGATAAGAACCCGCCTGCGGAAAAATACCCAGCACCGCTTGCGGATGTAACTTTAACTCGCCGTTGCGTTCGGCAGCGTCCAGTTCGGTTTTAGCAAATTTCTCGAAGTCAACCAACTGATTCGTAAAAAGCTGCTGATTAAAATTAATCTCAAACGGGCTGTCTTTCAGTAACTCATAAAGCTGCGTACGAAACGCCAGACTATCCTTATCAAAATCTTCAAACGATTTTTCGAGCCATTCGTCGGGCAGTTTTATCTGGTTAAAATAAGAATAAGCCAACAAAAAACTCCTGTTAAGGCTCACGGGTTCGTCGCGTTGTTCCAGAATCCATTTTTTGCCATTGTTTTTCAGCGTTACCGGAAAAAACAAAAGCGGACACCGAACCGTAGTGCCGTCCGAGAACTTGCCTTTTACGAACGGGTAAGCTACGTAAAGGTCTTTTGCCCCTCGTTCTTCCTCAATAAAGTTTTCGGTGCGGGCAATTTTCCGCAGGCGTTTGCTAACCTCGTTTACCTTTTCAAAGCGGCTATCCTGCACATCGCATAAGGGAATCTGGTTTTTCTGGCTAATCAACTGATGAATGTAGTCGAACGAAGGTTTGTTATCCAGAAAATTCAGGCTGTGTAAATCAATAAACTGCTCCTGAGGTAAACTTAACAGTAGAAGTGACCTGTTACGTGAAGTAAGATTCGTCAGCCGACGAAGATATGTTTTTAATAATTTCTGCAATTGATTCTTTAATACCGCGTGTTATTGCTGTCTGTAAATATTTTGTCTTTTCTCAAACGAGTTTTACGGCCTTTATAGTATTTGAGCCTTTTCAAAGGGCTAGTAGTAAATTCAGCCGTAAGCAAAGCATAAAACCATGCACTGTTTTATTAACAAATATAAGCCATTCATACAACTTTAACACAACTTAACACTTTTCGTTTGGAATGAATAATTTCAACTATTTATTTCGTTATACCAAAATTAAAACAACAAAAATAGGTGTAAGCTAAATACTTATGCTTATTTTGGCGTTTCTATGTATTTATTTACTCACACTATTTCCTCAAAATTATGTTTAAAACCTACCGACACCTCCCGTTCAGGCAGATAGCTATTACTTTGCTTGTGGGTATTTTCTTGTTAGGTGGCAATGCCTTTGCCCAGAAAAAGAAGAAAAAAGGAGACGAGGCTACAAAAGATGAAAAGCCTGTTATTTCAGACCCTGTAAAAGTTACGTCTGTTGAAGGAATCACCGAATACGTACTAGGCAACGGACTAAAAGTATTGATGTTTCCTGACCCCTCAAAACAGACCATTACCGTAAATATTACCTATCTGGTAGGTTCGCGGCATGAAGGCTACGGCGAAACCGGAATGGCCCACCTGCTCGAACACATGGTATTTAAAGGGTCAACCAAACATACTAATATCCCGCAGGAGCTAACCGACCACGGCGCACGCCCCAACGGAACCACTTGGCTCGACCGTACCAATTACTTTGAAACTTTTTCGGCTACGGACGAAAACCTTAAATGGGCTTTAGACCTTGAGTCGGACAGAATGGTGAACTCGTTCATTAAAAAAGAAGACCTCGAAAAAGAGTTTTCAGTAGTAAGAAACGAATTTGAAATGGGCGAAAACGACCCCGAAAGCGTATTGAGCGAAAGAGTAATTTCGACGGCCTTCCTATGGCATAATTATGGTAACTCAACTATCGGCTCACGCGAGGACATCGAACGCGTGCCTATTGATAACCTGAAAGCATTTTATCAGAAATACTACCAGCCCGACAACGCAGTGCTACTGGTAGCCGGAAAAATCGATGAAGCTAAAACACTTAAACTGGTAAACGAGTATTTCGGGAGCATTCCGCGCCCAACACGTGTACTACAACCTACCTATACCGTTGAGCCTACGCAGGACGGCGAACGCTCGGTAGTATTGCGCCGTGTTGGAGACGTGCAGGCCATTGGCGTGGCGTATCATATTTGTGCCAGTAGCCACCCCGATTATCCGGCACTGGATATTCTGCAAACTATTCTTACCTCCGAGCCGGCAGGTAAAATTTATAAAGCCCTTGTTGAAACCAAAAAGGCTTCTAACCAGTATGCCTACTCTTTCACTAATAAAGACCCGACGTTCATTTATTTCGGTGCCTCTGTATTGAAAGACAAAGATTTGGAAGATGCCAAAAAGACCATGCTCGCTACCCTTGATGCCGTTAGCACAATGGAAATAACCAAAGAAGATGTTGAGCGTGCAAAGAATGAAATCCTGAAGTCGCTTGAATTAACGTTGCGTAATACCGAAAGAGCCGGCTTACAAATGAGCGAATACATTGGCGCAGGCGACTGGCGGCTGGCGTTCATCTACCGTGACGGTATCGAGAAAATAAAACCCGAAGACGTTATTCGGGTAGCCAAGTTCTACTTCAAGCCTTCAAACCGTACTATTGGTTTGTTTATGCCAGAAGAAACCCCCGACCGCGTAAAAGTACCAGAAGCACCAAACGTTGATGATTTGGTGAAAAACTACAAAGGTCGTGCCGTAGTAGCACAAGGCGAGGCTTTCGACCCATCGCCGTCAAATATCGAAAACCGCACCAAACGCGGGCAAGAACCTAACGGACTTGAGTACGCCCTGTTGCAAAAAACTACTCGTGGCAATACAGTAAGAGCCAATATTACGCTAAGAATTGGCGACGAACAGAGCTTGCAGAACAAGCAAACCATTGCTTCGTTTACGGCTTCAATGCTCAACAAAGGCACTAAAAACCTGAGCCGCCAGCAAATTAAAGATAGCCTTGATAAAATCAAGTCACAGGTGTTTGTGGGCGGAGGCGGAAACTCAATCTCGGTCAATATCGAGTCGAGCCGCGCTAATTTGCCTAAAGCCTTAGCTATTGTAACCGATATTCTGAAAAACCCTGTGTTTGATGCCAACGAGTTTGAAAAACTCAGACAAGAAAGCATTGCACAGATAGAATCACAGAAAAGTGACCCACAAGGGCTGGCTTTTACTACTTTTCAACGTACCATGAATCCGTATCCGAAAACAGATGTTCGGTATGTAGGAACCCTCGACGAGCAACTGGAAAACGTAAAAAATGTTAAACTGGAAGATGTAAAGAAATTCTATACTGATTTTTACGGTGCTTCGGCGGCTACGGTTTCAGTAGTAGGCGATTTCGATGAAGCAGCCATTAAAAACATTATCAGTTCTTCGCTCGGTACATGGAAAAGCCCCGTTCCGTTCAAACGTATTCAAGCCGTTTATCAGGACATAGCCCCAAGCAATAACGCTATCAAAACGCCCGACAAAGCCAATGCGCTATTTCTGGCTGGTTTGAACCTACCTTTACAAGACACCGACCCCGACTATCCGGCCCTTATTATGGGTAACTATATGCTTGGTGGTGGTTTCTTGAGTTCACGTCTGGCTGTAAGAATCCGTCAGAAAGAAGGTATCAGCTATGGTGTTGGTTCTCAGCTATCGGGCGCACCTTTCGATAAATCAGGTAATTTCATGACCTACGCCATTTACGCGCCTGAAAACGCCGATAAACTCGAAAAAGCCTTCTACGAAGAAATGAACAAAGTAGTAACCGAAGGCTTTACAGAAGACGAACTGAAAGCCGCTAAATCGGGTTGGTTACAAAGCCGTAGTGTGTCACGCTCGCAGGATAACGAATTATCCGCACGGTTGAATAGCTACCTGTACTACGACAGAACGCTGGCTTTTGATGCCGATTTCGAGAAAAAAGTTGAGGCACTCACAGTTGACCAAGTAAATGCCGCACTCAAAAAATTCATTGACCCTAAGAAAATCACTATCGTAAAAGCAGGTGATTTCGATAAAAAAGCTACTGGCACACCAGCAGGTTCAGCCGCGGGGGTTTCGGGTAGTGGTAAAAATTAATAGCAGGTATTAACTTGCACTTAAACAAACAAAGGCAGCCCTAAAGCTGCCTTTGTTTATAAAAACCTGTTTTAATACACTTATTGTGTCAAATCATCTATTACCTTCTGCTCCGTAGTTAGGTGCTTGGCATTAAGGCTTTGTATTCTTCAAGCCCTTTTTCGGTCAGGTAAGGCACAATCAGCGTAAAAGCCATATTGAGGTAATATTGCAGTTTATCTTCTTCGCGCCCTTCATACAATACCTCGGCACTGAGCAACCAGAATTCGCTGATAATAAAAAGCTGATTAAAAAAGTTTTCATACTGGCCATCAATAATATCTGTTTTCAGAAATCCCGCGGCAATCCCTGTATCAATACACATCTTGAAAAACGCCCGCCGGCTTTTAACCAGATTCCGGTGTTTTAGTTTAAGGTTTTCGTTCCGTCGGGTAAGGCTCACAAAATCCTGTATCAGAAACTTGTATTTATATAATTTCCCAAACACAAAAGCCGAAGTTTCAGAGAGTGTTTTCAGGCTGAGTGTGGCAAATAAAGTGGGGTCATAAAGCCTTGTATTTAATTCTTCAATCAGTTGGTCGTAGAGCGTTTCGGCAATGGCATCGGTATTCGGGAAATGATAACACAAATTTCCGTGGCTTATGCCCAGTTCTTTGGCAATATGCCTTACTGTAACCGTTTCCACGCCAAACTCATTAAATAATTGTAGAGAAGTCTGGAGGATACGCTGCTTGGTGGTCATGAAATTAAAATTTCACGAAGTTACAAATAATCGTTAGAACATTTGTACTAAGCTACCAAAACCCGCGCGCAAATACATAACTACCCCTTTAGGCCATGAACCCAAAGGGGTGAAACTGGCCTTATTTCTTATAAATTCTATACAAACGCCCCTGGTCGGTAATGGCATACAAAGCCCCGTCTTTTCCTTGCGTAATATCACGAAAACGTTGGTGTTCGGGTTCAAGGAGCCTTTCTTCGCCTATAACCTTGTTGTTTTCAATCACTAGTCGAGCAATGTGCATACTGCTCAGGCAGGCAAGAAACAGGTTATTCTGCCACTCGGGTATATCACTGCCGCTATAAAATGTCATCCCACTAGGCGACACAACAGGGTCCCAGTAGTATACGGGTTGTTCAAGCCCTTCTTTCTGCTGAATCCCTTCACCTACTTTATCACCCTTATATTCAATGCCATACGTAATGGTAGGCCAGCCGTAATTCTTACCCGCCTCAATTCTGTTCAGTTCGTCGCCTCCTCTGGGGCCAAATTCGTTTTCCCATAAATCGCCCGTAGTAGGGTGCAGTGCAAGCCCTTGCACATTGCGGTGGCCATACGAGTATATTTCGGCACGGTTATCTGCTTTTCCGGCAAAAGGATTCCCGCTGGCAGGTTTTCCGTCGGTCGTTATTCGCAGGATTTTCCCTAACGCCGAATTTAAAAACTGAGCCTGCGGTCTGGTTTCAAGGTCTGACCGCTCTCCGGTACTCACAATCAGATTCCCGTTTTTATCGAACAAAATTCTACCGCCATAATGCAAATCTCCATCATAGGCTGGCGTTGCCCTGTAAATAACGGTAGCACCTTCAATTTTTTTCTCATCGGCCGAAAGTTTCCCCTTCGCTACGGCCGTCAGGTTACCATCAGGGCGTTTTTCTGAAAACACCCAATAAACCATCCGATTACTGGCAAAAGAAGGGTCAAGGCATAAGCCCAGCAATCCCCCTTGCCCGTCAGCGTTTACCTTCAGAAGCCCCGTAATAGGTTCGCTCAGGGTTCCGGTAGTAGTAGCAATGCGCATAGTTCCCTTTTTTTCGGTAATCAGCAAGCGGCCGTCAGGCAGGCTCGTAATTCCCCACGGACTCTCCAGTTCGTTGGTCAGCACCTTTCCCTCATAAGCTGTTTTCGATTTCACCGCCGTTATGCGGGTCTGGCCTGAAAAAGCAGGCTTGTAGTCGGTATTAGGTTTCTGGGTCTCAACCGATAGCGACATACTATCTGCATTGCTTGCACTGTTCAATTGGGTTGAAGCATTATTGCCGCAGGAACAGAGGCCCACCAGCGCGGCTGAAAAGAGTGTCAGAATTACTTTGTTCATGTTTTTCATTGTTTGTGTGATACATTCAGAGAAGCCTCAGAAAAGCCCATACTGATTTTAATAGCAATAACTAAATTCAGCAGCAATTGTCTGTGTTCAGGATAAAAAAACTCAAAAAAGCCTTGTTTAATATAAAAAATGGCTTCAAGGTGCGTGTTTTTGTGCTAATGAAGGGGTGTAACCTTTTCAAACAACAAGTAGCTTTCGGCATGAGTGGTACTTCCAATGTTTTCTATAAATACCTCCCGAAGTATGGGGGAGAGGTATTTTTTTCCGAAAAAAAAATATTCAAATCTGGGTATCGATTCTTTTTTTTATTTACTTGCAAACACAAACCCGTAACCAAACGTTTACTTGTTTGTAGCCGTGTTGGGTAAGCTAAATAAAATTTTATAAGCATAACAACCGTTGTTGGCATAAATTTTGAAAAGTATTTTATGTCTTTTAATGCCTTAAAAAAGGCAAATGCGTTGTGACCATAAGTGAGAGCCTGCTCTTTTCTTATCTGTTAGTTGTTTTTTAGATAATTGTTTACTAAAACCATAACCACTATACCTGATACTATGAATAAACAACTTGTTTTGCCTGACTTTTCATATAAAGAAAAATATCCCGTTTCATAAAATGTAAATGCTGTGGCTATAAGTCCCAGATAATTAAATATACCCGTTAGAAGTATTCAGGCATGACTCCGGCCATGCTGCCAATTTGGTTTATTACTTCTGGCGAACAGTTCTTTTTAAAACAGATTTTTCGGAATCTGTTCAGACCAAACTCCTATAACAGAAAAATATTGAATGCCTGAAAGCATTTAAACAAATGCGTTATGCCCTGACTTTCGGCTATACCGATACCTGTGCGTAGTGCATGAAACAAAAATTATTCGTTCAAATTTTAACGAAGGTGCTTCACCTTTACCATGTATAACTATGTCTTTTTCAAATCCTAATTTACAGTTCGTACGGGAGCGCCGCTTCAATACGTCGCCGTTGCTGGCCGAAGAGGCCGCCGAAGAATCGCAGGAACTACTTGACGGCAACCAGCTTAGCCTGATTATTAAAGGCCAGGGAGTGGTTATTTTCAAAGCCGCCACTGCCTTTACCCAAGACACAAACCTGACGGTTGCTTTTCATAATAACTTACAGAGCGCAAGTCTGGCACTTAAACTTGGTGTAGGTAGCATTGTGCTAACTAAAAACGGCAAGCTACTGGCCGAACAAAAACATTCGGGCCTTACAACCAACGACAGAGCCTTTTACTGGATAAGCCTCGACTCACAAAACCATTGTATCAGGTTTGGAGTAGGGGAGGCACGGCTCGAAACCCAGACCTTCGTTTATCAGTTTTCGCCTGATACCAGTATCAAGAAATTCCTTGAAAGTCTGGAATACTTTAACTTCGACAATAACCTTGTGGCTATTCTGAGGGCCTTGCGTGACCCCATTCTGAATAATGTGCCATTAACGGTTAAAAACACCGACGAGCTTACCATGGACATGATAGCCACAAGCGCGGTTATGCCTAAAGCTAATCTTTCAACAGTTGCACAAAAACTTTACGATAACATAGCCGGTAAAAAATTTACCCTCAATACGACTGATTTCCCTGATTTCGCCGAGGCTATCGAATACAGCATTGCCACACCGGGTTGCTGGTGTTACGAAAAACTCAAATCAAAAGCAGGCGAATTTGGCGAAGCTAACCCCAAGAAAGTATACCTCCGTATTACACTAGGGCAGAATGGCGGCGAGTCGCCGGGTATTCCTTACGTCATGGAAATCTGGCCTCCGGGCTGTTATTCGCCTATTCATAACCATGCCGGAGCTAATGCCGTTATACGGGTTCTACATGGGCAAATTAATGTAAGGCTGTTTCCTTATCTGGGCATTGAAGAACCTTTCGGTAACGCAACTTTCTCGGAAGAAGACATCACATGGATTAGCCCCACACTCAACCAGTTTCATAAACTGCAAAACCCCAACGAGCAAGGGCCTACGTGTATCACGATTCAATGCTATATGTACGACGAAAACGACTTAGGGCATTATGACTATTTTGACTACATCGCAGACGACGACGAAATCAAACAATACGAGCCTGATTCAGACATGGATTTTGTTGCATTCAAAAATCTGATTCGCAAGGAATGGGCTGAAAAGTAATTGCGTATATACAATAGGGTTATTTTGAATGAAAAAAAATAACCCTAGCTAAATTATACCAGAAAGGCGTTCCCCGAAAAGCCTGAAATAGAGTAGGGAAAGATAAAACTATTAATCGGACTATGGCTTCTAAAGGAGTCGATTTCTATGCCTTTGTAGCAGAAGGATATGAAATTGAAATTCGTAAAGCTGACGCCGGGAAAAAAGACAATCCCGATGTTCAGCACATACACGGTAGCGGACCACTACGGTTGTTTTCGGAGCATTATGAATTGTACCCTAAAATTTTTCCGCCTTATTATGAAGGCAAGTTTCAGTTTTATGCCAGAAAAGATGGCAAAGAACTATTTGAAAGGTCAATAAGGGTAAATACCCTAACAGGTAATATCGAATCTGACGACATCACTAATATCCGTATTCCTTCAATTGTTGCAGACAATTACAGCCTTTCGTTCGGGCTTTATGATGCCGACAACACCAACCCCAGTTCGCACCAGTTATATGCCACTCTTACGCCCAACAGAAGCAACTGGATGACCCAGTTACTGGCTAAGGCCAAAAGTAAAAACATCAGCCTCGAAAACCTCAGCCTGAGCAAGCTGTTTTTGCCCGGCTCGCACGATGCCGGTATGTATACCGATGTACTGCTGGAAGTATCAAACCTAGCTAATACCCAACGTGACGACATTGCTACACAACTGGCTTTAGGAGCAAGGTATTTTGATTTCAGGCCCGGCAAAGTAACCGGAGAATTTGTGCAGTTTATGCTCGAGGCCCGCCATAACCCCGATGTACTATCAAACACAATAGCAAAGTTCCTGAGCGGAGCCGCTCTTACACTCGTTGAGCTACTTTTTAAAAGCAAACTTAACGAGATAATCGTCTATTTTCAGTCAAAAATCAGTCAAACATCACACATTCATGCCGTAATACCGGGCGAAAGCTATGCCGGATTCATTAAAAATATTGTGAATTTCCTGAGCAAAGAAGCCAACAAACACGAAATTGTGGTTATCAATATTGCCACATCGGGCATTGTAACAGAATTTGAAATACCTAATATCGACAAAACGGAAATCAGAATAAACGGGCAGGATATGCGCGGAAAAAAACTGAAACTCATTGAAATACCTACCAGAGAACAACTATCCGACGAAATAGCATCTATCGTACACGATGCAGGCATCAAGGTAGGCAACAAGGCATCTTTGAAGAAAAACCTTCAGGCTTTAATCAATGATAATGAGCGGCTCATTATACTGAACGAGCCAGTCAGTTGTGCCGACACCTACTCGGACGATTACGAGTCGTACGACTCACAGGTAATAACCCACGAAGTAAAAAAAGTGCTTGGTAGCTCCAATACCAACGATGACCTCGTGAAGCTCCAGCTACAACTCACCGCAACCGGAACCAAACACGGCTATGGAGGTATTATCAGGGCATTGAAAGGAGGTAATAAAAGCACCTCGCCTTTATATGCAACCAAGCCCGCTACCGACTTGCAGTCATATCAGTTATTGCTCAATAGCCTTGACCAGATAAAGGCGCAGCAAGCATTGGTTGTAGCCCAGAATGACTTCTACGACAACGCACTTACAGAAGTAGCCGTTGTTATTAATGAGCATAAATTAGGTTTAAAATAAGCTGTTTTTGAGTAAAAACGGGTTGGGAATATACCATTGTCAGACCAATAAAAAAATACCGCTCAATAACTTTTTTTAGAAAGTCTGTAATTTGCTTGAATAATTGAGTTTTATTTCTTTGTTTTGTTATGCCTAACGGCAAACTTTTGTTTTGATTAGAAGGGAGGCTTCCATGAGTTATTTTAGTTGGATTTTCGCAGCTGGCGAACATCTTTCATAGCTAATCCGAATTCATCAGGAATATTTCTTTTTATCAGATAACAACCTGAAAAGGTCTGGTTTAAATGATATATTTTATAACCACTAAAGCTATAAAAATTATGTGTAAACACGTGGGTACCATAAGCACATTCGTTCACGAATATGCCCCTCAGGAATACATATCTTTTGGCCATAAACAGCTGCCTATTGCTGTAAGCGCAGTTGCTGTTTATACCCACCAAAATACTTATAGCGTTAATGGAATAAATAACTTTATGCTTGAAGATTATGCTCAACGTCTCTCCAAAGGTCAGAAACAAAAATCAGGTTTTATCTCCGTTTTATCAGGCAAAAAAGTACATGCCCAACATTCCCATCTCAATCACAGGTTAAATAAAAAATATAAACTTTACTCATTTTAAAACAGTATCTATGGAAAATCAAGTACAAAAACAATTAGAGCTAAACATCCTGAACGAAAAAAAAACATGGGTAGAACCAGCAATGTCAGAGGTTGACATAAATGGTGGTTCTGCTTCAAATACTCCTGAGGGTTCCTTGTATTACTCATAAGAGTAATGATTAGTGTTTAATAGGGGCAAGCAAACCACCTATTAAACACTAATATTTACAGAGAGCAATTAAAGTTAATAAATTCTCTGTATAAGTTCATTACCAATAGTATAAACATAATGGTAATGAAGTTTTGCAAACAATTATTTGCTAGAATTTAAACCGACCCCTGTTAATCTTTTACGGAAGCCCGAGTTTCGCTCACGTATCATTATTTAGGTAACATGATTGGCTATAAAATACTGATAGTTAATAAACTATCGGGAGGGTGTTTTTTGCTTGATTTTTCCGATATAAACTCAATTAAAACCCAAAATTAAATTATTCTACTCACTTAAAACAGTATATTAAACATGGAAGACTACCTAGGTACCATTAAACTATTTGCCGGAGACTTTCCTCCCAGAAACTATATGTTTTGTAACGGAGATATATTGCCGATAGCTCAGTACTCAGCACTTTTTTCATTAATTGGTGTGCAATTTGGAGGCAATGGTACAACTAATTTCGCTTTGCCAGACCTCAGAGGCCGTTTTGCTCTCGGAGCCGGTCAGGGTAATGGTTTATCTCCACGCCCACAAGGATTAAAAGATGGTGTGGAAACAGTAATACTTACGCAAGAGCAAATGCCTATGCACTACCACGTAGCCAATGGCTTGTCGGGTGGTTTGGAAGTAAATACCCCAACAAACGCCTTTTTGCCTGAGTATCCTAATACTGCAAGAAGATTTTACGCCTCACCAATATCTGGTGAAGAAACAGTAGCAATGAACCCACAGATGATAGGAGCAGAAGGAGGAGGGGCATCACATGATAATATGTCGCCGTATCTGACTTTGAACTATGTCATTTGTTTTGCCGGAGTATTCCCATCAAGACCAGTTGATTGATTGACGACCAAAATTGATGAGCAATTGCCAGCTAACAACTTGGCGTAGCCGCATTTGCAACACAAAACCACTGTTTTATTAACCCAATTTAACATTATTTAAAAATAAACATATTAGTACTATGGAAGACTACATGGGATCTATAAGAATATTTGTTGGTACTTTTGCCCCTAACAACTTTATGTTTTGTGACGGGAAACTACTCTCAATTGCCGAATATGATGCGCTCTTTTCAATAATTGGAACTACTTATGGCGGTGATGGAGTACGTACCTTTGCTTTGCCCGATTACAGAGGTCGTGTTCCGATAGGAATTGGTCAGGGGCCGGGCCTTACCATGCGTGTGCAAGGAGAACGCGCCGGCGTTGAAAACGTTACGCTTTTGTCGCAGCAGATGCCTACCCATAACCATAATTGTTTTGGCCTTTCAAGATCACCAGAAACAAACAATCCGGCAAATGCCTTTTTGCCAACATACCCAAACCCATCAACCAGATTTTACTCAACTCAGGACCCAGGCGACCAACTGCTGCCTATGAACCAACGTGTAGTAGATTTGGCTGGAGGTTCACAGCCACATCCTAATATGCCTCCTTATCTGGCAGTTAATTATATAATTTGTGTGTACGGAATATATCCAACCAGAGCAAACTAATAGAAAGGCTTTATACTAGCCTTATGGCAGGCTTGTTCAGTATCAGTTTACAATTATTTTCATTTGAAATCTATTTTAAATACATAATATTATGGATCAAGAATATATTGGTGTCATCAGAGAGTTCGCAGGACCATGGCTACCGAAAAACTTTTTACCTTGCGATGGCAGATTACTAGCAATTGCTCAGAATCAGGCCCTTTATGCTATTCTGGGGCTTAAGTATGGGGGTGATGGCATAAGAACTTTTGCCTTGCCAGACCTTAGAGGCAGAGGCGCAAATGCGTTTGGAACAGGAGCTAACCCTCCTTTAACTACACGCGTCATAGGAGAACAAGGTGGATTTGAAACCGTAACACTTCAAAAAAGCCAACTTCCAGTGCACAGACACACTTACAATGCCTTATCAGGTGGTGCTGATACCTACACCCCTCTTGGTTCATTTGTGCCGGTATTTACCGATACCACAGTCCCGTTCTATGCTAACGAGCAGTCAGGCGACCAACAACTACAAATGCACCCAGAAACAGTTATGCCAGCAGGTAATTCTCAACCGCATCAGAATATGCAGCCTTATATTGGTTCAAACTATATTATTTGCATAGCGGGTATTTTCCCATCAAGAGGCTAAGGTATAAGCCAATAGATAAGTATTTTTAAGCAGGCGGTTACTTTTAAAGTAACTGCCTGTTAAACAAAACCTCTTTTTAACTGAAGCAAAATTCGTCTTGAGGCTACTCTCTTGAGCTATGAACAGAATACTAGGAAAATACTGTACATACGCAACGGAAAACTCCTGTCTGAATGCTTGTTTTTAATAAAATACAATAAACCTATTATTTATATAAAGTAGACAAACAAAAATTGCTTTAAAATCAATAGCATCAAAAAAGCTTTGTTTTTTGTGCTAGCCCTATATTACGGTACCTCCCACCCATACCAATGTTATTCAGCTACATATTGTATCCTGTATGGATACGTATGCCGGGTATCTCCCGTATGAATGAGCATAACTGCTGTTAACTTCATTCTGGCTTATAGGAGATAACTAATGCTGATACCTGAATAACAGCTTGTTAATTTCTAATCGTATCTGATACCTGAAATACAGTTTACAGCCTGCATTTCAGACAACACTATGCTTTGCCATTACTCAATAAATTTTATTTTTTAACTATTTAAACTTTTACAATTATGGATGATTACGTAGGTTTTATTCGTATGGTTGCTTTTGATTTTGTACCATTTCCTGATAATTACGCTCCTTGCGATGGTAGAGCTGTAAATGTCGGAGAATATCAGGCACTTACGGCCGTAATGTACAATCAGTTTGGAGGTGACGGTCGTACCCAAATTAATTTACCAAACTTGCAAGGTCGTTCGCCAATTGGTGCTACCAATGCAGGAGGTACTATGCCTCAGGCAAAAAAAGGTGGTGTTGAAAATGTATCAATACAGTATTCTGAAATGCCTCGTCACACCCACGTATTCAATGGGCTATCGGGTGGGCTTGAAAAACCCACACCAGGGGGTAATTACTTGCCAGAATATGCCAAAACAACTGCCAAGTTTTATGCCACAGCAGGTACACCAACCCCTATGAATCCTAATGTGTTAGCTCCGGCAGGTGGAGCCACAGCAGGAGTTGCCGTGGCACACGAAAACATGCCTCCATTCCTCGGAATCAATTTTGTAATTTGTAAGGTGGGCAGTTATCCTGTTCATGCTTAATAAACCATTTAAAAAACAATCAATCATAACACTATGGAAGATATTCTAGGTTCAATCAGCATATTTGCTGGTGACTA